>CACHJN010000021.1 GCA_902580115.1 uncultured Pelagibacteraceae bacterium | reverse complement strand
AAAAGAATAAGGGTGTTTCTATTATATCTGAAATTAAAAAAGCTAGTCCATCAGCAGGCATTCTAACCAATAATTTCAATCATTTAGATATAGCAAGAATGTATATAGAAAATGGTGCTACTTGTCTTTCGGTGCTCACAGAAGAAAAGCATTTTTTAGGTAAATTAGAGTTTATTCAAGATATAAAAAAAAAATTTAAAATACCTATACTGGCAAAAGACTTCTTCATAGATCCTTACCAAGTAGCTTTAGCCAAAAGTTATGGAAGTGATTGTATATTAATAATTATTGCTGCTCTAAATGGTAGTCAAGCTAACGAAATATATTCAGAGGCCTTAAAACATAATTTATCTGTAATAGTAGAAGTGCATGATCTGAATGAGGCTGAGACGGCCTTAAAATACGATCAAGCTTTAATTGGAATAAATAATAGGAATTTGAAAACTTTGGATGTTTCGATAAATAATACAATTTCAATTTTTGAAGTTGTTAAAGCACATAAAGGGCCTCTATTATCTGAAAGCGGAATTAAGGATGAGAATGACGCAAAATACATTTACGAAAAAACAGGTATTAAAAATTTTCTGATTGGAGAATCACTTCTTACATCCGACAAACCTGGTGAATTAATGAAAAGATTAATTCAAATAACTCAATAAATCTAAGGCTTATTTGAAGTTGTAATTTAAAAAGAACTTTTATAGAACATAGATGTACGAGGTTTGTTCTATGCTAACAAAAAAACAAAAAAACTTATTAATATTTATTAATAAAAAAATTAGATCTTCAGGAATTTCACCATCTTACGAGGAGATGAAAAATTCACTCAACTTGAAGTCGAAATCTGGTATTCACAGATTAATTAGTGCTCTAGAAGAAAGGGGCTTTGTTAAAAGATTGGCTCACAAAGCAAGAGCTTTGGAAGTGGTTAAGCTCCCAGAAAATGCAAGTGCTAATGATATTTTTAATTCTTTCACACCAAGCGTAATTAAAGGTGGTTTAGATAAATCTAAAAGCAACTCTTCTAAAGTCTCTGTCTTGGGAAGTATTGCAGCTGGTACTCCAATAGAAGCTATACAACATGAAGTTGATAAAGTTGCTTTACCAGAAGATTTGCAAAAAAATGGCGAATATTTTGGTTTAAAAGTTAAAGGCGACTCTATGATTGAAGCTGGAATAAATGATGGCGACACAGTAATTATAAAAAAGACTTCTACTGCTGACACAGGGCAAATAGCTGTAGTGCTAATTGATGAACAAGAAGCTACCCTGAAGAGAATAAGAAAAAAAGGTAACACAATTGCTTTGGAAGCCGCTAACAAAAATTACGATACTAAAATATATGCTTCTAATAGAATAAAAATCCAAGGAAGATTAATTTCTTTATATAGAAACTTTCACTAAAATAGTCTAAAAATATTGAATGTCTTTTAATTGTAGGTTTGCTCCATCCCCTACTGGTCCACTTCATATCGGAGGTGTCAGAACAGCTTTATTTAATTGGTTGTTGGCTAAGAAAAATAAAGGAAAATATTTTTTGAGAATAGAAGATACTGATAAAGAAAGATCTAAGGAAGAGTTTAAAAAACAAATTATTTCATCATTAGCGTGGTTAGGCATTGAACATGAGGGCGAAGAATATATTCAGTCAAAAAATATTTCTAAACATGTGACTGTAGCAGAAGATCTTATAAAAAAAGGTTTTGCATACGCATGTTATTGCTCAGAGGAAGAAATAAATGAACAAAAAGAAAAATGTAAAAAACAAGGAATACCATATGTATATAATAGAAAATGGAGAGACGCTAAAGATTTAAAAATACCAAAAGATGTTAAACCAGTAATAAGATTTAAAAGTAAAATATCTGGAAATACGATTATAAAAGATTTGGTTCAAGGTGAAAGAAATATCTCAAATTCTACTATTGAAGATTTTGTCATATTAAGAAAAGATAAATCTCCTACCTATCAGCTATCAGCAACTGTAGATGACCATGAGATGAAAATTACTCATGTGATAAGAGGTGATGATCATATGATTAATTCTTTTAAGCAAAAACAAATTTATGATGCAATGGGATGGGAAGTTCCCAAATTTGCTCATATACCTTTAATTCATAGTGAGAAAGGTAAAAAACTTTCCAAGAGAGATAATGCCTCAACAATAAATGATTATATTAAAATTGGTATCATACCAGAGGCTTTAAGAAATTATTTATTAAGATTAGGTTGGTCTTACAAAGATAAAGAAATTTTTTCATTAAAAGAAAGTATAGAGTTATTTAATTTTGAGGGGATAGGTAAATCACCCTCTAAATTAGATATGTCTAGAATTTTATCAATGAATGAAACTTATATAAAATCTATGAACGAAAAAAAATTGTTCGATAAATTGTTAGAATTTTCTAATAAATTCAAAATAAATAT
>CACHJN010000020.1 GCA_902580115.1 uncultured Pelagibacteraceae bacterium | reverse complement strand
AGACCAGACATAGCAAAACATTCCGCTACTACTCCTTGACCAGCAAATGCAGCGTCCCCGTGAATTAAAACTGGCACAACTGATTTTCTGCTTGGATCATTATGAAAAAATTGTTTTGCTCTAACTTGTCCTAAAACCACTGGATTTACAGCTTCCAAATGAGATGGATTATCAGTTAAACTTATATGCACAACATTTCCATCAAATTCTCTATTTGAAGAAGCACCTAAATGATATTTTACATCACCTTCAAAATCCTCTTTAGATGAAATTCCTTTACCAAAAAATTCACTAAATATTGCTTGGTAAGGTTTTCCCATAACATTGGCTAGCACATTTAGTCTACCTCTGTGAGGCATACCAATTTTTATTTCTTTTACACCTAAATTTCCTCCTCTTTTTATAATTTGCTCTAATGCCGGTATTAAAGACTCGCCTCCATCAAGTCCAAATCTTTTGGTTCCAACAAATTTAACCTGTAAGTATTTCTCAAAACCTTCAGCTTCAATAATCTTATTTAGAATAGCTTTCTTCCCATTATCTGTAAAAGTAACTTCAGTTTCAGGGCCTTCTATTCTATTACGAACCCAAGCCTTCTCTTCAGGATCACTCATGTGCATAAATTCAAAGCCTATTGTTGAACAATATGTTTTTTTTAATATATGTAATATTTCATTTAAATTTCCATATTGAAGTCCGAGCACTCCATCTAAAAAGATTTTTCGGTTATAATCCTCCTTTTTAAATCCGTAGGTCTCTGGTTTTAATTCCAAATGTTCATCTTTCTTTTGTAAATTTAAAGGATCTAAATTAGCTATTAAATGCCCTCTAATTCTGTATGCTCTTATCAACATTATTGCTCTAACAGAATCTGTGGATGCTTGTTTGACAGAAGTTAATTCTGGAATGTCATCTTCTTTTTTAGCTATGATATTTTGAATAATATTTATTTGTTTTGCTTTTTTAGGATTCCAGCTTGGTCCTTTAATGTTTTGTAAAATATTTTTGGAATCCTCTTTTAAACCATCAAAAAATTCAACCCAATCATCAGTTAGTAATTTAGGATTTTGAATATATAACGCGTAATATTCTTCAATATAATCGCTATTAACTCCCGTCAAAAATGAGGTTTTTTTATATGTTTGATTGTTCTTATCAATTGACATTAATAATTAATAATATCACAATTTTCATAAAATCAAGACTTAAGTTTTTTAAAAAGTGTTTTGCCTATGTCTGCAGGAGATTGAGAAATAGTAATTCCTGCTGATTTCATTATTTCAATCTTATCATCTGCTCCACCTTTTCCACCAGATATAATGGCTCCAGCATGACCCATTCGTCTTCCAGGAGGAGCGGTCAAACCGGCTACAAATCCAACCATAGGCTTCTTAATTTTTGATTTTTTGATAAACTCAGAAGCTTCTTCTTCAGCGGTTCCGCCAATTTCTCCAATCATCACTATAGACTTCGTCTGCTCATCTTTTAAAAATAATTCTAAACAATCTATGAAGTTAGTTCCATTGATTGGATCTCCACCGATGCCAATACATGTTGATTGACCCATACCATTTGAACTTGTTTGAGCTACAGCTTCATAAGTTAGGGTTCCTGACCTTGAAACTATACCAACCGATCCTTTTTTATGAATATTACCAGGCATAATTCCTATTTTGCACTCACCTGGTGTTATAATTCCAGGGCAATTTGGTCCGATCAATCTGCTTTTACTTTTTTTAAGTGCCAATTTTACTTTAAGCATGTCTATTATTGGAATACCTTCAGTAATGCATACTATTAAGTCTATTTCTGCATTTATCGCTTCAATTATTGCCTCGGCTGCAAATTTTGGTGGAACATATATCATTGTAGCATCAGCTTTAGTTGACTCTTTGGCTTCAATAACAGTATTAAAAACTGGTAATCCCAAATGTTTTTGTCCCCCTTTTTTAGGAGTAACACCACCAACTAATTGGGTTCCATATTTTATAGATTGCTCAGAATGAAATGTCCCATGTGTACCAGTAAATCCCTGGCAAATTACTTTAGTATTTTTGTTAATTAATATTGACATTTATTTTATTGCCTTAACAATTTTTTGAGCTGCATCGTTCAAATCTTCTGCTGAAAGTATATCTAACCCTGATTTATCTAATATTTGTTTTCCCTCTTTAAAGTTAGTTCCAGCCAGTCTTACTACTAATGGAATACTAATGCTTGTTTCTTTTGCAGCATCAACAACTCCTTGGGCTAATACATCACATCTCATTATACCGCCAAATATATTAATCAAAATTCCTTTTACATTTTTATCATCAAGTATAAGTTTTAAAGCTGCCTTAACTTTATCTTTACTAGCTCCGCCACCTACATCAAGAAAGTTTGCTGGCTCTTCTCCATAAAGTTTTATTATATCCATAGTGGCCATTGCTAAACCAGCACCATTAACCATACATCCAATCGAACCGTTTAATTTGATATATGATAAATCAAATTTACTTGCTTCGACTTCTGCTGGCTCTTCCTCATTAAAGTCTCGTAATTTGACTATTTCTGGTCTCCTAAAAAGTGCATTATCATCAAAGTTAATCTTTGCATCCAGACAGATTATTTCATTTTTTTTTGTCACAATTAATGGATTAATTTCAATAAGGCTTGCATCTTTTTTTATTAAAATTTTGTAAAGAGCTTGCACCAAACTAAGGGCTGCTTTTTTTTGACTCTCATTAAACTTAAAAGGTTTAATTATTTTTTCTATATCCTTTTGGTCAACTTGATCTTTAAGGTCGATTTTAGTTGTAATGATTTTTTCTGGTTCCTCAACTGCAATTTTTTCTATATCCATTCCACCATCAACACAACTAATAAATGCAATTTTTGAACTCTCTCTATCAACTAGACATGATAGATAAAATTCTTTTGAAATTTCTGATGCTTCCTCAATGTAAAGTCTTTTAACTTCTTTTCCCGAAGGTCCAGTTTGATGCGTAATTAGAGTTTTACCTAATAATTTTTTTGCCTCTAATTTTAATTCTTCAATATTTTTTACTAATTTTACTCCTCCGGCTT
>CACHJN010000019.1 GCA_902580115.1 uncultured Pelagibacteraceae bacterium | reverse complement strand
AATCCTTCACCTAAAGAAAAGATTAGCAAAGACGAGGAAAAATAGTCATCCCATTATTTTGGGGGTCTTTGACCCCCAATTCTCGTTTCCCATGAAATAATTAACAACTCAAAATTGAATCAACCTTAAATTGTAATTGAAAATAATTATCACTTAACCCTGTACAAAGTTGTCAAGATTGGGTTTAATTAATTTAATTAACAAGGAGGGTAAATGAGCACACAACAATCAAGCAGCTCGAAACTGTCACCCAACTTAGACATATCTCATTTAAAAGTAAAATTTCCTTTTAAAGCAAAGTATGGAAATTTTATTAACGGTAAGTTTGTAGAACCAAAATCTGGAAAATATTTTGATAATACAACTCCTATCACTAATGAAGTAATATGTAAGGTGCCACGTTCGAACGATAAAGATGTAGATTTTGCTTTAGACGCAGCACACGCAGCTTTTCCAGCTTGGGGAAAGACTTCAATAACAGAGAGATCAAATATTCTCTTGAAAATTGCTGATGTCATTGAAAAAAATCTAAATCTATTAGCAACAGCAGAGTGTTTAGATAATGGTAAGCCCATAAGAGAATGTATGGCTGCCGATTTACCATTGGTAGTAGACCATTGGAGATACTTTGCAGGAGTTATCAGAGCAGAGGAAGGATCAGTAGCAGAGATAAGTAATAGCGAATATTCTTATCATATACCTGAACCATTAGGAGTAGTTGGTCAAATTATTCCTTGGAACTTCCCATTATTAATGGCGACATGGAAACTTGCACCAGCTTTAGCTGCTGGAAATTGCGTAGTTTTAAAACCAGCTGAACAAACACCAGCATCAATTATGCTTTTAATGGAACTTATTGGAGATCTATTACCTGCAGGTGTTGTAAATGTTGTTAGCGGTTATGGTCTTGAAGCAGGAAAACCTCTAGCTTCTTCAAAAAGAATTAAGAAGATAGCTTTTACAGGTGAAACCACTACTGGACGTTTAATTATGCAGTACGCATCGCAAAACTTAATTCCAATAACTTTGGAATTAGGCGGAAAATCTCCAAATATATTCTTTGAAGATGTTATGTCAAAAAATGACGACTTCTTTGACAAATGTTTGGAAGGCTTTGCTATGTTCACGCTAAACCAAGGAGAAGTTTGTACTTGTCCTAGTAGAGCGCTAGTTCAAGAGTCTATCTATGATAAATTCATGGAAAAGGCTATAGCTAGAACAAAAGCTGTTAAACAAGATAACCCACTTAAAATGGAAACCATGATTGGAGCACAAGCTTCTTTAGAACAAATGGAAAAAATCAAATCTTATCTAGATTTAGGTAAGAAAGAAGGTGCTAAAGTTCTAACCGGAGGAAGTGTTGCTAAATTGAATAGTGGACTGGAGAAAGGAAACTATATTCAGCCAACTATTTTTGAGGGTAAAAACAATATGCGAATATTCCAAGAGGAAATATTTGGCCCAGTTGTATCTGTGACCAAGTTTAAAGATGAGAAAGAAGCATTAGAAATTGCTAATGATACTCTTTATGGATTAGGAGCAGGTGTTTGGACTAGAGATGGTAACATTGCTTACAGAATGGGAAGGGGAATACAAGCTGGTAGAGTTTGGACTAATTGTTATCACGCTTATCCTGCCCACGCTGCTTTTGGTGGTTACAAGCAATCTGGTATAGGAAGAGAAACTCACAAAATGATGTTAAATCATTATAGACAAGTTAAAAATTTACACGTGTCTTACAGTGAGAAAAAATTGGGCTTCTTTTAACCAATAATATATAATGGCCCATGATTCTAAATCATGGGCCGAAATATAAAAATGAAAGTATCAGCAACATTATCAGCAAAAAAACTACTTAGTGAACTTAAAGAAGTTCATGGTGATGATCTCTTATTTCATCAATCTGGCGGATGTTGTGATGGAAGCGCGCCAATGTGTTATCCGGCAAAAGAATATATGGTTGGAAACAGCGATATAAAACTGGGTGAGATAGATGGTACGCCATTTTATATGAATGAGGATCAATATGAGAAATGGAAACATACAGATTTAACCATCGATGCTGTTAAAGGTATTGGAGGCATGTTTTCACTTGATAATGGAACTGGACAAAGATTTCTCACTAAATCAGAAATTTGTGTGGTAGTTGATAACGATAAATCAAAAACTAATTAATCTCTATATAGACAACCTTAAAAATATCTGTATTTAATAAAGTATGAGCCAAATTTTACTTACAGATGTAAGAAAAAAGTTTTTAGAGTATTTTAAGAAAAATAATCATCAAATAGTAGACTCAAGCAATCTTGTGCCTAACAACGATCCAACTTTAATGTTTACAAATTCTGGAATGGTACAATTTAAGAATGTTTTCACCGGGCTAGAAAAAAGACCATACAAAACAGCAACGACATCACAAAAATGTGTAAGAGCAGGGGGAAAACATAATGATCTTGAAAACGTAGGCTACACCCCAAGACATCATACTTTTTTTGAGATGTTAGGAAATTTTTCATTTGGTGATTACTTTAAAGAGCAAGCAATACATCATGCTTGGAATTTACTAACAAAAGATTTTAAATTACCTAAAGACAAACTTTCTGTGACTGTTTTTCATGAAGACGATGAATCTTTTAATTTATGGAAAAAAATAGCTGGGCTGAGCGAAAATAAAATAATAAGAATTTCAACAGCAGATAACTTTTGGTCGATGGGTGACACCGGACCTTGTGGACCATGTTCTGAAATTTTTTATGACCATGGAGAAAAATTAAAAGGAGGGCCACCTGGAAGCCCAGAACAAGATGGAGATAGATTCATAGAGATATGGAATCTTGTTTTTATGCAATACGAGCAAATTTCTAAAGAAAAAAGAATTAATCTACCTAAACCATCTGTGGACACAGGTATGGGTCTCGAGCGAATGACTGCTGTACTTCAAGGCACACATGACAATTATGAAATAGATCATTTTAAAAAAATTATGGCTTCGTCATCAGAAATAACTAAAACCTCAATAAATGAAAAAACCATAGCAAGTCATAGAGTTATTGCTGATCATCTTAGAGCAAGTAGTTTTTTAATCGCTGAAGGAATTTTACCTTCAAATGAAGGTCGGGGTTATGTTTTAAGAAGAATAATGCGAAGAGGTATGAGGCATGCTCATTCTCTTGGAAGTAAATCACCACTTTTTCATAAACTATTTAATGTTTTGTTAGACGAAATGAAAAATAGTTATCCTGAATTAACAAATGGTAAAGATCTTATTATTGAAACTCTTAAAAACGAGGAAGAAAAGTTTTCCTCTCTTCTTGAAAGAGGAATGAAAATTCTTGATGATAATTTGTCCAAAGTAAAAAATAATATACTTCCAGGATCAATAGCTTTTAAATTGTACGATACTTATGGTTTCCCAGTTGACTTAACTGCAGATATTTTACGAACAAAAAATATTAAAGTTGATGACTCCTCCTTTGAAAAAGAAATGGAAAAAAGCAAAGCTTTAGCGAGAGCAAACTGGAAAGGATCTGGAGATAAATCTGTTGAAGAAAGATGGTTTAAAATCAGAGAAGAATTAAAACCAACCGAATTTTTAGGCTATGAATTTGATAAAGCAGAGGGAGTTGTTATAAAAATATCAAAAGATAATAAATTTGTTGATACTGCAAGCAATGGAGACAAAATTGAAATAATAACAAATCAGACTCCTTTTTACGGTGAGTCTGGAGGTCAAGTAGGAGATAAAGGTATAATTTACACATCAGAGTGTGAAATAAACATTAAAGATACTCAAAAAAAAATGGGAGATCTTTTTGTTCATTATGGAGATATTAAAAAAGGAAAAATTAAAGTAGGACAAAGCGTAAATTTAGAAATAGATATTGAAAAAAGAAATAATTCAAGAGCAAATCACTCAGCCACGCATTTACTACATGAGTCTTTACGAAGAACTCTTGGAAAACATGTTACTCAAAAAGGTTCTTTAGTTTCACCCGAGAGATTAAGGTTTGATTTTAGTCACAACAAACCAATTAATGAGGATGAGATGACAAAAATTAATGCAGTTGTTAATGAAATAGTTGACGGTGGCAGCGAGGTCCAAACAAGAATTATGACACCAAAAGAAGCTGTAAAAATGGGTGCCCTAGCCCTATTCGGAGAAAAATATGGAGAAGAAGTAAGAGTAGTATTTATGGGAAAAGAAAATAATGGTTTTTTCTCAACAGAGTTATGTGGTGGAACACATGTAAAAAATACAAAAGAGGTGGGAAAATTTAAAGTTATTAGTCAGTCATCAATTGCTTCAGGAGTGCGAAGAGTAGAGGCTTTAAGAGATAAGCAATTAGAAAAATATGAAAATTCTCTAAAACAGAACAAGTCACTAAAAGAGAAAAATTTAAATGAAGAAATAAACAATATTAAAAAAGAACTTCAATTACTCAAAATTAAACCAGATTACAAGGATCAATTAAATTTACCCGAGAATTTAAAAAATTTAAGCAAACAATTAGCCCAAGTTAAAATTGAAAATATCAAAAAAGATAAAAGTAAAAACATCATTAAAGAAAAGCAAGTAGGTAAAATAAAGATAAGAGAACAACTATTAAAAGATTTTCCACCAAAAGAACTAAGGGGAATAATTGATCAAGGCAAGAAAGAAATTAAATCAGGAATTATAATTTGTATTTCAACTTTTGAGGATAAAGTTGGTGTAGCCGTAGGTGTTTCGAAAGATCTTACCTCAAAATATGACGCAGTAAACTTAGTTAAAATTGCATCTGAGATTTTAGGTGGAAAAGGAGGTGGAGGACGAAAAGATTTTGCTCAAGCGGGGGGAGTAGACAAGAATAAAGTTGAGAAAGCTTTTATAGAGGTATCAAAAACAATTAATTAAGCTTTTTTTTTAAATTATTATCTATAGCTTCTAAAAACTGATTAGTAGTTAAATACTTTGTAGATTTATCGATCAATATTGCCAAATCTTTTGTCATTGAGCCACTCTCAACTGTATTAATGCATACTTCTTCTAAACT
>CACHJN010000018.1 GCA_902580115.1 uncultured Pelagibacteraceae bacterium | reverse complement strand
CATTATTCAATAACCTCATTAAATACGCACATAGAAATTAAACCCTTTAGAATATGGCTCGTATAGCAGGAATAAACATTCCACAAAATAAAGTTGTTAGTATTGCGTTAACATATATACACGGTATCGGTTTATACTCATCAAAAAAAATTTGTAAAAAACTTAATATTTCTGAAACCACTAGAGTCAATCAACTTTCTGAAGATCAAGTTTTAAAAATCAGAGAATATATTGATAGTAATCACAAAGTGGAAGGTGATCTTAGAAGAGATATATCTGTAAACATAAAAAGATTAGTTGACCTAGCTACTTATAGAGGTAGCAGACATAAAAAAAAATTACCTGTTAGAGGTCAAAGAACACATTGTAATGCTAGAACGAGAAAAGGAAAAGCTATAGCTATCGCTGGGAAAAAATTAACACCGCTTAAAAAATAATTATGAACAAAAAAATTGATGAAAAAAAAGAGCTAGAAAATAAAGATGTAAAAAAAAAAGAGACTCAATTTAAAAAAAAGAAAAAAGTTAAAAGAAATGTTACATCTGGTATCGCTTTTGTGAATTCTACATTTAATAACACAATAATATCCATTGCTGATGAGACTGGAAATGTTATTTCTTGGTCATCAGCTGGCTCAAAAGGTTTTAAAGGTTCTAGGAAATCTACTCCGTATGCAGCTCAAGTTGCTGCTGATGACGCTGGAGCTAAAGCCTATGAGATGGGTTTAAGAACACTAACTGTTCAAGTAAAAGGACCAGGATCTGGACGAGAAACAGCTTTAAGATCTTTACAATCACGTGGATTTAAAATTATTTCAATTAAAGATACAACACCCATGCCGCATAATGGAACAAGGCCACCAAAAAAAAGGAGAGTTTAATGCAATCAGGAACAAATGTAATTGATAAAAATTGGAAAGAACTAATTAAACCAAATAAGTTAAATATAACTAGCAGCGATGACAAATCTTTTGCTAAAGTAGTAGCCGAACCTCTAGAAAAAGGATTTGGTCAAACTATAGGTAACTCTTTAAGAAGAATTCTTCTCTCATCAATACAAGGAGCTGCTGTTACAGCTATTCAAATTGATGGGGTGCTACATGAATTTTCATCAATTAAAGGGGTAAGAGAAGATGTAACAGACATAGTTTTAAATGTGAAAAATTTAGCGATAAAGTGCAATTCTACAAGTTCAAAAAAAATTATTTTAGATATTAAAGGCCCAAAAGAAGTTAAAGCAAAAGATATTACACTTGGTTCTGAGGTTGAAATTTTAAACCCTGAGCAAACTATTTGTAACGTTGATGAGAAAACGAATTTCCACATGGAATTATTTGTAAACTCTGGAAAAGGATATGTGCCTGCTCCCAAAAATAGATCTGAAGATAGTCCTCTTGGATTAATATCAATAGACTCTTTATTTAGCCCTGTTAAAAAAGTTTCATTTTCAATAGAAAATACTAGAGCAGGTAGCGCTCTTGATTATGATAAGTTAATAATGAATGTAGAAACTAATGGAACAGTAGCAGCGGAAGATGCAATAGCTTACTCAGCGCGAATATTTCAAGATCAGCTATCTATGTTTGTTAACTTTGAAGACCCCAAAGAAATCATCAAAGAGGTTAAATCTTCAGAGCCTGAATTTAATAAAAATTTATTGAAAAGAGTTGAAGAGCTTGAGCTTTCAGTTAGATCAATGAACTGTTTAAAAAATGATAATATAATCTATATTGGGGATTTAGTACAAAAGACAGAGCCAGAAATGTTGAGAACACCAAATTTTGGTAGAAAATCCCTTAATGAAATCAAAGAAGTATTAAGCACAATGTCATTATATTTAGGAATGGAAATTCCAAACTGGCCACCAGATAATATCGCAGAAATGTCAAAGAAACTTGAGGAAAACAGTTACTAATGAGACACAATTTAGGTTACAGAAAACTAAATAAAACTTCTGAACACAGAAAAGCTTTGTTCAAAAATATGCTTAACTCTCTAATTAAATATGAACAAATTATTACAACTCTTCCTAAAGCAAAAGAACTGAAACCACAAATCGATAAAGTAATTACAATAGGAAAAAAAAATGATCTTAATAATAAAAAAAAACTTTTCTCTAAATTACAAAATCAATTTTCTGTAAAAAAAGTTTTTAATGAATTATCAAAAAGATATAGCAAAAGATCAGGTGGGTATTCCAGAGTTTTAAAAGCAGGATATAGAACTGGAGATGATGCTCCAATGGCTGTTATAGAATTAGTCGACAGAAATATCGAAGCTAAAAAAGTAGATAAACCTAAAAAAGCAGAAAATAAAGAGAAAAAAAATCCAGAGACAGCCAAAGCAGCAAGTAAATAAAGCAAATTTTACATGCCAGAAAAGTTTATTGTCAACAAAAATTATAATAAATCACGTTTTGATAAATGGTTTAAGGATGAGATAATAAATATACCTAATTCGTTAATACAAAAACTATTAAGAAAAAATAAAATAAGAGTAAATAATAAAAAAATAAAATCCTCTTTTAGATTAAGCGAGGGAGATGAAGTCTTAGTTTTTAATTTATCAAATTACAAACCAACAGATTTAAAAAAAAAAATTCAATACTTACCAAGCGCAAAAGAAAAAAAAGGTTTTGAAAATTTCGTAATATATGACAGTAGCGATTATATTGTTATAAATAAACCTAGGGGTATTGCTGTTCAAGCTGGAACTAATAATTTAAAAAATGTTGTTGATACTTTAAAAAAAACTAAATTTTTTGATCATACTAAGCCATATATTGTTCATAGATTAGATAAAGAAACTTCAGGTATCTTCTTAATAGCTAAAAATAAGCAAACAGCTCAATTTTTTACTTCATTATTTAGAATTAGAAAGATTCATAAAACTTATTTGGCTGTTGTTAAAGGGGGATTTCCTAAAAGTCTAAAAAAAATGGAAGATTTTTTAGAATACTTTGAAAAAAATAAAAAAACTAAACTTAAAGCAATAACTTTTATAAAAGTTTTAAAATCAAATGATAAATATTCTTTACTAGAATTAAATCCTAAAACTGGTCGAAAACATCAATTAAGAAAACAATTGTATATGAGAGGATTTCCAATTATTGGTGATCAAAAATACAAGTTAAATAAAAATAAAGTAATTAAAGATCAGTTCATGCTTTTACATTCTTACAAAATAAAATTTATGAAAAATGATGAAAAATTTAGCTATGAAGCAAAATTAGATAGTAATTTTAAAAAAAAAATAGATTTATATTTTAGATAAATTTTTAACAAATATTTTTTTTATGTTTTTTTCAACATTTATTACTTTTTTAATACCTAAATCATTAAACGATGTAATCATTTCATTACTTAATCCACAAGGTACAATTTTTTTATAATACGATAAATTGTTACTAATATTTATTGAACAACCATGATATGCAATCCAATTTCTAACTCTTATTCCTATGGCTGATATCTTTTTATTTTTAACCCAAATACCAATATTTTTTCTATCAGCATAAGCAATAATATTATATTTTTTTAATAGTTCTATAATGCTTTTTTCAATTATCTTTATGAATAGCCTGATGTCTTTTTTTCTTTTATTAAGATTTATTACAAAATAGACAACTTTTTGGCCGGGACTATGAAGTGTAATTTTTCCACCACGATTAGTTTTAATTACTTTAATTTTTTTATCTATAATCTCATTTTCTTTAAATCTTATACCACCTGTATATGTAGTGGGATGTTCAAGTATCCATATAAATTCTTTTTTTAAGCCTTTTTTAACGTCCTCAACTCTTTTTTCTAGAGTAAACATCGCTTTTTTATAAGATATTCTATTTTTGCTTATTTTGACTTCTATGTTCATTTAATTTGAATTTTATCACTTTATGAACTATTAGTCTCAAAAAAAGAAATCAAGGATTTTTATGAGTTTAATTAAATCTATAGGTGGTAAAAATGTTAATTTTGATTTTAACAAAGAATTTTTAAGTATTTTTAGTGATAAAATTAAAGCATCTGATATTAAATTTATTAATCAAACTTTAGAGGACTTGCATCCATCTGATGTTGCAAACTTAATTGAAAATCTATCATCAGAAACAAGAGCTAAATTAATTGAAATTGAGGAATTCGACATAGATCCAGAAATATTCGTAGAAATCAACGAGTCAATTCAAACAGAAATCTTACAATTGTTATCATCAGACTCAATAGCAAAGATAATTAAAAGGTTAGAGTCAGATAATGCAATTTCTATTATTGAAAATTTAAATATAGAGAAAAAAAATTCTGTATTAGACAAACTCCCCCCAAAAGATAGATTTTTATTGGAAGAAGGCTTGAGTTACCCAGAAGACTCAGCTGCTAGGATAATGCAAAGAGAATTCACTGCAGTTCCTAGCGACTGGTCTGTAGGACAGACCATAGACTATTTGAGAGAAAGTAAAGATTTACCACAAGAATTTTTAGAAATATTTGTTGTCGATAATGATTTCAAACCAATAGGTATTGTCCCCTCATCAAGAGTATTGAGAACACCAAGAGAAAAAAAAATGAATTCAATAATGAGAGAAATGCCGGTTTTGATATCAGTAAATATGGATAAAGAAGAAGTAGGTCATACGTTTGAAAATTACAACCTTGTATCAGCTGGTGTTGTAAATAAAAATAATAAATTAGTTGGCATGATTACCGCGGATGATGTGGTTACAGTTGTACAAGAAGAGGCTGAAGAGGATGTGCTTAGACTTGCAGGTGTTGGCGATGAAGAAATTACTGATAGCGTTTTAATTAAAACCAAAAGAAGATTTAATTGGCTTCTATTAAATCTTTTTACTGCGCTTTTAGCTACTTGGGTTATAAGTTTATTTGGAGCTTCAATTGAACAAATGGTTGCTTTAGCTTTTTTAATGCCAATTGTAGCATCTATGGGTGGTAACGCAGGTATGCAAACCTTAGCAGTAACTATCAGAGCAATAGCCACAAAAGAATTATCCTCAGGTAATTTTAATAAAATTGTTGGAAAAGAATTTTTAATAGGAATATTAAATGGAATTATTTTTGCAATTATTACAGCGATTATCGTTCAATTTTGGTTTCAAGAGACAAAACTCTCTTTATTAATTGGTATATCAATGGTTTTAAATATGATTGTTGCGGGTTTATTTGGAATTTTAGTTCCTGTTTCATTAAAAAAAGTAAATATTGATCCTGCGTTAGCATCAAGCGTTTTTGTTACAACAATCACAGATGTTATAGGGTTTTTGTCTTTTTTAGGAATTGGCTCATATTTCTTTTTAAATTAAAAATTATCAATTAGTCTTACATTGCCGATATAAAAAGCTGAAAAAATATTAAAATTTTCATTATATTTTTTTG
>CACHJN010000017.1 GCA_902580115.1 uncultured Pelagibacteraceae bacterium | reverse complement strand
ATCGATGCTGAACTTGTAGGGGTATCTTTTGGTTGCGATACTAATGAAGCCTATTATATTCCGGTTGCTCATAAAAATATTAAGAGTTTAGCCAAGGAATTAGTTATAAAAAAAATAAAAAAAATCCTTGAAGATCCGAGTGTCAAAAAAATTGGCCAAAATATCAAATATGATTTAATGGTTTTTAAAAAATATGGAATCAATATTGAACCTATAGAAGATACAATGCTCCTTTCATATACTCTAGATGCTGGAAACAATAGACATAATATGGATACATTATCAGAGATACACTTAGGCCATAAAACAATATCATATAAAGAAATTGTCGGATCTGGTAAAAAACAATTAAATTTCTCTGAAGTAAATCTTAAAGAAGCTACTAAATATGCAGCAGAAGATGCTGAAGTTACTTTAAGACTTTATAATATTTTAAAAGACAGAGTAGATAGTGAAAAACTTAACAAAATATACGAGGTGTTTGAAAAGCCAATGGTTAAATTATTATCCAAGTTAGAACTAAATGGTATCAAAATTGACGACACATATTTAAAAAAATTATCTAAAAAGTTTGAAAAAAGATTGATCGAAAAAGAAAAAGAAATTTATAAAATTTCAGGAAAAGAATTTAATATAGGTTCTCCTAAACAACTAGGAGAAATAATTTACAATGAATTAAAGATTGCTAAGCTAAAAAAAACTAAGAAAGGTAGTCTTGCAACAAGTGCTAAAATACTTGAGGATCTTGCCTTAACAGGCCATAAATTTCCTAAATTAGTGCTTGAATGGAGGCAAGACTCAAAATTAAAAAGTACTTACACTGATGCTTTACAAGATCACATAAACCAAAAAACAAAAAGAGTTCACACTTCATTTTTGTTAGCGGCTACCAATACAGGCAGGTTGGCATCTAGTGACCCTAATTTACAAAATATACCTATAAAATCTACTGATGGAAAAGAAATTAGAAAAGCATTTATTGCAGACAAGGGCAACATATTAATTTCAGCTGACTATAATCAAATTGAAATGAGAATTCTTGCTGACATGGCAGATGTAAAAGAATTAAAAAAGGCTTTTAAGAATAATCAAGATATTCATTCGCTAACGGCTAGCCAAGTTTTTAGTGTACCCATAAATAAAATAAATGAAGATTTGAGAAGAAAAGCAAAAGCAATAAATTTTGGTATTATATATGGGATTACTCAATACGGTTTAGCAAAACAAATTTCAGTTTCAAATCAAGAAGCGCAAGATTTTATTAACGAATATTTCAAAAAGTTTCCTGAGATTAGAGAATATATGAACACCACAATAAAGTTTTGTAGAAAAAATGGATATGTAAATAATATTTTTGGAAGAAGAATTCACTTGAGAAATATAAATGATAAAAATTTTAGTGTCAGGTCATTTCAAGAAAGGGCGGCTATTAATGCCCCTATACAAGGTTCTGCTGCAGATATTATAAGGCTGGCAATGATCGAGCTTGATAAAATGATTGAAAAAGAAAAGAAAATAAATGCTAAAATGTTACTTCAAATTCATGATGAGTTAGTTTTTGAAAGTTCAATTAATGATCAAAAAAATAATGAGAAATTAATAAAAAAGGTTATGACATCGGTTTCTTCTTCTGAACATCATATGTTTTCAATTCCATTGGAAGTTAGTGTAAATTCAGGATATAATTGGGGAGAAGCACATTAATAAATTTTTTGTCGCCTAAATTTTGACAATTTAATTATGAAAAGTTAATTATGAGTCACACAATTGCTTTAGTAGACGATGATAGAAATCTTTTGACTAGCATAAGCATTGCTTTAGAAAGAGAAGGTTTCAAAGTACAAACATATATTGATGGTGAAACAGCATTAATTGGTCTCACAAGAAATCCTCCCGACCTTGCAATTTTAGATATCAAAATGCCAAGAATGGATGGAGAAGAATTATTAAAGAAAATAAGAAAAAAAATGTCTATCCCAATAATTTTTTTAACTTCAAAGGATGAAGAGGTTGACGAGTTACTTGGTTTAAAACTTGGAGCAGATGATTTCGTAAAGAAATCTGGTGGTTTTTCAATGAAAATTTTAGTTGAAAGAATTAGAGTTCAACTAAGAAAAAAAGCAGATAAAGTAGAGGATAATAAAAATATAATAACTCACGGAAAACTAAAATTAGATCCTTCTCAATTAGAATGTGAGTGGAATGGCAAAGCACTTCCTGATAAGCTTACAACTACTGAGTTTCTTATTGTTAAAGAATTAGCCAAAAGGCCAGGTGTTATTAAAGAAAGAGCTCACTTAATGGATATTGCATATAAAGAGAACACCGAAATAGAAGATAGAACTATTGATAGTCATGTTAAAAGAATTCGTAAAAAATTTAAAAAAGTAGACGAAAAATTTTCAGCAATTGAAACAAGGTATGGAAGCGGATATAGATGGAATGTTAGTTAATGAAAAAAAAAAAATCATCATCAATATTACGAAAGTTTCTACTTTTTAATTTATCTATCTTTTCTGTTTTGGGCTTGTTTACTTTACTTTATCTTAATGCAATACAACCTAATTTAGTTAAAAAGGTATCAACAAACCACTTTATCATAATAAATAATACTTCAGATCATATTGAGCGGCTTGGAGTTGAGTTTAACCAAGAGGGCATTAAACAGTTTCTATTATCTACAAGATTTCTTTTTCAAGGTCTTGATAGAGTCCAGTTTTTTTCAAAGAACGCTAACTTGATAGGAGATACAAATATTTTGGACTTGGACATTAGTGTTTTTGAAAAATCAGATGAAGTCATAGAAGAGGGAGTAGAAAAAAAACAAAGCGCGGCAAAACCCTCATTGGAAGAAAGTTCTGATGAAAATTCAATATCTAGTATAATAAAAAATAAATATAAGACTCAACCAATTACTATTGAAAATGAAATTAACAATTCTTTTTTTGTTAGTACTATCAGCGAACTTAAATTAAACGATGTCACAGCCGGCTACATAGTCGTAACCAATGAAGCAAATGATATTTTAATAGCTGTTGCAGAAAGAAAAAATTTTATTATAAGAACTGTTTTAGCTATAGCATTAGTCATTTTAATTTTTTCTCTGTTTTTAAATAAATATATATTAAAACCCATTGGTTTTTTGGTTTCATTTACTGAAGCTATAAAAAATAAATCAGATCAAAATATTGATATTCAAAATTTTTTTGTAAGGGAGGATGAAGTTGGAAAACTTACAAAGTCAATAGATGAGATGACAAAAGAACTTCAAAAAAGAACTACTAGAGCAGAAACATTTTCCACCGATTTAGCACATGAAATTAGAAATCCATTAGCTTCACTAAAAGGTGCATCAGAACTTTTAGATAAGACAGATAACCAAAAAGACAGAGCCAAGTTATTTGAAATAATAAATCATGATGTAGAGAGGATTGAAAGATTAATTACTGATTACTCCCAAATGCTTAAAGATGAAGCTTCGTTGTCTAGAGAAAAAATGCTAAAAGTAAATTTAATGAAAATCATATTAAATGTCGTAGAAGATTTTAAACAGGACCTCGTAAATCAAAATAAAAAGATAGAGATTCTGACAAATTTTTCTAATGAAGATGAAAAAAATTATTTCATTATCGGGATTGAAAATAGACTTGAGCAAGTAATAGCTAATTTACTTGATAATGCTATCTCTTTTAGTAAGGACCAGCAAAAGATCGAAATCGATCTTACTGAAACTTCAAATAATTTTGTGATGACAATTAAAGATCAAGGTCCTGGTTTTACAGAAGCTTCACCACAAAAAATCTTTAAGAGATTTTATAGTAATAGACCATCTAAGTTTGGAGAACATTCTGGTCTAGGCTTAAATATTGCTAAAAATATAGTGGAGCTTCACAAAGGCGCTATAGCTGCATCCAATAGAATTAATCAAAAAGGAGCTCAAGTAGAAGTTTTGTTGCCAAAAATATTATCTTAGTTCGTACTTGATTAGGTTAGCTTATATTGTTAAAAACCGTTGAATAATGTCAGAAGATTTTAAAGTAAAAGATATAAAGCTTGCAGAGTTTGGAAGAAAAGAAATCTCCCTAGCAGAAACAGAAATGCCTGGTTTGATGGCTATACGAAAAGAGTATGGTACAAAAAAACCTCTTAAAGGAGCACGTATACTCGGCTGTTTACACATGACCATTCAGACAGCTGTGCTAATTGAAACATTAATAGAATTAGGCGCAGAGTGTAGATGGTCGTCTTGTAATATATTTTCTACACAAGATCACGCTGCAGCAGCTATAGCAAAAGCAGGTGTTCCTGTATTTGCTTGGAAAGGCGAGACCGAGAAAGAGTATTGGTGGTGTGTGAAACAAACAATCGAAGGCAAAAAGGACTGGGTGCCCAACATGATATTAGATGATGGTGGAGATCTTACAGCTTTAATGCATAAAGAATATAAAAATTTGCTTAAAAATGTTAAAGGTGTTTCAGAGGAAACTACCACTGGAGTTTTAGCGCTCAAAAAAATGGAGGCGAATAAGCAGTTATTAATCCCAGCAATTAATGTGAATGACTCAGTGACAAAATCAAAATTTGATAATCTCTATGGATGCAGAGAGAGTTTAGTGGATGGAATTAAGAGAGCTACTGATGTTATGATGTCAGGCAAAGTAGCTATAGTGGCTGGTTACGGTGATGTTGGGAAAGGAAGTGCTGCTTCTTTAAGGCAAGCTGGCGCAAGAGTTCTAGTTACAGAAACTGATCCTATTTGCGCATTACAAGCTGCAATGGAAGGTTATGAAGTTGTATTAATGGATGATGCAATTAAAGAAGCGGATATTGTTGTAACAGCAACAGGGAATAAGGATATAGTGACTGCCGATCATATGAGAAATATGAAAGACAGAGCTATTCTTTGTAACATAGGCCATTTCGATAATGAGATACAAGTTGAAGCGCTTAAAAATTATAAATGGGATGAAATTAAACCTCAAGTACATGAAATAGAACTACCAAGTAAAAAAAGAATAATTTTACTTGCAGAAGGTAGACTTGTAAACCTAGGATGTGCTACTGGACACCCAAGTTTTGTTATGAGCGCTTCTTTTACTAATCAGGTTATTGCTCAAATTGAATTGTGGAATAATTCAGATAAATATGAAAATAAAGTTTATGTGTTACCCAAACATTTAGATGAAAAGGTAGCGATGCTTCATCTCGAAAAGGTAGGAGCAAAATTAACAAAAATGTCAAAAGACCAAGCAGATTACATTAGCGTTAAACAATCAGGGCCTTTTAAACCAGATACTTATCGCTACTAAACTAGTAGCTAATGATTATAAAATCTTTAGAGCATCTCAATTCTATATCCAAAAAAATAGCCGATCACCTTAAAGAAAAAGATTGCATTTATTTGATTGGGGAGATCGGAGTGGGAAAAACTACATTTACAAGGTTTTTGATCAATTATTTACAAAAAAAAGAAGGTTCAAAAACCACAGAGGTGTTAAGCCCCACTTTTAACTTGTTATATGAATATGATTTAAAAAAATTTAAAATCATGCATTATGATCTTTATAGACTTAAAGGGGAAAAAGAACTCAATAATCTAGGTCTATTTCAAGAAAATCAAAGTGCAATAAAAATTATAGAATGGCCAAACTTAATTAAAACTCCAATTTCTGACAAATTAGAAATTCATCTAGATTATGCTAAACATAATCATGAAAGAGAACTAAGATTATTAGGAACAGGTAAATGGAAAAATCTAAATGAATTATAGGTTAAAAAAAATCTCTGGAGACGCCTCTTTTAGAGAATTTTATAGATTGAAAAAAGGGAATAAATCTTCAATTATAGTGAAAGCA
>CACHJN010000016.1 GCA_902580115.1 uncultured Pelagibacteraceae bacterium | reverse complement strand
GAGGAAGTATTGGCTTTTACAAATAATATTCATCAAAAAGATGGAGGAACCCATTTGCTAGGATTTAGAAGTGCATTAACTAGAGTAATTAACAAATATTCAAATGAACACAATAAAAAGAATAAATTGTCATTAACCGGAGAAGATATAAAGGAAGGGTTGACAGTTGTTTTATCTATAAAAATGCCTGACCCAAAATTTTCTTCTCAAACTAAAGATAAATTAGTTTCATCCGAGATACGTTTAATTGTTGAAAGTATAATTAATGATAAAATTTCTGTGTGGTTTGATCAGAATCCTTCAACTATAAGAAATGTGCTTGAAAAAATTACCCAAGCTGCAATCGCAAGGGATGTTGCCAGGAAGGCTAGAGACAATATTCGAAGGAAAGGTAGTTTTGAAATAACAGGACTACCTGGAAAACTTGCAGACTGTCAGATTTCAAAAAAAGAGGGAACCGAACTATATATTGTCGAAGGTGATTCTGCAGGAGGCTCAGCAAAACAAGGTAGAAACAGAGAATTTCAAGCTGTGTTACCGCTACGAGGAAAAATACTGAATACATACGTAAATGCTAATGGCAGGAACTCCGGTAAAAACGGTGACAACGAGACAAAAGCTCTAGCAAAAATGATGTCATCCAGTGAAATAGTAACTTTGATTAATGCATTAGGCACTGGTTCAAAAGATTTTAATATTGATAACTTAAGGTATGATAAAATTGTTATTATGACAGATGCAGATGTCGATGGATCACATATAAGAACTTTACTTTTAACTTTTTTTAATAATTACCCTTTTAATCAACTAATTGAAAATGGCCATTTATATTTAGCTCAACCACCATTATTTAAAATTACTAAAAATAATAAAAGCTATTATATGAAAGATGAGAAAGATTTAGAAAAATTTATATTTGAAAAATCAAATTCTAAAGAAAAAAAAAGAAAATTAAATCCTAAAGAATTATTAAAAATTATAGAGCAAGAGAAACAAAAATTATCGATTCAAAGATTTAAAGGACTCGGAGAAATGAATCCGGAAGAACTTTGGCAAACAACCTTAAATCCTGATAATAGAAATTTACTTAAAGTACAATACTCTAATGGAACTAAAGAAAAATCTAAAGAAGATCAAAAAATTATAAGCATTTTAATGGGTGATGAAGTTGCTCCTAGAAGAGAATTTATTACTAGTAATGCATTAGATGTAGCTAATTTAGATATTTAAAACCCATGGATTTTGCTACTATTTTTAGGTTAGAGGAAAACCTCAATTTAGATAAAAAAACACTAGTCTTTCTAAGATGGATCGCAATTTTTGGTCAACTTTTTTCAGTTAATTTAGTTTATTTTTTTCTTGATTTAAATTTTCCCGTATTACTTTGCCATATAGTTATTCTCATAGGTTTCTTAACAAATATATATTTACAATTTGGACTTAAAGCGACTTTACTGAAAGATTTATATTCTAGCTCTTTTTTAATGTATGATATCATTCAATTGAGTATTCTTTTATTTTTAACAGGGGGAATATTTAATCCTTTTGCAATACTTTTAATTGTTCCAACAATTGTTTCTTCTACCTTTTTAAGTATGGGTAGTACTATTATACTTGGATCGGCGACAATTTTTCTATTATTTGTTTTAACATTTTTTAATTTGCCATTACCCGGAATGGAAGAATATATACTATCATTTCCGAATTATTATGTGACTGGAATTTTAATCTCTCTGATCATTGGACTTATATTTTTAAGTTACTTTGGAATACGATTTGCTGGGGAAACAAAAAAAAGATCAGATGCTTTAAGTAAGCTTCAACAAATTTTAGCTAAAGAATATGAATTAGAATCTTTGGGAGGACAAGCTGCAGCTGCAGCACATTCTCTAGGTACTCCCTTAGCCACAATATCTGTAGTTTCCAAGGAGTTAAGAAAGGAAGTGGGAGATAACTCAAAAATTACGAAAGATTTAGATTTACTAATAAGTCAGACTAAGAGATGTAGCGATATTCTTAAAAAAATATCACAAAAGAAAATTATAAGTGATGAATTCTTAAGCTCAATGAGTTTTGAGGATTTATTAGAGGAGATAATAAAATCTTTCAAGGAGTCTTCTGAAAAAAATATTAGATTAAATATAGATAAAGATATAAACAAAATCGAAATCAAGAGAAATCCTGAACTTGTATATGGCTTGAGGAATTTTATTGGTAACGCTGTTAAATTTGCTAATCAGAATATCCTTATATCAATTATAAGTGATAATATAAATTTATACATTCTTATTGAAGATGATGGGCCAGGTTTTCCTGAAGACATTATTGCAGCTTTAGGAGAACCCTATATAAAATCAAAATCAAAATTATCTAAAAATAATTCAGGATTAGGGTTGGGAACTTTTTTAGGTAAAACATTGCTGGAAAGACAATCAGCAGTTATTTTTTTTGAAAATGGAAGCTCCTTAAATGGAGCTAAGGTAAAAATAAAGTGGAGTATTAACGACCTAAGTATTTAGATTTAAATTCAAATACATAAGATATTATTTTATAGGCAAGTTTTGCCGTCAAAAAATTACAAGAGTTAAAGTTTTTTATAGGCGCAAGTTCGTTTATGTCTGCGCCTACAACATTAGAAACAGAGCATACATTTTTTAATATGGGCATTACATCATCCCAAAACATTCCACCTGGCTCTGGCGTGCCAGTTGCTGGCATTAAACTAGAGTCGAAACCATCAACATCAAATGTGATGTAGACATTTTTATTTTTAAATATTTTACGAATTTCAGATATTTTCCATTTATTTTTTTTGTTACTCCAAAAAATTTTAATTCTTTTTTTATTTTTATTGAAAAAGTTCATTTCTTCTTTAGATAAATTTCTAATTCCAAATGATATAACCTTGACATTTTTAAAATCCAAACATCTTCTTATAGCTGTCGCATGGGAATATCGCTCACCATCATATTTCTCTCTTAAATCTGCATGAGCATCAAAATGAAGAATGTAAAGAGTTTTAAATTTTTTTACAAACGGCCTAATTGAACCACTTGTAATTGAATGCTCACCACCAAATACAAATGGAAATAGTTTTTTTGAAATAATTTGCTCATTAATATTTGCTATTTGCACCAAAGCAGATTTAATTTGATTTTTAATTTTAAAAGGTTTTAAAGTTTTGATACCAATGTATTTGAAAGTCTCTTTATTTAACTCTTCATCAAATAATTCAACTTGATGAGAGGCTTTAATAATTTCTTTTGGAGCATTTTTTGTTCCGCCTCCATATGAAACAGTTTTTTCCAGTCCAAAGGGTACGACAACAACTTTACTTTTAATTTTTGTATTGGCATCATATCCTAAGAAACCATCTTTTTGTTTTTGAAATTTCATTTTATTTGAAAATTTTAGAAAATTCTCTTTTGTCTCTTTTTTTCCAATTTTGTCTATGAAAAGCATCACTTGCAATCAGAGGCAAGACACTGGTCGCTTCAGCAAAAACCATTTGTTCTTTTGATACATCAACCTTACCCCAAGAACTTGCCTCTTTAAGAGTTGAGCTACTACAAGCGCCATCCCTAGTATCTGCCACTGTTATTTGAATAGCATATTTGTGCATATCAACTTTTTTACCTAAAAGTTCTGCACATACAACAGTATCTTGTATAAAATTTTTTGGTACGCCACCACCAACCATCAGCAATCCAGATTGTTTTGACCTAAGTTTAATTTCAGTTAATTCTCTAAACTCTCTTATGGAGTCAATTGTTAAGTGTTTTTTTGGATTTTGTTCTTGATGCATTACTAGTCCAAAGCCAGCTGAACTATCTGTAAAAGCTGGACAGAAAATTGGGACATTATTATCGTAGGCAGTTTCAATTAAAGAATCTTTCTTTTTAGAATTATTTTTTAAATATCTTCCCATTTCATATATAAATTCCCTTGAAGTATAAGTTTTAGGCTCTAATGAGTTTGCGATGTCGCAAATTTTTTGATCACAGGCCTGTAATTCTTCTTCATCAATATAAGTATCATATATCCTATCAACGTAGTTTTCTCTTAATTTAGTGTCATTTTCGAATTGTGAGCCTTGATAATGTTTGAAACCTAGAGCTTCAAAGAAATCCATATCTACTATAGAAGCGCCTGTAGCAACAATAGCATCAACCATGTTATATTTTACTAAATCTGAATATAATTTCATACAACCGCCAGCTGATGTTGAGCCTGCCAGAGTTAAAAATATTGAACATGACTTATCTTCAATCATTTCATTGAAAATTTTTGAAGCGTTAGCAGTGTCTCTTGAGGTAAACGACATTTTACTCATAGACTCAATTATGGTTCTAGAATCAAATTTTGTGATGTCTATGTGTTCAACAGGGTTATTTAAAAACGTTTTTTTATTATGTCCTGCAGCAGGACTATTCTTTTTATTCATTAAGCTACTAAGTAATTTAATTTACCAGCATCATTGTATAATGACATTATAGGCTTGTCATTAAGTTGAACAATAGTATCTGAATAAAAACCATTGAACTTAGTCCTAAAAGTTAGTCCATAAGCTCCTAATTGTCCAAGTTCAATATAGTCACCCTCTTTAATATTATTTGGTAATAAAAAGGGTCCTTTCATATAATCTAAACTATCACATGTAGGACCATAGAATTGAAAGGCAGTTATCTTTTTAGATAAAATTCTCCCATTGGTAATCATTCTTGTAGGCAAGATAAAATTAGGAACACCAGCATCAAACAATGAACCATAGGTTCCATCGTTAATATAAAGTTTATTTTTCTTTCTAAGATTTACCCGAACAATTGTTGAGCCACTTTCTGCCACTAAGGCTCTACCAGGTTCACAAATTACTTCAGGCATTTTTTCTAATTTTAAATGTTTCAAACCAATCTTAATTTCATTAAAATAATTTTCTAAAGGCTCAGGTTTTAAATCTGGATATATAGAGGGAAAACCTCCTCCAACATTAATAGTATCAGGAACAATCTTCGTTTTTTTTATTATATTAGCAATTTCTTTTAATCCCTTAGAAAAAGAAATTTTATGCATACATTGAGAACCAACATGAAAACTAATACCTAAATTTTTTGCGTGTTGCTTACAAAGTCTTACTAAACCAAGAGCTTCACTTGACAAAGCACCAAATTTTCTTGAGAGATCTAATTCTGCGTGTTCATTGGATACAGCAATTCTTACAAATAAATTTAAATCTTTTGCGTTTCGAGTTGAGTCTAAAATCTTCATTAGCTCCTCTTTTGTGTCCAATGAAAAATCTTTTACATTATAATCAAAATATGCCGAAGCAATGTCTTCCCTACTTTTAATAGGATGCATAAAATATAATTTAGAATCAGGGCTCAGTTTTCTTATAAGTTTAACTTCATTTATTGACGCGACATCAAATCTATCTACACCATTTTTAATAATATGCTTAAGGACGAATTCATTTGGATTGGTCTTAACAGCATATAATACTTTGCCGGGAAATTTATCCTTAAAGACCTTGATTGAATTTTTTATGGTCTCTGGGCGTATACAGTAGATAGGATTTACTGGTTTAAGTGTGTTAACTAATTCGTTAACGTTACTAAATTTTTCCATTTCATGTGTCCCCCGTTAATTAACACAAAAGAGTTTTCAAAAAATTTATAAAAAACTCTTATTTGTGCTTATTTAGTGTTTTTTCACCTTATGTAAAGAAAAAAATGCATAGCTGACTTGTTAGAAACTATTATTGAGCAGGTTGAAATTGCCATAAGAGGACATATATATATTCACATGAGGAAGACAAACCTACAGACACCACAGCTTAAATTGAGTGATTTTCAGGATAAATCCTTATTAATCCTTGATGATGACGATCCTTTAAGAGGCAGATTATCAAGAGCGATGGAGAAAAAAGGTTTTATGGTGAAAGAAGCGAAATCGGTGGCTGAAGGACTTGATATAGTAAGAAAATCACCTCCAAATTTCGCCGTAGTTGACTTAAGGCTAGAGGATGGTAACGGCCTAGACGTCATAAAGGAACTCTCCAAAAGCAAGACAGACAGCCGAATTGTTATGCTTACAGGGTATGGTAATTTGCCTACTGCAGTAGCAGCAGTAAAAGCGGGTGCCATAGATTATATAGCAAAACCCGTAGACGCAGATGATGTAGAGTCAGCTTTATTGGCTTTCCCTGAATCAAAAGCCAAACCCCCAGAAAACCCAATGTCTGCTGATAGGGTGAAATGGGAGCATATTCATAGAGTTTTCGAATTATGCAATAGAAACGTTTCAGAAACTGCCAGACGTTTAAAGATGCATAGAAGAACTCTACAGAGAATTTTATCTAAAAGATCGCCAAGATAAATCTACAACCATTTCTTTAATATAGATAATTTATCTCTAAATAAAGTGACAACAACTGAAAGCAAAGTTATTTTGAAAAGTTCTGCTAATAAAAAAGGTGTTACTCCTAAACTTATTATCGGTTTTTGCCATCCAATGAGTGTACCTAGCCATATTACACCAAATAAGTAAATAACACTTACGCTTAAAACTAACTTTAAAAAATTCAAAACAATATTATTGTTAAATTTAAAAATACCACAAAGCATAACGGCAAATAAAAATCCTATTAAGTACCCCATCGTCGGTCCAACAAAGTAAATAATTCCAGATCCTTTTTCAGGAGTTCCTGAAAATACTGGCAATCCAACTATCCCTTCTAACAGATAAAAAGTAATAATTGTTCCGCCCAACTTCCAACCAAAGCATACACCGATCAAGAGAACAACAAACGTTTGCATAGTCATCGGAACAGGATAAAATGGTATTTTAAGTTTTGCTGAAATTGCTAGTAAAGT
>CACHJN010000015.1 GCA_902580115.1 uncultured Pelagibacteraceae bacterium | reverse complement strand
GTATCAAAAGTTAAAAAACAGACTTCTGATAAAAAATTGGAAGCTGAGAATAAACAAAAAAAATAATATTCTCATATGTCAAAAACGCTCTACGATAAAATTTGGGATGACCACCTTGTTCACGAAGACAATGATGGAACAGCTTTACTTTATGTTGACAGACATCTTGTTCATGAGGTCACTAGTCCCCAAGCTTTTGAAGGATTAAGAATTCAAGGCAGACAAGTTAGAAAACCAAAACTTACTTTAGCCGTTCCCGATCACAATGTTCCAACTACTGATAGATCAAAAGGTATATCTGATAAGCAATCTAAAATTCAAGTTGATACTTTAAGAAATAATTGTAAAGAATTTGGAATAAATTTATTTGATGTTAATGATAAGCGACAAGGGATAGTCCATATTATTGGACCGGAGCAAGGTTTTACACAACCAGGGACAGTAATCGTATGTGGAGATAGCCACACAGCTACCCACGGAGCTTTCGGATCCCTAGCATTTGGAATAGGCACTTCCGAAGTGGAGCATGTATTAGCTACTCAAACTTTAATTCAAAAAAAATCTAAAAATTTTAGAGTAAATGTGAACGGAAGTTTACCGGCAGGAGTTACGTCAAAGGATGTTATCCTTAAAATAATCGGAACAATCGGAACCGCAGGCGGAACAGGTTATGTAATTGAATTTGCTGGTGAAGTAATAAGAAATTTAAGCGTAGAACAACGTATGACTATATGCAATATGACTATAGAAGCTGGTGCCAGAGCAGGATTAATAGCTCCAGATGATAAAACTATAGAGTACTTTAAAGATAGACCGATGTCTCCAAAAGGTGAGAACTGGACGAAAGCAGTTGCACATTGGAAAAAACTTTTTTCTGATAGCGATGCAAAGTTTGATAAGGAAGTAAACATTGATGCAAAAGATATTGAACCATTAGTTACATGGGGAACATCTCCGCAGGATGTCTCTCCAATTACTGGAGAAGTACCAGATCCAGAAAAAGAAAAAGATAAAGATAGAAGAACAGCAATGTACAGATCCTTAGAATATATGGGTTTAAAACCTAAAATGAAAATTTCTGATATAAAAGTAGATAAGATCTTTATTGGAAGCTGTACAAATGGAAGAATAGAAGATTTAAGGCTGGCTGCAAAACTATTAAAAGGAAAAAAAATAGCGAGCGATGTAAGCGCAATGGTTGTTCCAGGATCGGGATTAGTAAAAAAACAAGCTGAGGAGGAAGGTATTGATAAAGTTTTTAAAAATGCAGGATTTGAATGGAGAGAACCAGGATGCTCTATGTGTTTAGGAATGAATGAAGATCAGCTTTCATCAAAAGAAAGATGTGCATCAACTTCAAATAGAAATTTTGAAGGTAGACAAGGAAGAGGCGGCAGAACTCATCTTGTAAGCCCAGGAATGGCTGTAGCTGCAGCAATAAAGGGCTATTTAGCTGACGTAAGAGAAATTAATTAGATGGAAAAATTTATTAAATTAAAAAGTATACCTGCACATATTCCTTTAATGAATATAGATACGGACATGATAATTCCTAAACAGTTTTTAAAAACTATTAAAAGAACTGGTTTAGGAAAAAGTCTATTCTATGAAATGAGATATGATGAAAGTGGTAAATTAATAGATAAATTTATATTAAATAATGATCCATACTCAAAATCAAAAATTCTCTTAGCTGGAAAAAATTTTGGTTGTGGTTCTTCAAGAGAACACGCCCCATGGGCCTTACTCGACTTTGGTATAAGATGTGTAATAAGCCCTAGTTTTGCTGATATCTTTTATAATAACTGTTTTAACAATGGTATCCTCCCAATAATTATTGACGAAAAATCAATTCAAGAATTATCTGAATATTTTAAAAGAAAAGAAGAGATCGAAGTTGATTTAAATGAGCAGATAATTCTTTATGGTAATAAAAAATTGACTTTTGATATAGAGCCTGCGAAGAAAAAAAGACTTTTAGAAGGTTTAGATAATATAGGCCTCTCATTAAAAAAAATACCTAATATAGAAAAATTTGAAAATTCTATGAATAAAACCAAACCTTGGATTTAAATAATGGCAATATCTAACAAGAGAAAATTACTATTATTACCTGGAGATGGCATTGGACCCGAGGTAGTAAGAGAAGTAAAAAAAATAATTGAGTGGCTAAACAAGAATAAATCCTTAGACTTTAAAATTGAAGAAGAACTAATTGGGGGTGCATCGATAGATGCGCACAAAATTCCTATTACAGATGAAGTTTTTTATAAATCTTTAGAGTGTGATGCAGTTATATTAGGAGCATGTGGAGGACCAAAGTGGGATAAATTAGAATTCTCAAAAAAACCTGAGAGAGCTCTTTTAAAATTGAGGAAAGAGTTAAAACTATTTGCAAATTTAAGACCAGCAATTTGTTTTGAACAACTGGTTGATTCTTCTACTTTAAAACCTGAAATAGTTTCAGGATTAGATATTATGATTGTAAGAGAACTTACAGGCGGTATATATTTTGGTGAACCACGTGGTATAGAGCCAATTAAGAACAATGAGCGCAAAGGAATTAATACACATACGTATACTACCACTGAAATCAAAAGAATAGCAAAAGTGGCGTTTGATCTCGCCAAGAAAAGAAAAAATAAAGTAACTTCATGTGAAAAATCAAATGTAATGGAAGCTGGAGTCTTATGGCGAGAAGAAGTTCAAGATTTAAAAGATAAAGAATATAAAAATGTTGAATTAGAGCACATGTTAGCAGATAACTGTGCAATGCAGTTATTGAGAAATCCAAAACAATTTGATGTAATTTTAGCCGATAATTTATTCGGAGACATGCTATCTGATGAGGCAGCTATGTTAACTGGTTCTTTAGGTCTTCTTCCATCTGCCTCCTTAGGCTCCAAAGATAAAAATGGAAAGCTGAGATCACTTTATGAACCTGTTCATGGATCGGCACCAGATATAGCTGGAAAAAATGTTGCAAATCCGATCGCAACAATACTTAGTTTGTCAATGGCTCTAAGATATTCCTTAGATTTAGATAAAGAGGCAGATTTATTAGATCAAGCTGTTCAAAAAGTTTTAAATGACGGTCTTAGAACAAAGGATATTGTATCTAAAGGGAAGAAAGAAGTCACCACTTCTCAGATGGGTGATGCAATTATATCAAAATTAAATTAATATTAACAAAATGAAATTTGCAATTATTGGTGCTACGGGAAACGTAGGAAGAAAAACGATTGATATTTTAGAAAAGTCTAAATTAGACATTAAAGAATTACATTTAGTTGCCTCAAAAAATAGTTTAGGAAAAAAAATAAAATTTAAAGGCAATGACCTAAATGTAGTTGCTTTAGAAAATTTCGATTTTGAAAAAGCAGATATAACTTTTTTTGCTGCAGGAAGTTCTATTGCAGAAAAATATGCAAAAAAAGCCTCTCAAAAAACTATTGTAATCGATAATTCAAAATTTTTTAGAATGGATAAAGATGTCCCCCTTATTGTGCCTGAGGTAAACTCGGAGGATATAAAAAAGCATAAAAATATTATAGCAAATCCAAATTGCTCTACTATTCAAATGGTTTTAGCGCTTAATCCACTGCACCGAAAATTTAATATTAAAAGAGTGGTAGTTTCAACATATCAAGCTGTTTCTGGAGCAGGGAAAGCTGCAATGGATGAACTAATAAGTCAGACAAAAGATTTTTTGGAAAAAAAAAAAATTAAATCAATAAACTTTACTAAACAAATAGCTTTTAATTTAATCCCTCATATAGATGTATTTGTAGAAGACGGGTACACCAAAGAGGAGTGGAAAATGGAAAATGAAACAAAAAAAATATTAAGCGAGAAGATAAAAGTTTCCGCAACTTGCGTAAGAGTTCCAGTTATTACATCGCACTCTGAATCGGTAAATGTAGAATTTGAAAAAAATTATAATATTGATGAAGTTAAAAAATTATTAAGTGAGACCTCAGGTTGTAAACTCGTTGATGAACAAGTTGATGGAGGTTATATAACTCCGCTCGAAGCTCAAGATGATTTTAAAACTTATATCTCCAGGGTGAGAAAAGATAGATCTAATGACAAAGCAATTAATATGTGGATAGTTTCAGATAATCTTTTGAAAGGAGCGGCACTTAATTCAGTGCAAATTGCGGAAACATTAGTAAAGTACGGAATTAAATAAATTTTTTATGGAATACAACAAAAATCCTTTAACACCACATTTACAAATATATAAATGGCAAATTTCATCATTGTTATCTATTACTCATAGAATAACAGGCGTGATCAACGCTATTGCAATAAGCTTAATATGCATTTGGTTTTTATTAACGATTAATAATGAAAAAATTTTATTTGAGAAAATTTTAAATAGTTTTTTTGGAAAATTTATATCTATTTCATTATGTTGGACATTTAGTTTTCATATACTTAATGAAATTAGACATTTAATTTGGGATGCAGGTTACGGATTTGATCTAAAAACTACTAAAATTACTGGATATGCAACTTTAATTTTTTCTTTTTTACTTGCAATAATTATCTATTATTTGGGAATGAGCCTTTAGTTATGAATAAATCAACAAAAAAATGGCTATCTATTAAGTTCAGTTCTTTATTTTTAATTCCATTTATGGTGTGGTTTATCATAAATTTTGTTTCTATTATAAATAATGACTATAATAGACTAATCACTTTTTTAAGTGAGCAACCATCGAAGATTTTGTTCTCAATTTTTGTTTTTTTATCCTTTTTTTTCTATTCTTTGACAATTAGTGAGATTTTTGAGGACTATATAGGCAATGAAAAAATCAAAAATGTCGCAAATAAGTTAATATTTATTTTTGCTATACTATTGTCTTTAGGAACTATAATAACCATTTATAACTTATAAAAATGAAAAGCTATAAAATTATCGATCATGAATACGACGTTGTTGTCTTGGGAGCTGGTGGTTCCGGTTTAAGAGCAGCCGTAGGTTTATCAGAGGCAGGACTAAAGACAGCATGTATTTCAAAAGTATTTCCGACTAGAAGTCATACTTCAGCGGCTCAAGGTGGAATTTCAGCAGCGCTAGGTAACATGGGTGAAGATGACTGGAGGTGGCATATGTATGACACTGTAAAAGGTTCTGACTGGTTAGGAGATCAGGATGCAATCGAATATCTCTGTAAAGAAGCTCCAAAAGCTGTAAAAGAACTAGATAAGTATGGCGTACCATTTAGTAGGACTGAAGATGGAAAAATATATCAAAGACCATTTGGAGGAATGACTAAAAATTATGGCAATGGAACAGTTCAAAGAACTTGTGCAGCGGCAGACAGAACAGGCCATGCTATTTTGCATACCTTATACGGACAAGCATTAAAACATAACACAGAATTTTTTATTGAGTACTTTGCATTAGATTTAATCATGAAAAATGGTGAATGTAAGGGACTGATAGCTTGGAATTTGAATGATGGCACAATTCACAGATTTAAATCTCACATAACAATAATTGCTACTGGCGGCTATGGAAAAATTTATTATTCAGCTACATCTGCTCATACATGCACCGGAGATGGGAATGGTATGGTTTTAAGAGCTGGTTTACCATTACAAGATATGGAATTTGTTCAGTTTCACCCTACAGGCATATACGGTGTTGGATGTCTCATATCTGAAGGAGTAAGAGGTGAAGGAGGATTTCTTTTAAATTCTAAAGGAGAAAGATTTATGGAAAGATATGCCCCAAGCGCTAAGGATCTTGCTTCAAGAGATGTAGTTAGTAGATCTATTGCTATCGAAATTAACGAAGGGCGTGGAGTTGGAAAAGAAAAAGATCACGTGCATCTTCACTTAGATCATTTAGATCCCAAAGTAATTGATGATAGATTACCCGGTATAGCCGAGTCAGCAAAAACTTTTTCAGGTGTTGACGTAACAAAAGAACCTATACCTGTAGTTCCAACGGTACATTACAATATGGGTGGAATACCTACGAATTATAAAGCAGAGGTTTTAACTTTAAATGGATCAGAAAAAACCGTTCCGGGACTTATGGCAATAGGCGAGGCCGCTTGTGTTTCAGTTCATGGAGCTAATAGATTAGGTTCTAACTCATTAATAGATTTAGTAGTTTTTGGAAAAGCTGCTGCTAAAAGAGCCGCTGAATTGGTTAAACCGAATACACCACACGAAAACTCTCCTCAAAGTGAAACTGAAAAATGTCTAGACAGATTTGATAGAATAAGAAATTCAAAAGGTGAGACGAATACATCTCAGCTCAGATTATCAATGCAAAAAACAATGCAAAGTAAATGTGCAGTTTTTAGAACTGAAAAAACTCTAAAAGAAGGTGTAGAAGAAATTAGAAAACCATTTGAGGGATTAGAGGATATATCTGTAAAGGATAAATCACTTTTATTTAATACAGATCTTGTAGAGTCATTAGAATTTGATAATTTGATAAGACAAGCTATGACAACCATGGACTCAGCATATCATAGAAAAGAAAGTAGAGGGGCTCATGCTAGAGAAGACTTTTCAAAAAGAGATGATAAAAAATTTATGAAACACACCTTAGCTTGGCAGAATGGCAAGGAAGTTAAAGTTAAATACAGAGATGTACATGCAAGAACTTTGACGAATGATGTTCAGTATTTCCCGCCAAAAGAAAGAGTATACTAATGGCTGAGTTTTCCCTGCCTAACAACTCAAAAATAGTTAAGGGAGAATATTACAAAGATAAAACTGGTTCTAATAACTTAAAAAAAGTTAATGTTTATAGATGGAATCCTGAAGATGGAAAAAATCCAAGGATAGATACTTTTGAAGTTGATATGGATAATTGTGGACCTAAGGTTTTAGATATTCTTTTTAAAATTAAAAATGAAATTGACTCATCACTTACGTTCAGAAGATCATGTGCACACGGTGTTTGTGGATCTTGTGCAATGAATGTTGATGGAATAAATACATTATCATGTATTAAATCCCATACAGATATTAAGGGAGAGTTAAATATTTATCCTCTACCGCATTTAAGAGTTGTAAAAGATTTAATTGGAGATTTAAGTAATTTATATAAACAATATGAGTCAATCCAACCCTGGTTAAAGACCTCAAAAACAAATACAGAAAAACAAGAAATCTTACAATCTCAAAAAGAGAGATCCAAACTTGACGGTTACTATGAATGTATATTATGTGCTTGTTGTTCTACATCATGCCCTAGTTACTGGTGGAATGGAGACAAATATTTAGGTCCCGCAGTTCTACTTCAAGCTTATAGATGGATAAGTGATAGTAGAGATGATGAAAAAAAGGAAAGATTAAAAAAAGTAGCTGATGAATTAAAACTTTACAGATGCCACACAATAATGAACTGTACTAATTCATGCCCTAAAGGACTTAATCCTGCTAAGGCTATTGGCTCTATAAAAAAAATGCTTGCAACAAGCTAAAAGCTTATTTATTCAAAGGCTATGAAAATAATAGAACATTTCGTAGACGGTAAAAAATATTCAGGAAATTCACAAAGACTTTCTTCTGTTTACAACCCGGCAACAGGAGAAGAAACTTCCAAAGTAAAACTTGGAAGCTTAGATGATTTAAATAAAGCAACTCAAGTTGCTCAAGAAGCTTTTCACACTTGGTCAAACACTCCGCCTCTTCAAAGGGCTAGAGTATTATTTAAATTTAAAGAATTAATTGAGAAAAATGAGGATGAGTTGGTTAAAATAATAGTATCTGAACATGGAAAAGTTTTCGAAGATGCAAAAGGCTCTCTTACAAGAGGATTAGAAGTTGTTGAGTACGCTTGTGGAATACCTCAAATGTTAAAAGGAGAGTTTACAGAAAACGTTGGTAAAAATGTTGATAGCTGGTCATTAAGACAACCATTAGGAGTATGCGCAGGAATAACTCCTTTCAACTTTCCAGCTATGGTTCCTATGTGGATGTTTCCTATGGCTGTTGCATGTGGAAATACTTTTATTCTTAAACCATCTGAAAAAGATCCATCTTGTGCAATAAGATTAGCTGAATTATTTATTGAGGCAGGATTACCGAAAGGAGTTTTTAATGTTGTTAATGGAGATAAAGAGGTAGTAGATGCAATTATTAATAATAAAAATATCGCTGCGGTTAGTTTTGTAGGTTCTACACCAATAGCAAAGTATATTTATGAAAATTGTGCTAAAAATGAAAAAAGAGTTCAAGCGCTAGGAGGCGCAAAAAATCATTGCGTTGTAATGCCAGATTGTGATCTTGATCAAGCAGTAAATGGATTAATGGGTGCAGCATATGGCTCAGCTGGTGAAAGATGTATGGCTCAATCAGTTGCTGTAGCTGTTGGAAATATTGGTGACAGACTTGTTAAAAACCTCAAAACAAAAGTAGAAAATTTAAAAGTTGGTCCTGGAATGGATAAAAATTCCGAGATGGGTCCATTAGTTACTAAAGAACATTTAGAAAAAGTTAAAGGTTATGTAGATATTGGTGTACAAGAAGGTGCAGAGCTTGTAGTAGATGGCAGAGACTTAAAATTGCAGGGATATGAAAATGGTTATTACATGGGCGGATGTTTATTTGACAAAGTTAAAAAAAATATGAGAATTTACAAAGAAGAGATATTTGGCCCAGTTCTCGCAG
>CACHJN010000014.1 GCA_902580115.1 uncultured Pelagibacteraceae bacterium | reverse complement strand
CAAGAAGAAGTTAGAGATCCTTCAAGAATTGCCGAAGTTTTAAATAGAGTAATTGAAAAAGCTATTAGGGGATCGGCTCCTGCACAAATAAATGTTCCTAGAGATTATTGGACACAAGTTATTGATATAGAATTACCACCAATAGTTAGACTAGAAAGACAAGCAGGCGGTGCCGAAGCAATTGATAAAGCAGCAAAATTATTATCTGACGCTAAGTTTCCAGTAATTCTTTCTGGAGCTGGAGTTGTTATAGGTGGAGCAATTCAGGATTGTGTAAAATTAGCAGAAAAATTAGACTCTCCTGTCTGTTCTGGTTATCAACATAACGATAGCTTTCCTGGAAGCCATCCTTTAGCAGTTGGACCATTAGGTTACAATGGATCTAAAGCAGCAATGGAATTAATCGCAAAAGCGGATGTAGTTTTAGCTTTAGGAACTAGATTGAATCCATTTTCAACATTACCAGGTTACGGTATTGATTATTGGCCAAAAAATGCAAAAATAATTCAAGTTGATATGAATTCTGATAGAATAGGTTTAACAAAAAAAGTAACAGTTGGAATTTGTGGTGATGCCAAATTAGTTGCTCAACAATTACTTAATAAACTTTCAAAAAATGCAGGTGATACAGATAGACAGAAACGAAAAGATTTAATACATCAAACAAAATCTGCATGGTTACAAAAATTATCAAGTTTAGATCACGAAGACGATGATCCTGGTACTGTTTGGAACAAAGAGGCAAGGAATAGAGATAAAGACAGGATGTCCCCACGTCAGGCATGGAGAGCAATACAAGCGGGTATGCCTGAAGATGTAATAATATCAAGTGATATTGGAAATAATTGCGCAATTGGAAATGCTTACCCAACTTTTGAAAAAGGAAGAAAATATCTTGCCCCAGGTTTATTTGGACCATGTGGATACGGCTTTCCTTCAATTCTTGGTGCAAAAATTGGATGTCCAGATGTGCCAGTTATAGGATTTGCTGGCGACGGTGCATTTGGAATAAGTATGAATGAAATGAGCTCTTGTGCGCGTGAAGAATGGCCATCAATTACAATGGTTATTTTTAGAAATTATCAATGGGGCGCAGAAAAAAGAAACACAACATTATGGTTTGATAACAATTTTATTGGAACTGAGCTTGATCCAGAATTAAGCTTTGCTAAAGTTGCTAATGCCTGTGGTTTAAAAGGCGTTACAGTAAAAACAATGGCAGAGACCACAAAAGCTATAAAACAGTCTTGTGAGGATCAGAAAAAAGGAATAACCACTTTTATAGAGGTGATTTTAAACCAAGAATTAGGTGAACCCTTCAGAAGAGATGCTATGAAAAAGCCAGTTAAAGTAGCTGGAATAAAAAAAGAAGATATGAAACCTCAAAAGGGCATAAATTAATTTATTCTTAACAATTCACTCCTAAAAAAATAAAATCATCGTTAGTAATAATTAACAAATAGATGTAAATTTACCTCCAATAAATATGAAAAAAGAAAATAAAACTGACTTGAGAACCGAAAAAACCGGTTACGATATTTACGGTAAAATGCATCATGAGTTTCGACCATTTGTTATGTCAACAAATGCTGATAATTTTAAAAGTAAAATAGTTAATACTGATAAATTTGGTTTTAGAAAAACATATTTTAAAAAAAAACTTTATGGATTAGATCAAATCAAAAAAGTTTCAAAAAAACAAAATATTATTGTTGGTGCTAGCACCGCCTTTGGAATGGGGAGCCCTTCAGACAAAGATACAATTCAATCATATTTAAGTAAAAATATACCGTGTGTATCTCTTGCAGCCAGAGGTGCACCAAGTCAACAAGAGATAGCGATTTATTTACAGTTTAAGAGATACTTTAGTAATATTAAAAATATCATTATTCTATCAGGCAGAAACGACATAGGGCTTTGTGCTCAAAAAAATAGTTTATTTTACCCAGATTTTGGTGGTGTGTTGGGTGAAGAAGAACGTCTCTTAAACTTGATTTCTCAGTACAATTTTTTTGCATTAGAAAAATGGAAAGTAGGTGTCAATAACCTTTATTCAATTATTTCTCTTATGGCAAGAAAATCAAAAATTGTGAGATGTATTTTAAGTATTTTTTCTATGATGTATAAAACGAATACCCACAGAAGAATTAAAAATAGATTAAGTCTTTCATTTAACATTAAACTTAACTCATATAGAAAAATCATGCAAAATGATTTTGAAACATGGTCAATGATAGCAAGGAAAAATAAGATTAATGTGATTTACGTATTTCAACCTGTTCTTGCTTGGTCAAAAAGAAAACTTTCACCACATGAAAAAAAATTATTTATTTATGAGAAGAATAGATTTAAAAAAGTTTTTATGGTTGATATCTGTAGAAAAGACATTTATGAGTCTCAAAAGAAATTTCTGAAAAAAATGTGTAAAAAATACTCTATTAAATTTTACGATGCTAACGAATGGGTTAAAAAATCTGATACAAAAAAAGATTTGTTTATAGACGACTGTCATTTAACTGCATATGGTAATTCTTTTTTAGCTTCAAAAATAAATAAATTATTGAGATAGATGCCAAAAAATAAAAAAAATAATATTTTAAAAAATTTTTTTAATTTTCTTATTGGTTTATTTTCTAAAAAAAAGAAAAAAAAAGACCCTCAAGAGGATATTTATCCTTTTTGGTAGTGTTTAGATTACTTAAAACTTAAAACACTTGCAGGATCTAATTTAATATCAAACCAATTTAATCTTATATCAAGATGAGGTCCTGTTGATCTACCAGTTTTTCCAACTGTTCCTATCTTTTCACCTTGTTTTATTTTTTGTCCAATTTTAACATCGACGTCTTTTAAGTGCATATATAATGTGCTTATACCGTGACCATGATCAAAAATAATAGTTCCACCAGTAAAATAGAGATCATCTTCAGCTAGTGTTACAATCCCATCTAACATAGCTTTGATGGGAGTACCTTCTGCTGAGGCAAAATCTAATCCATAATGAGGTCTTCTAGGTTTGCCATTAAGTATTCTTTGGCTTCCATAAACTCCAGTAACAATTGAGTTTTTAAGGGGAGCTTCAAACTTATTTTTAAAAAAAGTTAAATTACTATCAATTGATCTAGCTTTTCCAATTAAAATATTATCAGCCTTTATTCGATCATAAACTTCTTTTGGTGGCGTAACTTGTTTAGGAGGTAAACCGTCAATTCTTTGAATTATATATTTTTTTTTAAATACCTTTTTTTCTATGATCTCTGTTTTTCCATTATTAACTATTTTAATCAATACATTATTTTTTCTGTCTCTCCCAATTCCAAAAGCGAAGTAACCATCATTTGTAACTCTAACTTTTTTTTTATCAATATAAACTTCAGAATTTTGATTAGTTTTCCCTAAAATAAATGAACCTTGTTTAAAACTTCCTTGAAATTCAGTTGCGTAAGAATTTATAGGTAGTAAAAAAAAGAAGAGTAGTAATCTTATTATCTTGCTGTCCATCCACCATCTACCAATAATGAAGTTCCAGTTACCATAGAAGCTGCATCTGAAGCTAAAAAAACTGCCGCAGAAGATATTTCTGATAATTCTGCGTATCTTCCTAAAGGAATATTACCTAAAACTTCTTTTCTAAAATTTTTATTTTTAAAGAATTTTTTTGTCATCGGAGTAACTACAAAAGTAGGAGCAATGCTATTAACTCTTATATTATATTTAGCTAAATCTATTGCCATCCCTTTTGTTAATCCCTCAATTCCAAATTTTGTCATATTATAAACACTTCTTATGGGACCACCAACATGACCCATCTGAGAAGACATATTAACTATCGCTCCACCAATTTTTTTTCTGTTTTTTGTCTCCACCATTTTCAATGCAACTAGGTTTGCAACATTGAATGCTGCAATTGTGTTTATTTTTACTACCTTTTCCATATCTTGTTTACGAATTTTTAGAAAATGTTCAGGAATATTTGTTCCTGCGTTATTTATTAAAACATCAATTTTTTTTTGTTCTTCAATTATTTTTTTTAGCTTGATGTAATTTGTTAAATCACAAACATAGGTTTTACTTTTTACTTTGTATTTTTTTGCAATTTTGGATACAGAGTCCAAATCTTTTTGTGTTCTACTTATCAAAATCAGGTTTGAACCAGCTTCAGCTAACGCTATGGCGCAAGCTCTTCCTAGACCTTTACCTGCTCCAGTCACTAATGAATATTTTCCCTTTAAATTATATTTTTTTAGATACATATTTATAAAATCAATTTTAAATCAGTGTATATTAAATCTACTGCTACGAATAGTATAGCCAATAAACCCAACCATCCAATCCATTTATATTTTTCAATCCATCTCGCTATCAAATTAGCTGCGAATGCCATTAACGCAATAGATAAAGCTAAGCCAAATATTAACAACATAAAATGACCTTTAGCTGCTCCTGCAACACTCAATACATTATCAAGACTCATTGTAACGTCAGCCATAATAATTGTAAAAATCGCTTTACTAAATGAACTGTTATCAACTTTAATATCTTTCTTTTCAATTTGGCCTTTAATTACGTCAACATATAATTTGTAACATATATAAAGAAGCAGGATTCCTCCAATTAATCTAAGGCCGGTGATCATTAATAAATAAGTTGTAATTAATGTGAATAATATTCTTAAAATAACGGCAGCGCTAATTCCCCAAAAAATTATTTTTTTTCTTTTGTCAGGATCAAACTTTGAGGCAACCATACCAATAATAATTGCATTATCTCCAGCTAAGACTAGATCGATAAATATTATCTGTATTAAAATTATTAATTCTTCTGTCATTGAGTTTGATTATTTAAAATAAATTCTGCACCTTTTTCTGCAATCATTATTGTCGGAGCATTAGTATTTCCTGAAGTAATATTTGGCATTATTGAAGCATCTATCACTCTTAAATTCTTAAGTCCATGAATATATAATTTATCATTAACAACAGCATCATCATCCTTTCCCATTTTACATGTGCCCACGGGGTGAAAAATGGTTTGGGTAAACTCGCTACCAGCTTTTACCAATTCTTCATCATCTGTAATATGAACACCAGGTCTATACTCTTCTGGTTCATACTTTTTAAAAGTTTCAGTCTCTAACATAATTTTTCTTACAAGTTTTAGTCCTTGAGCCGCAACTATTCGATCATCTTGTGTAGACAAATAATTCATTTTAATTTTAGGATTAACTCTGCTGTCGTTACTTACTATTGAAATTTCTCCTCTGCTTGAAGGCCTAATATTTGCAACAGTCGGAGTGATACCGTCAAAATCATGAAGTTTTGATGCTCCCAAAATATCTGTACTTATCGGTTGAACATGAAATTGTAAATTAGGAGTTTCTTTTGATGGATCGCTTTTAGCAAATCCACAAACTTGACTTGCTCCCATTGTCATGGGTCCACTTTGTTTAAATAGATATTCTAAACCAATTAAAAAATTACCAAACAAACTATTTATTTTACCATTTAACGATTTCAAATTTTTTACCTTGTAGACTGGTCTAAACATTAAGTGGTCTTGCAGATTTTTACCAACACCTTTTAATTCATGGATAGTTTGTATACCGTTTTTTTTTAGTTTACTTGAATCTCCGACACCAGAAACCTGGAGTATATGAGGTGATCCTATCGAACCTGCTGATAAAATAATTTCTCTTCTAGCTTTTATCGTAACAACTTCATTACCTTGATAAAAACTTACACTTTCTGCTTTTTTTCCGTCAAAGTTTATTTTTTGAACGTGCGCATTAGTTATGATTTTTAAATTATTTCTTTTTTTTACAGGATTTAAATATCCCTTTGCAGCACTACATCTTAACTTTAGAAGAGATTTATTATGATTTGTTGTAAATTGAAAAAAACCTATCCCAGTATTATCCCCAGTATTAAAATCATTGGTTTTTGGAATTCCACATTCTTCCGCTGCATTTTGAAACTCATCTAACATTTTTAGATTAATTTTTTTATTAGAAACCATAATTGGTCCGCTATCATTATGAAATTCACTTTTACCTAATTCGTTATTTTCAGATTTTAAAAAATAAGGCAGAACATCATTCCATCCCCATCCGCTATTTCCCATTTGTCTCCAATTATCATAGTCATTGCTTTGACCTCTTATCCATAAAAGACCATTAATAGAAGAACTTCCGCCTAAAGTTTTACCTCTTGGATATCTAATTGATCTATTATTCATGGTTTCATCTTTCTCTGTACGGAAACACCAGTCAACTTTAGGGTTATGCATTGTTTTATAATATCCAACTGGAATGTGTATCCACGGATAATTGTCTTTGCCCCCAGCCTCGAGTAGCAAAACTTTATTTTCTTCTTTACTTGTAAGTCTGTTTGCTAAAACACATCCTGCTGACCCTGCACCTACAATGATATAATCGAATTTCTCCATGATATTTATCTTATAAATTAGAAAATTTAATATTACCAATAAGTCTACTACAACCTATGGTTTAAAGACTAGTGTTTGACTCTATCAATTCAATCCAACATACTACCGAAAAAATAAACAAACCTAACGGGGGATAAATGAGAAGACTATTATCAATTGTTTTAGGTTTAGCTGTATTTATAGGTTTTTCTATAACTTCAGCAAACGCTAAGACATTAAAATGTCAGACCGTTCTTAACACTAAAGCTGATGAAGTGAAAATGTTAAAGGACTTTACTGACACTGTAACAGAATTAACTGATGGTTCATTAAAATTTGAAATTTTACCAGCAGGTGCTGTTGTAGGAGTAAAAGAAACATTAGACGCGGTTGATAAAGGATTAATCGATTGTGGTTTTGCCTGGACACACTATTGGTCAGGTGACCATCCAGCAGCTATGTTATTTGGTTCGCCAGTAGCAGGTGGTGGAGTAGGTATAGACAATTTAGCATTTTTATCATGGTTTCAGTACGGTGGTGGAAAAGAGTTGTACGACCAATTATGGAAAGAAATGGGAAGAGACATAAAAGGATTTATGCTTCAACCAGTTGGACCAGAAGCTTTAGGTTGGTTTCCAAAACCAATTAAAGATATGGCTGACTTTAGAAAATATAAATTCAGAACTCCTCCAGGAATTCCTGGTCAAACATATAAAGATATCGGTATTGCATCTGTAGCAATGGGTGGTGGAGACATTTTACCAGCATTACAAGCAGGTACTATCGATGCGGCAGAGTGGTGTTGCCCTAAACCAGATTTAACGTTTGGTTTCCAAAAGGTATTAAAACACTACTATCTACAAGGCTTACACCAAGTAGTAGTAAATGCTGACTTTTATATTACTGGAAAAACTTACAAAAAAATGACTGCTCATGAGAAAAAATCTCTTGAAGTAGCTGCAAACGCTTCATTAGCTAAATCTTTAAGCTACAGAATCTATGAAAATGGAAAAGCTTTAAGAGAATTAACTACTAAGCACGGAGTAATTTTAGAAGACACTCCTACAGACTACTTTAAAGAATATATGGCAGCAGCGAAGAAAACATTGAACAAAAACGCAGCAGAAAATAAATTTTTCGCTAAAGTTTACAAATCAATGAAAGAATTTGCTGATATTGCTGTTCCATTCTGGAGTGGTGCACAAATGTCAAATGCTAAGCTAGGAATGGCTCACGCAGCGACATTAAAGTAATAAAATAATTAAAGAAGTATTAGAGCGGGCTTTTAAAGTCCGCTCTAATTGTTTAGGATGAACTATGAATGACAAGCCACCAAAAATAGACATCTCAGATGAAATGATTGCTGAAAGGCGCGGCGGTTCAGGTAAAATGCCAGCCGATATGCCAGCATGGATGGCGAACACTATAACTTCAATAGATAAATTCAGCAAACGTGTAGGTAATATAGTTTGTTGGATCCTTGTGCCTTTAATTTTAGCAATGACTTATGAAGTTATAATGAGAAAATTATTTTTAGCTCCAACAATTTGGGCTTACGATATGAGTAGATTTTTATATGGGGCTCTATTTATGTTAGGAGCAGGGTATGCTCTCTCTAAAGGAGTTCACATAAGAGCAGATTTTTTATACAGAAATTTCAAAACTAAAAATCAAGGTCTCGTAGATTTTTGGTTATATATTTTATTTTATTTTCCGGGACTAACAGTCTTTCTTTACATGACTATAGGATATGTCGAAGAATCAATTCGTAGAGGCGAAAGGGGAATGGATACAACTTGGATGCCATTTATGTGGCCTATAAAATCATGTTTATTGATAGGTATAATATTTCTTTTAATTCAAGGTGTATCAGAATTACTTAAAAGCTATTGGGCTGCTAAAAAAGGTGAGTGGCCTGGAGAAGAAAAAAAATGATAGCAGAATTAATTGATCCAGCAGTATTAGGCATTATTTTAGTTGGAGTAATGCTTTTTGCTATCTTCGTTGGATTTCCAATATCTTTTACATTAATTTTTTTAGGTTTTGTATTTGGATATCTAGGATTTGGTAAACTAGTTTTCTATTTGATGACCTTACAATTTTCGATGGTCATGACCGAACAAACTCTGGCCGCCGTACCGCTCTTTGTCTTCATGGGAATTATGATGGAGCAAGCTGGTTTAATGGAAAGGTTGTTCTCATCATTCCAACTTATGTTAGCTAGAGTTAGAGGATCACTTTATTATGCTGTTTTATTTGTTTCTGTGATTTTTGCTGCAGCGACAGGAATAGTTGGAGCTTCAGTAACGATTTTAGGAATTATGGCTGCTAAATCTATGAATAGATCTAGTTATAATGTTCAGCTTGCTGCGGGAACAATTACGGCAGGTGGTACTTTAGGAATTTTAATACCACCAAGCATCATGCTTGTTGTGATGGGACCAATTATGGAAATTCCAGTTATAGATTTATTTGCAGCTGCAATATTACCAGGAATACTTTTAGCTTCGTTGTTTGCTGCATACACAACAATTAGATGTATGTTAAATCCTGAACTAGGTCCACCATTACCTGAAGACATGAGACCTACCAGTATGAAAACTGTTTGGATTGAATTTCTTTTAGGATTAGTTCCTCCAGCAGCATTAGTTTTTGCAGCGCTTGGAAGTATATTATTAGGTTTTGCAACACCAACTGAAGCTGCAGGCTGCGGTGCAATGGGTGCACTTTTATTATCACTTGCTTATAAAAAATTAACTCTCCCTAAATTACAAGAGGCTCTTGTGAAAACTTTGGAAATAACAGCTCTAATAATGGTTCTTGTAGCTGCCTCAAACTTCTTCGGAGCTGTATTTGCTAGATTGGGTACACCTACTTTACTAACTGAGTTTCTACTTGGTCTTGAAATGAATAAGTATTTAATTTTAGCAATGATTATGGCGATGATTTTCTTACTTGGTTGGCCTTTAGAATGGGTTCCAATAGTTATGATTATAATTCCAATTATTTTACCTTTAGTTGAAGCACTTGGCTTTAACTTAACTTGGTTCGCCATACTAGTCGCAGTAAATCTCCAGACCTGTTGGCTGTCACCGCCAGTAGCACTTTCTGCTTATTTTTTAAAAGGCGTTGTGCCTGAATGGGATTTAAAGGATATTTATTACGGAATGATGCAATTTATGGTCTTGCAATTAATTGGATTAGTATTAATAGTACTGTTTCCACAAATTGCTTTGTGGTTACCAACTTTACTTTATGGCAACTAAATATATTAAAAAAGCTTCTAAAACTCCGGAAACGGATGATCACAAAACACAGGCAGCTGTGCAAGATATTCTAAATGATATTGCAAAACGTAAAGAATTGGCAATTAAAGAGCTTAATAAAAAATTTGATAAATACGATGGAGAAGTAATTGTCTCTAAAGAAAAAATTGAAGAAGCAATCAAAAAAGTTGATCAAAAGACAAAAGACGATGTTAAATTTGCTCACGAACGAATTAGAAAATTCGCGGAGCATCAATTGAAAAGCATGAATAACGATTTTGAAGTTGAGCTGTCCAAAGGATTATTCGCTGGACAAAGATTAATTCCAGTTGATACAGCAGGTTGTTATATTCCAGGCGGAAGATACGCGCATATTTCGTCGGCTGTGATGGCCATTACTCCTGCTAAAGTAGCTGGTGTTAAAACTATAATTTGTGCAAGTCCACCAAAAGATAAAGATGGAGCTAATCCAGGAATTATTTTTGCTGCTAATCATTGCGGCGCTGATGTAATTATGAATTTAGGAGGAGTTGCAGCAATAGGTTCAATGACACATGGTTGTTTCAAAAACCCTCCAGTTGATTTTCTTGTTGGAGCTGGAAATCAATATGTAGCTGAAGCTAAAAGAATTGTTTATGGAAAAGTAGGAATCGATCAATTTGCTGGACCTACTGAAATTGCAATAATTGCAGACAAGACTGCTGACAAAGAAATTGTTGCAGTTGATTTAGTTGGTCAGATGGAGCATGGATATAATTCTCCAGCATGGTTATTCACTACGGATAAAGAGTTAGCAGACTTTACAATGAAAAGAGTACCAGAGTTGATTAATGAATTACCTGAACTTGCAAAAGTAAATGCTACTGCTGCTTGGAAAGATTATGGTGAAGTAATTCTTTGCGATACTAATGAGGAAATGGCAGAAGTGAGTGATAAATATGCTTCTGAACACTTAGAAGTTCATGCAGAAAAATTAGACTGGTGGTTAAAGAGATTAAGAAACTATGGTTCGTTATTTTTAGGTGAAGAGACTACAGTAGCTTACGGAGACAAGTGTTCAGGAACAAACCATATATTACCAACAAAAGGTGGCGGAAGGTATACTGGCGGACTATTCGTTGGAAAATTTATTAAAACATTAACTTTCCAAAGAATGACAAAAGACGCAACAAAAGTTGTTGGAGCAACAGCAGCAAGACTTGGTAGAGCTGAAGGAATGGAAGCTCACGCGCGAACAGCTGACATAAGATTAAGGAAATACGGTTTCTCAAATTAATGCATGCATTAGTTTACACTGGAACACAAAAAATAGATTACAGAAAAGAAAAAGACCCAACACCAAAACCTGGTGAAAGTATTATAGAAGTTCAGGCTTCAGGTATTTGTGGATCTGATATGCATGCTTTCCATGGACAAGACGAAAGAAGAGTTCCACCATTAATTCTTGGACACGAAATAAGTGGCAAAGCTTTAGATGGCAAATTAAAAGATAAAAATGTTGTCGTTAATCC
>CACHJN010000013.1 GCA_902580115.1 uncultured Pelagibacteraceae bacterium | reverse complement strand
GATGACCCGGAAGCTGTCGTGCATTGTGCAAAAATAGCTACAGAATATAGGCAAAAATTTAATAGAGATGTTGTAATTGACATGGTTTGTTACAGAAGATTTGGTCACAATGAAGGAGACGAACCCTCATTTACTCAACCAATTATGTACAAAAAAATAAGATCACACCCAACAACTCTGAGCATTTATAGCAAGAAAATTGCTTCAGAAGGTTTACTAAGCGAAAGTCAAATAGATAATAAAAAACAAGTTTATAAAAAGTTTTTAGAAACTGAATTTAATTCTTCAAAAAATTATAAATCTGAACTGAAATGGTTTGATGGAGTTTGGTCAAGATTTAAACCAGGTTTAGGAAAAGATAAAAGAGGCGTTAGTGGAGTTGATAGGAATACCATAATCGAAACCGGAAAAAAAATATCTGAAATTCCAAAAAATTTTAGTATTCATAAAACTTTAAAAAAAATACTTGAACAAAAACAAAAAATGTTTAGAGAAAATGCACCAATTGATTGGTCGACAGCTGAATCTTTGGCATTTGGCACTTTGTTAATTGACGGTTTTTCAGTAAGGTTATCTGGTCAAGATTCTGCTAGAGGGACTTTCAGTCAACGACACTCGGTATTAAGAAATCAAGAAAACCATGACCGATATATTCCATTAAATAATCTTGGAAAGAAGCAAAAAAAATTTGAAATAATTGATAGTCTATTATCTGAATTAGCTGTTCTAGGTTTTGAATTTGGTTACTCTTTGTCAGAACCTGAAACCTTGGTTATATGGGAAGCTCAATTTGGAGATTTTGCTAATGGAGCTCAAGTAATTATTGATCAATTTATTACATCTGGAGAATCAAAATGGGGTAGAGCAAGCGGTTTAGTGTTATTATTGCCTCATGGGTATGAGGGACAAGGTCCAGAACATTCTTCAGCGAGACTTGAAAGATTTTTACAAATGTGTGCTGGAGAAAATATTCAAGTAGTAAACTGTACAACACCTGCTAATTATTTCCATGCACTTAGAAGACAAATGCATAGAGATTTTAGAAAACCTTTAATTGTAATGACTCCTAAATCTTTACTTAGAAATAGAAGGTGTGTTTCTTCAATAGAGGATTTTTTGAAAAAAAATAGTTTTCATAGAGTTCTTGAAGATCATTCTTACCTCAAAAATTCTAAAACAATTGAATTAAAGGCAGATAAAAAAATTAAAACAGTAGTAATGTGCTCAGGTAAAATATATTTTGACTTACTAGAAGCTAGAGAAAAATCAAAAAATGATAGATTAGTACTTGTAAGAATAGAGCAATTATATCCTTTTCCAGCAAAAACTTTAGCAAAAATTTTAAAAAGATATGAAAATGCTGAGTTTATTTGGTGTCAAGAGGAACCAAAGAATATGGGAGCGTGGAATACCGTAAGAAATTACATTGATAGAACACTTGACATAATTGAGTATAAAAATACTAAAGTTAAATATATTGGAAGAAATGCCTCATCCACAACTGCGACTGGAAATTATAATAAACACCTTGCAGAACAAAAAAAAATATTGGAAAAGGTAGTTGGGAAACCAAATTAATGTCTGAAAAAATTATTGTACCCACATTAGGAGAATCAGTTACTGAAGCCACAGTAGCAAAATGGTTAAAGAATAAAGGAGACAAAGTTTCCTCTGATGAACCTTTAGTAGAATTAGAGACTGACAAAGTAAATGTTGAAGTTCCCTCACCATCAAATGGGGTACTAGAAAATATATCTGCAAAAGAAGGAGATACGGTAAACGTAGGGGCTTTGCTTGGGTCAATTTCTCAAAGTAAAATAGCCCAAGTAAGTAATAAAAGTGATCAAAACGAAAAACAATATTCTCCACCAAAATTGGAAAATAATGAACCTAAAAGATCTGCTAAAAAATCTCAAAAAAATAAAACAAAAAATACACAAACAGTTAAACCTTTAATTTTAGAAGAGGACACTGGATATAAAATTTTTGATAAAGAACCTCTTGTATTGGAAGAGGAACCACTCATTTTAGATACTGCACACATTGAGGACGTTACTGAAGAAAGTAAAGAAACAATTAATAATGATTTGAGGGCCTCACCTGCTGCAAGAAAAATTGCTTCTGAAAAAAAAATTGACATTCAATCAGTCAAAGGAAGTGGAAAAAACGGTTTAGTTTTAAAAGAAGATGTAATGAGTTTAATGGGCGTAAAACCTGCGCCTTCGGAAAGAAAAATTGCCCATGGACCAGAAGAAAGAATAAAAATGACTAGACTAAGACTTACCATCGCGAAAAGACTTAAAGAAGCTCAAGAAAACGCAGCAATGCTTACAACGTTTAATGAAGTGAATATGTTTGAAGTTATGAAAATGAAAAATGACTATAAAGAGGAGTTTCAAAAAAAATATTCTGTTAAATTAGGTTTTATGTCTTTTTTTGTTAAAGCTTGTATAATTGGTTTAAAAAATTATCCAGCGATAAATGCAGAAATTCAAGGTGATGAAATAGTTTATAAAAATTATTACAATATTAGTATTGCAGTTGGAACTGATAAAGGTCTTGTTGTTCCTGTTGTTAGAAACTCTGATGAATTATCTTTTGCAGACATAGAGAGAAATATCAGCACACTTGGTCAAAAGGCAAGAGATGGGAAAATTACTATTGAAGATCTTCAAGGGGGTACTTTTACAATAACTAACGGTGGAATTTACGGCTCGATGCTGTCTACTCCAATTTTAAATCCACCTCAGTCAGCAGTTTTAGGAATGCATAATATAATTGAAAGACCAATCGTAGAAGATGGAGATATAAAGGTAAGACCAATAATGTATTTGGCTTTATCATATGATCATAGAATAATTGATGGAAAGGAAGCAGTTTCATTTTTAAAAATTGTAAAGGACTCTTTAGAGAAACCTAAACGACTATTTTTAAATCTTTAATACATGAGTGAAAATTTTGATCTAATTGTAATCGGAGGCGGCCCAGGAGGATATGTATGCGCTATAAGAGCTTCTCAATTGGGTCTTAAAACAGCGTGTGTTGAAAGTAGAGGAACGCTTGGCGGTACATGTTTAAATGTCGGATGTATACCATCAAAAAGTTTGTTGAATCTTTCAGAAAATTTTCATAAAGCTAAAAAGGATTTTTTTAATCAAGGTATAGAAGTTTCCGATATAAAATTGAATGTAGAAAAAATGATGAAAAATAAAAATAAGTCAGTGCAGGTTTTAACAAAAGGAGTTGAGTTTTTATTTAAAAAAAATAAAGTAAGTTATTTGAAAGGCAAAGGAGTTATATTTTCTCCAACAAATGTTGTAGTTTACGATCAAGGGAAAAAAACTTCATACAGTACTAAAAATATCGTTATAGCCACTGGTTCTTCTGCCGCTTCTCTCCCTGGAGTTGAAATAGATGAAAAAAACATAATTTCTTCAACAGCTGCACTTTCTCTAAATTTAGTGCCGAAGTCTTTAGTTGTTATCGGAGGTGGGTATATTGGTTTAGAAATGGGCTCAGTATGGAAAAGATTAGGAACAGAAGTAACTGTTATTGAAAATTTACCCTTCATAACTCCGGGTATGGATAGAGAAGTGTCTAATGAATTCCAAAAAATATTAACTAAACAAGGAATTAAGTTCAAACTTAATTGTAAAGTTCTATCAATAAAAGATCTTGGTTCTGAAGTAAAAATTGAATATCAAAATAATGAAAAAAAGAAAAATGAAACTATTTTAGCAGATAAAACTTTAATTGCTGTAGGTAGAAAACCTTATACAGAGGGACTCAACTTAAATAAAATTGGAGTAAAAAAAGACAACAAAGGTCGAATTATTGTAAATAATAAATTTCAAACTGATATAAAAAATATTTATGCAATAGGAGACGTAATAGAAGGTCCGATGTTAGCTCATAAAGCCGAGGAAGAAGGAATAGCAGTTGCTGAATTACTTTCAGGTCAGTCAGGACATGTAAATTATAACGTAATACCTGGAGTAATTTATACTTCACCAGAGGTTGCTTATGTAGGTAAATCAGAAGAACAACTTAAAAAAGATGGCACACAGTATAAGATTGGAAAATTTCCATTTCTAGCGAATTCAAGAGCTAAAGTGAACAATGAAACAGACGGTTTTGTAAAAATATTAGCAGATAGTAAATCTGATCGAGTATTGGGTGTTCATATTATTGGACCACATTGCGGAGATATGATTGCTGAGATGGCTCTAGCAATGGAATTTGGAGCTAGTGCAGAAGATATAGCAAGAACTTGCCACGCGCACCCAACTCACACAGAGGCTATAAAAGAAGCAGCATTAGCTGTTGATAAGAGACCAATTCATTTTTAATTATTTAAAAATAAAATAAAATTCATTTATGGAAGTCCCTATCCTATTACCAAAAGTTTTTAACTATCCTTTTACCTATATTCATAACTCTCAAAAAATAAAAAATCTTAATCAAGGAGATATTGTAATTGTACCCTTTGGAAATAAAAAGGAAATAGGTGTTGTATGGGATAAAATAAAAAAAACAGAAAAAAAAATCAAACTTAAACACATAGAAAAAAAAATAGCCAATATAAGTTTAGATAAAAGAATAATAAAGTTTGTTAATTGGTTTTCCACTTATAATATTGTTCCAAAAGGAATGATCTTAAAAATGTGTTTGGGAAATTTAAAAAATTTTGATGGAGTAAAGAAAAAAAAAACATTTAAAAATAAATTTACAAAAACAAAATATATCCTCAACAATGAACAAAAAAAGGCTTTAAATAACCTTGCAAGTTCAGGAAACAAATTTAACGTTTCTGTCTTACAAGGAGTTACTGGGTCCGGAAAAACTATGGTATATTTTGAGAGAATAAAAAGATTAGTAAAAGAAAATAAACAAGCTTTAATATTAATACCGGAAATATTTCTTACAACTCAATTTAAAAATAGATTCAAATTATTTTTTGGTTATGAGCCAGCAATTTGGCATTCTAAAATAGGCATAAGTAAAAAAAAGGAAATCTGGTTATCAGTTGCAAAAAATAAAATTCAAATTGTTTTAGGTGCAAGATCATCTTTATTTTTACCATTCAAAAATTTAGGTTTAATAGTTGTAGATGAAGAACATGACTCTTCTTATAAACAAGAGGAAAGTGTAATATACAATGCAAGGGATATGGCAATATCGAGAGCATCTATTGAAGATATTCCTATACACTTGGTAACTTCAATTCCCTCATTAGAAACTTATAATAATATTAAAAATAAAAAATATAAAAAGACTGAATTAAAAAATAGATTTCAAAATTTTCCTTTACCTCAAACAAAAGTAATTAATTTAAATTTAGAAAATTTAAATAAAAAATCCATATCAGATGAAACAATTAAAATTGTCGAAACATATTTAAAAAATAAAAATCAAATTCTTTTTTTTTTAAATAGAAGAGGATACGCCCCATTTCTTATTTGCAAAAAGTGCGGCTATAGGCACGTTTGTCCAAATTGTTCAATTTACTTAACTTACCATAAAATATTAAGTAAAATTATTTGTCATCATTGCGGTTATCAAAGTATTTCAAAAAAAAAATGTAAAGATAAAAATCTTTTATGTGATTTTTCTTTTTATGGACCAGGTGTTGAAAAAGTATTTGAAGAATTAAAAAGTATTTTTCCAAATAAAACTGTAAAAATATTTTCAAGTGATTATCTTCGAAAAAAAAAACAATCTGAAATTTTAATAAAAGAAATTAGCGAGGAAAAAATAGATATTCTTGTCGGCACACAAATGATCTCAAAAGGTTTCAATTTTCCTAAATTAAATTGTATAGTAGTTGTTGACGCGGACTTCACCGGAAAAGGTTTTGATTTAAGAACTACTGAAAAAAATATTCAACTTTATAATCAGCTTAGTGGTAGAGCTGGTAGGTTTTCCAGCGACTCTATAATTGTTTATCAAACAATAAATCCTAATAATGAAGTTTTAAAAAATATTATAGAAAATAAAACGGAAAATTTTTTCGCTAACGAATTAAGAATAAGAAAACAAAATAACCTTCCTCCATATTTTAGATTTATTTCTCTAATAATTTCTTCAAATACTAAAGAAAATAGTTATCAAGGGGCTTTAGAGATTAAGAAAAAAATTGAACATATTAACCATATAGAAATACTTGGACCAGTTGACTCCCCTATTTTAAAGAAGAAAAAAATGTTTAGAACAAGATTGCTAATACGTTCGGAAAGAAAGAATTTGTGCCAGAAACCTTTGGTTAAAGTTTTAGAAAAGCTTAAAATATCGACTAAAATTAAACTCACAGTTGATGTTGATCCAATAAATTTCACATAATTTAATATATCATCTTGAAGGGCTTATTAAGCTATGCTAGGACCATTTATTTCTAAAATAATTCTTAAACAGGATTGAAATTGAGTGGAGTAAAAACATTTTCAGGTGAGACCTCAGAGCGATATGCTTTAGCTTTGTTTGAACTAGCTAATGAGAATTCTGAAATCGATGATATTGAAAAAAATGTATCATTACTTCTTGAAATTTGTAATAAGAATTTAGATTTTATTAATTTTCTGAAAAACCCAACTAATCAACTAGAGGTTCAAAGTAAAGTATTTTCTGAAATATCTAAGATAATGAACCTAAAAAAAACCTTAAGAAATTTTTTACAATTGATAATTAATAAAAGAAGAATATATTTTTTAGACAAAATATTGGAAAGATTTATAAAATTAAGCTCTATAAAAAAAGGAAAACTAGATGCAATACTAATTACTTCAAAAGACCTCTCTCAAAACGAAAAAAGTAATATTAACCAAGAAATTTCTCAAGCTATTAAATCTACAATAAATTTTACATTTAAAACGGATAAAAGCCTTATAAGCGGTGTAAAAATCCAAGTAGGAAGTTTACTTATAGACACATCAGTAAGCAATAAACTTAAAAGAATTAAACAATCAATGATCGAAAATTAATATGGAAATCAATCCTTCTGAAATTACAAAATTACTTAAAGAACAAATAAAAAATTTTGGAGAAAAAGCCGAAGTTTCCGAAGTAGGCAAAGTTTTGACTGTAGGAGATGGTATAGCAAGAGTTTATGGTCTAGACAATGTTCAAGCAGGGGAGATGGTTGAATTTAATGATGGTTCAAAAGGTATGGCTCTTAATTTAGAAAGCGATAATGTTGGTATCGTAATATTTGGGGATGATAGACAAATTAAGGAAGGTGATACAGTCAAACGTACTAATTCAATAGTTGATGTGCCAGTTGGAAAAGAATTACTTGGTAGAGTAGTAGATGGTTTAGGTGTCCCAATAGACGGAAAAGGAAATTTATCTTCTAAAGTTCTAAGAAAGAGAGTTGAAGTAAAAGCTCCAGGAATCATACCTCGCCAATCAGTAAATGAACCAATGCAAACAGGTCTTAAAGCAATAGATAGTCTAATACCAATTGGAAGAGGCCAAAGGGAACTTATAATTGGGGATAGGCAAACAGGAAAGACCGCAGTTGCTGTAGATACAATAATTAATCAAAAAGCAATAAATGACTCTAACGATGAAAAGAAAAAACTTTATTGTGTTTATGTGGCAATTGGCCAAAAAAGATCAACTGTAGCACAAATAGTTAAAACATTAGAAGATGCTGGTGCAATGAAATACACCACAGTGGTATCTGCTACAGCTTCCGACTCCGCACCATTACAATTTTTAGCACCTTACACTGGATGTACTATTGGAGAATATTTTAGAGATAATGGAATGCATGCTTTAATAATTTATGATGATCTTTCAAAGCAAGCTGTTGCTTATCGACAAATGTCATTACTTCTTAGAAGACCACCTGGTAGAGAAGCTTATCCTGGGGATGTCTTTTATCTTCATAGTAGACTTTTGGAAAGAGCTGCAAAATTGAATGAAAAAAATGGAGGAGGCTCTTTAACAGCTCTACCAATTATAGAGACCCAAGCCGGAGACGTTTCTGCATATATTCCAACAAATGTAATTTCAATAACTGATGGACAAATATTTTTAGAAACTGAATTATTCAATCAAGGTATTAGACCAGCTGTTAACGTAGGACTTTCTGTATCCAGAGTAGGTTCTGCAGCACAAACAAAAGCAATGAAAAAAGTTGCAGGCTCAATAAAACTTGAACTTGCTCAGTACCGTGAGATGGCTGCATTTGCACAATTTGGATCAGATTTAGACGTCTCAACTCAAAAACTTTTAAATAGAGGCTCTAAACTAACCGAATTACTTAAACAAAATCAATACTCTCCCTTAACTGTCGCTGAGCAAGTTGTATCTATTTTTACTGGAGTAAGCGGTTATTTAGATAATATTGAGTTAAATAAAATTAAAAAATTCGAGACTGATTTATTAGAGAAAGTCAAAAATGACTTTCCAGAAATATTAGAAAATATTAATTCTTCTGGAAAATTAGAGGATGAAATTAAAAAAAAATTAATTGAAGTGATAGAGTCTCAAAAAAAGGAAGTAAAAAATGCCTAGTTTAGACGATCTAAAAAAAAGGATCAAAAGTGTTAAATCTACTCAGAAAATTACTAAGGCAATGAAAATGGTGGCTGCGGCAAAATTAAAAAAAGCTCAAGAAAGCGCAGAAAAGGGAAGACCATATAGTGAAAAATTACAAAATATAATTTTAAATCTCACAAAATCAATTTCGGATGAGTCTAATGCTCCAAAATTACTGGCTGGAAACGGCAAGGACAAGGTTTATTTATGTGTGGTAATAACAGCAGATAGAGGTTTATGTGGTGGATTTAATTCTAATATTTGTAAACTAGCAAAAAAACACTTCAAAAATATTTTAAAGGAAGGAAAAGAATTAAAAATTATTACTGTAGGGAGCAAAGGTCATGATCAAATTAAAACAGAATACAGTAAGTATATAATTGATAAAAAAAGCTTTAAAGATAAAAAACAAATTTCATTTAAAGAAGCTAATGAAATTGGAACAAAGGTAATCGAATTATATGAACAAGAACAATTTGATAAATGTTTTATTTTTTATAATAATTTTAAAAATGTAATTACGCAAATTCCTCAAGCAGAACAAATTATACCAACTTTTATAAAAAAAGATGAAAAAACTAAAGATCATATATTTTCTTACGATTTTGAACCAGATGAGGATGAAATATTAGATGATTTGCTTCCAAAAAATGTATCGGTCCAAATTTTTAAAGCCTTTTTAGAAAATGCTGCAAGTGAACAAGGATCTAGGATGACTGCCATGGACAATGCTACTAGAAACGCGGGAGACTTGGTAGATAAGCTTACAATAAATTACAATAGAAGTAGACAGGCGTCTATAACAAAAGAATTAATTGAAATTATTTCAGGAGCAGAAAGTTTATAATGAATAAAGAAGGTGTCATAACACAATTAATAGGAGCCGTAGTGGACGTTAAATTTAAAGATGAATTACCAGAAATTTATACGGCTCTTGAAACTAATAATGGTGGAAATAAATTAATACTGGAAGTAGCCCAGCATTTGGGTGAAAATAGTGTAAGGACAATTGCAATGGACTCTACTGAAGGACTAAAGAGGGGTGATAAAGTTTTAAATACAAATGCTCCTATTAGTGTACCTGTTGGCCCAGAAACACTGGGAAGAATTATTAATGTAATCGGCCAACCTATAGATGAAAAAGGAGATGTTAAAACTAAAGAAAAGTGGCCCATACATAGACCTTCACCTAAGTTTACAGATCAATCTACCGAGACTGAAATTCTTGTTACAGGCATAAAAGTAATTGATTTGTTAGCTCCTTACGCAAAGGGTGGAAAAATTGGCTTATTTGGTGGAGCAGGAGTAGGAAAGACAGTAACAATTATGGAATTGATAAATAATATTGCAAAAGCACACGGTGGTTTTTCAGTTTTTGCAGGAGTAGGAGAGAGAACCAGAGAAGGTAATGATCTTTATCATGAAATGATTGAATCTGGAGTGATTAAGAAAGATGGTAAGGGATCTAAAGCCGCATTAGTTTATGGTCAAATGAATGAACCACCTGGAGCAAGAGCTAGAGTGGCTTTAACAGGTTTAACTGTTGCAGAATATTTCAGAGATCAAGAAGGACAAGACGTTTTATTTTTTGTAGATAATATTTTTAGATTTACTCAGGCAGGCTCAGAAGTTTCTGCTTTATTAGGAAGAATTCCTTCAGCAGTAGGTTATCAACCAACTTTAGCTACCGATATGGGAAATTTACAAGAAAGAATCACATCTACTGGAAAAGGGTCAATTACATCAGTACAAGCAATTTATGTTCCCGCAGATGACCTTACCGATCCGGCACCTGCTACTTCGTTTTCACATTTAGATGCAACTACTGTACTTTCTAGACAGATAGCTGAATTAGGTATTTATCCCGCAGTTGATCCATTAGATTCAACATCAAGAATATTAGATCCAAGAGTAGTTGGAGATGAGCATTATAGGGTTGCAAGGGAAGTGCAAAGAATATTACAAGCCTATAAATCTCTTCAGGATATTATTGCAATTCTTGGTATGGACGAACTTTCAGAAGAGGATAAACTCACAGTGGCTCGTGCAAGAAAAATACAAAGGTTCTTGTCACAACCATTTTTTGTTGCAGAAGTGTTTACAGGTTCCCCAGGAAAATTAGTTGATCTTGACTCTACAATTAAAGGTTTCGATGCTATATGCAAAGGAGAGTATGATCATTTACCAGAAGCAGCTTTTTATATGGTGGGATCTATTGAAGAGGTTATAGAAAAAGCGGAAAAACTTGAAAAAGAGTCCTGATATAAATGTCAGAAGAATTTAAAATAGAGATAATAAGCCCAGATCAAAGTGTTTATTCTGGCAAAACTGAAGAAGCGGTTTTGCCCTGTTTTGAGGGACAAGTTACTGTTTTAAAAGATCATATACCTTTAATAACTTTTTTACGACCAGGCATTATAGAAATTGAAGGAAGTGAAAAGTTTTATGTAGAAGATGGTACAGTAGAATTTTCAGACAATAATCTTTTAATACTGTCAGCAACAGTACAGAGTTTAAAAAAAATTAAAACTCAAGAAATTGGCTCCATGCTAAGAGAAGCTGAACAAATGCTTTCAAAAAATCAAGTATCCGATAAACAGAGGTATATTTTAAATTATAAAATTGAAACTTTAAAACAAATTAATTGAAAAAATTTTTTAGTTCAATTTTAAGTTTTTCATAAACTTTTTTTTTAAAATCAACTATCACCTCAGGTAATAAGTTATAGTCTATCCATTTCCATTCAATAAATTCTGGATGTTTGGTATTTAAATTTATTTCGCTTTCACTTCCAACAAACTTCACAATGAACCATTTTTGCTTTTGACCTCTATATCTACCTTTCCATATTTTTCCTAACAAATTTGGAGGTAATTCATATTCCAACCAGTTTTCGATTTCTTTTAAAACTTCAATTTTTTTAATACTTGTTTCCTCTACCAACTCTCTTTTCATTGCATTAAATGGAGTTTCGTTAACATTTATTCCTCCTTGCGGCATTTGCCATTTATCTATTGGGTTATCTTTTCTTTTACCAACAAAAACTTCATTATTTTTGTTCAATACAATAACTCCAACCCCTTGTCTCATTGGTAATTTACTTAACATTTTTTATGATTGGAAAAGTTTAATGGCATACTTTAACTGATTATCTTTGTCGGAGTTTAATTCAAATTGATTTTCTTCTTTAACAATTATATCCGGGGATACTCCAACTTCCGAAATCGACTTTCCAGATGGCAAATAATATTTTGAAATTGTTAGTCTGATACCTCCTCCATTTTTAAGCGGTATTATGGATTGAACAGAACCTTTTCCGTAAGAATTTTCACCAAGTATAATCGCTCTTTTATGATCTTTAAGAGCCCCCGCAAATATTTCTGAAGCAGACGCAGATCCATTATTTATTAAAACAATAACAGGTTTGCCTTTAATTCCATCCCCGGCTCTAGCAAAAAATTTTCTTGTCTCACTTATTTTTCTGCCTTTTGTGGATACTATTTCTCCTTTCTCTAAAAAAAAGTCTGTAATAGTAATCGCTTGATTCAAAAGACCTCCAGGATTATTTCTTAAGTCAATTATATAACCTATTAATCTATTTTGTTTTTCAAAATTTTTAATTTTTTTAATAAATTGTTTATCGCTATTTTCATTAAAAGATTTTAGTTTCACATAACCAATATTTTTTTGATCACCTAATATTTTTGACTCTACTGATTTAACTTCAATTATTTGTCTTTGTATTTTAAAGGTAAGAGATTTTTTTACACCTTTTCGTCTTATCGTAAGGTCTATACTTGATCCAACAGGACCTCTCATTAATTTAACTGCTTCCATTAAAGTCTTACCTTGAACCTGGTCATTATTAATTCTAACTATATAGTCACCAGCTTTTATCCCAGCTTTTTCTGCTGGAGTATCCGCAATTGGTGCTATGACTTTTACTACTCCTGCCTCCATACCGATTTCAATTCCCAATCCTCCAAATTCACCTTTAGACTCTGTTTGCATACTTTTAAAAAGTTCAGGTGACATATAAGCTGAATAAGGGTCTAAAGATTGTAATACGCCGTTAATTGCAGAGTCCATTACATCAGCCTGATCTATATCATCGACATATTCTTGTTTAATTTTTTCTAATACTTCACCAAATAAATCTATTTTTTCATATAGTTTATCCGAGTTAGTATTAGAGTGAACCTTTGAGTTGAGTAAAATTAAAAATACAAATATTACATTTAAAAAAATTTTTTTCATATTAAAGCCTTCTCTTTAGGTAAATCTTCCGACCACATTTTCTCTAAATCATAAAATGATCTTTTATCTGGATGGAATAAATGTACAATTATATCGATAGTATCAACAAGCTTCCAATCACTGCTTTCATAACCTTCTATTTTACAATGATTTAATCCATATTTTTTAAGCTCTAGTAAAAGATTTTCCGACAAAGATTGTAAATGCCTTGAAGATGTGCCAGAGGCAATAATCATATAATCTGCAATATATGATTTTTTTTTAAGATCAATAGTAACTATATTATTTGCTTTATTTTTGTTTAATGTACTTTCTATTATTCTTTTAATCTTTTTAATTTCCATTAATAATTTTAGTTCTCAATTGTGTTGAAGATATATCTATCTTCAAATTTTTAAAAAATTTAATATTTTTACTTTTCAGA
>CACHJN010000012.1 GCA_902580115.1 uncultured Pelagibacteraceae bacterium | reverse complement strand
TTTCCATAAACTATCTTTTTTTTTAGTTTTGTTGAGATAATTAAGTATTCCACCTTTTAATTGAAACACGTTTTTGAAACCCTTTTTTTTTAAAAAAATTGATGCCTTTTCGCATCTAATGCCTCCGGTGCAGAACATCGCAACAGGTTTAGTTTTTTCGACTTTATTTAAAAATTTAGGAAAATCTCGAAAATTTTGTATATTTGGGTTCATTGCATTCTTAAAAGTGCCAACGCTATATTCAAAGGGTTTTCTTACGTCAATCAAAAGAGTTTCTTTTTTTATAATTAACTTGTTCCAAGATTTTCCAGACAAATACCTATTGCGTCTTTTGCTTGTACTATTAATTTTCAAACCAAGTGGTACAACTTCTTTTTTTACTTTTACTTTTGCTTTGTGAAATGGTTGAAAACGACTAGTAGAAATATTGCTACTATCAAATTCTGTGAATTTAAATTCTTTTTTTAGTAATTTTAAAATTTTAAAAATATCTTTGCTATTGCCTGCAAGAGATCCATTAATACCTTCTGATGAAATTATAATTGATCCTCTAATACTGGTATTTGATATTTCGTTTTCAATATAAGTTTTGTGTTTTTTTAAGAAATTAATCTTTTTAAACTTGTAAAATCCAGAAATAGTGAACATTATTTTTTAATACAAATAGTTAACCCATCTCCAATAGGAACTATGTTCTTTGTAATCCTTTTATCTTGTTTAATATGATTATTAAAATCCCTGATAATATTTGTAAATTTATCGTTATTTGCATCGTCGGCAACTTCGCCATGCCATAATACATTATCGATAACTATAAGACCCTTTTTATCTATCAAATTCATACAAGATTCATAATAATTTAGGTAATTTTCTTTATCAGCGTCAATAAAAATTAAATCAAATAACTTTTTTGAATCTTTTAATTCTTTCAAACTCTCTATAGCTGGTTTTATAATTTGTTTAATCCTTTTTTCTTTGGCTTTGTCATAAAAGTATTTAGCCTTGTTGCTAAATTCGGGATTTTTATCTAAACTAATTAAAATTCCATCAGCAGGAAGTGCCATAGCCATAGATAAAGCACTAAATCCTGTAAAACTACCAATCTCTAAAATTTTTTTTGCATTTGAAACTTTTATTAACGTTTGTAGAAATTTAGCTTGTGATATAGATATTTGTAATCTTTGCTGATCTCCTAAACTTTTATTATGCTGAATTATTTCATTCTGAACGTCAGACAAAGTTTCTGAATGATCAATAATATATTTTTCAAGATTATCAGTTAAATCTAATTTTTTAGGCATAATTAGCCTTTTAAAAGTTTTTTTAAGATATCGTTTGTTAACTGTGGATTAGCTTTTCCGCCTGATTGTTTCATAACTTGACCAACAAAAAAACCAAATAATTTTTCTTTACCGGACTTATACTGGTCAACTTTATCTTTGTTCTTAGTTAATATTTCATTGATAATTTTTTCTAATTCTTTGGGATCACTCTGCTGTTTCATACCTTTTGACTCGATAATTTTTTTAGGATTATCCCCGCTCTCTACCATTAATTCAAAAACTTCTTTTGCTATTCTGCCAGAAATTTCCCCTGACTTTATTGATTGAACCAATTCAGCAAAATTTTTAGCAGAGATAGGTGACTTGGATATATTAAGTCCTTTCTCATTTAACATTGCAAATAAATCTCCCATCATCCATGTGGCTGCAAGTTTTTTATCAGATAATTTTGCAACCTCTTCATAATAATTTGAAATTTCTTTTTCGGAAACTAATACATTCGCTTCATATGAATTAAGTCCGTAATCTTTCATAAATCTTTCTTTTTTGTTATCAGGTAACTCTGGTAAAGATTTTTTTAAATCATCTATTAATTTTTGTTCAATTTTGAGAGGCAAAAGGTCAGGGTCTGGAAAATACCTATAATCATGGGCGTCTTCTTTTGATCTCATGGATCTTGTCTCATTTTTTTTTGTATCAAAAAGTCTAGTTTCCTGCTCAATTTTTTTTCCATCATCTAATAACTCAACTTGCCTTTTAGCTTCATATTCTATTGCCATTTGCATAAATTTAATTGAGTTTACATTTTTTATTTCACATCTTGTCCCAAAATTTTTATCTCCTTCTTTTCTTACCGATACATTAACATCTGCTCTTAATGAACCTTCTTGCATGTTGCCATCGCAAGTTCCTAGATATCTCATTATAGTTCTAAGTTTTTTTATGTAAGCATTAACTTCTTCTGGAGATCGAAGATCTGGTTTACTCACAATTTCCATTAACGCAATTCCAGAACGATTTAAATCGACATAAGTACTTGATGGATCCATATCGTGAATACTTTTACCTGCATCTTGTTCTAGATGAAGTCTTTCAATACCAATCTCTTTTGAACCATACGGCATATCTAATAAAACTTTACCTTCACCAACGATAGGTTTTTTATACTGTGAGATCTGATAACCTTGAGGAAGGTCTGCATAAAAATAGTTTTTTCTATCAAACACAGAATTATTATTAATCTTAGCATTCAATCCTAAACCAGTCCTAATGGCTTGGTTTATGCACTCTTTATTTATAACTGGAAGCATACCAGGAAAAGCAGAGTCTATAAGACTTACCTGGCTATTAGGTTCAGCTCCAAATTTAGTTGCAGAACCAGAGAAAAGTTTTGAGTTTGAGGATACTTGGGCATGAACTTCTAAACCAATTATTACCTCATACTTGTTTTTCTCTCCTTTTATAAAATAATCAAATTTATCTTTACTCATAACCACCAATTTTTTATTTCATTTTTAAAATTACAATTTTTTTCAAAAGCATAAGCCACATTCAATATATTTTGCTCATCTAAAGTCTTTCCAATTAACTGCAATCCTAGCGGATAGCCCTTTTTATCTAAGCCTGCTGGTACGGATATTGCGGGTAAACCAGCTAAATTTACCGGTACTGTAAATATATCATTTAGATACATAGAAATAGGATCATTAGTCTTTTCACCAATTTTAAATGCAGAACTTGGTGTTGATGGTGTCAAAATAGCATCTACCTTGCTAAAATTTTCATCAAAATCTTTTTTAATAAGCTGTCTAACTTTTTGAGCTTTAAGATAATAAGCATCATAGTACCCTGATGATAAAACGTAAGTACCAATTAAGATTCTTCTCTTTACCTCATCTCCAAATGCTTCGGATCTTGTATTCTCATACATTTCAATTAAATCATTTCCTTTTGATGATCTATAACCATACTTTACTCCATCATATCTAGCCAAATTTGAAGAAGCTTCCGCTGGTGCAACTATATAATATGTTGGCAGCGCATATTTTGTGTGAGGGAGTGAGATATCAATTATGTCAGCACCTAAGTCTTTTAAAATACTTTTTCCCTTGTTCCATAATTCATCAATTTCTTTTGGCATATTTTCAACTCTATATTCCTTTGGTATGCCAATTTTGAGACCTTTAATATCTGTTTTCAAATTTTTTGAATAATTTTCTTTTTTCTTTTCTATAGATGTTGAGTCTTTATTATCAAAGCCGGCCATAGCTTCTAACATGATTGAACAATCTTTGACAGATTTAGTCATTGGACCAGCTTGATCAAGTGATGAGGCAAATGCAACAATCCCCCAACGCGAACACAAACCATAAGTTGGTTTTAATCCGATAGTTCCAGTGAAGGAAGCAGGCTGTCTTATTGATCCGCCTGTATCCGTACCTATTGTTGCAGGAGTTAAATCGGCTGCAAGTGCAGATGCAGATCCACCAGATGATCCACCAGGAACAGTGTCCTTAGCTATTGGATTTATAACATTTCCAAAATAACTTGTTTCATTAGATGATCCCATGGCATATTCATCGCAATTCAATTTACCGAGTAAGATTGCTCCCTCTTTCCATAAATTTTCTGTCACAGTGGACTCATATTGAGGTATAAAATTTTCAAGCATTTTACTACCAGCAGTGGTTTTAAATCCGCTAGTACAAAAAAGATCTTTTACGGCTAATGGGACTCCTGGGAGCAAAGAATTAAAATTAGGTTTTTTATCGAATTCTTTTGATTTTTGAATTGTATGTTCAAAACAGGTAGTTATATACGAATTAAGTTTTTTGCTTTTATTTACTTTATCAATGTAAAGATTGGCAAGTTCTTCAGATTTAATCTCTTTTTTTTTTATTAAATCTATTATTTCTGATAAATTTTTTTTTATAATTTCTGACATTATTCAATTACCTTTGGAACAACAAAAAATTCCTCATTTTTTTTTGGCGAATTTTCAAGAATTTTCTCTCTTATTTTTCCATCATTTATTTTATCTTCTCTTGCTCTAAGTGGTGTGTTTAAAATTGAAGATAATGGCTCCACTTTATCAGTATTTAACTCATTTAATTGCTCTATAAATTTGAATATAGATGTTAAATCTTTAGCTAATGAGTCAGATTTTTTTGAATCTATAGAAATTCTAGCTAACTTACTAATATGTTTAATTTTATCTTTATCTATGGACATCTGTGATTTATGTTATTTATATAGGAAATTAATATCATAAAATATAATAAATAAATGTTGGATATTGAGGAATTTAAGAAAAAACTAGACAAAAAATCAAGGCTAATAGGCATTGATCCTGGAAAAAAGCGTATAGGAATAGCTATTTCAGATGAAAATAAAAAAGTTGCTACTCCATACACAACTATAATTAAAAAAGATTATTCTAGTTTTTTGGCCGAAATAAAGAAAATAGTCGATGAAAATACTATTAAAGGTATAGTGATTGGAAACCCCATAAATATGGACGGTTCATCTGGTTCTTCATCTCAATCTGCAAAAGACTTAGCTTTAAATTTATCAAAAGATGTTACACAAAATATCACAATGTGGGATGAGAGATTATCAAGTGAAGGGGCTTTCAATTTGTCGAGCAATTTAGATATAAATGTAAGTAAAAAGGTCCAAAAATTAGACGAAAATGCGGCTCAATTCATATTACAAGGTGCTTTGGATTATTTAAATAAAAATAATACTTGATAAGATAGTGCAAAAGGCCTATAGAGTTGATTTTAATGGCAGTAATAAAAAAGATTTCAGCTATTAAAAACTCACCCAAACATCTTTTAGGTATTCAAAACTTATCAATTTTAGAAGCTAAAAAAATTCTTAATGAAGCAAAGACCTTCATAAAATTAAATAGAAGTAATACTAAAAAACTGGACACATTAAGAGGCAAAACTCAAATTAATTTATTTTTTGAACCTTCGACGAGAACACAAAGTTCGTTTGACTTGGCTGGCAAAAGATTAGGTGCTGATGTTATGACTATGAATATGAGTAACTCTGCTTTAAAAAAAGGTGAAACTCTTATTGATACAGCTATGACATTAAATGCTATGCATCCAGATTTAATTGTAATAAGACACCAGGACTCGGGAGCGCCAAATTTACTTTCACAAAAAGTTAATTGTGCTGTAATTAACGCAGGTGATGGTAGGAGAGAACACCCTACTCAAGCATTGCTCGATGCTTTAACAATAATTAGTCGTAAAGGTAATATTGAAGGTCTTAAGATAGCAATTTGTGGAGACATACTACATTCTAGAGTTGCTAGATCAAATATTTATTTAATGAACATGCTTGGAGCAGAAGTAAATGTAATTGCTCCTAAAACATTAATGCCAAAATCAATTGAAAGATTGGGTGTGAAGTCTTTCACTAATATGAAAAAAGGTTTAGATGGTTGTGACATTGTTATGATGTTGAGATTACAAAATGAAAGAATGCAAGGATCATTTCTTCCTTCTAAAAGAGAATACTATGAGTACTTTGGTTTAACTCCAGAAAAATTAAAGTTCGCTAACAAAAATGCTTTGATCATGCATCCTGGCCCAATGAATAGAGGTGTAGAAATAGATACTAAATTAGCTGATGATATTAATGTAAGTCTAGTAAAAGAACAGGTTGAACTTGGAGTAGCTGTTAGAATGGCATGTTTAAAATTATATTGTAAATGAATGAAAAAATTATAATAAACGCTAGAATTGTTGACCCATCTCAAAAATTAGATGAAATGGGTTCAATAATTATTGATAAAAACGGAAAAGTAAAAGCAATTGGTAAAAAAGTAACTAAAAAAGACTGTCCAAATGCTGAAGTAATTGATGTAAAAAAAAATCTGATAATACCTGGTATCGTTGACATGAAAGCATTTGTTGGTGAACCAGGATTTGAATACAAAGAAAATTTTAGAACTTTAAGTCAAGCAGCTCTTGCAGGTGGTGTAACTTCTATTGTAACGATGCCTAACACAAAGCCTATTATAGATAATGTCTCTATGGTGGATTTTATAATGAGACGTGGACGAGATAAATCAAAAATTAATCTCTTTCCATGTGCTTCTCTTACAAAACAAATGGAAGGTAAGCTGATGACAGAATTTGGTTTATTGTCAGCAAAAGGAATTATTGGATTTAGTGATGTAAACAAAACAGTTCAAAATACAGAGACTATGGCTAGGATAATGGATTATGCATCCGATATTGGTGTTTTGATTATGCAACATGCTGAGGATTACGAATTATCAAAAAATAGATGTATAAATGAAGGTGAAGTATCTAATAGACTTGGTTTAAGTGGAATATCACCAATTGCTGAAAAAATTATTATAGAAAGAGATCTCTCTTTATTAAGTGAATTCCCATGTAGGTACCATATTAATCAAATTTCATCTCAGAATTCTTTAGATGTTATTAAAAAAAATAAATTAAACGGAAAAAAATTTAGTGTTGGGGTTTCAATAAATAATATTTCCCTTAATGAAAATGATATTGGGGTCTTTAAAACATTTTTAAAATTGTCTCCTCCCCTTCGATTGGAAGATGATAGAAAAGCACTTGTAGAGGGAATAAAAAACGGACTTATTGATGTTATAGTTTCAGACCATACTCCTGAAGATGAGGAAAGTAAAAGACTTCCTTTTGCTCAAGCAGCTACTGGCGCAATAGGTGTTGAAACTCTTTTACCTTTAGCCCTAGAACTGTATCATAATGAGTCTTTACCACTTAATAAGATAGTTGAATGTCTAACAATAAATCCATCAAATATTCTTAAAATTAATAAAGGCACTTTAAAAAAGGGTTCCGATGCAGATATTTGTGTGATTGATTTAAATAAACCATGGGTGGTCAAAGCAGGGAATTTAAAATCCAAATCTAAAAATACCGCTATTGAAGACAAAAGATTACAGGGTAAAGTTTTGATGACCTTTTTGAAAGGTGAACCTGTTTTTAAAATTTAAAAAATGGAAATTATAATTTTATCTTTATGTTCATACATTATAGGTTCTATACCTTTTGGTTTAATATTAACTAAATTTTTTTTAAAAAAAGATGTAAGAAAAATTGGATCCGGAAACATAGGTGCAACTAATGTGCTTCGGACTGGCAACAAAGTTTTAGCTTTATTAACCTTATTTTTTGATGTTGGTAAAGGATATTTAATGGTTAAAGTTTCTTTTTTTTATTTTCCTGACCTAATATATTTAACGGGACTAATTTGTTTCATAGGTCATATCTTTCCTGTCTGGCTAAAATTTAAAGGTGGTAAAGGAGTAGCAGTTTATGTTGGTATAATTTTAGCCTTATCATTTAAATTGGCTTTAATTTTTGGAGCGATATGGTTAATTATTTTATTTTTATTTAGATATTCTTCTCTCTCGTCTATTTTGGCATCTTTATCATTAATAATTTATAATTTATTTTTTGATAATAATTTCCAGAATATATTCTTAATTTTATTTTTTTTGATAATTATTTATACCCACAAACAAAATATTTTGAGAATAAAAGATAAAAAGGAAACTAAAATTAAGTTTTAATTTATAAGCTTTTTTGTGTTAAATTTAAATAAATTTGACATTTATATTAAATTTTGAATAAGTCTCAAATATGAATTTAGTTATAGTTGAAAGTCCAGCAAAAGCTAAAACAATAAATAAATATCTTGGAACAGACTATAAAGTTTTAGCCAGTTATGGTCATATTAGAGATTTACCATCAAAAAATGGTTCTGTAGATCCTGATAAAAATTTTGAGATGCAGTGGGAGCTAGACTCATTTTCTAAAAAATATTTAAAAGAAATTACTGATGCCGCAAAAGAAAGTGATAAAATAATCCTAGCAACTGACCCAGATCGTGAGGGAGAAGCAATCGCATGGCACGTAAAACAAGTTTTAGACGATAAAAAACTATTAAAAGGAAAAAAACTTGAAAGAGTTGTGTTTAATGAGATTACAAAAAATGCTGTATTGAACGGTATAAATAATCCAAGAGAAATTGAAGACACTTTAGTAAAAGCTTATCTAGCAAGAAGAGCTTTAGATTATCTTGTTGGTTTTAACATCTCACCTATTTTATGGACTAAACTTCCTGGATCAAAGTCTGCTGGAAGAGTTCAGTCAGTTGCTCTCAAACTAATAACTGAAAGAGAACACGAAATAGAATCTTTTAAGCCAGAAGAGTATTGGACTATCGACGTTAATTTTAAAAACCTAAAAGAAAAAAAAATATTCTCAAAACTAAATTTTATTAATGACAAAAAAGTTGAAAGATTTAGTTTCAAAAATAAAAATGATATTAATAAGATAGCTGAAATTATTAATAAACATGAATATTTTGTCAAAGATGTAAATTCAAAAATAGTTAAAAGAAATCCTTCTGCACCTTTCACAACATCTACTCTTCAACAAACTTCTTCTGGAAAATTTGGATTCGGTGCCTCAAGAACAATGCAAATAGCACAACGATTATATCAAGGAATTGAAATTGATGGAGAGACTATTGGTCTTATCACTTATATGAGAACCGATGGAACAAATATTTCTAATGAAGCAGTCAAAGAATTTAGATCTTTTGTTGAAGGCGATCTTGGGAAAAATTACTTACCAGATAATCCAAATAGTTATCAAGGGAAAAAAGCTAAAAATGCTCAAGAGGCACATGAAGCAATTAGACCTACAGATATTAAAAAAAAACCTGATGAAATGAAAAAATATTTAAGTACAGATCAATTTAAATTATATGATTTAATATGGTCGAGAGCCCTAGCATCACAAATGAAAGCCGCGGAATTTAATAGAAACACTATTCAAATTCATTCAAAAGATGACAGCGTACAGTTTACTTCTAGCGGTTCTGTAATTAAATTTGATGGATTTTTAAAAATTTATTCTTTTCAAAACAATGATGAAGAAAAAAATATATTACCAGAAGTTAAAATTGGAGAAAAACTATCTCTAGGAGAATTAATTGATGAACAGCATTTTACATCACCTCCTCCAAGATATTCAGAGGCAAGTTTAGTGAAAAAAATGGAAGAATTAGGTATTGGTAGACCATCTACGTATGCTAGCATTATATCAGTTTTATCAACTAGAAATTACACAGAATTTTTGAATAAACGATTTCACCCTACTGACAGAGGTAAATTATTATCAGCATTTTTGGAAAAATTATTTTCTAAATATGTTGACTATAATTTTACAGCAGATTTAGAAAATCAACTTGATGAAATAACTAGCGGTAAAACTAATTATCTTAAGGTCTTAGAAACTTTTTGGAAAAGTTTTTATAATGATGTGGGCTCTGTAAAAGATATTAGGACTAGAGAAGTATTAGATTTACTTAATGAAAGTTTAGGTGATTTAATATTTGATAAAAATGAAGATAATCAAATTGATAGAAAATGTAAAATTTGTGAAAATGGAGTATTAAGTCTTAAAAATAGCTTTAGAGGTGGTGCTTTTATAGGTTGTTCAAACTACCCTGAGTGTAAATTTACCAGGCCCCTATCAAAAGCTAAAGCTTCACAGCAATCTTTTCTAGCTGAACCAAAATTAATAGGAAAAAACGACGATGGGAAAGAAATTTTTTTAAAGAATGGGAGATTTGGTCCTTATTTACAATATCAGTTAAATGATGAAGAAATCGAAAAACCAAAGAAGAAAAAAAAGTCAAAAAAACAAAATAATGATAATTTAAAAAATGTCTCAATTCCAAAAGGTCTATCTTTAGAAGATGTTGATTTGGAAAAAGCGAAATACTTATGCTCATTACCAAAAAGTATTGGCAAACATCCTGAGCTTAATGAAGATATAACTATTAATGTTGGAAGATTTGGTCCTTACCTAAAATGTGCTAACAAGTCAGCTAGACTTGAAACTATTGAAGATCTTTTTTCCATTGGGCTTAACAGAGCTATAACTTTAATATCTGAGGCAAAGCCTGGAAGAGTTTCTTCATCTGAAATTAAAAATATTGGAGAGCATCCAGAAGATAAAAAACCAGTAAGAGTAATGAAAGGTCAATATGGTCCTTATATAAAATATAAATCATTGAATGCAACGATACCAGAAGACAAAGACCCTACTGAAATTACTATGGAAGAAGCATTGATATTAATCGAAAAAAGAAGAGAATATGATAAAACAAAAAAAAGGAGAAAAAAATGATTAAAATATTATTAATTGTCGTTTTGATATTTAGCTTTAATAGCTTTATATCTGCTGAAGAAAAAAAATGTAGAACATTTGACGTAGCTTGTAAAACAAAAAATTTTGTTAATGAAACAAAAGAATTTCAAAAAAGAAAAGCGGGCGATGGAGTTTCTCAATTGAAAAAGATTCCTGAAAATTTAAAAAAAAAGCATGACCAATTTAAACAAAGGAAATAATGTCTGTAGAAAATAAATTAAAAGAGTTAAAGATTAATTTGCCGGAACCAAAAGCACCAGTAGGAGCATATGTTGCTACTAAGATTGTTGGAAAACTATTATATATTTCTGGTCAAATATCTATTGATGAAAATGCAAAACTTATAATAGGTAAGATTGGAAAGGATTTAGATTTAGAGAAAGGTTATAAAGCTGCCGAGAGATGTGGTTTAAGTATTGTTGCTCATGTTAAAAGTGCTTGTGGAGGAGATTTGAATAAAGTTAAATCTTGTATCAAATTAACAGGCTATGTTAATTCAACAGATGATTTTAAAGATCAGCCAAAAATTATAAACGGCGCTTCAGATATAATAGCTAAGATTTTTGATAAAAAAGGTGAACACACTCGAGCTGCAGTGAGTGTAAATAGTTTACCTTTAGGAGTTGCAGTAGAAGTTGATGCTATCTTTGAACTTAATTAATATTTGGCCTACCAACTGAGAAGTACTTAATTTTATTTTTTTTCATTTCTTCAGCAGAATAAAGATTTCTTAAGTCGTACACTTTAAATTTACTATTTTTAACAATTTTTTTTAAATCTATTGATTTAAATTCGTCCCACTCAGTAAGTAAAACTACTAAATCTGCTCCATTACAATTTGATTTTATATTATTTCTGTAGTTACAGTTTTTAATTTTTTTAAATTCTTTTTTTTCTCCAGAGGGATCATAGTAGTTAACTATTGCTCCTTTTTTGCAAAGATAAGGTATCATTTTGAGGCTAGTAGAATCTCTCATATCATCAGTGTTGGGTTTAAATGTAACGCCTAAGAAAGAAATTTTTTTATTTTTAATATTTGAACCCAAAATTTTATGAATTCTCTGAGTGAGCAGATTTATTCTTTCTTGATTAGATTTAATAACTGATTTAACAACTGATAGATTTATTTTATATCTATCTGCGGCTGATACGAGTCCTTTAGTATCTTTAGGAAAACATGACCCCCCATAAGCTGGCCCAGCTCTTAAAAACCTGCTACCTATTCTGCTGTCAGAACCCATACCTAATGAAATATCTTCTATATTTACTCCAGATTTTTCACACAAGTTGGCAAGTTCATTAATAAAAGTAATTTTGGTTGCGAGAAAAGCATTTGATGCATACTTTATTAGCTCAGCTCCTCTTCTTGAAGTATTAAAAAATTTTGAACCCTTATTAATTAATGGTGCATAAAGTTTTTTCATAATATTAAAGGCTTTTTTTTCGTTAGATCCTATTACAATTCTATCAGGATATCTAAAATCACGTATTGCTTCACCCTCTCGTAAGAATTCAGGATTAGAGATTATTGTAAAAAGTTTTTTCTTTTTTTTTAACATTTTTTCAATCTCATCACCCGTTCCTACTGGTACAGTGGACTTAGTAACAATAATTTTTTTTTTTTTTGAATATTTTAATATTTCTTTTGTACATTTATAAATAAAAGATAAATCAACTTTTATTGATCTTTTTCTTGTAGGAGTTCCCACACATATGAAGATTATGTCTGAAATGCGGATAGCTTTATCAATATTTGTAGTGAATGAGAGACGATTAGCTATAAAATTTTTTTTAATTAATTCATCTAATCCCGGTTCATAGATTGGAGAAATTCCGGAGTTAAGTTTATCTATTTTGTTTTTATCTTTATCAACGCAAATAACCTGGTTACCTATGTCAGCAAAGCAGACCCCACTAACTAACCCAACGTAACCAGTTCCTATCATACATAGTTTCATTTATTTTCCTTTAAATATTTGAATTCCTGAATTAACATATCCACTTAAAGTGCCACAATCTAAATATTTACCTGTAAAAATATTTCCATAAAATTTATTTTCTTTTTTTATTAAATTTTTTATTGCGTCAGTAATATGTATCTCTCTTCCTTGTCCGGGTTTTAGTTTTTTAATTTCACCAAAAATTTTTGCAGGCAATATATATCTTCCGATAATAGCGAAATTCGATGGCGCTTTTTTAATGCTAGGCTTTTCCACAACATCTTTAATTTGAAAATAATTTTTTTTTTTATTTTTAATTGATAAAATTCCCCATCTTGATACTGATTTTCTCTCTACTCTTTTTGTAGCAATTATAGATCCTTTAGTTTTTTTATGTAAACGTATCATTTCTTTTGAACAATTATTTTTTATTATTAAGTCATCAGGCAAAAGCATTAAAAAGTATTTATTTTTTATAAATTTTTGGCATTTTAAAACTGCATCACCTGTTCCTTTTGGTTTATTTTGGTAAACAAATTTTATCATTTTTTGATATCTTTTTATTTTTTTATACTCTTCAAATAACCTTTTATCTTTTTTCTTTTTTATTATTTTTTTATAAAAACTATCATTAAAAAAATATTTTTTAATCGATAGTTTTTTTTCTGATATTATAAATATGAATTCCCTCACACCTGCATTAATACATTCGTCTAATATATATTGTAAATTTGGTTTGCCGTTAATTGGCAATAATTCTTTAGGGATTACACTTGTTAAAGGTAGTAATCTTGTACCTAAACCAGCTAGTGGAATAATGGCTTGTTTTATCATATGATTCTTTTATTAATTAATATCACTACGATTTATAAATGAAAATAATTAGGCAAAAAAAAGACCTTTACAAGCAGATAAACAAGATAAATTCCTTTTCTTTTATACCAACAATGGGTGGTCTACACAAAGGACATGAAATATTAATAAAAAGGGCAAAAAGAAAAAATAATAATACCTTAGTTAGTATATTTGTTAATCCAAGACAGTTTAATTCCAAAAATGATTTTCTTTCTTATCCTAGAAATTTTAAAAAAGATGTTAGAATTCTCAAAAAATTAAAAGTAAAATATTTATATTATCCCACTTACAAAGATATATTTTCTTTTAATACTAAGAATAGGATTTATTTACATTCATTTTCAAAAAAACTATGTGGTAAATTCAGGCCTGGACATTTTAGGGGAGTTTTAGATGTTGTTAATAGATTTATAGAAATACTTAAACCAAAGTATATTGCTCTTGGAAAAAAAGATTTTCAACAACTTGTTTTAATAAAAAAACACATAAAAAAAAATAAGATTAAATCAACAGTAG
>CACHJN010000011.1 GCA_902580115.1 uncultured Pelagibacteraceae bacterium | reverse complement strand
TTTAAGATCTTTTTCTCTAATATGACGTCTATCCTCTCTAAGGTGAATTGTAACTGAGTCTGCTCCATTTTTTTGAGCTAGTAAGGCTGCTCTAGCAGGACTTGGGTAATTTTCTCCTCTAGCATTTCTTACTGTTGCAACGTGATCAATATTAACACCAAGTCTTATTTTTCCCATTAAAGATTTCTACTTCCAGGTTTTACTGCCTTAAGGGCTAATAAATCATTTGGTAAATTATTTTCTGAATAAGTTGGAATATTTAACTTAACTTGTGAAACTATTTTTTGTTTTAAAGAAGATTTATCATTTGATCTATCAATAATGCATCCATATCCTATTATTGATGCTTTTTGATCTATTGCTAATTTTGAACATTCTAAACTCGATTTACCCGTAGTTATTACATCTTCTATAATAAGAACTTTTTGATTTTTTTTTATTAAAAAGTCTCTTCTTAATTCAAATTTACCATTTACACGCTCAGAAAATATAGTTTCTTTATTAAGCAATTTTCCTATTTCATACCCAACCAATATTCCGCCCATAGCTGGTGATAGAATAATATCAAAATCCGGAAGCTCATCTTTTATTTTTGCTGCAAGAGATTTGCAAATTTTGGTAGCATGTTCTGGTTTACTCATTAATTGAGCACATTGAACATACTGTGGACTATGTAAACCTGAAGACAGAATAAAATGACCTTCAATTAGAGCATTAGCCTCTTTTAAAATTTTCAAAGATTCTTTGTAAGAAAGCATTTTTTTTGTTTTTATGTCTAACTATTTTAAATTTATAATCTTTTTGTTTTATTTGACTTATCAAGTTTGTAAAATTTTTCAAATCTTTAATCTGAATTTCAAAAGAAAATTGTAAATAATTTTCTTTTCTTTCTAATAATTCAATATTTATAATATTACTTTCATTCATGCCTATTAGAGTACTTATTTCGCCTAGAACACCAGGATTGTGAGGTAAGTCGATAATTAAAGAAGTATTATAAACTTTTTTTTGTGTTGATTTATTGCTATTTCTTCCCTGCCAATATCTTCTAATAGCTGCTCTAGCTTTTCCTGTTTTTGAAGAGGATAACCAATGAAGTGATGGGGAGACATTTGAGGAAGTAAGGATTTTAACCATGTCGCCATTTTTTAAAATTGTTTGCACTGGCATTTCTTTACCGTTTATCTCACATCCAATAGCTGCATCTCCTACTTTGGTATGTACTGCATATGCAAAATCAATTGGTGTTCCATTCTTAGGTAATTTAATTACCGCTCCTTTAGGTGTGAAACAAAAAACATTATCTTGAAACATCTGCAGTTTTGTAAATTCATAATAATGTTCAGGACTATTTCCTGTTTCTATAATTTCAACTAAGTCTCTTAACCAATCATATTCTTTCCAAGAAAGTTCAGAAAATTTTTCTGAGGACTTATATTTCCAATGAGATGCGATTCCTCTTTCAGCAAATTCATGCATATCATATGTTCTTATTTGAATTTCAATTCTTTGTTTATAAGGACCAATTAAAGCTGTATGGATAGATTTATACTTGTTTATTTTTGGTGTTGAAATATAATCTTTAAATTTACCTGGTATTGCAGAATATTTGGAATGAAATATTCCTAAAGTTTTATAGCAATCTTCAATAGAACTAAGTATGATTCTGAAACCAACTATATCGGTTAATTGTTCTAGCGATATTTTTTTATTTTGCATTTTACGCCAAATCGAAAAAGGAGTTTTTTCTCTACCGGCAATTTTTGCTGTTACTCCATTTTGTTTTAATAAATCTATAAGTTCTGCAGAAATTATCTTAAAATTATCATCTCTATTATTTTTTATAAATTTAAGTCTTTCTTGTATTAAATCTCTTGCTTCTTTATTTAATATTTCAAATGACAAGTCTTCTAATTCATCTCTTATTCTATTCATTCCCATTCTATCTGCTAAAGGAGCATAAATTTCCATAGTTTCTTTTGCTTTTCTAACCATTTTATCTTTATCTTTTAAAAATTTTATTGTTCTCATATTGTGTAACCTGTCTGCTAGTTTTACCAATAAAACACGAATATCTTTAGATGTGGCGATAATTAATTTTCTAAAATTTTCTGCTTTAGAGTTATCAGTAGCTTTATCTTCCAAAGCAGATATTTTTGTAACTCCTTCAACTAAATTTGCCACTTCTTCTCCAAATTCTTTTTTAACTGTTTCGTACGTAACTTTTGTATCTTCTATTGTGTCATGTAATAAACCTGTTGTAATTGTAGCGCTGTCTAACTTCAAATCCGTTAAAATTTTAGCTACAGCAACTGGATGAATAATATATGGAACTCCTTCATCTCTCTTTTGATTTTTATGAGCATCTATAGCAAATTTGAATGCCTTGTTGAGAGTGTTATGATTAAGAAATTTATTATATGACTCGATTTCGTTTATAAGCTCATTATTATTAATCATGATAACAATATATCACTTTTACTTAATCTTGTAATCTCATTATGAGAATTTTTGTCCAGTTTTTGAAAAAAACTATCTATATTTTTATTAAATATCGGATGAAACCAATTAGGTTCAATCTCTTTTAAAGGATAAATTACAAAATTTCTTAAATGTAGCCTTGGGTGTGGTGTTTCTAGTTCGTCGTTTTTAATAATTTCACCGTTAAAATCGATTATATCTATATCACATGTTCTGGGCTCATTCTTTTCAATCCGAGTTCTTCCAAGTTTTTTTTCAATTTTTTTTAATTCATTGAGTAACTCAATTGCTTTAAGGTTGCTTTCAAATTTGACACATAGATTTATAAATTTTGGATCTAAACTATTTGGGTATGATGGAGTTTCATAAAAACTCGATATTTTTATTAAATTTAAATTTAAATTCTTTAAGTGGTTTATTGCTTTTAATATATTGGTTTCTCTACCTCCCTCCTCTAACGGAAGATTTGATCCTATATTTAAATAAATCATTTGTTTTTTCTACTAAAAATTTTTGCTTTTTCTCTCTGCCAATCTCTTTTTTTCTTAACTAACCTTTTATCATATAATTTTTTCCCTTTACCTACAGCTACTTGTATTTTTGCTTTACCTTTATAAAAATACATTTTTGTTGGTACAATGGTCATTCCTTCCTGATTAATTCTACCAATTAGAGTATTAATTTGTTTTTTTGACAGTAGTAATTTTCTCTCTCTTTTTGGATCATGATTATTGTATGAAGATTGCTTATACAATGGAATATGTGAATTAATTAAAAATATTTCACCTCCTATGTCTACAGCATAAGAGTCAGCTATACTTCCTTTGCCAATTCGTAATGATTTCACCTCGGACCCTTTTAACACAATTCCAGCTTCATATAATTCTTTAAAATAGTAATTAAAACTTGCTTTGCGGTTTAAGCAAATAATTTTTTGAGAAACATTTTTTGATTTCATTAGAGTAGTTTTGCAAATTTAAGTGCTTTTTCTACTTCTTTTTTTGTTTTTTCAGTTACTTGTACTAATGGCAGTCTTACTTCTGCCGGAGAAAGCTTTAAAAGAGATGCAGCGTATTTTACCGGTGAAGGATTGCTTTCAATGAAGAGTGCTTTATGTAATGGAGACAAAAGATTATTAATCGATTGTGCAGTTTCATTGTCTTTCGACAAGGAGGCTTTATGAAAATCAGCGCAAAGTTTTGTTGCAACGTTAGCGGTAACACTTATACAACCAACGCCTCCCCTTTTATTAAATTCCAGTGCATTATCATCCTCTCCGGTTAATTGGATAAACTCTTTTCCCATTTTGTTAAGCTGCATAGATACCCTGCTTAAATCACCTGTAGCATCTTTTACACCTTTAATATTTTTTAACTCATATAATCTTGCCATTGTATCTACTGTCATATCAATAACAGATCTAGAAGGTATATTATAAATGATGATTGGAATACCTACACTGTCATTAATTGATTTATAATGTTGGTATAATCCTTCCTGAGTTGGTTTGTTATAATATGGCGTTACAATCAGTAGACCGTCTGCACCAGCATTTTCTGCGTGTTTAGAAAGTTCTATTGCTTCTGAAGTAGAATTAGAGCCAGTACCAGCTATAACTGGAATTTTACCTTTACATTCTTTAATTGCTATCTCAATTACTTTTTTATGTTCAATATGAGATAAAGTTGGAGACTCACCAGTTGTGCCAGCCGGTACAACGCCATTAGTGCCATTTTTAAGATGGTGGTGTAATATTTCACTATAATTGGCCTCGTCTAATTTATTATTTTTAAACGGTGTTATTAACGCTACGATTGAACCTTTGAACATAAATCAATATAAGATTAATTATTATCTATTTTTATGCTTATTCGATTAATTAGTCTAGCTATTTTATTGCTTTTAATTGATACAAATCACATCAGTTTAGCTGATGAAAATTTCATATTGCCTAAAGACAAACCTTCAGTTTTTAAAAAAATTGAAAAGCCTAGAGCATCAAGTAAAGACTTATTACCACAATCAAAACCAATTATTAAAACTGAAACTACTCAAAAAAAGGATGAGGTTAAAGAGAAAGTTAAAATAAAAACAAAGGAAGAAGAAAAAATAGTAAAAAAAATTGAAAAAAAAATTAATGTCGATGCTTTCGTATTACCTCAAAAAAAGCCAAAAACAATTAGAAAAACAACTGCTTCAGTAAAAAAATCAAAGTTTTTAAGTCAAAAAGATTTTGAAAGGGCAAAAATAGCATTTGGTCAAATAAAATCAGGAAAAGTGATTACTGGATACAAAACATCTGAAAAAATAAAAGATAAAGACTTTAAATTATTTGTTCAGTGGCTTTATTTAATGAAGAGTTCAAACAATGCAACATTTTCAACATATGAAACTTTTATAAGAAATAATTCAGATTTTCCAAGAATAGGAAGATTACAATATTTAGCTGAACAAAAAATTTATCTCAAAAATTCCTCTCCTAAAAATATAATTAGATGGTTTGAAGATTTTCCGCCTGTTAGCGGTACAGGAAAACTAAAATTAGGTGAAGCATATTTTGATCTTAAAGATATTAATAATTCTAAAGAATTAGTAAAGGAAGGTTGGATAAATGCAGATTTAAGTAAGAGTCAATTAAGATTTTATCGAAAGAAATTCAAATCAATATTAGATAGTGAAGATCATATTAAAAGAGCAGATTATTTGGCCTGGAACAGAAAATATTGGGATCTTAAGAGAATGCTTGTTTATTTGCCATCAGATTTTAAAGCCTTATATAACGCTAGACAAATATTAATGAGTAATTCTTATGGAGTTGATAATGCTATTGCAAAAGTTCCTGATAGATTTAAAAAAGATATTGGACTTGAATACGATAGATTAAAATGGAGAAACAGAAGAGGAAGGTTAGAGTCTTCTCTTCAAATTCTTTACGATAATTCAAATAGATCAGAGGAAGAATTAGTAAGAGCTGACCTATGGTGGAAGCAAAGAGAGAGTATAGTTAGAAGTTTAATTTATAAAAAAAGGTATAAAACTGCTTATAAAGTAGCAAGTGAACACTCACTCTCTTCAGGGCCAGAATTTGCAGAAGCTGAGTGGTTAGCGGGTTGGATTGCTCATTCATTCCTTAAATCACAAGAATATGCTATAAACCATTTTTTAAATTTTTATGACAATGTAAGTTATCCTATTAGTGTAGCAAGGGGTGCTTACTGGTTAGGAAAGTCATATCAAGAAACCGGAAACACAAAAAAAGCTGAAGAATATTTTAAAGCTGGCTCAAAATTTTTAACAACATATTATGGACAACTTAGTTTCAAAGAAATTAATTATGGAGGAGAATTTACTTTAAAAGAAGATGCTTCATATTCCAAAGATTATGAAAAAGAATTCTCAAAAAATAGACTTGTTAGAATTATTAAAATTCTTAAAGAGCTAGATCACACAAAATATTCAAAAGATGTGCTTAAACATCTAGCAAATTTAAATATTGAGCAAGGTAGCGAAGTATTAGCAGCAAAGTTATCTACAGAAATAGAGAGATATGATTTTGCTATTCAAATTTCTAAAAAAGCTTCTTATGAAAAAAGATTTTATTTAAAATATAATTATCCGATTATTTCAACGCCAAGAGAAATTAACAACAAACCTATGCCCCCAAGTGAAATGATACACGCTATTATAAGACAAGAAAGTGAATTTGATAGTAAAGCAAACAGTTATGCTGGTGCTAGAGGCATGATGCAGTTAATGAAATACACCGCAAAGATTGTAGCAAAGCAAGCAAAGCTGCCTTATAGCATTAGTGGTTTAACAGATGATCCTATTTATAATATTAAATTAGGGTCTTATTATTTTGACGGATTATTAACAGATTATAACGGAGTTTATCCATTCGCAATAGCAGCCTATAACGCGGGTCCTAATAGGGTAAAAACTTGGAGAAGAGTTAATGGTGATCCAACTAAAAATCAATTAAGTTATATAGACTGGATTGAATTAATAAGGTTTAAAGAAACTAGGAATTATGTTCAGAGAGTTCTGGAAAACGTTAATGTATATAAATACATGATTAGTAAGGAACCAGTTAAAATTGAGGAATTTTTTAAATAACTGGCGGAAGAGGAGAGATTCGAACTCTCGGTACGATGTTACTCGTACGGTTAGTTAGCAACCAACTGGTTTCAACCGCTCACCCACTCTTCCGTATTTCCAGTGTTATTTAGTACTAATTATTAAATTATTACCATATAAATCAATCAAAAAAATGGTGAAATGAAAAAAAAATTATTTGAAGGATCTTTATTTACTGTAGGCGCTTCTTTTTGGTGGGGTATCATTGGTGTAATTTATTTCAAATTTGTGTCTTTTGCGTCGCCTGTTGAATTGACAATACATCGTACTATTTGGACAACAGTGCTTTTAGTATTTACAACCTTTTATTTTGGAAAATGGTCAGAATTTAAAAAAATATCTAAATCTCTAAATACCTTAGGTTTATTATTTCTTACTGGAGTTTTAGTTTCTATTAATTGGTTTACATGGCTTTATTCTATCTCAGTAAACAATATGCTAGATGCATCGCTTGGATATTATATTTTTCCTATATTAAGTGTTTTTTTGGGAAAGATATTTTTAAAAGAAAAAATTAATAGAAATAAATCAATCGCTATATTCCTTGTTTTTTTATCTATAATTTATTTACTAATTGAATTTAAGAATATTCCATGGATTGGTTTAATAGTCGCAATCACATTTAGTTTTTATACTTTAATAAGAAAAAAAATAAATATTTCTTCAGATATAGGATTATTTTTTGAAACTTTGTTGATATCCCCAATAGCATTAATTTTATTCAGCTTTCTTGTTTTCAATAATACAAATGTCTTTGGATTTGATAATCCTACATTATCTTTTTATTTGTTTTTTGCAGGATTTATGACACTCGTTCCTCTCTTTATGTACATAAAAGGATTTGAATTAATAGGAATAGGACCTGCGAGCATGATATTTTTTTTGACACCAACAGCTCAATTTTTTTTAAGTATATTTTACCTTGGTCAACCACTTGAAATTGAAAAATTAATAAGTTTTTTATTTATATGGATAGCAGTAATAATTTACCTTAATGAATTGCGTAAAGAATGAAATAAAATTATTATAAGAGGAGCAAATAGAGATATAAGAAAAGATATGAAAAGTAGATTTGTTCTAATAAAAATTGAAAAATTATCAATAGATATCAAATTTCCTACTAAAATACTTGTCTCAAAATTTTGACTTGGAAAAAACAACAGACCAAAAATTAAACCAAGAATTATTGAATAAGCTGCAAGTTTAGGATTAATATTTTTGTTAAAAAAACCATAAAAAATTGTAACAACAGCAGCACAGCAAAGAAGATCAGCCAGTAAAAATAAGTATAATATGCTATATCCTCTTGATGCAAAAACAAAAACTATAGAACATATAAATAAAATAATAAAATTTGTTTTTTCTTTAATTTTTTTTCCTTTAACCATTTTATTTATTTGACCACCATTCACGATTAGCAAACTTGAAATAGCATTTATTAATGTGTCAATGGTACTTAATGTTAATGACAATGCTAAAATTAATACTGACACAACTATAAGAGATTTTTTTTCATCTAGAATTAAATTAAAGAAAGCAAGATCTGGAGTAACTTTTGAATTTAATGAAAAAGATATTAAACCTGAATATCCCATCCAAAAAACTATTATAAAAATTAAAATAGATGAATTAATTAAACTTTTTTTTAAAATTGAATTATTTTTTGCTGAAAAAACTCTTTGCCAATTTCCTTGATGAAATAAATTGGTACAAGCCACCGCTATGAAAAAAGTTAAACCAGCTGTGTAGTTGGGTAAATAATCTTTGCTAATTAATTGTGGTGAATTTATTTTTATTATTTCATAGCTAGTTAGATTTAAGTTGCTTAAAACTAAAATTAATGAAAATAAAATAATGCACATTATAAAAATAAACTGATATTTGTCAGTAATAATTGAAAGTTTAAAACCCCCTCTTAATATATAAAGTAAACAAATGATTAAGGTTAAACCTGCGGTAACCCATAATGGAATTTTTGAAATATAATTTAATAAAAATGCTATAGCCGTCACCTCAGCAATTAAAAAAATTATCAAATAAAATAGTATTAAAAATAAACTTAATTTTAATATAGTTTGACCAAATCTTTTTTGTATAAATTCAGTTAGTGTTAAACCGTTTGGAAATTCTTTTCGGATTTTAGGGCCAAAATTGTAAAGAAATAACATTGGCGCGGCCGTACCTAATGCATAACCGATTACGGCACCTATCCCTCCCCAAGTTGCTGCAGAAGGAGGGCCAAATAAAATCCAAGCTCCCAGAGCTGATGCTGTTAGGCTCGAAGTTAATGAAAATGTATTTTCATCCCTATCACCAACAATATAATTTTTATTATTAAATATTTTTTTATTATTTAAGTAACCCAGCCATATAAAGAACAGGCCAATTAATATTGTGATAGCTATTGTTGTTTGTTGCGATAAAAGTATTTTATCCATAGCTCCCTTACTGAATTACCGGTCAGGTTCGTCGGGTATAATCTCAGTCTTTCTGACACCCCGTATTTTTTTATACTACTATTTTAGGCAAAGAGTCAAATGAAGCAGTATCTATTTTAGATGAATGTTCTCTTCTCATTTTCCAACCTTTGCTTAGTCCTGCTTGAGCTATACTGATCGCATATCGTCCGTATTTTGTATTAGTATAATCTATAGCTTTCATTAATTTCTTAGATTTGTTTTCAAGAAGTGGAGTTAAAAGATTCTGATCATTTTGATTTGCATCTTTCAATCCTGATAAGATTATTCCAGCTTTTTGATAAGCATAACCGTATTTGTATATATCGGTTAGTGCTTTAACAGCATTTTTTATTAATTCTATGCTATTACTAGTAGGGATTGCTAAATCTATTGTTTTTGAATTAGAGTAGTATCTTCTATTTTTATCAAATGGACTTGTTCTGATAAATACTGTTATTGTTTTTGCTATTTGATCATCAGCTCTAATTTTTTCTGCTGCATTCAAGCAATGTGTAATAACTGATTCCTCTAATTCATTTAAATCTTTTACTTTTCTACCAAATGATCTTGAGACACAACAATTCTTCCTTTTTTCTTGATCTATTTGTAAGTCAATACAAGGTATTCCTCTTAGTTCCATCGCTGTTTTTGCGCCTAAAACATTTGTTCCTTTTTTTACCCACGTGTTTGAAACATTTTTTAAATCATAAGCGTTGCTTATATTGTTCTTATGGTAAAACTTAGATAGCTGTTTACCTACCCCCCAAACATCTTCAATTGGAAATTTTTTTAACCTTTCATCAATATTTGTATTTAAATAAATTACACCTGCTTTTTCTTTTTTTGCTATATGATTGGCTACTTTACTTAATGTTTTTGTGCTGGCTATACCTACGCTTGTTGGTATACCCGTCCACTTAAGAACTCTTGATCTTATCTCTCTTCCATAGTCCTCAACTCCTTTTTCATCTATAAAAGATAAATCAATAAAAGCTTCATCGATTGAATAAATTTCTACTTTTGGTGAAAAAGTTTTTAATACTTTCATAACTCTTCTCGATATATCTCCATACAATGCATAGTTTGATGAATATACTTCAACTTTATTTTTTTTTACTAATTCTTTTACTTTGAAGTAGGGCTCTCCCATTTTAATACCTAAATCTTTTGCTTCTCTTGATCTAGATATTACACATCCATCATTATTTGATAAAACTACTACAGCTTTTTTTTGTATCTTAGGATTAAAAAGTCTCTCACAGGATACGTAAAATGAATTACAATCTACTAAGGCTATTCTATTTTTCTTAGTTGTGTACTTGATGGATGACATAAGTTACCACTCCCCAAATAATTACTTCTTGATCTTTTGCTAAATGAATTCTTTCTGATTTTTTTTTAGATCCAGATGTTAAAAATGTTTCCCCTTTTTCTTTCAGGATTGTTTTCACCACTAATTCATCGTTAACATTGGCTATAACTGTTGAAAGATTTTTTGGGTTAATACTTCGATCTACTATTAATAAATCACCATCGTAGATTCCTACACTATTCATAGACTTGCCTTGAACTCTAATTATAAATGTTGCTGGCGAATTTTTTATAAGATGATGATTTAGATCTACATCATCCTCTATATAATCTGTTGCAGGAGATGGAAAACCCGCTCCTACTTTGTGTATGTAATAAGGTATTTTCAGCTCCATAAATGTTCTTATTTTGTTCTTTTATAGAAAAAAATTTTACTTTAGTCAACCATTATGTGGGGCAATATGCGTTTGGAAAATTAACGACTGAAAAGTTAAAAGAAAACATGAAAAAAATTATAGTACTTTTTACCTTATTATTAATTACCGCATCTGCAAACGCGGAGTCTAAACTTCAAACGATTAAAAAAAATGGAGAGTTAAGAGTTGGAACGACTGGAGATTGGGATCCAATGTCCATGAAAGATCCAGCTACTAACAAATATAAAGGTTTTGACATTGATGTCATGAGAGAACTTGCAAAAGATATGGGCGTAAAAATTAAGTTTGTGCCTGCAGAGTGGAAAACAATTGTGGCTGGGATTACAGCTGATCGATACGATATTTCAACAAGTGTAACTAAAACTCCAAAAAGAGCTGAAGTAGCTGGTTTTACTACTACATATTACAAGTACGCAACTGTACCGCTTGTTTTAAAAAAGAATTTAAAAAAATTTCCTACTTGGGAGTCGCTAAATAATAGTAATGTGAAAATTGCAACAACATTAGGTACTTCTCAAGAAGAAAAAGCAAAAGAATTTTTTCCGAAATCAAAACTACAATCTGTTGAAGCCCCGGCTAGAGATTTTCAAGAGGTTCTTGCGGGCAGAGCTGATGGAAATATTACGAGTTCAACTGAAGCGAATAAATTAATTATTAAATATCCTCAATTAGCTATAGTTCCTGATGGTGGAAAAAATCCAGCATTTTTAGCGATGATGGTTCCAAAAGGAGATAAAGTTTGGAATGATTATGTAAGTAATTGGATTAAAAAGAAGCAAGCTTCAGGTTATTTTAAGAAATTACTATCTAAGTACAATTTAAAAAGCTTATAATTTAAGTTTCAATACCCTCCATTAACAAATATAGTTAAATAGTGAAATTTATAAAATTAATCTCTATTCTATTTTTGCTTCAGGGATGTAGTTCTAACTATGAATGGGGTTGGTATATATTAAGCCCTGATAATATAGAAGGTCTAACAAATCTTAAGTTTTTAATAAGCGGTATTACAACAACTATTTATATTTCAGTAGTATCCATAGTACTGGCTATGATTATAGGTTTGATAGTTGCCCTCCCATCTTTATCTAATAATAAATTTTTAAGTTATTTCAATATAACTTATGTCGAAATCGTAAGAGCAATTCCCTTATTAGTTTTAATCCTTTGGATATATTACGGTCTTCCAATTATGATAGGAGTAAGTTTCTCACCATTTGTATCAGGCATAATAGCATTGACTATTAGCGAAAGTGCATTTCAAGCAGAAATTTTTAGGGCTGGTATAAATTCTATTTCGAAAGGACAACATGAAGTATCTGAGTCACTTGGAATGAATTTCTGGAAAAAAATGAGATTAGTAATCCTGCCGCAAGCAATTAAAGTTGTGCTGCCTGCAATGGGAAATCAATTTGTGTATGTTTTAAAAATGTCTTCTTTGGTTTCGATTATAGGAATAGGAGATTTAACAAGAAAGGCAAATGAACTAGTAACAACTACCTACAGACCATTAGAAATATATACTTTTTTAATTTTAGAATACTTAATATTAATATTAGTAGTCTCTTACCTTGTGAGAAAATTAGAAAATAAACTAAAATACAAATAACTTTTTAAAAGAAACTCTAAATACTTTCTTCAAAAAAAATGGAACAAAAATTAATACGACTAATCCCATCATCCAATTTGTTGCCAAAATTGTGTAGAAAATATCTTGGTATTCGCCGTTTCTTATATTAATTACATACCAGAGAGACATAAAGGGTATTAACGTAAGTCTAAGTATCGTCATATATAAACTATAAATTGGTCTTTTAAGCGCTTGGAATAAAGCAGAAGTAATAAAAAATACAGGATAGACGGGCCCGATAAGAGCAGCGACTTGCAAGTAAAGCGCCCCTCTTTGAATGACCTCAAGGTCATTTGTAAAAAAAGAAATTATAATTTCAGATGTTAAATAAACAAAAATACCAGCTAACACCATAAACCCAGAACCAAACATTAATGCTTTTCCATAAACTTCTTTTACTCTAAAATGCATTTTTGCTCCGTAATTTTGACCTGCAATTGATAAAACGGCAGTGTTTAAACCTATAACAGGTAGTAATAAAACTTGTTCTATTCTAACTGCTGTACCATAACCTGCTGTTGCTAGCTCACCAAATTGACCAACAAAATAGAAAATATTAAATACTCCAAACATTATCATTAGCATGGTAAACATTATTGGAACTGACTGTTTAAAAAGTGTGCTGATATAATCAAATTTTGGTTTAAAGCATTCTAGATACAAGTACTTTTTTAATTTACAGCAGTAAACTTTGTTGGCTAGATATATTAAGCCTACACACTGAGATACTAATGTAGCTATTGCTAAACCAGCAATTCCGAATGCTGGTATAAACCCATAGCCAAAAATAAATAAAGGATTAAGAAATATATTTAAGAAGAAGGTGAATATTAAAACGTTCCTATAACTTTTCGTATCACCTTGTGCATTCAGAGTTCCATTTAAAGATAACTGGGCTAATACAATTATGGCACCAAAAAATATTATATCTAAGTATTCACGTGTTAAAATTATACTTTCTTCAGTAGAACCCATAATTCTTAAAAGTTCATCGGAAAAATTTAAACCAAATAAAGTTACAAAAATCGAGATAACAATTGCTAGTATTATAGACTGAGCAACATACATAGAAGCTTTTCTGTCCTCTTTAGCCCCAATAGAGTTGCTTATTAAAGCTGTTGTACCAGCTCCAATACCAACAGCTACAGCTATTGCTATAAAATAAATTGGCCAAGATTTTGCTATTGCCGCTAGTGCTTCCGGAGAAATTCTTCCTGCAAAATAAGTATCAACTAGATTATAAAAAGTTTGAAAAAGCGATCCAGTACTAGCGGGTATAGTTACTTTTCTTAAAAGTTGCCAAATTGAACCTTTTGTTAAATCCATATTTAATATTCCTTTTGAAACTTATGCTTCTTTCCCGCTTTTTTGGCAAGATTAATTTGA
>CACHJN010000010.1 GCA_902580115.1 uncultured Pelagibacteraceae bacterium | reverse complement strand
GTTCAAGAGCTTTATCCAGGAACACAAGTTACAATTGGCCCTGTTATAGAAAATGGATTTTATTACGATTTCGCGAGAAAAGAACCTTTTACTTCAGAAGATTTAAAAAAAATTGAAAAAAAAATGTCAGAAATTATTGATAGAGATGTAAAAACTAAGAGAGAAGTTTGGAAAAGAGATCACGCCATAAAACATTTTAAAAAGCTAGGAGAAAAATATAAAGCTGAAATAATTGAAAGTATTCCAAAAAATGAAGAACTGTCTATATATCATCATGGTGATACTTGGCATGATTTATGTAGAGGGCCACATTTGGCTTCATCTGGAAAAATTGGGAAGGCTTTTAAGTTAACAAAAGTATCAGGTGCGTATTGGAGAGGAGACTCTAACAATGAGATGTTACAAAGAATTTATGGAACTTGTTGGAGCAATAAAGAACAATTAAATTTATATCTGGAAAGACTAGAAGAAGCAGAGAAAAGAGACCATAGAAAATTAGGAAAGGAAATGGATTTGTTTCATTTCAGAGAGGAAAGCCCTGGATCTGTATTTTGGCATGAAAAGGGATGGATTTTATTTCAAAGGCTCGTTGAATACATGAGGTTTAGGCAAAGGCTTGATGGCTACAAAGAGATAAACACGCCAGAATTATTAGACAAAACTCTATGGGAAAAATCTGGTCACTGGGAAAAATTTTCAGAGCATATGTTCACTTCTGAAACTCCAGATGAAAAAGTTTTTGCAATAAAACCAATGAACTGCCCCGGATGTGTTCAGATATTTAATCAAGGTCTTAAAAGCTATCGTGATCTTCCATTAAAACTTTCTGAATTTGGTAAGGTACACAGATACGAGCCCTCAGGAGCATTGCATGGATTGCTTCGTGTTAGAGCTTTTACTCAAGATGATGCCCATATTTTTTGTACAGAGGATCAAATCACACAAGAATGTTTAAGTGTAACAAATTTAATTATAGATATTTATAAGAATCTTGGATTTAAAAAAGTAATTTTAAAATATTCAGATCGTCCTGCGAAAAGAGTCGGTGATGATAAAATTTGGGATAAATCAGAGGAAGCCTTGTTAATTGCAATTAAAAAGTCCAAACTTGAATATTCAATAAATAAAGGAGAAGGAGCATTTTATGGACCTAAGATTGAATTTGTATTGCAGGATGCAATAGGAAGAGATTGGCAATGCGGAACTTTGCAGGTAGACCTTAACTTACCAGGTAGATTAGGTGCCTCATATGTTAGTAAGTCAGGAGAAAAACAAGTACCAGTAATGTTGCATAGAGCTCTATTTGGTTCTTTAGAAAGATTTATAGGTATTTTAATTGAAAATTATGCCGGCAAACTTCCATTTTGGCTATCACCTTCACAAGCAGTAGTATGTCCAATAGCTGAGGACAATAATAATTATGCAAAAAAGTTATTTGAAGATTTGTTTAAAGAGAGTATAAAATGTGAAGTGGATTTAAGAAATCAAAAAATCAGTTATAAAATTAGGGAACATTCCCTGGCAAAAGTACCAATGATTTTAGTATGCGGTAAAAAAGAAGAGAAAGACAAAACGGTTACTGTAAGAACTTTAGGGTCTGAAAAACAAGAAACATTTAAAAGAGAAGAATTAATAAAACGTATTATTAAATCAAATAAGATGCCAATTAATTAAGTGTCAAATTTTAAACCAAACTATTTTCAAAGACGTAGCAAACCTCAAGGCCCAAAAGCAAATGAGCGTATTAAAGCTTTGGATGTTCAAGTAATTGGAAGCGAAGGAAATAATTTAGGAGTAATGCAACTGAAGCAAGCTATTCAAATGGCTAAAGATGAAGGCTTAGATTTAATTGAAATCTCACCTAATGCCAATCCACCTGTCTGTAAAATTATGGATATGGGAAAATACAAATACGACTTACAAAAAAAGGCTAATCAGGCAAAAAAAAAACAAAAAGTTGTATCTTTAAAAGAAATTAAATTAAGACCTGGCACAGAAATACATGATTACACATTCAAAATTAAAAATGCTAAAAAATTCATCGCAAAAGGTGATAAGGTAAAGTTTACAGTTAAGTTTAAAGGTAGAGAAATGCAACATGTCGAACTTGGTAAAGATCTTATGAAAAGGATCATCGATGATACAAAAGATATAGGCAAGGTAGAAACCCATCCTAAATTTGAGGGCAGACAAATGATTATGATAATTCAGCCCAATTAATCTTGAATAATAGCATCTTGTAAAAAAAAGGTAATATATATATAACCCGAGTAAATTATGCCAAAATTGAAAACCAAAAGCTCTGCAAAAAAAAGATTTAGAATAACTGCTAGAGGCAAAGTTAAAATGCCTCAAGCGAATAAAAGGCACGGTATGATTAAAAGAACTAATAATCAAATAAGGAAACAAAGAGGGACTACGATAATGTCAAAACAAGATTCAAAGATAGTAAAATCGTATATGCCTTATAATTTAAGAGGATAGAATGGCAAGAACTAAACGTGGAGTAACAAGTAAAGCAAAACATAAAAAAGTTTTTAAAGCTGTAAAAGGTCAGTACGGTAGAAGGAAAAATACTATTCGTGTAGCTAGACAAGCTATGGAAAAAGCAATGCAATATGCTTACAGAGATAGAAAAGCAAAAAAAAGAGATTTTAGATCATTGTGGATTCAGAGAATAAACGCAGGTGTAAGAACTGAAGGTCTTACTTATTCAAGATTTATTAATGGTTTAGCTAAGTCAAAAATCAAATTAGATAGAAAAGTATTGGCAGAACTAGCCTATAATAACCCAGAAGTATTCAAATCTATTGTAAAAAAAGTTCAATCATCCCTTAACTAATTAAGGTCTTTGATTTATCTTATAAATTATAAAAGAATCAAAATTTATGAGTGAACTAAATAATATTTTAAGTAGTTTTGAGAGTAAATTTTCATCGATCAAAAATAAAGAAGATCTACAAAATTTGAAATCAGAATTTTTTGGAAAAAATGGATCTGTTTCTCTTCAATTTAAAAAAATGGGCTCTCTTAATCCTGAAGAAAGAAAAAATTTTGCTAAAGAATTAAATACAATTAAAGATCAATTAACATCTAAAATAGAAAAAAAATTTAAAGATTTTGAGAATCTTGAAATAAATCAGAAGCTTAAAGATGAAAAAATAGACATTACTTTACCAATAAGATCTATCCAACATGGTAAAATTCATCCGGTCTCCCAAGTTATTGATGAAATATCTTCTATTTTTTCAGAGGTAGGTTTTTCAGTTGCTGAAGGCCCCGATGTAGAGTCTGAACACAATAATTTTACAGCTTTAAATACACCTGAAGATCACCCAGCAAGAGATATGCACGACACTTTTTATCTAGATAGAGATAAAAAAACATTATTAAGAACACACACTTCTCCTGTTCAAATAAGAACCATGCTAAATGGTAAACCACCATTTAAAATTATTGTGCCTGGAAGAACATATAGATGCGATAGCGATCAAACCCACGCACCTATGTTTCACCAATTAGAGGGTTTACATATTGATAAAAATATAACTATGGGCCATCTTAAGGGGTGCCTTAATTATTTCATAAGAGAATTTTTTGAGGTTAAGAAAATTAAAATGAGATTTAGGCCTAGCCATTTTCCATTCACAGAACCATCTGCCGAAGTAGATATTGGTTATAAAATTGAGAACGGTAAAATTGTTATTGGCGAAGGCGATAAATGGTTAGAGATTTTAGGTTGCGGAATGGTTCATCCCAATGTTTTAAAAAATACTAAAGTTGACCCTAAAAAATACCAGGGCTTTGCTTTCGGAATGGGTATAGATCGTCTTGCAATGCTTAAATATGGAATAAATGATTTAAGAGCATTTTTTGAAACTGATTACAGATGGCTTAATCATTTTGGCTTCGATCCATTAGATGTTCCAACTAATTATAGAGGACTGAGCAGATGATCTTAACATTATCTTGGTTAAAAAATCATTTAAATACAAAAGCCAGTATAAACGAAATAATAGAAAAACTAACAAATATTGGATTAGAAGTTGAAGGTATTAAAGAAGGCTCTGGTAATTTATCAGAATTTAAAATTGCAAAAATATTAAAAACCGAAAAACACCCAAATGCAGATAAGCTTAAGCTCTGTGATGTGGCGACTGGTGGATCTTCTGTTGTTAAAGTTGTTTGTGGCGCAAATAATGCTAGAGAAGGTTTAGTCACAGTTTATGCTCCTCCTGGAGCTACAATACCTAAATCAAAAATGAAATTAAAAATAGCTACAATTAGAGGAGTAGAGTCAAGAGGAATGCTTTGTTCTGAGAGTGAACTTAATTTATCAGAGGAAAGCGCAGGGATTATAGAGCTCAAAAATATGTCTAACAAAATAGGTAATAGTTTTTTTAAAAGTTCTAATGAAAAAATTATCGATTTATCAATAACTCCTAACCGCCCTGATTGTTTAGGAATTAGAGGAATAGCTCGAGATTTAGCTGCAGCAGGAGTAGGTAGATTATTAGAATTAAAAAAAAATAAGATTAATCAAAAAAAAAATCATAATGTCAAAATTTCAATCACTAAAGAAAAAAATCAAGGTTGCCTAGCATTTGGTAGCTGTTTAATTACAGGAATAAAAAATCAAGAAAGTCCTAAATGGTTGAAAAATAAAATTATTTCTTTAGGTCTTAAACCTATCTCAGCAGTAGTAGATATTACTAATTATGTTATGTTTGATTTAAACAGGCCTTTGCACGCATACGATGCTGATAAGATTGACAAAGAAATTATAGTTAGAAATTCAAAAAAAGGTGAAAGTTTTACAGCTCTTGATGATAAAAAATATGCCCTTGAAAAAGATATGTGTGTTATTGCAGATAAAAGTGGAGTTTTAGGCTTAGGCGGTGTTATTGGCGGAACAAGATCTGGAACAGAGATGGAAACAAAAAATATTCTATTAGAGTCTGCTTATTTTCTTCCATCATCAATAAGAAAAACATCAAAATTGCTAGGACTCGAAACCGATGCTAAATATAGGTTTGAAAGGGGAATAGATCCTAATTCAATGATTGATGGCTTGAAAACTGCTACAGATTTAATCTTAAAAATCTGTGGAGGGGAAGCGAGCAAGTTTAATATTTCAGGAAAAAAAGAATATAAAAATAAATCAATCAATCTTGAAGTAAACAAATTTAAAAAAATAATAGGCTTTGCGATAACAGTAAACGAAATAAAAAAAATACTAAATTCTTTAGGTTTTTCTACTAAATCTGGGAAAAAAACTCTCAAAGTTCTTATCCCAACATGGAGACCAGACGTAAATCAGGAAATAGACTTAGTAGAGGAGCTAATCAGAATAAAAGGATTTGATAAGATAAACCTTGTAGAACCTGAAAAAGTAAGAAATAAAGAAACGCTTAACTTCCAACAAAAATTATTTCACCTTGGTCAACGATCTATCTCCAGTAAAGGCTATTATGAAGCTGTTACTTGGTCATTCACGGATCAAAAAATTGACGACTTGGTTAATGACAGCGCAAAACCAATTTTTATAATTAACCCAATCTCTAACGAATTAAATGTATTACGAAGTTCTATATTTTCGAATTTACTTTTCTATTTGAAGAAAAACCATGACAGAGGATTTCAAGATATTTCTTTATTTGAAATAGGACCAGTTTTTTATGGAAAAAAACCTGGAGAACAGCAAACCGTAATAGGAGCAGTCAAATCAGGACAAATAAACAAAAAAAGTTGGTCTGAAAAAACTAGAAATGTAGATATTTTTGACATGAAGACAGATGTTATTAAAACTTTAATTGAAATGGGAATTAAAGAAGATCATTTAATCGTTAGCGACAAATCAAAAACTTGTTACCACCCAGGTAGATCAGGTTCGATAAATTTTAAAACAACCGATGGAATATTATTGGCTCAATTCGGAGAAATTCATCCATCAATCATTTCCAAATTAGATTATAAAGAAAAAAATATTTATGGATTTGAAATTTTTTTAGACAATATTCCAAAACCAAACAATAAGATGAGAATATTAAAAGAAAACTTCAAATTCTCTGACTTCCAAATTTCGGAGAGAGATTTTGCTTTTGTAATTGATAAAAATTATCAAGTAGGCAGATTAGGTAAGATTATCAAAGATCTAGATGTGAATATAAGAACAGTAAATATATTTGATGTTTTTGAAGGTGGAAATTTACCATCTGATAAGAAATCTATTGCAATTAATGTGTCTTTACAAGCTGATGACAAAACTCTTTCTGATAATGATCTAAATCAAATAAGTAAAAAAATTATTAAAGAAGTAGAAGATAAAACCGGTGGGAACATTAGATCATAATGTCTGATATAGAAAGAATTCGTAATTTTTCAATAATTGCGCATATTGATCATGGCAAATCAACAATTGCTGATAGAATAATTCATAAATGCGGTGGTTTAACAGATCGCGAAATGAAACAACAGGTACTTGACTCAATGGATATTGAAAGAGAAAGAGGAATAACAATAAAAGCTCAAACGGTAAAATTAAAATATAAAGCAAGAGATGGAAAAGAATACATTCTTAATATTATTGATACCCCTGGCCATGTAGATTTTGGATATGAAGTAAGTCGTTCTCTCTCTGCTTGTGAAGGCTCTTTATTGATTGTTGACAGCACACAAGGTGTTGAAGCCCAAACTTTAGCTAATGTTTATCAGGCCTTAGAAATTAATCATGAGGTAGTTCCAATTTTAAATAAAATTGATTTACCAGCTTCAGATATTGAGAAGACAAAAAGAGAAATCGAAGATGTTGTCGGAATAGATACTTCTAACGCAATATCGTGCTCAGGTAAAACAGGAGAGGGAATAGACAGTATTTTAGAAGCTATTATAAACAATTTACCTTCTCCAAAAGGTAATCAAGAAGACAAACTTAAATCTTTGCTAGTAGACAGTTGGTATGACAGTTATCTTGGAGTAGTTATTCTTGTAAGAGTGATAAATGGAAAAATTAAAAAAAATATGAAGATAAAGTTAATGTCGAATAATCAAGAATATCTTATTGAAAAAGTAGGCGTTTTTACACCTAAACCTACAGACATAAACGAGTTATCATCAGGTGAAATTGGTTTCATCATCACAGGAATAAAATCTCTTTCAGAAACTAAGGTGGGCGACACTATTTGTGATGCAGACAATCCAATAGATACCGCATTACCAGGATTTAAACCTAGCAAGCCCGTTGTATTTTGTGGATTGTTTCCAGTAGATAGCTCCGAATATCAAAAATTAAAAGATGGACTAGCAAAACTTAAACTCAATGATGCAAGTTTTTCTTTTGAACCCGAGTCCTCTAGTGCGCTAGGATTAGGTTTTAGATGTGGTTTTCTAGGTTTGCTTCATCTGGAAATAATTACTGAAAGATTAGAAAGAGAGTTTGATGTTAATTTGATAACAACAACACCTGGCGTGATTTATAAAATTCATACAATTAAAAATAAAGTGGTTGATTTACAAAATCCAACTAATATGCCTGACCCCTCACAAATTATCAAAATTGAAGAGCCTTGGATAAAATCTACCATAATAACTCCTGATGAATATCTCGGTTCAATAATTAAAATATGCCAGGACAAAAGAGGTATTCAAACTAATTTAACTTACTCAGGTAAAAGAGCCGTTTTGTCTTATGATCTACCTTTAAATGAGGTGGTATTTGACTTTAACGACAAGTTAAAATCTGTCTCAAGCGGATATGCTAGTTTTGATTATGAAATTTCAGGTTATAGAGAAGGCAATCTTGTAAAATTAGGTATTTTGGTAAACTCAGAGCCTGTAGATGCATTAGCAATGATAATTCATAAAGACTTTGCTCAAAAAACCGGAAGACAAGTTTGTGAAAAACTTAAAGATTTGATTCCACGACATAATTTTATGATTCCTGTGCAAGCCGCCATAGGCAGTAAAATTGTAGCAAGAGAGTCTATAAAAGGATTTAAAAAGGATGTATTAACAAAAATACACGGCGGCGGTGCTGCTGACAGGAAAAGAAAGTTACTAGAGAAACAAAAAAAAGGAAAAGCTAGATCAAAACAATTCGGTAAAGTTGAAATACCCCAAGAAGCATTTATAGGAGTTTTAAAAATTAATAAAGAAACTTGATGGAAAAATTATTTATTATTTCTAATGAAAGTGTTTATGAAAATGATAAGAAATTTTTTTGTGACAATATTGATTTAAAATCAACTCCAGAAGGATTAAGTAGTAGTTTCGAGGTAAATTTAATTGCTAGAAGATCTAAGAAGATAAGAAATCATTTTATCAATTTAGATAAAATTAAAATATATAGTTCTTTTATTTCTTTTATATCAGCAGTTATAAAATCTACGAAAAATAATAATTCTAAATACTTATTGATTTCACTTTCTCCTTATACTTTTTTTGCTTGTATAATTTTATGGCTATTAAAAAAAAAGCCATTAGTATACTTGAGAAGTAATGGCTTTGATGAATACAAGATAATTCTTGGACATTTTGGGGTACTAATTTATTCAATAATGTTTTCTATAACCGCAAATCTGTCTGTCCTTATAAGCTGCAGAAAATATATTTTAAAAGGTAAAAATGGATATGTGGTTAACCCATCTCAATTAGATAGCGAATGGAAATTAAATCAATCCAAACCAAATCTTGAGAAAATAAATTTACTTTATGTAGGAAGAATGAGAAAAGAAAAAGGAATATTTTCATTAATTAATATAATTCAAAATAACAATGACATCAATTTAACAATAGTTGGTGAAGAGAATGACTCATCAAATAAACTAAAACATGAAAAAATTAAAACGATTAAGATTGTTCACGACCAAAAAAAATTAATAAAATTATATGATGATAATAACATTTTTATTCTACCCTCGTATACAGAAGGACAACCCATGGCTTTAATGGAAGCTCTCTCGCGTTTAAGACCGTCTATCGTTTTTAAAGAAATTGAACATGTAGTTCAAAACAGAGTAGGAGTTTTTATTTCTGATAGAAACTATGAAAGTTTGATAAAAACAATTAATCATATAATTAAAAATTATGTAAGTATTCAAGAGTCTATGCGAAAGAATTATCTACCCACTAATAAAGATTTTATTAAAAGTGTTAAAAATATTATCTTAGAAAAATAATTTTAAATATGAAAAGTAAATCGCTTATATTCACTGCAACCTATAATGAGTCAGAAAATATTGATAACTACCTTAACATTCTAACAAAAATTCCAGATATTGATATTTTAATTGTAGATGATAATTCACCAGATGGTACAAGCAAAAAAATTGAAGACTACAAAAAAAAATTTATAAACATAAAATTGATAATTAGAGATGGCAAGGAAGGACTAGATACTGCACACAAGCTAGCCTTTAAATATGCGATTGAAAATAACTACCAAAATTTGATAACAATGGATGCAGATTTATCTCATGACCCGAAAATTATTCCAAATTTTATTAAAGAATTAAAAGATTATCCATTTGTAATAGGATCGAGATATATCAAAGGTGGTCGTAATGAAACTAAATTGATGAGATATCTCTTAAGTATTATTGGAAATAAAATAATAAAATTTGTTTTGAATATTAATTGTGAAGAATTCACAACTTCATATAGAGCTTTTAACTTAGAAAAATTGAAAAATTTTAATATTAACGATGTTAAATCCCGAGGTTATAGTTTTTTTATGGAGACTATTTTCTTAATAAATAAAAGCGGCTATCACATTAAGCAAATTCCAATTATATTTGCTGATAGAACTAAGGGGGTTTCAAAAATTCCAAAAATTGAAACTCTACGTACTTTAAAAAATTTATTATTAATTAAATTGAACAAGCTTTGAGATAAAGTTTGAAACTATTAATGTAATATTATATCAATCTTTTATGGAAACATCTCATCAAAATAAAACCTTTGGAGTTTTATTTTTTTTAGTTTTTGCATTAATCGCTGTTTGGCCTATGATTAATGGTTTGCCTATAAGAATTTGGGCAATACCTTTCTCAATTATTTTTTTAATATTAGGCATGATGAATTCAAAACTGCTAACACCATTAAAAATTATTTGGATTAAATTAGGTGAAATTTTAGGCATTATAATTTCTCCAATTGTTATGCTGATAATTTATTTTTTTATAATCACACCCATAGGATTATTTATGCGATTAATTGGTAAGGATATTTTAGGATTAAAATTTAATAATTCAAAAACCTATTGGAATAAAAGGTTATCAAAAATAAATACAATGAAGAAACAATATTAATGACAGGTTTTTTGAGAGAATTTTTTGAATTTTTAAAAGAAAGAAAAAAATATTGGCTATTACCAATAATAATTATTCTAGGGTTCTTTGGAATTTTAATAGTTTTAAGTCAGGGAACTGTAGTGGCTCCTTTCATTTATACGATATTTTAATTAAAGTGAAATCTATACTTGGCATATCTGCTTTTTATCATGACAGTGCAGCCGCATTATTAATTGATGGTAAAATAGTAGCCGCCGCTCAAGAAGAAAGATTTACTAGGAAAAAACACGATGCTAGCTATCCATTCAATGCAATCAATTTTGTCCTTCAGAAAGCTAATTTAGAGTTAAATCAAATTGATCACATAGTTTTTTATGAAAAACCATTTTTAAAATTTGAAAGATTATTAGAAACTTATTTAGCATTTGCTCCAAGAGGATTTAAATCTTTTTCTATTTCTATGCCAATTTGGTTGAGAGAAAAACTCTTTCAAAAAAATTTTTTATTTAATAAACTTCAAATTCAAGACAAAAAATTTAATGATATAAATAAAATAAATTTTTCTGAACATCACTATAGTCATGCTTCAAGTGCTTTTTATCCATCTCCTTTTGAAGAGGCTATTGTTCTTACATTAGATGGTGTTGGAGAATGGGCAACTACTACAGTTGCAAAGGGAAAAGGAAATCAACTTGAAATGCTGAAAGAAATATATTTTCCTCATTCTATTGGTTTGCTCTATTCAGCCTTTACCTATTACACTGGCTTTAAAGTTAATAGCGGAGAATATAAATTAATGGGACTAGCGCCTTACGGAGAACCAAAATACAAAGAGTTAATTTTGAAAAATCTATTAGATCTTAAAGATGATGGTTCCTTTAGATTAAATATGAAATATTTCAATTATGCGACTGGATTAACAATGACTAATAAAAAATTTGATAATCTTTTTGGTCAAAAGACTAGGGATCCTAAAGAATTATTAACTCAATTTCATATGGATATTGCTTCATCTATTCAAAATGTAATTGAGGAAATAGTATTAAAATTAGTTAATTCAATTCAAAAAGAAACAAAAATTAAAAATCTTTGTTTAGCTGGAGGTGTTGCTCTTAATTGTGTAGCTAACGGAAAAATTCTTAAAAATAAAATTTTTGATAACATTTGGATACAACCTGCGTCAGGAGATGCCGGAGGCTCTTTAGGAGCAGCATTAGCTTTTTGGTATAAAGAACTTTCTCAACCAAGAAAAATTGACAGTAAAAAAGATTTTATGAAAGGTTCGTATTTAGGCCCATCTTTTTCTAAAAATGAAATTAAAACTAGCTTAGAAAATCTAGGCGCAAAGTTTTTTGAGTATAACGATGAAGAGTTAAATAAAAAAATTGCAGAAGAGTTAAATAGTGAAAAAACAGTTGGTTGGTTTCAAGGCAGAATGGAATTTGGTCCAAGAGCTTTAGGATGTCGGTCAATTATCGCTGATCCCAGATCAGAAAAAATGCAAAAAAATCTAAATTTAAAAATTAAATTTAGAGAAAGTTTTAGACCTTTTGCACCATCAGTGTTAAGAGAAGATCTACCTAATTGGTTTGAATTAGATTGTGATAGTCCTTATATGTTACTAGTTGCTGATGTAAAAAAAAATATTCAAATTTCAGAAACAAATGAGTCTAAGAAGCTTTTTGGAATAGAGAGATTAAATTTAAAAAGATCGTCAATACCAGCTGTTACACACGTAGATTATTCCGCAAGAATTCAGACCGTTCATAAAGAAACAAACTTAAAATACTATAATTTAATCAAAAAATTCAAAGAAATTACCGGCTGTCCTATACTAGTTAATACTTCTTTTAATATAAGAGGTGAACCAATTGTTTGTACCATTGAAGATGCATTCAAATGTTTTATGGGGACTGATTTGGATATTCTTGTTTGTGAAAATTTTGTTTTATTAAAAAACGAACAAGACAAAAAATTAATTAATAATTACAAAGAAAAAATTGATTTAGATTAAAAAAGGAGAGGTGGCCGAGTGGTTGAAGGCGCACGCTTGGAAAGCGTGTAAACGGGAAACCGTTTCGAGGGTTCGAATCCCTCTCTCTCCGCCATTATAAAGGATTTTATTAGCTATTTTAAAATTGAAATTAATTTTATCTTAAATAGATTACACAGAATGTATTTAAAGCTAATTTTACTTTTTTTTAGTTTTCTATTTTTATCCCAAACTGTCTTAGCTGATAGTGCAACACTCAACAATGGTGCTACAACTAACAGTCAGCAAGATGTTGATGGAAACGATGAATTTTTAACAGTTACAAATAATTCAACTTTAAATACCGGCGCTACTAAACCTGCAAATATTACTGGAGACACTGTAAGTGTCACTGTTGACTCTGGCTCCACAATAACATCAAATACAGTTAGTATTTTTGCAGATGATACTTCTGATTTAACAATTTCAAATTCCGGCACAATCAGTGCAAGTGGAATAGTTGCTATAGATGTAAAAGGAACAACCGATGCAAGCATCACAAATAATTCTGGTGGTCAGATTTCGGCAACCAGAAATACAATAAGAATTAGCAAATCCGCTAGTAACAGTACTACAGGCTTGACAATCACCAACTCTGGAACAATTGAAGCAACAGACGCTGGTTCTGCAATTTTTGCAGCCGATTCTAATACTACAGCTACAGTAACAAATAACTCAAGTGGTATTATGACAAATTCTGACAACAGTAACGCAACCATAAGAGTTGGCGCAAGTTCTTCAGTTACCAATAGCGGAACAATAAAAAATGATGTTGGAAACGATGCTATCAAACTGTACGGAAACAATTCTACAATTACTTTAAAAGACAAAGGTATAATAGTTGGAAAATTAGACGCTCTTTTAAGAACTGGAAGCACCTTAAAAATTAATCATGGAGCTGGTCAATCTTACTTTTATGAAACAGAAGGCTCTTTCACATTAAAAGATCTTGATGGCAACCAAGTAGTAAAAGGGTCGGCAGGATCAGTAGGCCAAGGAGGAAGCGAAACGTTAGATGAACTTTTAAGTTATAAATCTCTAAACATAAGACAATTTTTAAACAGATACAAAGACTCAGAAAATCTATATGATGGTAATGGTTGGGGAGAAACATATTCGTCTCTTTTAAATCGAAAAGAACATACTTCAAATTTGGCTTTAGAGTACGATTTATTTAACGTGGGAGCTAATTTAATTTCACCATTGGAAAATTCAGATTTCATCCTTGCTTTTGAAGCCGGAGTTCAAGATTTTGAAAAAGATCATAAAATAACATATCAAAATGTTTCTGCTGGGTTTTATCTTCCAAGCAATAAATATCTTTTAAACTTAGACTCTTTTATTTTGGGTGGAATTACTTTAAAAAATGGTGAGAGAACTATATTAACGAATACTACTTCTACAGGTAAGTTAAATATTAACAGTAATTACCAAACTTTTGAAATACATTCCGGTGTAACTAAAACTAATTCCAAGCTAATTCCGAATGTTGGATTAACTGGAAGTCTTTCAATTACTCCGAGTTATGACGAGAGCAAATATTATTCATGGAGAAATAGAAAAGTGGGAAATGTGTCTGTATTTTTTTCTGATAAATACAATCTTATAAATGATAATAATAATAATTTTAATTTAGGTTGGTTGTTAGATTTTAGAAATTCGGTAGGAGAAAAATCTCAAGTTTATTCAATCAATGGCACAAGCGCTACTTACAAACAAGATAATGACCTTACTAGAGAGATCTCATTAGTTGCTAATTTAGGTTACGAAAAAAAGATTACAGATAATGGAAAATTTACTGCTGGTATTTCTGCAAAAAATACCAACCAGGATGCTAAAAGCTTAATTGGAAATTTAGGATTTAAACTAAACTTTTAATATGGAAATTGAACAAATTTTTAATAATATAAAATTTAAATTGAGTCCTGATGAAGATTACAGAAAAGCTTATTTATTTAGGCTCAAAAAAGGATTATTTAAATTAATAAACCTAGATAGAAAGTTTTTATTTGATAATTGTATTATAAAGAAAGAATTTGAGAATATTAAACTTAAAAATATTCTTTTAAAAATTGATAGTATGTCAACCTATGCAATTGGACATATTGTAAACCAATTATGCAGAAGACTATCAGATGATCAGATTTACCTAAACATCGGTTGTTGGAAAGGTTTTACATTAGTCTCCGGAATGATAGATACCAATTGCAAAGTAATAGGTGTGGACAATTTTTCTCAGTTTAAAGGACCAAAAAAAGATTTTTACTTTAATTTTGATAAATATAAAAATGCTGAAAAACATTCTTTTTATGATGAGGATTATAAAGTTTTTTTTAAAAAATTTGAAAAAAAAAATGAAAAAATTGATTTTTATTACTATGATGGCGAACACTCATACAAAAATCAATTTGAAAATCTCGAAATAGCAGATAATTTTTTAGATAAAGGATCAATAGTCCTTATTGACGATATTAATTTTTCTGAGGTTGAAAATGGCACTAAAGATTTTTTAAGTAAAACAAAATCTAGTTATAAAATACTTAAAGATATTAAAACTGCTAATAATCACTGTCATCCAAGTTTTTGGAATGGAATAATGATTTTAGAGAAACAATAATTTTTAAAATTATCCACATACAACCAAAAAGAGTCTTAAGATAGAAGTACGAATCATTTAAATTGTATTTAAGGGCAGCTGAGGGAGACTGAGGCTGCCTTTGTTGTTTAAGGCCTTTTAATTCCTATAACTTTTAAATTCGCTGTTCGTCTTATTCTTTCAATACTTTGCTCGATGCCCATAATAACTGTTCTTTTCATGGGTCCGTAAGCATGAATTAGTTTTTTATTTGAAAGAGCTACTGCAACGTGACCTTTCCAAAAAATAAGATCATTTTTTTTTATATTTTTTAATTTAATGTTTTTTTTAAAATATTTTACTTGATCTTTTGCATCTCTAGGACAATATTTTTTATTAAAATTAAAAAAAACTTGTACAAGAGCAGAGCAATCAATACCTTTAAAAGATTTACCTCCCCATTTATACTTTGTATTTTTAAAAATACTTATTTTCTTAAATGGATTTTTTTCTCTAAAAGATAAAGATTTCACATCTTTTTTACTAATCCAACCTTTGTCAAATCTCAAAAAATTTGCTTTTTTTTCTATAACTTTTAACTTTGAACCAAAAGTTAATTCACCTACCTTCTTTTTTTTATTAGGAAACCTATAAATTTTTGTCTTTAAAATAGAGACTTTATGAGTTGGTTTTAAAAAATATGAAAACTTTTTATTTAAAATAAAACCTTTATAATTGTCCTCCTTAATTCTAATTTTGATCCACTTTTTGCTTTTATCTAGTATTGAAAAACTATCTCCATAAATCATCTGTGTTACTATCTCAGATTTAGTAGAAGGTTTTTTATGAAGATTTATTATAGGGTTATTATTTGTTAAAAATTTAGTCATTTAATTTCAACTTATCTTTAATCATGTAAAGAAAAATGAGAGACGGTATTACCATTATTGCTGTTATGATAAAGAATGTTCCCCAATCTCCATTAAGCCAATCAACCAAAGCCCCAGACGATGCTGCTAAGGTAGTTCTGCCCGCAGTGCCTATTGAAGCAAGAAGGGCATATTGTGTTGCGGTATAAGTTCTATCAACAAGCAAAGAAATAAACGCAACAAACGCAACTGTAGCAAAAGCTGCAGCCATATCATCAAATATAACCGCAATAGCAAATAATAATTCAGATTTGCCTGACCAGGCTAACAAAGAAAATAATAAATTTGTTGAGGCCATCAATATTCCAGATATAAACATCGCTTTTATAACCCCAGAACGAATAGCAAATAAACCTCCAAGTAAGGTAAAAATTACAGTAGTGATCCAACCAAGTCCCTTAGAATAAAGGGCTATATCAGATTTTGTAAAACCAATTTCTTTATAAAAAATCACTGACATTCTACCTAAAAAAGCTTCACCAATTTTAAAAAGAAATACAAAACCCAAAATTGCTAACGCAATTTTGAAACCGTTTTTCTTAAAAAAACTAATCACTGGACCAATGACTGTACTAGTCAACCATGCAAAAACTTTGACCATTATATTTGAAGTTCCTATTTTATCTTCAATCATCTTATCAGTTTCTCTTTGCTTTTCTATTTTATCAGTAGACTGAGTCTCATTCACAAACAAAAGGCCAATATTGCAAAAAATTATTATTATACCTAAAACTAAAAATGTAATTTGCCAGTAATTTTCAAAACCTAGTTGTTGAAAATACTCAGCAGAATTTAAAGCAACAACACCACCTAATTTGTAACCTGTCCACCAACCAACAACTGCCATAGCCGCACCAGCTTGCATTGACTTGCCCTCGTGTTCACCAATTTGTTCTATTCGTAATGCATCGACCGTTATATCTTGAGTAGCAGAGGCTATTGCAATAACTAAACCAATGCTTACCACGAGAGCTAAATTTGCAGTTGGGTTAATTAAACTCCAACAAACTAAACTTATTAAAATTATAGTTTGCATAAAAATAATCCACCCACGTCTATGACCCACTTTATCTGTTAGCCAAGGTATTCTTATTCTGTCAATAATTGGAGCCCATAAGTAATTAAATGCATAAACAGCGAAAATTAAACCAGCCCAACCAATAGTACTTCTGCTTAAACCGTCTTCTTTTAACCAAAGGCTCAAACTACTTCCAATTATTACCCAAGGAAAACCACTGATGGCACCTAGTAATAAAATTTTGGTCATTCTCCGATCAAAATAAACTGAGAAAGCTTCCGAGAATGATTGTTTTTTGTGAATTTCCATAATCTAATTTCTCCAAAATGAAGGAAAAAACAAAACTAAAATAGCAAATAGTTCTAATCTACCTAACAACATACCAAACGATAAAATCCATTTTGAAATATCTGGAATATTTTTGTAATTACCATCTGGTCCAATCATATCACCTAATCCAGGTCCGACATTAGAAATTGCACTAGCTGCACCAGAAATAGCTGTTAAAAAATCCAATCCAGAAAGAGACAATAGCAAAGCTATTACTACAAAAATTAACAAAAATGAAAAAATAAAAGTAATGACAGATTTCATAAAATCATTAGAAATCTTTTGATTATTATATTTCACAATAATAACGCTATTTGGTGATATAAGTTTTTTTATTTGATTTTTCAAAAACACTAATAACATTTGAAGTCTAAATATTTTAATTCCACAAGCAGTTGATCCCGCGCATCCACCTATAAACATTAGAAATAAAAAAAATATTAAAGAAAATTTTCCCCATAAACCAAAATCATCGGTGACATAACCTGTTCCTGATAAAATGGAGATTACATTAAAGAATGAAATTCTGAGGTTTTCTAAAATCGATTTTTCATCACTTATTAAAAAAAGGTACACAAACATTATGATAATTGATAAAATTAAGATATTTATCAAACCTTTGATTTGTATATCTTCTATAAAAATCTTTCTATTTCCTTTAATGAACTTTAAATAAGATATAAAGGGAATACTTCCTAAAATAATAAAAATACTAGCCACAATTTCTATATTTGGATTACTAAAAAAACCAATGGACTTATTGTGAGTCGAAAATCCTCCAGTGGCTAAAGTAGTCATAGAATGTGCAATACTGTCAAAAATAGACATTCCAAATATCCAATAAAAAAAAGCACAAAGGGATGTTAAAACAAAATAAGTTAAAATTAGTATAGTGGCTACTTCTAGAGTTCTTGGTAATATTTTTTCTGTTGATAGAGGTCCCTCCATCTTAAAAAGCTGCATACCCCCTACTTTCAATAAAGGTAGAATTGTGATTGCCATCACTATTATTCCTATACCGCCCAACCACTGCATAATTGCTCTCCATAAAAGAATACTTTTTGGAGAGTCATCTAAATTGGTAATTACTGTAGCTCCAGTAGTTGTTATACCAGACATACTTTCAAAAAAAGCCTCACTTATAGAAAATGGTATTGGAGATAGTAAAAATGGTAAACTTCCAAAAGCTGCAATCATAAACCAAGCTAATGCAGAAAATAAAAATGTCTGCTGTAAATTTAATTTAAATTGTTCTTCTAAATTAGATAAAATGAATAAAATTCCCACAAAGATTGTGATAAAAGAAGAACCAATAAAACTGTGGCTATTTTCTTGTTGTGTAACTTGTATGACATAGGGAATAAGCATTGAAGAACCTAAAATCGTAAGTAAAACACCTATTAAGAAAAATACTGTTTTATTTGATGACATTAAATCGAGACTATTTTAATACTAAAAAAATTCAACTGTATTTAATAAATTAAAAACTGTATTTTTTAAAGAAAATTTTATAAACCTTTATTATGCTAGATAATAACGTGATTCAATCCGCTTCTGCATGGCCTTTTGTTGAAATTCGAAAGCTACTTAAAGAAAGAAAAACCCTAATTAAATCAAAGAAAAAAATTATTTTTCAGACTGGCTATGGACCAAGTGGCTTGCCCCATATTGGAACTTTCGGTGAAGTAGCTCGAACAACTATGATGATAAACGCATTACGTCATATTGAAAAAATTGAAACTGATTTAATTACATTCTCTGATGATATGGATGGTTTAAGAAAAGTTCCAGATAATGTTCCTAATAGTGATATTTTAAAAAATAACTTAGGAAAACCACTTACTTCAATACCAGACCCATTTGGAAAATTTAAAAGTTTTGCTGAACATAACAACACGATGCTCCAGCAATTTTTAAAAAAATTTGATTTTGAATTTTCTTTCAAAAGCTCTACAGAAAATTATAAAAATGGAACATTTAATGAGACACTCAAGAGAGTAGGAGAAAAATATGATGATATAATGAACATTATTTTACCTACATTAAGATTAGAGAGAAGAAAAACTTATTGTCCTTTTTTGCCATTGTGCCCAGATACCGGAAAGGTTTTAGAAGTCCCAATGTTAGAACTGGAAAAAAATACTGGTAAAATAATTTTTAATAATAATGGTAAAAAAATTCAAACCAATATTTATAATGGAAATTGTAAATTGCAGTGGAAAGTTGATTGGGCAATGAGATGGTTTACCTTTGATGTTGATTTCGAAATGTACGGCAAGGACCTTACAGAGAGTGCAATATTATCAAGTAAAGTTTGCAAAGTTCTAGGAAAGACCCCACCGAACGGTTTTGCTTATGAACTTTTTTTAGATGAAAAAGGGGAAAAGATTTCTAAATCAAAAGGCAATGGTATCACAATAGATGAATGGTTAAATTATGCTTCTCCTGAAAGCCTTTCTTTATATATGTTTCAAAATCCTAAGAGGGCAAAAAAACTATACTCAGATGTAGTGCCTAAAGCTGTTGATGAATATTTATCTTTAATAGAAAAATTTCCCGATCAAAAAGAAAAAGAACAATTATCTAACCCTGTTTGGCATGTCCATAATGGAGCACCTCCCAATGAAAAAATTGTAATGTCTTTTTCTATGCTTTTAAATTTGGTAGGATCAAGTAATACAGACGATAAAAAAATCTTATGGAAATTTATTAATAGGTTTCACAAAAATGCTAATGCTGAGAGCAACCCAATTTTAGATCGTCTTACAGAACATGCTATAAAATTTTTTAAAGATAAATTAAAACCAAATAAAATTTATAAAAAACCAAGTGACCAGGAAAAAAACGCTTTAAATAATCTTGCTATTCGAATAGAAAAAATTAAAGAGAATACACCACCAGAAGAGATTCAAACTATTGTGTATTCTGTAGGAAAAGAAAATGGTTATGAAAAAAACCTAAGAGACTGGTTTAAATTAATATACCAAGTTTTATTTGGGGATATTGATGGACCAAGAATAGGATTTTTTATCAGCTTTTTTGGTGTGAAAGAAACTATAAAACTGATAAAAGATAAAATTAATTAAATGTTTTCACTAATAAAGCCATTTATTTTTAAAATAGATCCCGAAGCGGCACACAATCTTGCAATAAAATCTTTAAAATATAATTTTTTACCAGAAGACGTATTTAAAGTAGATAACGAAATTATTCTTGAGACAAAAATTTTTAATACTAAAATTAAAAATCCAATAGGATTAGCTGCTGGTTTTGACAAAAGTGCAGAGGTTTATAATTCTTTATTTAAATTTGGTTTTGGACTCATCGAGGTAGGAACTGTCACTCCGAAAGGTCAATATGGAAATCCTAAGCCGAGGGTATTTAGACTTGAAAGAGATAAAGGGCTTATTAATAGACTTGGATTTAACAATGATGGATTAGAAAAAGTTTCCAAAAGACTTAAAAATAACTCTCCAAGTGGTTTTTTAGGTATTAATATTGGACCAAATAAGGACAGTAAAAATAGAATTGAAGATTATCTTAAATGTATTAAAGAAATCTATCCTTTTGCTGATTATATTACTATAAATATTTCTTCACCTAATACCCCTGGTCTTAGAGACTTTCATAATGAAAGTACTTTACAAAATCTTTTGAAAAACATTACTGAATTTACAAAAAAAAATAATATTCAAAAACCTTTAACACTCAAAGTTTCACCTGATATAGCTGAAAATGAAATAGGCTACACAATTGAGTTGATTAAAAAATTTAAAATAAAAGGTGTAATCATTTCCAATACTACAGATAAAAACAGAGAAAATTTAACAGGAATTCATAAAAATGAAATCGGTGGTTTATCTGGAGAGCCATTGAGTAAAATATCAAACAATTTAATTAAAAAATTTTATAGGGAAATCAAAGGAGAAATTCCAATTATTGGAGTTGGGGGTGTCAGCTCAGGATTGACTGCCTATGAAAAACTAAAATCAGGAGCAAATTTATTACAATTATATACCGGTATGATTTATGAGGGTCCTGGCATAGTTAAAAAGATCAAAGCTGAACTAATTGATATATTGAAAAAAGAAAAAATTAAAAATGTCAGTGAAATTGTAGGCACTGGTTCATAATTAAGGCTTGACCAAATTAAAGCTTACAACTATACCATTCAAATATTATGACTAAAAAATGTGAACTTACAGGTGTTTTACCATTAAAAGGGCACAACGTGAGCCACGCGAATAACAAAACTAAAAGGCGTTTCCTACCCAATCTTAAAAAGATTTCTTTCAAAAGCGACATTCTTAAAAGAAGTATAAGACTAAATGTTAGTAACGCCGCTCTTAGAACAGTAGATTTTAAAGGCGGTTTAGATAAGTTTTTAAAAACAGCTAAAAGAAAGAATTTATCTAAAAGAGTTCAAAAGTTAAAATACTCAATAGTTTCACAAAAATAATTGTAATGTTAACATTCAAGCAAAGAAACTTGTTCATTATACTTTCTTTTTTTATGGGCGTGGTTGTGATTGCATCAAACTACTTGGTGCAGTTTCCAGTCCAATTTTATGAATTAGAAAATTTACTTACTTACGGAGCCTTCAGTTATCCAATTACGTTTTTAATAACGGACTTAGCTAACAGAGCATTTGGCAAAAAGATAGCTCGTTATGTTGTATTAATCGGTTTTTTTATTGGAATAATTTTAACTTTATTCATTTCGACAAATTTTGATGATATTATATCAATTAGAATTGCAGTTGGTTCAGCAACAGCATTTTTTATAGCTCAAAACCTTGATGTTAACATTTTTGATAGATTACGAAAAAAAATATGGTACGTAGCTCCTTTAATTTCTTCAATTTTAGGTTCAATTTTAGATACTTTCCTTTTTTTCTCGATAGCATTTTACAACACAGGTATACCCTGGATAACTTTGGCTCTTGGTGATCTTGCTGTGAAACTCATAGTTGCATTAATTATGTTAATACCTTTTAGACTGCTTCTAAATAAGATTAACGATTTTGCTGATTTAAAAATTAAAAATTTAAATTATTAATTTAATACTCTCTTATCATCTTTAAATAAATCAGTTAACTGATTTATCATAACATCACCTAAATCTTGAACATCAGTTATTTTAACCGCTTTTTTATAATATCTTGTAACATCATGACCGATACCAATGGCTAAAAGTTCGACATTTGACTTAGTCTCAATCCATTGTACAGTATTTTTTAAATTTGTTTCTAAAAAATCACTTGAATTAGTTGAAAGCGTTGAATCATCTACAGGCGCACCGTCAGATATAACCATTAAAATTTTTCTCTCTTCTTTTCTTTTTGACATTTTTTCAAAAGCCCATTTCAAAGCTTCACCATCAATATTCTCTTTGAGCAAACCTTCTTTTAACATTAATCCCATATTTTTTTTTGCTAATCTCCAAGGTGTATCTGCTGATTTATAAATAATATGTCTTAAGTCATTAAGTCGTCCTGGAGACTTTGGTTTGTCATTTTTCATCCAAAGCTCTCTACTAGAACCCCCCTTCCAGTGCTTCGTAGTAAAACCTAAGATTTCTACTTTTACTGAGCATCTTTCTAATGTCCTTGACAAAATATCAGCACAAATTGCTGCAACTGAAATTGGCTTTCCTCTCATTGAACCTGAGTTATCAATTAGAATAGTTACCAAGGTGTCTTTAAATTCTGTGTCTTTTTCTTTTTTGAATGATAATGAGTTTAAAGGATCAATAATAATTCTTGCAAGCTTAGAAGTGTCGAGAGTTCCCTCCTCTAAATCAAAATCCCAAGAACGATTTTGTTTAGCTAAAAGTTTTCTTTGCAATTTATTGGCTAGTTTTGAAATAAAGCTTTTTAATTGTAACAATTGTTGATCCAGGTTTTGCCTAAGTCTGAATAATTCTTCCTCTGACTCAAGATCCTCTGCAAAAATGGTTTCATCAAATTCTTTAGTATAAAACTTGTATTTTTGGTCTCCGAAGTTATTTTTTGTCCTATTTCTTTTTTCAGAGTCATTAGAGGCTTCCTCTATCTCAATTTCATTAGAATCTTTATCGTTTTCATCAGCCAAATTATCTAATTCAGGTATGCTGGCATCTATTGCCATTTCTTGATTTTCATCAAATTTTGACTCTCTTTTTTGATCGGAGTCATCCTTATT
>CACHJN010000009.1 GCA_902580115.1 uncultured Pelagibacteraceae bacterium | reverse complement strand
CTTATTTCTTTAATTAATACGTTAAATGATTCTGGTACTCCCGACTCAAAATTATTATTTCCTTTCACAATAGTTTCGTAAACTTTTGTTCTTCCAGCTACATCATCAGATTTTACAGTTAATATTTCTTGAAGTGAATACGATGCTCCGTATGCCTCTAGTGCCCAAACTTCCATTTCACCGAATCTTTGTCCACCTAACTGTGCCTTACCACCTAAGGGCTGTTGGGTCACTAAACTATAAGGTCCAGTAGATCTTGCATGAATTTTATCTTCGACCAAATGGTTTAATTTTAACATATAAATTGTTCCTACAGTAACTGGCCTATCAAATCTTTCGCCAGTCCTGCCATCCCAAAGATTTGTTTGACCGCTTGATGGAAGTTTTGCTAAATCTAACATCTTGGTTATATCTTTAGTTGAAGCTCCATCAAATACAGGTGTTCCAATTGGTATTCCGTTGGAAATATTCTCAACTAACTCAAAAATTTCTTTTTTTGATAATTTTGAAATGATATTTGTATAGTATTCTTTACCGTATATTTCTTTTAACTTTTCTTTTAATTTTTCAAATTCATTTTCAAAATTTCTCAAGTATGACTTAATTTGATCTCCTAACTCAGAGCAAGACCAGCCTAGATGTGTTTCAAGTATTTGACCTACATTCATTCTACTTGGAACTCCAAGAGGATTTAAAACTATATCTACTGGTTTACCATTTTCCATATAAGGCATGTCCTCTACAGGCACTATTTTACTGACAACTCCTTTATTACCGTGTCTACCCGCCATTTTATCACCTGGCATTAGTCTTCTTTTCACTGCAACGAATACTTTTACTACTTTCATAACAGTAGGAAGTAAATCATCGCCTTGCTGAATTTTATTTACTTTATCATCAAATCTTAAGTTTATATCCTCTATGGCATTATCATATTGGTTTTTTAATTTTAAAATATTTTCATTAATCTTTTCTTCTTTAAATGTAATTTTCCATAAATCTTTAAGGCCTAAATTATTTAAATCATTGTCTTTTAAAGTTAATCCTGCTTTCAGTTCTTTATAGTTTTTACTAATTGATTGGTTTTTTAATAAATCAGTAGCTCGTGACTTTATATTTCTGTTTAATATCTCTTCTTCTACCTTTCTATCTTCTTGAACTAATTCAATTTCAGATCTCTCAATTGCTATTGACCTCTCATCTTTTTCTATTCCATGTCTGTTAAAAACTCTTACATCAATAACAACACCGGCACTTCCAGAAGGAAGTTTTAAAGAAGAGTCTCTTACGTCTGTTGCTTTTTCTCCAAAAATTGATCTTAGAAGTTTTTCTTCAGGACTTGAAGAAGTTTCACTTTTTGGTGTAACTTTTCCAACTAATATATCGCTAGGTTTTACCTCAGCTCCAACATATACAATTCCGGACTCATCAAGATTTCTTAAACTCTCTTCACTTACATTAGGAATATCTCTAGTTATTTCTTCTGCTCCAAGTTTTGTATCACGAGCCATAGACTCGTACTCTTCAATATGAATTGAAGTAAATACATCATCAGTTACACATCTTTCTGATATTAAAATTGAGTCTTCAAAATTGTAGCCCTGCCAAGGCATAAAGGCAACTGTAACGTTTTTTCCTAATGCTAATTCTCCAAGTTTTGTAGCTGGCCCGTCTGCAATTATATCTCCTTTTTTTATCTCATCTCCGACTTTGACTAAAGGTTTTTGGTTTATACAAGTGTTTTGATTTGATCTTTTAAATTTTGAAAGATTATAAATATCAACTGCTGACTGTGACAAATCTTTAACATCTGTTGCTTTGACTACTATTCTTTTTCCATCAATCTTGTCTACAACCCCACTTCTTTTTGCGACAATTGTTACACCCGAGTCTAAAGCAACGTCAGATTCTATGCCTGTTCCAACTAGAGGTGACTCAGGTTTTAATAAAGGAACAGCTTGCCTCATCATATTAGATCCCATTAACGCTCTATTAGCATCATCATTCTCAAGAAACGGGATTAAAGCTGCAGCAACAGATACTAATTGTTTAGGTGATACATCTATGTAGTCTATATTATCTTTATTTGATAATTGAAAATTTAAATTTTTTCTACAAGCTACGAGCTCTTCTTCGAAAGACCCATCTTTACTCAAAGAAGAGTTAGCTTGAGCTATAGTATATTTTTCCTCTTCAATAGCTGATAAATATTTTATTTCACTCGTGACTTTACCTTTAACAACTTTTTTGTAAGGACTTTCTATATATCCAAATTTATTTACTCTACAATATGTAGCTAAACTATTTATTAGACCAATATTTGGTCCCTCTGGTGTCTCAATGGGGCAAATTCTTCCATAGTGGGTAGGATGAACATCTCTTACTTCAAAGCCTGCTCTTTCTCGAGTTAATCCTCCTGGACCCAAAGCAGAAACTCTTCTTTTATGAGTGATTTCAGATAATGGGTTAGTTTGATCCATAAATTGTGAAAGTTGTGATGTGGCAAAAAAATCTTTTAAAGAAGTTGTTATAGGTTTTGCATTTATTAAATCTTGAGGCATTGCTGACTCTATTTCTAGGAAAGTAGACATTTTTTCTTTAACTGTTCTCTCCATTCTTAAAAGGCCAATTCTAAATTGATTTTCAACTAGTTCTCCTACCGATCTAACTCTTCTATTCCCTAAGTGATCAATATCGTCTACTTCACCTTTCCCATCTCTTAAATCGAGCATAAACTTGATAATTGCGACAATATCCGTTGAGTTAAGAGTATTGTCTTTTACATCTCTCTCTAAATTTAATTTTGAATTTAATTTTACTCTTCCTACTTCTGAAAGATCATATCTATCTTTATTAAAATATAAATTTTTGAAAACATCTTCGGCAATTTCTACTGTTGGTGCTTCACCTGGTCTCAACACTTTATAGATATCATTTAAAGCATCAGTTTTATTTGTATTCTTATCAATTTTTAAGGTCTCAAGTAAATAAGGTCCTTTATTTATAGGATCTATGTTTACTAATTCTAAATTTTTTAAGTTTTCATTTTTTATTTTATCGATTGTTTCCTCATTTAAATCTGAGCCTGATGGAAGAAAAATATTATTATTTTTATCAACCAAATCTTTTGATGTGTACTTGCCAATTAATTCTTCATTAGTAACAAATATTTCTTTTAAATTTTTTTCTTCTAATTTTTTAGCGATAATAAAATTTAATTTTTCTCCTTTTGATAATAATTTCTTATTATTTTTTGCATCTATTAAATCAAAAGCTAGTTTAACTGGTCTCTTATAATTATGAATGTCAAAAGTTGTTATCCATTTATTGTTTTTTTCGTCATAACTATATTTACTTGTTGAATAAAAATTTTTTATAATTTTTTCTTTTGTTAAACCTAAAGCAAATAATATCGTTGTAATTGGTAACTTCTTTTTTCTATCAATTCTAAAGTATAAAATATCTTTGGGGTCAAATTCAAAATCAAGCCAAGATCCTCTTCCTGGTATTATTCTACAATTAAATAAAAGTTTACCGCTAGAATGCGTTTTTCCTTTGTCATGATCAAAAAAAACTCCTGGACTTCTATGCATTTGATTTACCACTACTCTTTCAACTCCATTTACTACGAAAGTACCACTAGGGGTCATTAAAGGAAGTTCTCCTATAAATACCTCTTGCTCCTTTGCTGATAAAATTTGTTTTGTATTATTTTCTGTATCGATATCGTAAACAACTAATCTTAAATTAGCTTTTAAAGATGCTGAGTATGTTAGGCTTCTTTGTTTACACTCTAAAACATCAAATTTTGGTTTCTCTAGTTTGTATGAAATATATTCAAGAGTAGACTTATCTGAATTATCATCAATAGGGAAAATGCTTTTAAAAACTTTATCTATACCTTTAGAAAGGATATCCATTTGCTCGTTAAGAGCTTTTGATGACAAAAATTCTTGATATGAATTTTTTTGAACCTCTATTAAGTTAGGAATTGACAAGCCTTCCTTAAGCTTACCAAAATTCTTTCTTATACTTTTCTTTTGAGTAAAAGATAATTCCATTAAATAATTTTTATTACGAAATTTAATCCGTAATAATTAAGTCTTAAATTTTAATTTACTTTAATTCTACTTTAGCACCGGCAGCTTCAAGTTTTTTCTTAAATTCGTCGGCTTCTTTTTTAGGAACCCCTGCTTTAATTTCTTTTGGTGCTCCTTCAACTAAATCTTTAGCTTCTTTTAAACCTAGGCCAGTAATAGCTCTAACTTCTTTAATAACATTAATTTTTTTATCACCCGCAGCTGCTAAAAATAATGAGAATTCAGATTTTTCTTCCCCAGCTGGTGCTGCACCAGGTGCTGCTGCTGCCGCTACCGGAGCTGCTGCTGTTACTCCCCATTTTTCCTCAAGTTGTTTTGAAAGCTCTGCAGCTTCAACAACTGTAAGTTTTGATAAATCTTCGATAATTTTATTTAAGTCTGACATAAATGATCCTTGTAATTATTTTTTTAAACTTTTCGCGCGCGCTAAATTAGCAATTTTTGAGCCTGGTGCAAGCAAAATACTTACTAATTTTTGAGCTGGTGATGATAAAATACCTACAATTTTAGCCCTTGCCTCTTCTAAAGAAGGTAATGTGGCGATAATAGCCACCTCTTTTTGATCTAAAACCTTACCATCCATGAACCCTGCTATAATTTTTAATTTCTGATGAGATTTAGCAAATTTCGTCAAAATTTTAGCCGTAGTTATCGGGTCAGATGATAAAGCTGCCGCTGTCGGACCAGAAAAATATTTTTCCATATCTTTTACTGGAGTTTCTTTTATAGCAATTTTTGTAATTCGATTTTTAGTAATTTTAAAAAGTATACCTTTTTCTCTTAATTGTTTCCTGAGTTCGTCAAGTTCATTTACATTTAATCCTTGATATTGAGCAATCATTACTGAATTATTTGAAGAAAAATTTTTTTTCATTTCCTCAATATAAGTTTTTTTATTTTCCTTACTCATCATAACTAATTCTTGCTCCCTAATTTGAAGGATATGCCCATTGTTGAAGTTAAAAAGATGTTTTTGATAAATTCTCCTTTAATGTTTTCGGGCTTTTCTTTTTTTAAAAAATCGATAAAATATCTATAGTTTTCTTGTAATTTTTCTTTTGAAAAATTTTTTCTTCCTATTGATAAAGCTAAATTTCCGTCTTTATCATTTTTGATTTCAACCAAACCTGTTTTTATATCTGTTACAGATTTTTTAAGATCATTTGAAACAGTTCCAAGTTTAGGATTAGGCATGAGACCTTTAGGCCCAAGAATTTTTCCTAATTTACCTATTTTACTCATCATCCCGGGGGTGCAAATTAGTTTATCAAAATTTAATTCACCGCTAGATATTTTATCTAATAAATCCTGAGAACCAGCGATATCGGCACCAACTTTTTTTGCTTCTTCTACTTTTTCTTGTTCGCACAAAACTGCAATTTTAAATTTTTTTCCGTTTCCATGAGGTAATTTAACAACTGTTCTTAAATTAAAATCACCACCTTTTGATTGTTTAGTGTTAATCTTAATTGATAAATCAATTGATTCTTCCATTTTAGTGGTACATGTTTCTTTAACTAAATCTAAAGATTTTTCAAAAGCAAGTTTTTCTTTAACTTTTTTCTTTTCAATTAGTTTATATCTTTTTGATCTTTTTCTCATTCCTTGACCTCAATACCCATTGATCTGGCTGATCCACAAATTATTTTTGTTGCTTCTTTTAAATCAAACGCATTTAGATCTTTCATTTTTTCTTTAGCTATTGCTTCAGCTTGTTTTATAGTTATTGATCCAGCAATAACTCTTCCTGGCTCTTTCGATCCACTTTTTAATTTTGCCGCTTCTCTAATAAAGTGTGAAGCTGGAGGAGACTTTATAATAAAATCAAATTTTTTATCTTTATAAACCGTAATTACAACAGGAACTGGTTTTCCCATAAAAGATTTTGTTTTCTCATTAAATGCTTTACAAAATTCCATTATATTAATTCCTCTTTGACCAAGAGCAGGTCCAACAGGGGGAGCAGGATTCGCCTGTCCACCTTTTATTTGTAATTTTACATATCCTGTTATTTCTTTAGCCATATCTAATTCTTTTCTACCTGGTTAAATTCTAAATCTACCGGAGTTGCTCTACCAAATATCGAAACTGATACCTTTAGTCTAGACTTTTCTTCATCTATTTGTTCAATCAAACCAGTAAATGAAGCAAAAGGCCCATCACAAACTTTCACTTTTTCGCCAATTTCAAAACTAATGCCTGATTTTTGATTAATTGCACTTTCTGAGACTTGACCTAAAATCCTTTTAATTTCATTATCTGAAATTGGAGTAGGTTTATCTGAAGATCCCAAGAAGCCACTTACTTTTTGTAAGTTTTTTATCAGATGATAAATTTGTTTAGTAAGTTCAATTTTAATTAGAACATATCCAGGAAAATATTTTTTTTCCTTTTTTGTCCTTTTTCCCTTTTTAACTTCTGTAACCTGGTGAGTTGGAATTAAAAGTTGATCTAAGCTACTTTCTAATTTGTGTCTTTTAAGCTCTTCTTTTATGCTTTCAACGACTTTCTTTTCAAAGCCAGAGTATGCTTGTACAATATACCAATTCATTTAAAAACTTAAGTTAAGAATTATATTTAATAAAAATCTCAAAATTTGATCCAAAAGTAAAAAGAATATTGCTGCTATTGAAGCTAAACCAAATACCATTAAAGCACCAGTCATAGTATCTTTTTTAGTAGGCCAAGATATTCTAAATGTTTCCTGTTTTACTTCCTGAAAAAATTTTAGTGGGTTTCTCATAATACTTTAGTCTAATTGGCAGGAGCGGAGGGACTCGAACCCACAGCCTCCGGTTTTGGAGACCGGCGCTCTACCAATTGAGCTACGCTCCTATTTAATTATCTTCGTAACTACGCCAGCTCCTACTGTTTTTCCACCTTCTCTAATGGCAAAATTTAAGTTTTGGCTCATAGCAATCGGAGTAATTAATTTTACACTAAATTTTCCATCATCCCCAGGCATTACCATTTCAGTGCCTGATGGAAGAGTAACTTCCCCAGTTACATCAGTTGTTCTAAAATAAAACTGAGGCCTATACTTAGTGAAAAAAGGAGTGTGTCTACCACCTTCCTCTTTTTTAAGAATGTATGCTTGGCATTCAAACTCGGTGTGTGGTGTAACAGAGCCAGGTTTTGCAAGCACTTGCCCTCTCTGCACATCATCTCTTTCAACACCTCTTAATAATGCACCAATGTTATCACCTGCTTCACCACTATCTAAAAGTTTTCTAAACATTTCAACACCAGTACAAACAGATTTTTTTGTATCTGTAATACCAATTATCTCAATTTCTTCTCCAACTTTTATTACACCTTGCTCAACTCTTCCAGTTACTACCGTTCCTCTTCCAGATATTGAGAAAACATCTTCAACTGGCATTAAGAAAGGCTTGTCTTTAGGTCTGTCAGGTTGTGGAATAGTTTCATCAACAGCTTTCATTAATTCCATAATTGCATTTTTTCCAGTTGCTTCATCTTTACCTTCAACTGCATTAAGAGCTGATCCTTTTATAATAGGAATTTTATCTCCAGGAAATTTGTATGAAGTTAACAGTTCTCTGATTTCTTCTTCAACTAGATCAACTAATTCTTTATCTTTAACAGTATCAATTTTATTTAGAAAAACTACAATAGCAGGAACTCCAACTTGACGAGCTAACAGAATGTGCTCTCTAGTTTGTGGCATTGGACCGTCAGCGGCGTTAACAACTAAAATAGCTCCGTCCATTTGAGCTGCACCTGTAATCATGTTTTTCACATAGTCAGCGTGACCAGGACAATCAACGTGAGCATAGTGTCTCTTAGCTGTTTCATACTCTACGTGCGCAGTTGATATCGTTATTCCTCTTTCTTTTTCCTCCGGCGCTTTATCAATTTGATCATAAGCAACAAATTTTGCTCCACCTGCCTCTGCAAGAACTTTTGTAATTGCTGCAGTTAAAGTAGTTTTACCATGGTCCACGTGTCCGATTGTACCAATGTTACAATGCGGTTTATTTCTATTAAACTTTTCCTTCGACATTTTTTTTTCCTCTTTTTTAATTTTGTTTTTTGGAGCGGGTAAAGGGAATCGAACCCTTACATCCAGCTTGGAAGGCTAGCGTTCTACCATTGAACTACACCCGCAAAATCCAAACTTAACACGCTCTTAAATTACTAAACGCTCTAAGCATGGTGGAGGGGGAAAGATTCGAACTTTCGAAGACCGAAGTCAACGGGTTTACAGCCCGCCCCATTTGACCGCTTTGGTACCCCTCCAATTTTTCTTTAGGGATACCCACTAACTTAAAAAGCATTCAACAACAAGGGTTTTATAAGCATTTGTACAATAAATGCAATAAATCATTTTGCTTTAAAATATGCTAATTATTTGAAAAAAAACACGAATTTTTATGAAAAAGTCTACTTTTTTAATAATTGGACGTCACGCAGTCACTGAAGCCTTAAAAAATCCTAATAGAAAGGTTCATAGAATATTTATTACTGAAGATACTCTTAAGAAACTCAATAGAGAAAATCAAAGTTTAAATTTGTTGAAAAAAGTTCATGTGTTTTACAAAACTAAGAAAGAAATTGATAATTTATGCGGAAAAGAGGAAGTTTCTCATCAAAACATCGTTGCAGAAATTGAAGATGTTGAGCATTTAAGTATCAAAGACTTTTTAAAAATCAATAAAGAAAATATAAATTTATTAGCCTTAGAGGAGGTTACAGATCCAAGAAATATTGGTTCAATTATTAGAAGCGCAGTAAGCTTTGGTGTAGATGGAATAATTGTTAAGGAGAGATCTTTTCCCTCAAAAAGTAAATTGCTTTTTAAAAGTGCAAGCGGAGGGATGGAATACATTAATATTTTTAAAGTATCTAATATTAATACAACATTAAGATATTTAAAATCTAAGGGGTTTTGGATAAGTGCCTTTGATGTAAGTTCAAACAAAGATTTTACTGATAACAAGTGGCAAGGTAAAAATGTTTTATTGTTTGGGTCTGAAGGATTTGGTCTTAAAAAAAATACCGTGGCCAATTCAGACTTCATATTTAAAATAAAAATAAATAAAAACATGGAAAGTTTAAATATAGCTAATTCCGTAGCTATAGTTTGCCACCATATATATAAAATTATTAATAAAAAAAATTAATTGTATTAGTTTTTTAGTATACACACCATAAATTTTCACATGAAAAAGTAAGGTTTAATTGAATTTAAGAAATTTTTGATAAAGTAATTGAGATTTATAAAAAATATTTTTATCATATTCAATATTAATATCTTTTTTATTAGAATTACTAAAAAACTGTAAATCAACATTTTTATTTTTTTCTAAATTTATTTTATTGAGAATTTTTTCAACATAACTTGGATTATGCAATTTCTCATAAATAACGAAATGACAATTTTTAAAAAATTGAAATTTTTTATAAATTAATTCATAAAATAAACACCATTGTTCAATCCAATAGTTGATATTATTTGGGTCATTAAAATGAATTGGATTATTCCATGGTTTATGATTCAAACCAAACTCATGATGTCCAAGGTAATTCATGTATCTTCTTATAAAATCATTTTCTTGATGCAATCTATTAAAATGTAGATGTTGACTTAAAAGTGAATTTGCTTGATGCAAGGGTTTTCTAATAGGTATCAAAAAAATAGAATGAGGCAATATTGATTGAATTAGATCTATTCTTTTATAATTAAGATTATTTTTACTTAAATACTTATTTTTATCATTTTTTAATAAGATAAGATTAATATAATTTTCTAATTCATTCCTAATAAACTCTTCACTGTTATCAAAAAATATCTCATCAAATGCTTCAGGACTATTTAAATCATATCTAATTCCATCATTATGTACCCTTTCCTTTTTTTTTATATTTTTTTTATTAAATAATTTAAAAAAATTAGGCGAGAGCACGAATGGCATATTTCTATAAATTAAAGATGCATATTCATGAGATGAAAATAAAAAATTTAACAAACTAGTAGTCCCAGACCTTGGTAATCCAGTTATAAACACATGCGATTGATTACTTATATCTTTATTTTTAAGATAAATTATTTTTTCAAGTTCAAATAATGATTTATTAATAATTTTTTTACTTAGCACAAAATCATGTAGAAATTTTTGAATGTAACTATAGTTTTGCATAAAATTATTTTCGTATTAAATGATAAATCATAAAGACTATACTTAATTCAATAATACCTAAGAAAGATATAACTAAACTTAAATATGAATTAGATAGAAAATTTAATATTGTCATAAAAACAAAAATAGAAATAAGAATAACAATTATCTTAATTGATACTAATAATAATGTTTTTGAATAATAAAGCATTAACTTTTCTTTTCTAAAATCAGATACATTTTTAAATTGAAATAATTTTAATATTTTTTGATAAATTTTTAAGTTTGATTTAACAATATTTACGAAGTTAACTAATTGAATAAATTCATAAATAACTACTGAAGAAAATATTAATAATATGTGATTAATCAATTTTGTTTTGTTGATGTTCTTTTTTTTCTTTTCTTTTTTTAAGTAATCTTTTTATCGGAAACCATATTAAACCAAAAAGCGCCGCAAAAATTGCTACAACGATGCCTATTGTTGCGGCTATGACACCACCTCCAACGCCTGGACCTAAGTAGGCAAATGAAGATGTAGATATTAAATAAAAGATAATTGAACTAGAAATTAATTTAAACATTTTGTATTTTTAATTGATGATTTTAATTTTTTAATCAATAACTCATCTTCTAAGATCAAACTAAAAGAAAAATAACTTATGACACCATTTTTATCTTTATTAATATACTCCCATATTTTTTGTCCTTCTTTGTTAAACAATATTATTCTCCCATGTACAGACTCTTCAACTAATAATGATTTATCTTTCAAAATCTGAGCAACGCCATTAGCATGTGCTTTAAAATTTTCTTTTTTTAGTTGACTATTAAATAATTTTTTAAATTTTTTAGTCTCAAAATTATATATTAGAATTTCTGAATATTGATTATTAACGTAAAATTGATTATTGTTAAAAATTGTTATTTCTTTATCTGAAATAATATCTACATCATGTTGTTTTGCAAAAGGACCTATTATGTAATTAATTACTTTATTAGTCCTTGGTCGGTAATGAACAATTGCAGAAATATCTCTTAAACTTAAAAATAAATCACCTTGCATCCAATAATCTGTATTATTTAACGCAGGTTCAATATCATTTAAATGTACAGGATTATCTATACCATAATGTTTTGAGTTAAATGCTAAATTTTTAGGCATCAAATTATTTTCGATCAATAGTTCATTTACACTTTTAACATATTTGATTTTACCGTTAGGATTTATTTTAGTGATGGCATCTTCGTTATAATTTTTTAATGAATATTTTTTTACGTATTTGGATTGCGGACTCATATATGTACCAACCCATATATTTCCCTCATGATCTTTGCTTTGCATGTGATGAAATTTTTTTTTATCGTTAATCCATTTTAATTTTGAACAAATATCTATCTTAAATAACGGACCTTGATAATTATGACTTATTAACGAACCATCTTCAAAAATAGTGGGATTAAAATACCTAAACCTGGATGGTGATTGATCAATATTTATATTTGAGTATAGTTTTTTATTCGAAACTTGATCATGCATTTTTTCAATATCGAGCTTATAAGTGTGAATAGTTTTAAAATTTTTCAAATCAATAATATCAACTACAGACCTACTAAGACTATAATCATAGCGAGAAGAAACTAAAAGACCATTTCTCTCATCTTCTATAAATTTTTCATATCTTTTTTTATTACGGTGCTTTGGAAGTGCTAAATTTAATTTATCTAAAACAGTTGTCTTATGTTTTACCATGTTCCTAAAATTCATAGGTACAGAAGATATAATAATTGCTGTTTTTTGTAAAAATTTAAATTTTTTTCCACCATCATAGTGATACTTTACAATTGCTCCAAATCCTATTGAGCCAATTAAAGATAAAAATAAAACTGCAAATACTGGATATGTGAAAAATTTTTTCATTTAAATGATTTTTTTAGAATAATCATATATCTTATTCAATAATAATATTCGAATTTTTTGGTTATGGTTTGTGAGGGAGGATAGTAAAAAGTCTTATGAAAATTATATTAATTATGGGTCTCCCTGGTTCAGGAAAAACCACATTAGCGTCAAAACTAGTTAAATTAATAAATGCCGAATGGATTAATGCAGATAACGTAAGAAGAGAGGCAAATGATTGGGATTTTTCACCAGAAGGTAGGATAAGGCAGTCAAAGAGAATGCTTAAACTTGCCCAAGATCTTAAAAAGAGTAATAATGTAGTTGTTGATTTTGTTTGCCCAACTCACAAAACAAGAGAAATTTTTAACCCAGATTTTATTATTTGGATGGATACAATTAAAAAAAGTAAGTTCGATGATACAAACAAACTTTTTGAGCGTCCCAAAAATTATGATGTAAGGGTTACAGAGAAAAACGCTGTTTTTTGGTCTAAAAAAATTTCAAATTTATTTAATAATGAAAAAAATAAAAGCTCTCTTTAGTACACTCATAGATTTAAAGTATAAATACAGGAAACAAGAATCTAGAGTATTATTGGACTTGAATAATAATTAAATTTATCCTATTTAATCCCTCAAGCCCTCATAGCTCAATTGGTAGAGCAATTGATTTGTAATCAATAGGTTCGCGGTTCGAGTCCGTGTGAGGGCACCATTAGCCCTTTTTTTTAAAAATTTGACTAATCTGACTTATAAAAAGCTTTTTTTCATTAATTATTTTGCTTCTATAATTTTTAAATAAGGAAAATTCTTTTTTATGACTTTTAAATATTTTATTAATAGTTTTTTCAATATAGATAATATTTTTGTATCGCTCTTTAAATTTAAATTCTTTTTTAATTGGAATATCTTTGTTGTTTCTTGCACTTCCTTTTAAATTGGTTATTACACAATTGCCTAATAAAACAGCCTCTCTCGGCATCTTGTCTTTTCCCGGGTGATAACCAAAGTCCATATATACTTTTGTTTTTTTAAAAATATTTATAATTTGTTTTTTACTATAACCCCTAAGAATAATAAATTTTGCATCTATTTTTTTCTTTAATGTGTTTATAAATTTATTACTTTTATGAGAATAACAAATTAAATTTTTTTTATTTTTAATTTTTTTTTTTGAGTATTTTAAAATATCCTCACTTTGGTAATCATATAACAGAAATTTATTTTTCAATTTATTTTTGAAATAATCGTAAACATAATATGATTGCATTAAGTGAGCAGCAGCTTGTTTTATTTCTTTTTGATTTTCAATATTTTTAAAATTATAAATTGTTTTTAAATAATCATGGTAAGTATAAATACCAAATCTATAACTTAATAAAGTATTAAAAATTGAGATTATATTGTAGGGTAATTTTATAATAGATCTAATTATTTTTGAGTATTCCTCCCTAAATTTGAAACCAAAATAATTATCTAAGCTTAACCACCATATTATCTTTTTTATATTTTTGAATTTCAAAGAAAAAGATAAGTAACTGTAATGCTCAGGAATGATCAATATATTTTCTGAACGATCTTCGATGAAATTAATATTTTTAAGGTTGAAATGTAAGTAATTTTTGTGAACAGGATTTTTATTTTCAATAGGTAAATAAAACATGAAACATTCGACTTTAAAAATTTTTTTTAGATGATGGGCTAATTCATGGAGACACTCAGGACCACCTGTTGAGGTATTGGCTGGTGCTAAAACAAAAAATTTTGTTTTATTAGTTATTTTTATCTTTTTACTCATGGTATTTTATTTCCATCCATATTTTTTTAAAGAATTAAGACCTATTAAAAATATGGATTTTAAATTTGCTAAAAATTTTAAATTATTTTCTTTTTTATTAATTTTCCATAAACCTAAAATATTTTTAATTTTACTTGAAGATCTATTATCTTTGTTTATTCTATAATAAACATATGTGTCCTCTGATTTGTAAGCAATTTCTCCTTTTCTAAGCAGCTCACACTTAAACAAATAGTCCTCATGATTAACTTTTTTAAAAACAATATTATCCAAAATTTCTCTTTTAACTATAATGGATGAAGTGCTCATTGATGAGTGATTTAAAAAATTTTCATAATCATAATATAAAGGCAAGTTAGTCATAACTTTTTTTTTTAAATTATTATTAAAAAAAAAACAAAAGTCAGTATAAGTAAATTTGTAATTATTTTTTTTCATATAAATAATTTGTTTTTCAAGTTTGTCAGATGGCCAAAAATCATCTGAGTCCATAAAAGCTATCAATTCTGAGTTAGAATTTTGTATTCCAAGATTTCTACAGTAAGCTGGACCTTTATTTTCACTTAAATTTAAAATATTTATATTTTCAATATTTTGATATTTTAACAATATCTCATTTGAGTTGTCAGATGAATTATCATCTATTAAATAAATTTTCCAATTTTTATAAGTTTGAGAGATAACTGAATTTAAACACTGATTAAGATATTTAGCTTTATTAAAGTTTGGAATTATTATATCTATAGATTGATAAACCATAAATATTTTAAAGTTTTAAAAAAAATAGCGTAGATACAATGAAATCAGAAAATAATTTAAAAACTTTTTTTATTAAGTTAGTGGCTATCACATTCTCTATCATAATAATTATCAACGTCTTTTATAATATATTTCTATCAGACAAATTAGATGTTTTGAATAAACTTTCAAGTCTAGATAAAGAGACAGCTGATTTGATAAAGGATAAAGTTAGATCTGAGCTCAAAAGCGGATTAGAAAAAGAGCAAATTTTGTCTGATGAAGATGCAATATTAATTAAACGATTTATTGAAAAAATTTCATCTGAAATAAAATAAAACTAACATTGAATAAACTTCTAACACTTATTGCTAAACATGAGGAGAAAATTAAAATTCTTCTAATATTTTATGCACTATATTGTGCAGTCATAATTGGAGTATCTTGGGATGAAAAATATTATCATGCTCTTGGAAGAATTAATTTAAATTATTTACTATCTTTTGGATTACTAGAAGAAAATTTTCATCAAAAATATCGATACTCAACTTTATACTGGTCATTCTCAAGTTTAATAAGTCAACTAGCTCCCATTAAATATATCATAGAGATACACCATATAATAAATACAATTTTTGGTTTATTGATAATCTTAGGTATTTATCAAGTAACGAAAAATTTATTTAACAAATCAATCGCAAAAATTTCTTCAGTTTTTCTTTTTTTAATACCTTTTTTTTTCGGTCATTTGGCTATTAACAGTAAAGATACCATTGTAACCTTTGCACACGTATGGACACTTTACTATTTAATTAAATACTCAATCAAAAGATTTAATTTAAAAAAAAGATTAATTATAATATTAAAAATTTCCTCTCTGTCTGCTTTGGGAACAGGTATTCAATTATTATTTTTGGGTTCTTTAGTCCCGATAGTAATTTTATTTTTTTTATATATTATATTTTTAAAAAAAAGGAACTTAAAAGAAATATTTGTTGATTTTCTCATTTATTTAATCCTATTTTATTTTATTTTAGTATTATTCTGGGTAGATACTCATAGCAATATTTTTACTCTACCTTTGCATTTTTTCGTAAAAACTTTATCTTTAGATATTGGATGGCCATTTAATTTATTAAATGGTGATTATTCTTCTTCAAAAAATGTCAATAAAGGTTACTTGCTTATTAACTACTTTTATAAATTGCCAGAATTTATAATATTTTTATATATTGTTTCTTTTCCAATTATTATTTTGAATTTTCAGAAATTAAAAAAAAAATTTAATAATGTATTATTGAAACTTTTATCAATACTTTTATTGTTAATATTTCCTAATTTTGTATTAATTTTTATATCATATCCAATTTATGATGGTTTAAGACTTTTTTTATGGGTGACACCATATTTAGTTTTAATTCCTGCCGTAACTTTTTATTTATTAACAAATTATCGAAATATTTTTTTTACATTGGTAAAAAGTATTACAATCATACTAATTATTTTCCATACAATTAATTTTTTAAGTATTACACCTTATCACTACACATACTTAAATGCATTCTCTGGTGAAAAAGATAAAAGATACAAAAAATTTGAAAATGACTACTGGTCAGTAACCTTGAAAGAATTAATTCTTTCATCAAATTTACCAGAGAAAAAAATAAATTTTCATTCTTGTGGTGTAAGTCCTGGATTAACAAAAACTTATATGAAACAAAGATATGGTAACGTTGAATATACAGATATAAAAAATGCGACTTATATAATAATGACAAATAGAACTGTAAGCTCTAGAAAAGGTGATAAGATTACTAATTGTTTTGATGAATATACTTCTGAAAATGTACATCAAGTGGTTAGAAATGGTATTATTTTATCTGCAATAAAAAAAATTAAGTAAATCTTATGAAAAAAATTGAAAGACCAGATTTATTGATTGTTGGAGCCGGACCAGTCGGTTGTGTAATAGCGGAGAGAGCTGCTGCCGTTAAAAAATGGAAATCTTTAATTATTGATAAAAGAAATCACGTTGCTGGTAATTGTTATGATGAGGTTAATAATAAAGGCATTAGAGTTCATAAATATGGTCCGCATTATATGAGGTTTAAAAAGAAAAAAGTATTTAATTATGTAAGTAATTTTACAAAATGGATTAAGGGAGATTATGTAGTAAAATCAAAAATAAAAGGTAAACTTTATCCAATACCGATTAATCTCACTACATTAGAAAAATTTTTTAAAAAGAAATTTAAAAAACCAATAGATGCAAAAAAATTTTTGAAAAAATTACAAATCAAAAAAAAGATTATTAAAAATAGTGAAGATTATATTCTATCAAAACTTGGTAAAGATATTTACGAAAATTTTTATAAAAATTATACTATTAAACAATGGGGAATACATCCAAAAAATTTAGATAAAAGTATTGTTGGAAGACTTCCAATTAGATTCAATAGAGACCCATACTATGTCAATCAAAAAATTAAGGTAATGCCCAAAAATGGATATACTAATCTTTTTTCAAACATGATTAAGGATCCAAAGATTAGTCTATTATTAAATACATCTTATAATAAAATAAAAAAAAAAATTAAACCAAAAATAGCAACTATATATACAGGACCTCCAGATGTTTTTTTTAATTTTAGATACGGAAAATTAGATTGGAGATCTTTGAAATTTCAATTTCAAACTAAAAAAAAAGAAAAAATTCAAGAATGTGTCCAAATTAATTTTCCTAATGAAAAAAAATATACCAGGAAAGTAGAAATTAAACATGTAACTAAACAAAAATCTAAATTTTCAACTATTTCTTACGAATTTCCAAATTCCAAAGGTGATCCCTATTATCCAATAAATAATTTAAAAAACAGAACAAAATTTAATAAATATAAACAGTTAATTAAGAAAGCTGAAAAAAATAATATTTTTTTTGAAGGAAGATTGGCTACTTATCGTTATTTAAATATGGATGAAGTGATAGAAAAGGCACTGAACTTATTTAATAGATTAAAATTAAGATATTAAATATGAAAAAAATATTAGTTACAGGTGGCGCAGGATACATAGGTAGCCATATAGTAGAGCAGTTAATTAAAATAAAAAAAAATGTTGTAATTATCGATAACCTTTCGACAGGCAAAAAAAAACTTTTAAATAAAAAAGCAAAATTTTTTAAGTGCGATATCAGGGATTTCAAAAAATTAAATGAGATAATTAAAAGAAATAATATTGTCTCAATCATCCATTTAGCAGCTTGCTTAAGTGTAGGTGAAAGTGAAAAAAAACCAAAAAAATATTTTAATAACAATGTGCTTGGTACAAAAAATTTAATCAATTGTGCCTTGCTTAACAATATAAAAAATTTTGTTTTTTCTTCCACATGCGCTGTTTATAAAGATGGATTAAAAATAGTAAGTGAAAAATCCAAATTATCTCCCACAAGTTACTATGGTAAAACTAAACTTCTTGGAGAAAAAATGATTATAAAAAATTTAAATAATAAAAAAATTAATTATGCAATTCTTAGATATTTCAATGTTGCAGGAGCTAGCAGAAGTGGAAAAATTGGACAAATTACAAAAGGAGATCAGCTATTTAAAAATTTATCCGTTTCATCCATTAAAAACCATCCTAAAATAAATATATATGGGTCAAATTATAACACTAAAGATGGTACATGTATTCGAGATTATATTCACGTCTCGGATATTTCTCAAATACATATAAAAGTTTTAAAAAAAATACATACTGAAAAGAAATCTATAATTTTAAATTGTGGTTATGGAATTGGTATTTCTGTTATGGATGCCGTCAAAGAATTTAAAAAACAAATTAGAAAAAAAATTAAAATATCTTTAAAAAAAAAGAGAAAAGGAGATATGGAACACATTATTGCAAATAATAATAAAATTAAAAAATATTTAAAATGGTTTCCCAAAAAAAATAATCTCTCAAGGATTGTTAAAAGCTGTATATCCTGGGAAAAAAAACTTAAATAATACTAAAAATTTCCTCAACTTCTTTTAATTGATCTCTTTTAGCTAATAAAATTACTAAATCATCCTTTTCAAAAATAAAATCAGATCTTGGTATAAGAACTTGATTTTTTCTCACTATTGCACCAATCCTTATATTCTCAGGTAAATTACTTTCTTTAATTTTTTTATTTAAAAGTTCAGATTTTTCCAAGACTTTTGCTTCAACAAATTCATATTCTCCATCTAAGAGTGAATATACAGTAGCAATCGTTCCTCTATGAACATGCTCCATTATTCTAGAAACTGTAGTCATTCTTGGATCTACCAAATCATCAATGTTAAGAGAGTTTTGTAATAAGCTATAATTTGATTTATTTACAATAGCTATGGTTCTTTTTGTTTGCCCAGTTTTTTCAGCTAGTACACATGCCATAATATTATTTTCATCGTCGTTAGTTAATGCAAGAACAGTTTCTGATTCTTCTAAGTTAGCCTCTTTTAAGATTTCTTCATCAAGAGCATCACCATTTATTACTATAGAAGAGGTAAGTTCTGTAGCAATTTCCTCAGCTCTACTTTTATCTTTTTCTATTATTTTTACTCTTGCACCCTCAAAGTTTTCCTCGACCATTTTAGCTAAATGGAATCCAATATTACCACCACCAATAATTAATATTTTCTTTGAAGTTTTTTCTTCATGACCGAATGCTTTAAGTATTTCATTTAATTGATCACTGCTTACTACTACATAAACATTATCCCCTTCTGTTAACTTGTCATCTTTTTTTAAAAATTGAAATTTTTCTTTTCTTTGAAGTCCAACAATATTCGCTTTAAAATTAGGATACTTTTCTGTTAGATTTTTTAAGGGTGTATTAATTATAGGGCATGATTTTTCAATCGATATTTCTAACATTTTTACTTTATTGCCTGCAAAAGGTACGTTGTCTAAAGCTCCAGGTGCCTCTAGTCGTCTGAATAAAGATTTTGCAACTTCTTTTTCAGGAGAGATAATAACATCAATAGGAATATTTGATTTATTATAAAGTTTATTCCACTTTCCCTCTAAAAAATCCTTTGTTCTAATTCTTGCAATTTTTTTTGGAATATTAAATAAAGAACTGGCAAGTTGACATACAACCATATTTGTCTCATCATTTCTTGTAACAGCAATAATCATATCTGTGTTTTCTGCCCCAGCGTTTTCTAAAACTGAAGGCAATGAGGCTCTACCCACAATACCTTTTGCGTCTTGTGTATCGTTAATTTTCTTAATATCTTCAGAAGATTGATCTATTACGGTAACTGAATGACCTTGTGAAGACAACTGTTTACTTATTGAAAAGCCTACTTTTCCGGCACCACAAATAATTATGTTCATTTTTTAATTAATACCTTTTATACCGAGTTGTTTTAATTTTCTATGAAGTGCTGACCGCTCCATTCCAATAAAATCAGCTGTTCTTGAGATATTTCCGTGATTTTTTTTTAATTGTATTGTTAGGTATTCTTTTTCAAACTGCTCTCTTGCTTCTTTAAGAGGTGACGCAAATGTATCCTTAAGTACTGAATTTTTATCAATCGATTTTTTGTTATTTAATATATCGCTTATAGATTTATCAATATTTTCTTTACTCTCATTTGCTGAGACTATAGTAATTCTTTCAATTAAATTTCTAAGCTCTCTAACATTTCCTGGCCAGTTATGTGTATAAAGTTGATCATTTTTAGTATCAATTTCAATTTCTTGAACTCCATTTATTTCTGAAATCTTTTTTTTAAAGTATTTAATTAATTCTGGGATATCCTCTGTTCTAGCGGTAAGAGGGCTTAATTCAATTGGAACTACATTTAACCTATGAAATAAATCTTCCCTAAAATTACCTGTTGTAACTTCCTCAAATAAGTTTTTTGAAGAAGATGAAATTATCCGAATATTGACATTTACATCTTTTTTTCCGTTAATCCTTTTAAATTTTTGATCTATTAATACCCTTAATATATTTGCTTGAGTTTCAATAGGCATTTCAGTGACTTCATCTATTAATAAGGTTCCTCTGTTAGCTCTATCTAACACACCGAAGGATATTGTTCCGTCACCAAATTCTTGCCCAAATAATTCTTTTTGATAAGTTGTTTCTTTTAAAGAGGCTGCGTTTATTACAACAAACGGTTTTTTATTACGCGGTGAAAGCTTATGGATTTTTCTTGCCACTAATTCTTTACCTGAGCCTGTGGGTCCAGTAATTAAAACTCTACTTTCAGTATTTGACAATTTTTCAATAATCTTTTTTACTTTAACGATTGAAGGACTTTTTCCAACAAGTTCGAAAGAGTGAAAGAGTCTGTTTTCTATTATATTTTTTTCTTCTTTTAAATTGGCTGTCTCTAAAGCTCTGTTTACATAATTTAGCAATTTATCAGTTGAAAAAGATGCTCCCTTTTCAATAAATTCGTATGCGCCAAGTCTAATTGATTTTAAGGCTATTTGAACAGTTGCGTGACCTGAAATCATTATAACAGGAATAGCATTATTTTTTTTTATCATAAGCTTTAATAAATCTATTCCATCCTTATCAGTTTTATCTAACTTTATGTCTATAATTGCTAAATCTGGTAATTTTTTTTCGATTTCAAAAACAGCTTGATTATAATTTGCTGCTGATCTAACACTAAAATGTTTTTCTTTTAAGATGTTACAAATCAAATATCTTATATCGGGATTATCATCAATTACTAAGACTTCTTTATTCATAAATTAAATACCTGGTAACCAAATTTCTATTACTGTACCTTTATCTCTCTTGATAACAAATTCTCCTGAGTGTTCATTTATAATTTTGTTAACTATTGGAAGACCCAATCCAGATCCTTTCTTTTTTGTAGTGAAATAAGGTGTCATTACTTTTTTTGTATCTGAAATTCCTTCACCATTATCTTTTATAACAGTGACTATATAATCATTATTATTAAGAATTTCTATGTCAATTTTACCCTCATATTTAGGCTTTTTATTCATAATCTCTATTATTGATTCTTCAGCATTTTTAATAATATTAATAAAAACTCGATAAAGTTGATCTTCATCACCCATAATAAAATTTTGCTTTTTATTTTGTTTGAAAGATATTTTGCTTTTTAAAGAAATTTTAAAAAAAGTAATCGAACGGTTAATTACTTTGTTTAAATTTATTTTTTTTACTACAGGTCTCGGCATTCTTGCAAAGTTTGAAAATTCGTTAACCATACTCTCTATATCCTTTATTTGTCTATTTATGGTTTGCAAATATTCATTAAACTGAGTTTTTTCCTCCCCAATTTTAGCTGCGTATTTTTCTTTAAGTCTGTCTATAGATAATTGTATTGGTGTTAATGGATTTTTAATTTCATGAGCTAGTTTTCTTGCAACTACCTCCCAGGCTTCGTGCCTTTCGGTAACCAAAAGTTTAACTTGTTGTCTTTTTAATCTAGAAATCATATTATTAAAATTTAAATTAAGTTTCTTAACTTCTTCATCAGCTTCTATTACAGGAACTTTTGCGTCTAATTCTCCTCTGCTTATACTTTCTGATGCGCTTATAAGATTAACAATAGGCCTTGTTAATCTTCTTGCAAAAGTAATAGCGATTGCAGTAGAAAGAAAGAGCAGTAAAGTAACAACTATTATATATATAATTGCAAAAGTAACTTTAATTCCAGTTTGACTGTTTTCAACCGTATAATAGAAATCAACTGCTTTTTCAGTTTCATTAAGATAGTTGAGAATATCGGGGTCAATATTTCTTGAAATATAAAGATAAGTATCGATGAATGAATTAAGTTTTATCATAGCTGAAGTTTTGTTTTCAAGATTACCAGGAATGATAACTGGGACACCTTTCAAAGCTTCATCAAAAGTTTCCTCTCCTGGAACAAGAAAATCTTCTGAAGAAAAACCTGTTTCGGATAATAAAATATTTCCAGCACTATCAATTAAATAAATATCATCAATTTTTCTTAAAATCTTTTCAGCGCTTACCACTCTTAAAAATTGTTGTGGATTCGAATAATAAAAATTTGATGCTCTATTGAGTCCTACGCTCATCAAGATCACATCTGATTTTACATTTTTTTTACTTTCTTCTAAGTAGTTTTTAGCAACATCATTTGAATTGTTGACTGCCTGGGTAATTTGATCATCAAAATATTTTTGTAGGCCAAAATTAAAAATAAAAAGAGAGAAAATTGCAACGATTAAAGAGGGAATGAGTGTAAATATAGAAAAAAGAGAGACATATTTAAAATTTGTTTGTGAACCTGATTTATTTTTTTTTCCAGCTGTATAGAATCGTGTAAAATTTCTAAATATCAAATAAAAGAAAATTAATAGTAGAATTATATCAATAGAAAGTAATATGAGTATATTTGTCTCTGTGAGTGGAACAAATCCCTCATTTATAAAAGTGAGAAATGTTAAAATTCCCAGAAAAATACATATAAAAGAGGATAAAATAATCCAATTAAAATTTTTAATTATTTTAAACATATAGTTAATTATTTATATAAATATAATATAAGTTCATACAATGAGTTTCAGTTTAATCATTCTTGCAGGAGGTAATAGCCATAGATTTAGGTCTAAAGTGGGCAAACCTTATCAAAAAATTGCCGGTAAATCATTAATTGAGATAAACATTAATAAAGCGAGAAAAATCAAAGAAATTAAAAAGATAATTGTCGTTTATAATAAAAAGGACTTTAATAGAATCAACTCACTAAAATTAAAAAATGTTAAATTTATTGTGGGTGGAAAAAATAGACAACAATCTGCTTTTAATGCATTAAAATATTTAATTAAAAATAAAGGTTTTTCTAAAGTTTTAATACATGATGTGGCTAGACCTAATTTTTCACTCAAACTACTTAATAAAATAATTTCAAAAATGAAAAGCGCTAAAGCTGTAGTGCCAAAAATTAATATTAACGATGCTGTTAAACAAAAAATTGACTCAAGTTTAAATGAATATATTTTAGGAAAAAATAGAAATAATTTATTTTTAACCCAAACACCTCAAGCTTTTAAACTTAATGAAGTCTATCATTTACATAAAACAAATTATGCAAAATATAAAGATGATGATATTTCTCTCTATATGGACTTAGATAAAGTTAAATTTATAGAAGGTGAAAAAAATAACTTTAAAATAACAGAACTGTCAGATTTTGAAAATTTAAGAAATATCTACAAATCAAAACAAAATGTTGGTATTGGTTTTGATGTTCATCGACTAGTTCCTAATAGAAAACTTTATTTGGCTGGACTAAAAATTAAATCAAAATTAGGAACACTTGGTCATTCGGATGGAGATCCTGTTCTTCATGCAATTACCGACGCTATATTAGGTGCATGCCAAATGGGTGATATTGGCCAAATGTTTTCAGATAAAAATAAAAAGTTCAAAAATATAAGATCAAATATCTTATTAAAAAAAGTTTTAGATCAAATAAAATTTAAAGGTTATTTTGTTAATAATATAGATATAAATATAATTGCTCAAACACCAAAAATCAAAAATTTTAAAAATAAAATGATTGAAAATATTGCTAAGCTCTGTGAAATTTACAAAAATCAAATAAACATTAAAGGTAAAACCACTGAAAAATTAGGTGTTATCGGAAAAGAAAAAGCTATAGCATGTGAAGTCATAGCGTCAGTAGTAAAATATGATTAAAACTTTCAATTATTTATTTGTTACTTTTTTTGGAATAGGAACAATAAGATTTGCTCCTGGCACAATTACTTCTTTAATTGCAACTGTTCTACTTTTTAGTTTATTTCATATTTTAAATTTCTCTAATAGTGTAATTCTATTATTCCTTATTTTTATTTTTTTATATTCTTTTTACGCAGTAGCTGATTATATAAAAGAAAATGAAAATAAAGATCCTAGAGAAGTTGTTATAGATGAGGTTATAGGTCAGTCTATTCCAATTTATTTATTTGAGATTGCACACGGTTCAGAAAAAAACTCCCAGGAAGCAATACTTTTTTATATTTATATTTTTGTATTATTTAGATTTTTTGACATTAAAAAACCATTTCCAGTCAATATTTTTGATAAAAATTATAAAAATAGTTTTGGTGTAATTATCGATGACGTTATTGCAGGATTATATGTTGTTTTAACCCTAATTGTTTTTATGATTATCAAATCGAGCCTTTTCACATGAGTTTAAATAAAAAGATAGTTTCAATTCTTAAAAAGAAAAAACTTAAGTTAGCTATAGCTGAGTCTTGTACTGGTGGGCTGCTCTCAAGTTCAATTACTTCTGTTAGTGGGGCTTCAAAAGTATTTGCAATGGGTTTTGTTACTTATTCTAATCAAGCTAAAATAAATATCTTAAAAGTACCCAAAAAAATTATTCAAAAACACGGTGCTGTTAGCGTCCAATGTTGTTTGTCTATGGTCAATAATTTAAGCCAAATTAGTAAAAGTAAGCTTTGTATTTCTGTAACCGGAATAGCTGGTCCTAAAGGAGGGTCAAAGCAAAAACCAGTTGGTTTAGTTTATATTGGTATAAGGAAAGATAGGATTGTTAAAGTAAATAGATATGTCTTTAAAAATCGGGGAAGAAATTACATTCAAAAAGCAACGGTAAATAAAGCTTTAAAATTAACTCATAATTTTCTCTAATATTTGAGCAGCTAAAATATTAACCAAAAAAAATATTGCTATCACGTCAATGTAAAGTAAAAAAACTAATCTATTTCTAAATCTTCTTCTTCTAAGAACCTTTGGTTTATCAGGGCTAAAATCCTCTTTTTTATTTGATTTGAAATCGTAAGAAAATTTCCAATAATTTGTATCTGTTTCGTTCGGGTCGCCAGTATTGAAATATTTAATATACTCTACTAAATACCACCAAAAAACCAATAAAATTATTATTAGAGAAATAGTGCCGAGCATTACTTATATAATTTTAAAGCCCTTTTTTCAAAAGCATCTGCAATTTTGTTTAAACCAAAATTAAAGGATCTTTTCATTATCGCATTTAACAAATTATTTTTTAGTTCAAAGTCAATGTCAAATTCAAGTTGTGTTGAGTTATTAATTTCTTTAAATTTCCACTCATTTTTCAAATGAGTAAGAGGTCCTTCAATATTTGTAACTAAAATTTTATCTTTTTCTTTATAATAATGAACTAGGCTTGTATAAGTTTCGTTAATAATACTTTTACCAACTTTTAAATCAGCTTTTATCTCAACCAAATCACTACTTTCTTTTCTTGTATGCACTTTTCCATTTAAACACCAAGGTACAAACTCAGGATATTTTTCAATATCAAGAACCATTTCGATTAGTTGTTTTTTTTTACATGGAATAATTTTTTTTATTGATGCGGATGACATTCAAGCTGTTTATTTCTTGCGTCCTGTAGTTTTTTAAAATCTTCATCAGCATGATAAGAAGATCTTGTTAAAGGTGACGAAGATACCAGCAAAAAACCTTTTGTCTTTGCAATCCTCTCGAATTCTTTAAATTCTTCTGGAGTATAATATCGTTGTAATGGGTGATGTTTAGGTGAAGGTTGTAAATATTGCCCGATAGTAATAAAATCTACTTCTGCGGATCTTAAATCATCCATAACTTGAATAATCTCATTTTTATTTTCCCCTAAACCAACCATAATTCCAGATTTAGTGAAAATTTTACTATTAAATTTTTTTGCATTTTTTAATAACTCTAAAGACGCAAAATATCGAGCGCCAGGTCTTACAGTAGTATAAAGTCTTGGAACAGTTTCAATATTATGATTAAAAACGTCTAAATCAGCTTCCAAAATTTTCTTATATGAATCGCCTTTTCTTAAAAAGTCTGGTGTTAAAACTTCAATAGACGTTTTAGGATTTTTATTTCTAGTAGCTTTTACAACTTTAAAAAAATGTTCTGATCCTCCATCTTCTAAATCATCTCTATCAACAGATGTGATTACAACATGTTTTAAGTTTAATTTTTTAACTGCATTAGCAATTTTTATAGGTTCAAAAATATCAAGCTCTGTGGGTTTTCCAGTTTTAACGTCACAAAACGCACAAGCTCTTGTGCACGTATCTCCCATAATCATAAAAGTAGCGTGTTTTTTACTCCAACATTCTGTTATATTAGGGCAATTAGCTTCCTGACAAACAGTAACTAAATTATTTTGGTTAACAACTTGTTTAGTTTGGAAAAATACTTGCGAGTCAATAATTCTTGATCTTATCCATTCAGGTTTTCTTTTTATTGGATTAAATGGTTTATTTCTTTTTTCTGGGTGTCTTTTATCTCTATCAATCATTTTAATTTAATAATTATTTCATCTTTTTTTCCAAATTTTAATTTCTCTCTATAAATTGTATCAATATAATCTAAATTTAAATTGGACGTTAAAAGTTTATTTTTATTTTCAAATTCAGTTAATTTTTTTGATAGTTTCTTTTCTTTCTGAATTAAATCGTCATATATTCTCTCTTTTTCGTAAAAAGATATAAGTCCTCTCTCTCCTCCTATTAAATTAGTTGCAATATAAAATGTTAATAAGATGTTAAGCAAAAGTAATTTCTTAGTCTTAAAAAAAATAAAAAGCTTCATGATTAAATTTTAGCCATTTTTGAGTGTTTTCCAAGCTCCTCTTCTATTCTTAAAAGCCTATTATACTTAGCTACTCTCTCAGATCTAGCTAAAGAGCCTGTTTTAATTTGAGTAGATTTTGTCGCAACAGCTAAATCAGCTATAAAAGTATCTTCCGAGTCGCCTGATCTATGTGATATTATAGTTGCAAAATTATTATCCTGAGCAAGTTTAATCGCTTCTAGAGTTTCGGTTACTGTGCCTATTTGGTTCGGTTTAATTAAAATAGAGTTGGCCGATTTTTCTTTAATTCCTTTAGCTAATCTTTTTTTGTTTGTTACAAATAAGTCATCACCAACAATTTGAGTGTCTATTTCTTGTGTTAATTTTTTCCAGTTGTCCCAATCATCCTCCGAAAAAGGATCTTCGATAGACTTTATTGGAAATTTTTTTGTAATATTTAAAAAGTATTCAACGCTTTTTGGTTTATTTAACTCATTAGCGGCTACATCTAAACAAATTGATATATCTTTACCTGGTTTAAAACCAGCAGAAGTTATTGATTTCATTATAATTTCGATAGCTTCTTCATCTGAACTTAATGAGGGTGCAAATCCACCTTCATCGCCAACACTTGTGGAAATTTTTTTTTCCTCTAAATATTTTTTTAAATTTTGAATAACTAAAAATGACATTTTCATACATTCCTTAAAATTTTTTGCTCCGTCAGGTCTAATCATAAATTCTTGAATTTCTAAAGAATTATTTGCATGAGCTCCTCCATTGATAATATTCATTAGAGGGTAAGGCATATTAAAAATGGGTTTAGCTATTCCATTGTTTATATATTTATATATTTCTCTTTTTGAAAATTTTGCTGCTGCTTTTAAATTTGCAATTGATACAGCCAAGATGGCATTTGCGCCAATATTTGACTTGTTTTCTGTTCCGTCCAAATTAATTAAAATTTCATCTACCTTGTTTTGGTGCGTTGAGTTTTTATCTAATAGCGCTTGAGAAATTTTATGATTAATATTATTAACTGCATTAAAAACACTTTTGTTTAAATACCCTATATTTTTATCTCTAAGCTCATGCGCCTCATGTTTACCAGTTGATGCTCCAGAAGGAACTATTGAAGTTCCAATTGAGCCGTCTTGTAATACTACTTCTGCTTCAACAGTTGGGTTGCCTCTGCTATCAAAGACTTGTCTGCCTTTTACACTTTTGATTGTTGACATTTTTATTTTACTAGTTCGTCTATTTTAATTAATTTTTTTAACAAATCTCTAATTTCTTTGAGTGGAACCATGTTAGGTCCATCCGATGGTGCGTTATCTGGATCTTCATGTGTCTCAATAAAGATTGCACCTACACCAACTGCTATTGCTGCGCGAGCAAGATGTGGCACAAATTCTCTTTGACCACCGCTCTTCTCTCCCATACCGCCAGGTTGTTGAACTGAATGTGTCGCATCATAAACTATTGGAAAACCAAATTTTGACATTATTGGTAAAGCTCTCATATCTGAAACTAGAGTATTGTATCCAAAACTTGCTCCTCTCTCTGTTATTAAAATTTTTTTATTCCCTGAGTCTTCTATCTTTTTAATAACGTTTGCCATATCCCAAGGAGCTAAGAATTGCCCTTTTTTAACATTAATTATTTTTCCTGTTTTCGCTGCGGCTATTAATAGATCTGTTTGTCTACATAAAAATGCAGGTATTTGCAAAACATCAACATGTTTTGAAACTATTGAACACTGCTCGACTGTATGCACATCTGTTAATACTGGCACTCCAACTTCTTTTCTTAACTTGTCGAATATTGGTAGAGATTTTTCTAAACCTAAACCTCTCTTTCCTTTTAGACTAGTTCTATTTGCTTTATCAAATGATGTCTTATAAATTAGATTAATACCCAGCTCACTAGTAATTTTTTTTAATTCAGTTGAAATCTGTATAGCGTGTATCTCGCTTTCAAGCTGACATGGACCTGCAATTAATGTAAAGGGTTTGTCATTTGCTATTTCAAAACTGTTACATTTTACTCTGTGATTTGTCATTTTTTTGAATTGATTTTTGCTGCTTTAATAAAAGATGAGAATAGTGGATGAGGAGTTAAAGGTCTAGATTTAAATTCTGGATGGAACTGAACTCCAATAAACCATGGGTGATCCTTTAATTCTATAATTTCCGGTAGTTTATTATCTGGAGATAGACCTGAAAAAATCATTCCTTTGCTCTCAAACTCCTTTTTGTAATTAATATTAACCTCATATCTATGTCGGTGCCTTTCATTTATTTTCAAAGATTTATAAATTTTACTTACCTTTGTGTCTTTTTTAAGTCTAGCTTCGTAACTACCTAAACGCATAGTCCCGCCTAAATTTTTGTCGGTGCCTCTCATTAATTTTCCGTCTTTTGTCCACTCGCTCATAAGACCAACAACGGAGGCTTTTGAAGCACCA
>CACHJN010000008.1 GCA_902580115.1 uncultured Pelagibacteraceae bacterium | reverse complement strand
ATGGTAAAAGAAAACATTAGCTCGATAAAGGAGATTAAAAAAGTAGATTTAAAACTAGTGTGGAGTCCTCCTTGGACAAAAGATATGATGAGCGAAGAGGCTAAATTGGAACTAAATTTATGAGTGAACAAATTATTAAATTAACTGACAATGCCGCTGCCAGAATTAAAGAAATTATGTCTAACGCAGATAATAAAACTATAGGTGTGCGAGTGGGAGTAAAGTCAGGAGGTTGCGCTGGAATGAGTTATTCAATGGAGTATGCTAAAGACAAGAAAAAAAATGATGAGGTGATTGAAGATAAAGGGGTTAAAGTATTCATTGATCCAGCCGCAATAATTTATCTTTTAGGAACAGAGATGGATTATAAAAAAGAGAAATTTTCTTCACAATTTGTTTTTAAAAATCCAAATGAGACTGAACGTTGCGGATGTGGAGAGTCTTTTAAAATTTGAACCTATTGGCTGTAATACATCTCAAATTCAATTGGATGAGGAGTATGTTCGAATTTATAAATCTCTTGGAACTTTAAGTCTATGTAAGCATCTATTTGATCATCAGTGAATACACCACCTTGAGTTAAAAATTTTCTATCTTTATCTAAACTTTCCATAGCTTCTCTTAATGATCCACAAACTGTTGGAAGTTTTTTTACTTCATCTTCACCTAAAGTGTATAGATCTTTATCAAATGCTTTACCCGGATCAATTTTATTTTTGATTCCATCTATTCCTGCCATTAACATTGATGCAAAAGTTAGATAAGGGTTTCCGGCAGCGTCAGGAAATCTTATTTCCATTCTCGCAGCTTTTGGACTCATTGTTATTGGTATTCTACAAGATGCCGATCTGTTTCTAGCAGAATAAGCTAATATTACTGGAGCTTCAAATCCCGGAATTAGTCTTTTGTAGCTATTAGTTGTAGCATTTGAAAATGCATTAATTGCTTTAGCATGTTTAAGTATTCCGCCGATATAATACAAAGCCGTTTTTGATAATCCCGCGTACTCTTTACCCATAAATAAAGGAGTGCTTCCTTTCCAAATAGATTGATGGCAATGCATACCTGAACCATTGTCACCTTTTACAGGTTTTGGCATAAATGTTGCTGTTTTTCCAAATGAATTGGTCACCATTTGAACTGCGTATTTATAAAGCTGAACATTATCTGCCATATCAGTTAAAGTACCAAAATACATTCCTAATTCATGTTGTGAAGGAGCCACCTCGTGATGATGCTTTTCTACTTTCACTCCCATATCTTTTAGTGCTTTTAAATATTCACTTCTCATATCTTGAGCACTATCAACTGGTGGTACAGGAAAATATCCACCCTTAATACCTGGTCTATGACCTAAATTTCCGTTTTCATATTTTTTACCTGTATTGTAAGGACCTTCTGAACTGTCGATAGAAAAACTCGTTTCGTTCATATCATTTTTAAATCTTACGTCGTCAAATACAAAAAATTCTGGCTCTGGTCCAAAATAAGCCTTATCACCGATACCAGTTTTTTTTAAATAATCTTCAGCTTTTTTTGCAGTACTTCTTGGATCTCTGCCATAAGAATCTTTTTTTACAGCATCCATAATGTCACAAAAAATATTTAAAGTTGTATGTGAATTAAAGGGATCTATTATAGGTCTTGAAAGATCTGGTTTTAATATCATGTCAGACTCGTTAATAGCTTTCCATCCTGCTATAGAAGAGCCATCAAAAAAAACGCCTTTGTCTAACATGTCTTCATCCACAACGGAGCAATCCATCGTAAGATGTTGAAGTTTTCCTTTAGGATCCGTAAATCTTAGATCTACGTATTCGACTTCCTTATCTTTTATCAATTTTAAAATTTTACTTGCACTCATAATTTCGAGATTATTTATCAGAATATAGTTATAGAATAACCTCTAATAAGATGATATCAGCTATGCGTTTAAAGCATCAATACACTTATTAAGTGCAGATTTTATGAGAGAAGCAAATTCATTTGATATATTTTTACTTGTTCTATTAGGCCTAATTTGGGGCTCGTCATTTTTCAACATTAAAATTGCGACTTATTCTTATGCACCTATTACTTTAGCTTTAGTCCGAGTAATTTTTGCAAGCGTTCCACTAATTTTACTTTGTAGATTTAAAAAAATTAAAATAGAGGCTTTTTCAAAAGAATGGAGGGACTATGCTCTAATAGGACTTTGTAATATAGCAATTCCATTTATTCTTATAGCTATAGGCACAAGTAAAATTAATAGTTATTTAGCTGCTATGCTAATGAGCACAACTCCGTTGAGCGGTACAATATTGGCCCACTTTTTTACAAAGAATGAGAAAATGAATATTTTTAAAGTCATGGGAATTTTAATTGGTTTTTCGGGTATTTTATTTTTATTCTTAGATAAAATTATAATCAACAATAGCAACTATATTTTTGCTTTAATAACAATTTTAGGTTCTACATTTTATTCAATTGGAGGAATTTTAACAATTAGAATTAAAAATAAAGGAAATGAAAACGTAACAACATCTACAACTATTTGGTCATTTATTTTTCTTTTTCCAATGGCTTTAATTTTAGAAAAACCGTGGCTCGCTACTCCTACCCTTGAGTCAACATTTTCGCTACTTTATTTAGGCGTTGTTGCAACAGGACTCGCTTGGTTGATTAGATTTAGAATTTTGTCGGTTAACGGATTAGTATTTCAAACACAAGTAGCATATTTAATTCCAATTTTTGGAGTATTTTTTGGTTATTTTCTAATGGATGAAGTTATTACTTGGCGAGTTTTGATTTCATTGAGTATAATAATATTAGGAATTTATATTGTAAAAAAAAATAATAAAGGATTTAAATAAAATAAAATGCAAAGTGAATCATTAGAATTTAGTCTATTATCAATATTTTCATTTCTTAGTTTTTTTACGTTTTTTATTATACAAAAACTATCTCATAAAATATTTAATGGATTGCTATATGATAACGATTTTAATAAACCTCAGGCGTTTCACAAAGATGATATTCCAAGAAGCGGTGGTTTAGCCTCTATTATATCATTCTTAATATTTATTTTACTTAATAATCTCTTGTTTTCCTCATTTAATTTTGATTATTTAGTTTTAGGTCTAGGTTTATTTTTAATTGGCTTTCTTGATGATATTAAAGTTAGTTTTAGTCCAAAAGCAAGATTAGCGTTAATGGCAGCATTTTTATTAATATCAATTAAAATTTTTTCAATAGAAATAAACGGTGTTGATTTAATTTTTCTTAACAAAATTCTTAGTATAAATATAATTTATATTTTCTTCATTGTTTTATGCTTTTTGTTTATTATTAACGGATCTAATTTAATTGATGGATTTAATGGTCTATTAGCGTTTCAACTAATAATAATTAATTCTATATTGTTGTTCATAAATATTGAAAATGAATTTCAAACTATCTCGATTTTGATTACTGCTCAAATAATAATTCTTTTAGTATTTTTGTTGTTTAATTTTCCTTCTGCTAAGATGTTTATGGGTGATGGTGGCGCCTACCTTTTTGGTACTTTTACAGCTTTAAATGTAATAGAAACAAATAATTTGAACCCAAATATTTCCTCGTTTTTTTTCTGTATTTTATTATTTTATTTATTTTTTGAGGTATTTTTTTCATTTTTTAGAAAAATAATACAAGGAAAATCTCCAATAAAACCTGATGGTGAACACTTGCATATGTTATCTTACAAAATTTTAAGTTTTGCAAAGCCAGATAAAGATCGAAACTATTTAAATACTTTATATATTAATTCAGTGTATTGTTTGCTTGTTTTACCGAGCATTTGGGTTAAAGGGAGTGGAGCATTGTGTAAGTACTGGTTTTTTAGCTTAATTATTATTTATTTAACAACTTATTTTAGACTAAATAGTTTTGTAAAAAAAAAAATTGATATATAAACATTTTAACTAATGCGGGCAAGTGGCGGAATTGGTATACGCGCTAGTCTTAGGAACTAGTGCCGCAAGGCTTAAGAGTTCGAGTCTCTTCTTGCCCACCAAATATTTATGAAAGTACAAGTTCAATCAAAAAAAGGTCTTAAAACAACTTTATCTATAATTGTAGATAAGGCGGAAATTAAAAAAAAACTAGACGCAAGATTACTTGAACTACAAAACCAAATAGACCTAAAAGGTTTTCGTAAAGGAAAGGTTCCACCACTAGTAATAAAAAATCAGTTTGGTAAGGCAATTTATGGTGAAGTAATTGATAAAGTTTTAAAAGAGAGCACTTCAAAAGCAATTCAAGAAAAAAAACTTAAAATTGCAGGTCAACCTAAAATTGATCTTAAAACTTTTGGTGAGGGAAAAGATCTTAACTTTGAATTACAACTTGATTTATTGCCTGAGATAAAACTACAATCTTTTACAAAATTTAAAGCTTCTGACTACTCAATAAAAGTTAGTAAAGATATATTAGATGAAAGATTATCAAATATAACTAAAGAATATAAATCTTTTGAGGATAAAAGGAATGATACTAAATCTGAAATAGGTGACCAGCTGATCTTTAACTATCAAGCAACTGTCGATAATAAAGAGTTTGAAGGTGGAAAAGGAGAGGGCGTTGTCATAGAACTTGGTAAAGATTTATTTTTACAAGGTTTTGATAAGCAATTAATTGGAGTAAAAAAAAATGAAAGTAAAAAAGTTACATCTACCTTGCCCCAAAATCACCCAAAGAAAGAACTTGCTAATAAAAAAGCGATTTTTGAATGTAAAATAATTAATATAAAAAGTCCTAAAAAGAATAAATTAGATGATGATTTTGCAAAAAAATTAGGAGCAAAAAATTTATCAGATTTAACTGAAAAAGTAAAAGATCAAATTTCAAATCAATATAACATGGCTTTAAGTTCAATCACGAAAAAAGAAATATTAGATCAATTAGAAAAAAATCATACAATTGAGGTGCCCAAAAATTTAATTGAAAATGAAATGAAATCTATTCCAAACAATCCTAATTCAAAAAATGACAATAAAGATATCAAATTAGCTGAAAAAAGAATTAAATTAGGTTTAATTTTGAATGAGTATGGTGAAACTAATAATATAAAAGTGTCTGAGGATGAAATAAAAACTGAAATTCAGAAACAAGTTAAAAGTATGCCTGGTCAAGAAAAACTTGTTTTTGAATATTATCAAAAAAATCCGTCAGCCACTCAACATTTACAAAGCACTCTTTATGAAGAAAAAATTATCAAATTTATTAAATCAAAGATAAGTCTGACTAAAAAGGAGTTAACGGTTAAAGAAGCTGAAAAAATGATTACTCAATTTAATGAAAATAATAAATCAAAAGCAAGTTCAAACGTTGAAAAGAAAGAAACAAAACCTTTAAAAACAAAAAAAATTAGCAAAAAGTAATCAATAGTTGTATAAAACAAATCTATGAGTCGCGATTTAGAAGAAAAAATGAACAATTTAATCCCTATGGTTGTTGAACAATCAAGTAAGGGAGAAAGAGCCTATGATATTTATTCCAGACTCCTTAAAGAGAGAATAGTTTTTTTAGTTGGGCCGGTAAATGATAACGTAGCTTCATTGGTTACTGCACAATTATTATTTTTAGAATCTGAAAACCCAAACAAAGAAATAAGTTTTTATATAAATAGTCCCGGCGGACTTGTAACATCTGGTTTAGGTATTTATGATACTATGCAATATATTAATTCGCCAGTTTCGACCTTGTGTATTGGTCAAGCTTCATCGATGGGATCTTTTTTATTATCTGCAGGAGAAAAAGGAAAAAGATATTCATTACCTAATTCTAGAATTATGGTCCACCAACCATCTGCTGGATTTCAAGGTCAAGCAACAGATATACAAATTCATGCCAAAGAGATACAATCTTTGAAAACTAGACTTAATAATATTTATTCAAAACACACTGGGAAATCTGTTGATGAAATTTCTAAAGCTTTAGAAAGAGATAATTTTATGACCCCTGATGAAGCAAAAAAATTTGGGTTAATCGACTCTGTTGTGGAAAAAAGAAAATAACACACAATATATAGCTCAAATTTCAACTTGGACTTGATTAGGCTTTATTTCAACTTTATTATCATCTTATTGATTCGTTATGAGTGATAAAAATAATAAAAATATACTGTATTGTTCTTTTTGCGGCAAAAGCCAACACGAAGTAAGAAAACTTATTGCTGGTCCAACAGTTTTCATATGTGATGAATGTGTTGAACTTTGTATGGACATCATTAAAGAGGAAAATAAAAGCTCACTAATCAAACACCAAGATGGAGTTCCAACACCTAAAGAAATTTGTAACGTTTTAGACGATTATGTTATTGGTCAGAAGAAAGCTAAAGAAGTTTTGTCAGTTGCTGTGCACAATCATTATAAAAGACTTAATCATGAAGTAAAAACAAATAAAGATGTTGAATTATCTAAATCTAACATTTTATTAGTTGGGCCAACTGGATGTGGTAAAACTTTGTTAGCACAAACTTTAGCAAAGATTTTAGATGTTCCTTTCACTATGGCAGACGCTACAACTTTAACTGAAGCTGGTTATGTAGGTGAAGACGTTGAAAATATTATTTTAAAATTACTACAAGCAGCAGATTATAATGTTGAAAAAGCGCAAAGAGGTATAGTTTATATTGATGAGGTAGACAAAATTAGTAGAAAATCAGAAAATCCATCAATAACAAGAGATGTATCTGGAGAAGGCGTACAACAAGCTTTGCTTAAAATTATGGAAGGAACTATAGCAAGTGTGCCTCCTCAAGGAGGAAGAAAACATCCTCAACAAGAATTTTTACAAGTTGATACAACAAATATATTATTTATTTGTGGTGGTGCTTTTGCTGGATTAGACAAAATTATAGATAGCAGAGGCAAAGGCAGCTCAATAGGATTTGGAGCTAAAGTTAAAAGTTATAAAGAATTGCCCCTATCGGAGTTAATGAAGTCGCTAGAACCTGAAGATTTAATAAAATATGGATTAATCCCAGAGTTTATAGGAAGAATGCCGATAATCGCAACCTTAGATGAACTAAATGAATCGTCTTTAATTAAAATACTCAAAGAACCAAAAAATTCCCTTATAAAACAATATAAGAGATTATTTGAATTTGAGAATGTAGAACTTGAATTTCAGGAAGACGCAGTCCTTGAAATAGCTAAAAAAGCTATTAAGAAAAAAACTGGAGCTAGGGGACTAAGATCTATATTAGAGAATATTCTGTTGAAAACTATGTTTGAGCTTCCAGATAAAGAGGATGTGCTTAAAGTTACTATAGATAAATCTTCAGCAAAAGGCGATAGTGACCCAATTATCACTTACGGTAAAAAACAGTCAACATCAGTTGCTTAGAGCCAATTTGTTTCTTGAAATATTGATTAAAGTTATCATATAAAGGATTATGGAAGTAACTTATACAAAACCTTTACTACCTCTAAGAGATATAGTCATTTTTCCGTCTATCGTAGTCCCTTTATTTGTTGGTCGAGAAAAGTCAATTAAGGCTCTTCAAGAGGCAATGAAAACAGATAAATCAATTATTTTGGTTGCTCAAAAAAATTCAGAGACCGATGATCCATCAGAAAAGGATTTATTTTCCTTTGGATGCTTAAGTAAAGTTCTTCAGCTTTTAAAATTACCCGATGGAACTGTAAAAGTTTTAGTAGAGGGACAAAAAAGAGTAAAAATAACTAATATAAAAAATAACACTAACTTTCTTAATTGCGATGTAGAAATAGCTGACGATATAAACATATCAAAAGATTTAGATATTTATGCCCAAGGTTTAGTTAAAAGATTTGAAAAATTAATTGTTTTAAATAAAAAGGATTTTAACGAAAACCTTAACACTATAAAAAATTCAAAGGATGCAAAAATAATCGCAGATAATATAGCAGCAAATTTAAATATAAAAATTTTTCAAAAACAAGAAATTCTTGAAATTAGAGACCTTAGAAAAAGACTTGAAAAAATATATGAGATTGTGAATAAGGAAACAAGCGTAATTTCAGTTGAAAAAAAAATCCGTGGTAGAGTAAAAACCCAAATGGAAAAAACCCAAAGAGAATATTATTTAAACGAACAACTGAAAGCCATTCAGAAAGAGCTTGGAGAAATAGATGAAGGCAAAGATGAAATAGCAAATTTATCAAAAGCTATAACTAAAGCAAAAATGCCTAAAATTGCACAAGACAAATGTTTTTCAGAATTAAAAAAACTTAAATCTATGAGCCCTATGTCAGCAGAGGCAACCGTCGTAAGAAACTATCTTGATTGGATGACCGAATTGCCTTGGTCTGAAAAAACAAAAATAAATACTGATTTGTCCTCTGCACAAAAAATTCTTGATGAAGATCACTATGGTTTGGAAAAAGTCAAAGAGAGAATAATTGAATTTTTGGCAGTCCAAAAAAGAATTCAAAAAATGAAAGGCCCGATTCTTTGCTTAGTTGGTCCCCCTGGTGTTGGCAAAACTTCTTTGGGTAAGTCCATTGCAAAAGCAACTAATAGAAAATTTATAAGAATTTCTTTAGGAGGAATTAGAGATGAAGCAGAGATAAGAGGTCACAGACGAACTTACATTGGTTCGTTACCTGGAAAAATAATACAAATGATGAAGAAAGCTGGAACGAGAAACCCATTATTTTTACTAGATGAAATCGACAAAGTTGGTAATGATTATAGAGGTGATCCGTCCTCGGCTTTATTAGAAGCTTTAGATCCAGAACAGAATAAAGAATTTAATGATCACTATTTAGAAGTTGATTATGATTTGTCAGATGTGATGTTCGTAACTACCGCAAATACTTTAAATATTTTACCGCCACTATTAGATAGGATGGAAGTAATAAGAATATCTGGTTATACAGAGGATGAGAAAGTAAATATATCTCAAAAATACTTAATTCCTAAACAAAGTAAAAATAACGGATTAAAGAAAGATGAATGGAAATTAAATGAAGATGTAAATAGAAAAATAATTAGAAATTACACAAGAGAGTCAGGTGTAAGAAATTTAGAAAGAGAGATAGCTAAAATAGCAAGAAAATTAGTAAAGAAAATTGATGCTAAAGAAAAAGTAAATACCTCACTAAGCGAAAAAGAGTTAAGTAATTTTTTAGGAGTTCAAAAGTTTAAATACGGGGAGATTGAAGAGGAAAATAGAATTGGTGTTGTAACAGGCCTAGCTTGGACAGAAGTCGGAGGTGAAATTTTAAAAATTGAATCGGCGGTGATGCCAGGCAAAGGAAAAATGCAAATTACAGGAAAATTAGGGGAAGTAATGCAAGAGTCGGTTAAAGCAGCCAAATCTTACATTCGATCTAAAAGCTTAGAATTCGGTATTATACCTCCTATTTTTGATAAAAAAGATTTTCATATACATGTTCCAGAAGGAGCTACGCCAAAAGATGGACCATCTGCAGGTATAGCTATGGTAACGTCAATTGTTTCAGCTATAACAGAAATCCCAGTTGATAAGAAAGTTGCCATGACCGGAGAGGTGACATTAAGAGGTTTAGTATTACCTATTGGAGGTTTAAAAGAAAAGCTTTTAGCAGCTCATAGAGCTGGAATTAAGAAGGTTTTAATACCTATCGAAAACAAGAAAGATCTTACTGAGGTACCTGACTCAATTAAAAAAAATATGGAAATTATACCTGTGAAAAATGTCGATGAAGTTTTAAAAATTGCCCTTACAAAAAATCTCAAAAGAGTAGAATGGGTGGAAGTTGAACAATTATCAAAAAATAAAATTAAAGAAGAGTCAAAAGCACCAATTAATTAAGCATTTATATCAAGCTTATTGTTTCTAAATAATAATTAGAGTAGATTTACTTTTCATGAAAAAGAAAATTATCATTACAGGTGGCCTAGGATACATAGGCACCGAGTTGTGTAAAATTTACTCAGGTTATAGTTGGAATGATCAAATAACAGTTATTGACAACAGGTTTATTTCTGAACGTGTTAATCAATTAAGAAGTTGGAATATAAATTTTGTACAAGGCGATATTTTAAATAAAGATTTAATAAGTTATCATTGTAAAGATGCAGATATAGTACATCATTTAGCTGGAATAACAAAAGTTCCAAGAGTTAAAAGCGAAAGTGATGATCAAAAAGATAAAGAAATCAAACTTATTGCAGAACAAGGCACCCAAAATATTTTAGATGTTATATCTGATAAGTGTAAGATAATAATGCCTTCAACACATGTGGTCTACGAGGGAATTAACCAAGTAAAAAAAGATATTTTAGAAGATGAAGTTACTTCCCCAGTATTATCCTATGCGAAATCAAAAGATTTTAATGAGAAACAACTTAAAAAGTCAGGAAAAAATTATGTCATATTGAGACTGGGCTCTGTGTATGGCTATTCAACTGACACTATGCGAGTTGACATAATGCCTAATTTGTTTTCAAAAATAACTTCACAAAATGGAGTTTTAAAATTATTTTCTGGAGGAAAACAAATTAAAAGTTTAGTACCTATTATTGATGTAGCTAGATGTTTTAAGTTTGTTGAAGAAAGAACAGATATTAATAGAGAGTTATTTAATCTAACTAAGGATACAGTAACAGTAAAAAATGTTGCAGAAATATGTAAAAAGTATAATCCTAAAATTGTTCTAAGAGAAACAAATGATGAGATACCTAATTTAGGCTTTTCACTTTCTAATAATAAAATTAAAAAAAAAGGTTTCAAATTTCTTTATAGTCTTGATGAAAGCATAAAAGAAATGATTTTTAAATGGTCAAATCAAAATCTCAAAAAAGACTTAGAGTACGTCAAAAAGGGTCAGGATGAATTTGTAGATAAAAGAGGAAAAATAAGTAATCACGAACTCACTGAACCGATAAATTTGATAGGTTTAATAAACTCCAAAAAAGGGACTATCAGAGCTAATCATTATCACCCACAACAAGAACAAAAATGCCTTTTTACTAAAGGACAAATTATAGAAGTGTTTCAAGACATCATAAATCCTGGATCTCCTAAAATTACTCAAGTAGTTAATGAGGGAGAACTATCCATTATTAAACCTAATGTTGCCCATACGATGGTTTTTACAAAAGATACAACTTTTTTAAATTTAGTTAGAGGAGAAAGAGAACATGATAATTATGGAATTACTCATACTATTAAACACATATTTGTTGATGAAAATGAAAAAAAACTATTAATGAACTGTTATAAATTTGAATGTAGATCGTGTGGAAATACTAACTTAAAAAGAGTTTTGTCTTTAGGGTATCAGCCTTTAGCTAATAATTTGATAAAAAATAAAAACGACAAGATTGAACTTTATCCATTAGAGATGAATTATTGTGAAAAATGTCATAATTGTCAGCTATCCGTATCAGTGGATCCCAAAAAAATGTTCTCAAATTATTTATATACATCTTCAACATCGAAAATTTTTAGAGAACACTTTGAAAAAGCAGCAAAAAGTTATATAAAAAATTTCAAATTGAAACCTAAAAAATCTTATATTATTGATATAGGTAGCAATGATGGAATAGCGCTTAAACCTTTTAAAGATTTAAATTTTAAGAATATTTTAGGAATAGAACCTGCTAAAAATTTAGCAAAGATTGCCAACAAAAATAAGATAAAAACATTTAATGGTTTTTTAAACAAAAAAAACATAAAAAAAATAAAAAAAGGTGCCAATTTAATTCTGGCATCGAACGTATTTGCTCATTCAGATAATCTTCAAGAAATGGCAGAATGTATGTTTAATTTGTTAGATCAAAAAGGAACCATTATTATTGAAGTGCAATATTTACTTAATACATTAAAAGATCTTACCTTCGATAATATATACCATGAACATTACAATTATTGGTCTTTAACATCATTAAATAATTTTTTTAACAGATTAAACGCAAAGATTTACCGTTCAGAAAGAATTGACACTCACGGTGGTTCTATAAGAGTATATATTTCAAAAGACAAAAATAAAAAAGTTGAAAAAAGTGTTTCAAAATTAATTGCAGATGAAAAAAAATTTGGAATAAAAAAATTTGAAACATATAAAAAATTTGGAGAAAAAGTTTACAAAATAAGAGAAAATATTCTTAAAAATTTTAGTAAATTAAAGAAAAATCATAAAAGGATAATAGGATATGGCGCACCAGCAAAAGCTACAACAGCACTAAATTTTTATGGAATTTCAGATCAAATTGATTTTATAGTAGAAGATAATTCTCTAAAACATAACAAATTTGTTCCAGGAGTAAAAATACCAATTAAAAGTAAAAAAATAATAAAAAACAATAACAATACAATGGTCGTTTTAGCCTGGAATTTCTTTAAAGATATTAAAAAAAATAATTCTAATTTATCCAAAAATTTTATAAATATTAAAGAATTAGAAAATTAATATAAATTAAAAGTATCTTTAAAAAGTATCCAAAAATTATTTAAATTTTCAAACAAGTACTCTATATAGACTTCTGTTACAGGAAAGTTATATATAATAATTTCACTTGTAAGATTTAAAATTCCTACCATTGATGTAAATACAAACAAGAGTAAAATTAAATAGCTGTAAAAACCAAAATAGGATTTGGATGTTTTTTTATTTAATCTATTTTTTGACGCGCGCGAAACACTTTCATCAATTTTAATTCCATGTTTTTTTTCAAGATATTCTTTAGAATAAATTGATGGTCCAGATTTTTTTTTAATTTTTTTATTTACCTTTTCTGTCTTGCTGAAGAATTTTTCTTCTTTTATTTTAGAGGAGGATTTTACAGATTGTTTTATTACATTTTTTTTAGTTGAGAAATTTATTGGGTTTTTTATTGTTTTTTTTGCTATAGGAAATTGCGTCCATTTATTACCACACGAACTACATTGAACTAATCGGCCAGCATTTGTAATAGCGTTATCTGGAACTATAAATTTTTTTTGACAAGATTTGCATTCAAGAATCATTACTACTAATAATACAGCTTATTTGTAGCTCTATAAATACATTTTTACTTTACGGGAATTATATTGTATATGTCGAACAAATTTTAGGGTGGTTAGCTCAGTTGGTAGAGCATCTCGTTTACACCGAGAGGGTCATAGGTTCGAGTCCTTTACCACCCACCATTTGGGGGTGTAGCTCAGTTTGGTTAGAGCGCCTGCCTGTCACGCAGGAGGCCGCGGGTTCGAGTCCCGTCACTCCCGCCATGTTTATTTAGCAATTATTTAAAATTAACCTATAAAAATATTCTGAAAAAATTTGTTTTTCATAACAATTTTTGAGAATATTTTCTAATGGCTTAGTTTCACCGTGCAGCGGTTTCAGAACGTAAATACTTTTGATGTTATTTTTTTTTATTTTTTTTAATACGAATTCTTTCCAATAATTAAAATAAAAATTTTTTTCTGTTGGATATCCATGAAAATCATACCAAAATCTTGTTGGTGAAAAATCGTATTGTTCTAAGAAAACTGAAATAAATTGATAGTCTGTAACAACCATTTTGTTGCTCTCATCTTCTTTCAACACTTTTAAAGCTAACTTTATATTTGAAATTTCTTTAGAAGGGTTATTGGGGTAAAACATAGTAATCCATTTTATATTAGATAATCCAGAGTGTATTTCCTTTCCATCGATTGAATTTTCAAGGTTAACACCCCTCAAGTCCATAAATGTTCGATTTTTTACGTAGGTAGAATAATAGTAAAGAGTTGAAAATAGTGTCAAAGTGATTAAGACACGACCAATTAACTTTTCTTGTTTTAAATATTTTTTTGAATAAATATGAGAAATACCACAAAAAATTGGTATTAAACAATAAATGAATATGGCATTAATAGTCATTAATTGATGCATTACAGTTAATAAACAAAAAGAAACTACGCTTAAAATTATTAGGTAATCAGAAAATGTTTTACTCTTTTTTACTAATGACAATTTTATGAACAAATAAATTAAAACTGCTATAGATAGATATTGTAATTTATATCGCCAAATTATTCTTTTAAATTCAAATGGGAACAACCACTCAAATCTACTTCCACCAAGTGACATTGGATATGAAAAATATTGAATAAGGAAATCATTTAATTTGATTTCACCTAAAAAAAGAAAGAGAAAAAATAAAATTAAAAAAGTTATTCCACCGATAAATGCAGAGATAAAATTTGATATATTTTTTGATTTAACAAAATATATAATCGATAAAATTGAAATTAAAAAAATAATATAAACAGTAGGCGCCTGTTTAGATAAAAATGAAAAACCAAGTAAAACAGGAACTAAAAACCAATAGATGTTACTTTTTCTATTAATCGCATTAATAAATGAATACAAAGATAACAAACACAATATTAAAGTGTGATGATCACTAAAAGGTGTCCCAGCCGTTGGGTAAGTCAATATTGCAACACAAATAGAATAAAAAAAACATAAACCATTATCCAGATTAAATTTTTTCATAAAGAAAAAAGTAAAGATTGTTATTAAACAGTTAAAAGTAGATGCATGCAGGACATAAGAAAACCATGAAACACCAAATAATTTAAAAAAAATTGCCTGTACTAAATCAATAAATGGCTCTTTAATTGTCCAGTAATCTTTAAACGGATAATATCCATTCAGCAAATCATAACCTGAGTTAAAAATTAAAAAGCTGTCTATGGGTAAAATTCCTATATATCCATAATACTGATTAAAAGATATTGAGAAGAAAGCTAAAAAAATAATTAGTGATACAAAAACTAAATTTTTATTTTTTATTTTCATTTATTTTTTTAAGTACTACAGTTCTATTGAGAGCAAAAATACTTGGCAAAAAAAAGATTAAAATATCGTCAATGATATTTAACATTTTTAAAAATAAAATGTTTAATTTTATATAGAAAAAGCTTGAATTAACACCTCCAGAATTCAAAAAAATAAAAAATTCAGATAGTTTATTTTCTACAATCTTATATTGAGGAAAATATCTTTGAAATTTATTATTACTTTTAAATAAAAGCTGTGCTATTGCAGTATTAGATACCCAAGGACTTTTGGGGTTAAAAATACTTCTTTGGCTAAATACTTTAGCTTTTAAAGACCAATTTTCATCATCTAGTAATATTTGAATAAATTTTAAAAAAAAAGATGTTTCTGGCTCGTTTATTAAAATATATCCGTTTTTTTTTAAGTATAAAGATATCTTTTTAAGCGTAAGAGCTGGATTTGCACAGTGATGCAATGAATGATTGATAATAAAAATATCAACTTTTTTTAAATATTTTTTTCCTAAATTTATTTTTAACATATCTACTTTTCTATGAATCCAGGGGTATTTAATAATATCCGTAAGAATAATTTTCTTATTTTGTATTATTTTTTCAATACATCCATTTCCAGATCCTAGCTCTACTATAATCTTCTTGCCTTTGATATATTTTTTCATCCATGAAAACCTTTTATCTAATAGAAAGATTAAATTTTTGTTTTTACTAGACATGATTCTTCTTCTATTAGCGAAATTATCAGGCGCTTTGATTTTTTTTGCTTTATATTCTTTTAAAAAAAACATATCTATTTTTAATTTAGAAATTGATAGAGAAAAACTCTATTTTCACACTTATTTATAGAGACTTAATAAGCGATTTGAGAATCATTATCAACTAATTGCTACATAACTGACCTAGACTCAGTGCAAGATATAATATAAATCCAAAGTAAGATTAATATAAAAATCCTCAAGCTATGTGTATTGAGGTAGATATTGATTAAAATGATTTATAACTTTTTAACAGATTACTTATCAATAATAATATTTTTATTTGTTGCTTTGTTTATAAGCATAGGCTTCATTCTAATTAATTTCATATCTTCACCTTCCAACCCTGATCCAGAAAAACTTTCAGCTTATGAATGTGGATTTGATGCTTTTGATGACTCTAGAATGGAATTTGACGTTCGATTTTATCTAGTGGCTATTCTTTTTATTATTTTCGATTTAGAAATAGCTTTCTTATTTCCTTGGGCAATTACATTAGGAAAAACTGGATTATTTGGATTTTGGTCTATGATGATTTTTTTAGCTGTTCTAACAATCGGTTTTATCTATGAGTGGAAAAAAGGAGCATTGGAGTGGGAATGAGAATATCAGACTCAGATGAAAGATTAAAAAAAGTACCTGATGAATTTAAGCAAATTGCAAAAGATTTTGCCGAAAAAGGGTTTATAACTACTTCAACAAATAATTTAATTAATTGGGCTAGAACAGGATCACTGCACTGGATGACTTTTGGTCTTGCTTGTTGCGCAGTTGAGATGATGCACACTTCAATGCCGCGGTATGATCTTGAGAGATTTGGAGCTGCTCCTAGAGCTTCGCCAAGACAATCGGATGTAATGATAGTTGCTGGAACTTTAACAAACAAGATGGCACCAGCTTTAAGAAAAGTTTATGACCAAATGCCAGAACCAAGGTATGTAATCTCAATGGGCAGCTGTGCTAATGGGGGAGGTTATTATCATTACTCATATTCCGTTGTGAGAGGTTGTGATAAAATTGTTCCAGTCGACATTTATGTGCCGGGGTGTCCACCCTCTGCTGAAGCATTATTATATGGAATTTTACAGCTTCAAAAAAAAATTAGAAGAGAGGGAGACATTAATAGATAAGCTATGATCAACCAAAATTTAAATAAAATTGAAAAATTAATCAATTCTGAACTTTCAAGTAAAATTTCTAGTTCTGAAATAAAATTTGAAGAACTGTTATTTAAAACTTCTGTAAGTGAAATTACCGAAGTTATAAAATTTTTAAAATTAGACAATAGATTCAAATTTAAACAATTAATTGATATAGCTGCAATAGATTATCCTAATGAGGAAAAAAGATTTGAATTGGTATATCTTCTTCTTTCAATAGAAAATAACGCTAGAGTAAAAATATCTATAAAATTTGAGACAAACGAAAAGATACCTTCTATTGTAAAAATATTTCCTTCAGCAAACTGGATGGAGAGAGAAATATTCGATATGTATGGTATAAAATTTATCAATCATCCTGACTTAAGAAGAATTCTTACTGATTACAATTTTAAAGGACATCCACTAAGAAAAGATTTTCCTTTAACCGGGTTCAATGAAGTTAGATACAGTGAAAAAGAAAAAAAAGTAATTTATGAGCCAGTAAAACTGGAACAAAATTACAGGAACTTTGATTTTAGTAGTCCATGGGAGGGAACGAAATATTTAAAAGAGGTAAAAGAAGCAAAAAAAAATGAAGAAAACTAAATCAATGACATTAAACTTTGGACCTCAGCATCCAGCAGCTCATGGAGTGCTGAGACTTATATTAGAGTTGGAAGGTGAAATTGTAGAAAAAGCAGATCCACATATTGGTTTGTTGCATCGAGGGACTGAAAAATTAATAGAAAACAAAACTTATACTCAAGCATTACCATATTTTGATAGATTAGATTATGTAGCGCCTATGAACCAAGAACATGCTTTTGCTTTGGCAACAGAAAAATTATTAAAAATTGAAATACCTATAAGAGCTAAATATATTAGAGTTATCTTTTGTGAAATTGGAAGGATATTAAGTCATATACTAAACGTAACTACTCAAGCTTTAGATGTGGGAGCATTAACACCTTCATTATGGGGATTTGAGGAGAGAGAAACTTTAATGACTTTTTACGAAAGAGCTTCAGGTTCTAGACTTCACGCAAATTATTTTCGAACTGGTGGAGTTCATAAAGATTTACCAACGAAACTTATAGATGATATAGGAAAATTTTGTGAAACATTTCCAAAAATTATTAACGATTTAGAAGATTTATTAACTGAAAATAGAATATTTAAACAAAGAAATGTTGATATTGGATTAGTATCTAAAAAGGAAGCGTTAGATCATAGTTTCACCGGTGTAATGCTCAGGGGCTCCGGCATTCCTTGGGATTTAAGAAAATCTCAACCTTATGAGTGTTATCAAGATTTAGATTTCAAAATTCCTGTTGGTAAAAACGGAGACTGTTATGACAGATATTTATGTAGAATTGAAGAGATGAGAGAAAGCGTAAAAATAATTAAACAATGTATAAAAAATTTGCCAAAGGGACCCGTTAAAACAGTTGATGGAAAAATATCACCACCAAATAGAGAAGATTTGAAACAATCAATGGAAGCATTGATACATCACTTTAAACTATTCACTGAAGGGTTCAGAGTGCCTGCGGGCAATGTTTATTCTGCGGTTGAAGCTCCTAAAGGTGAATTTGGGGTTTATTTGATATCTGATGGAAGCAATAGACCGTATAGATGCAAAATTAGAGCTCCAGGATTTTCACATCTTCAAGCCATGGATTTTTTAATAAAAGGTCATATGTTAGCAGATGTTCCAGCAGTTCTTGGTTCTTTAGATATCGTATTCGGAGAGGTTGATAGATGAGTCTAAAAAAAGTAAATCCAGAGCAACCTAAAACTTTTAAATTTGATGAAAAATTTAAGAATATCGCAGATGAAATTTTGAAAAAATATCCTGAAAAAAATAAGAAAAGTGCAGTAATGCCTTTTTTGTATTTGGCTCAAAAACAAAATAATAATTGGATACCTTTAGCAGCAATCAAATATGTTTCAAAATATTTATCAATGCCATACATAAGTGTATACGAAGTAGCAACTTTTTATAGTATGTACAATCTATCACCTGTAGGCAAATATTTTATTCAGGTTTGCACAACGACGCCATGCTTAATTAGAGGAGCTGATAAAATAATAAAAGTGTGTAAACAAAAAATTTCTGAAAAAGAAAATCAAGTTACTAAAAATGGCGAGTGCTCATGGACTGAAGTTGAGTGTTTAGGAGCTTGTGTAAACGCGCCTATGATGCAAATAAACAATGATTATTACGAGGATTTAGATGAGAAAAGCACTGCTAAAATAATAGACTCAATATTTAAAGATAAAATATTAGAACCCGGCTCTTATAGAGGAAGAAAAAATACGTCACCTGAAAATAAAGAAATAATTAATGGACCTGATCATGCTTAAAGAAGAAAACAGAATATTTAAAAATTTATATAATAATCATGGCTGGGAGTTAGAAAAAGCAATTGAACGTAACGATTGGAAAAATACGAAGGAAATTATTTCTAAAGGAAAAGAGTGGATTATAAATGAAATTAAAATCTCAGAGTTAAGAGGAAGAGGCGGAGCTGGTTTTTCTACTGGAATGAAGTGGTCTTTTGCACCTAAAAAAGTTGGTTCAAGACCACATTATTTAGTTATTAATGCAGATGAGTCAGAACCAGGGACTTGCAAAGATCGTGATATTTTAAGATTTGAACCTCAAAAACTTATTGAGGGATGTTTAATAGCAGGTTTTGCTACGGGAGCACATACTTGTTATATTTATATTAGGGGCGAGTATTCTTTCGAGGGTCAACGACTTCAAGAAGCTATAAATCAAGCATATAAAAAAAATTTTTTAGGTAAAAATGCATGTGGAACTGGATGGGATTTTGACATTTATATTCATTACGGTGCTGGTGCTTATATTTGCGGAGAAGAGACTGCATTATTAGAGAGTATTGAAGGTAATAAAGGTCAGCCAAGACTTAAACCGCCATTCCCAGCGTTAGTAGGTTTATACGGATGTCCAACTATAGTAAATAATGTTGAGACAATAGCTGTAGTCCCAACTATTTTAAGACGAGGTGGTAAATGGTTTGCATCTTTAGGAAGACCAAAAAATACTGGAACGAAAATCTTTTGTATATCTGGAAATGTAAATTCACCATGCAATGTTGAAGAGGAAATGGGTATTCCGCTCAAAGAATTGATAAATACTTATGCTGGAGGAGTCATAGGAGGTTGGGATAATTTACAAGCAGTAATACCTGGCGGATCATCAATGCCTTTATTACCTAAAAAAATTTGTGAGACAATTAAAATGGATTTTGACTCACTTGTAGAAAATAAAAGTGGTTTAGGAACTGCTGGAATAGTAGTTATTAATAAAAATCAAGATATTGTTTCTTGCATGGCGAGAATAGCAAGGTTTTATAAACACGAAAGTTGTGGTCAGTGCACTCCTTGTAGAGAGGGATCAGGCTGGATGTGGAGAATTTTAGATAGAGCAACAAAAGGAGAAACAACTTTAAGCGATATAGATTTGTTAGATGACGTTACTAAACAAATCGAAGGCCACACAATCTGTGCTTTTGGTGAAGGCTCAGCTTGGCCTGTTCAGGGATTACTGAGACATTTTAGAAAAGAAATCGATAAAAAATGTAGTAATGACCCTCTTATAAAAAAGAAAAAAGAGGTACCTTACTTGGTTGATCAACACTTATTAGAAAAAAAGAATGCCTAAAATAAATATCAATGGTAAAGAAGTTGAATTCGAGTCAGGTATGACCATTCTTCAAGCATGTGAGTTAGCTGGTGCAGAAATACCAAGATTTTGTTATCACGAAAGACTTTCAATCGCTGGTAACTGTAGAATGTGTCTTGTAGAAATGGATAAATCACGAAAACCAATTGCGTCATGCGCTATGCCGGCAGCAGAAGGTATGAACATAAAAACTAATACTGAGATGGTTGAAAAAGCAAGAAAGGGTGTAATGGAATTTCTTTTAGCTAATCATCCATTAGATTGTCCGGTATGTGATCAAGGTGGTGAGTGCGATCTTCAAGATCAATCGCTTTACTATGGAGTAGACAAGTCAAGATTTTCTGAGAACAAAAGATATGTTAGTGAAAAATATATGGGTCCTTTAATAAAAACACAAATGACCAGATGTATTCATTGTACCAGATGTGTGAGATTTGCTACCGAAGTTGCAGGTGTACCCGAGATAGGCGCAATAGGTAGAGGTGAAAATATGGAGATAACAACTTACTTGGAAAAATCTATGGAGTCTGAATTATCAGGAAACGTAATTGATTTATGTCCAGTAGGTGCATTAACCTCAAAACCATATGCGTTCTCAGCAAGACCTTGGGAATTAAAAAAAACCGAGAGTATTGACGTTTTAGATGCTGTCGGCTCAAACATCAGGGTGGATACATATGGATGGGAAGTGAAAAGAATTCTCCCAAGATTAAACGAAGATATAAATGAGGAGTGGATTTCTGACAAAACAAGATATTCTTGTGATGGATTATTAAAGCAAAGACTAGATACTCCTTATATAAAAAAAAATAATAAATTGGTTAAATCAAGTTGGGATGAAGCATTAGATGTAATTATCAAAAAACTTAATGAAACTGAAAATTCAAAAGTTGCTGGCCATTTAGGAGACTTAGTAAGCTTAGAAACAATATTTGCTTTTAAAAAATTTTTTGAATTATTAAATAGTCCAAACTTAGAGTTTAGGGAAAAAAAATTTTATATTAATTCAGAAGATAAAATGAATTATTTATTTAATTCATCAATTAATGGTATTGAAAAATCAGATTTGATTTTACTTATAGGTTGTAATCCTAGGCATGAAGCGACTATTTTAAACGCAAGAATAAGAAAAACATTTAGAGATAATAAAACACCTATTTTTTCAATAGGTAATCCTGGAGACCAGACTTATGATTATAAAATTATAGGCGATAACACTGAAATAATTAAAGATATAATTGAGGAAAAACATGAGTTTAATAAGGTTTTTGACAAAGCCAAAAAGCCTTTAATAATTATAGGAGAATCGGCTTTAGAACTTGAGTCAGGAGGATACATTTTTGAAGAATTAAAAAATTTTTTATTCCAAAAGAAATTAATTAGTGAAAAATGGAACTCTCTTAATATATTAATTCAAAACGCTTCCACTGTTGGAGCTATAGATTTTAACATCTCTAAAGACAAGCAAAATAATTTCGAGTTTTTCGATAATATTAAAAATAATAAATATAAAGTATTGTATTTATTGAATTCCGATAACTTAAAGTTTAACAAAAATGATGAATTTATAATTTATCAAGGTAGTCATGGTGATCGAGGGGCAGAAATCGCTGATGTAATTTTACCTAGCGCTGCTTACACTGAAGAAAATGGACTGTATCAAAATTTAGAAGGAAGAGTTCAAGAGTGTAGAAAAGCATCTTACCCTGCAGGTGAAGCACTAGAAAGCTGGAAAGTACTAAACAAATTAACAAATGCTTATAAAAATAAAAACTTATTCGAAAGTTTTAACTCTTTAAGAGAAGAAGCTTTAAAAAAAATAGTTAACTTTGACACTATTAATAAATTACCTAAATATAAAAAACCCTCAAAAAAAATTGATTGTAGATTTAAAAAAGAGAAAATACTTATTAACCCAATTGATTACTATTTCTCTAATAGCATATCTAGAGCCTCTAAAATTATGAGCGAGTGTAGAGATATTAAATTAAAACATCTAAAATCGGGAACAAATAATTAAAATGGATTATTTAATCACTTTAATAAGCGAAATTTATAAAATTTTATTTCTAGTCATTCCAATATTGATTTCTGTCGCAATGATTGTTTGGTTAGACAGAAGAGTTTGGGGTTTAGTTCAAAAGAGAAGAGGGCCAAACGTAGTTGGACCTTTTGGTTTATTTCAAACATTAGCAGACGCTTTAAAATATATTTTTAAAGAAATAATTATTCCAGCAAGCGCAAATAAAACAATTTTTATTCTTGCTCCAATAATAACAATGACTTTGGCTTTAGTTGCTTGGGCTGTAATACCTTTAAGCGAAACATTAGTGCTATCTGATATTAATGTTGGAATACTTTATCTTTTTGCTATTTCTTCTTTAGGTGTATATGGAATTATAATGGGAGGATGGGCATCTAATTCCAAATATCCGTTTCTGGGAGCAATAAGATCTGCTGCTCAGATGGTATCGTATGAAGTTTCTATAGGAATTATAATCATAAATGTGCTTTTATGTGTTGGATCTCTAAATCTAAGTGACATTGTAATGGCTCAAAAAAATCTTTGGTATGTAATTCCTCTTTTTCCTATGTTCGTTGTTTTTTTTATATCTGCATTAGCTGAAACTAATAGACCACCGTTTGATTTACCAGAAGCAGAAGCAGAATTAGTTGCAGGATATCAAACAGAATATTCTGGAATGATGTATGCGATGTTTTGGTTAGGAGAGTATGCAAATATTCTTTTGATGTGTGCAATGGGGTCCATCTTATTTTTAGGAGGATGGTTACCTCCTTTAGACATATACCCTTTAAATATTGTTCCAGCGCCTTTCTGGATGATATTTAAAATTTTATTCCTATTTTTTTTATTCGCAATCATTAAAGCAATTGTTCCGAGATATCGTTATGACCAATTGATGAGACTTGGATGGAAAGTTTTTCTACCATTTTCTCTTGTTTATGTTGTATTAACCGCTGGTTTCTTACTTTACTTTGATAAATTACCAAAAGGTTCATTTTGATGAACGTAAATAGATTTTTAAAAACTATATTTTTAACTGAGTTTTTTTTAGCAATATTTAAAGCGATTAGAGAAATATTTAGACCAAAAAAAACAATTAACTACCCTTTTGAAAAAGGTCAAATTAGCCCAAGGTATAGAGGAGAACATGCGTTAAGAAGATATCCAAATGGTGAGGAAAGGTGTATTGCTTGTAAGCTCTGTGAAGCGGTATGTCCTGCTCAGGCTATTACAATTGAGTCAGAGGAAAGAGAAGATGGAAGCAGAAAAACTACTCGATACGACATTGACATGTTGAAATGTATATATTGTGGACTTTGCCAAGAATCTTGTCCAGTTGATGCAATAGTACAGGGACCAAATTTCGAATTTGCAACAGAAACAAGAGAAGAACTTTACTACAATAAAGAAAAATTATTAGACAACGGAGATAGATGGGAATCTGTTCTTGCCAAAAATTTAAAAACAGACAAAATCTATAAATAAATGTTAGCTCATGCAATTTTTTTCTATTTCTTTTCTATTTTAGCAATATTTTCTGCTTTAATGGTAATTACCTCAAGGAGTACAGTAAACTCTGTATTCTTTTTAATTTTAGATTTTATTTCGGTCGGTTGTTTATTCATAATGGTTGGAGCCGAGTTTCTAGGAATGATACTATTAATAGTATACGTAGGAGCTGTGGCAGTATTATTTTTGTTTGTCGTTATGATGTTAAATGTTGCACAACAAAAACAATCCTGGTTCGTTGGTCAAAAATCTACACATATACCATCTGGACTGATAGTTTCGGTCTTAATACTTCTTGAACTTTTAGTTGTCGTTGGTGGATGGAAATATAAAGAAAATATAGTTACTAGTTCTAACTTGGTTATCGATAGAACTTCAACAAACACTCATTCAATTGGAAATGTGATGTATACAGATTATATTTTATATTTTCAATTATCAGGCGTTATTCTCCTTCTCTCAATGATTGGAGCAATTATATTAACTTACAGAAAAAGAGAAAATGTTAAAACACAAAGTTATCTCAAACAAATTTCAAGAGATAAATCTTCAGCTGTAATGTTAAAGGATATTGAATTCAATAAGGGAGTCAAAATTGATGATTGAAATAGGCTTGGGGCATTATCTAACATTAGGAGCAATTATCTTTTTTCTTGGGGTAATTGGAATTTTTTTAAATAGAAAAAATGTAATCGTAATTTTAATGTCTGTTGAACTAATTTTACTGTCTGTAAATATTAATTTAATTTCTTTTTCAATTTTTTCAGGAGATTTATTAGGCCAAATATTTACAATGCTGATCTTAACAGTGGCTGCAGCCGAAGCAGCTATTGGTTTAGCCATCATAGTTATATTTTATAGAAATAAAGGATCAATTAGAGTGGAAGACATTCATGAAATGAAAGGATAAATGGAATATTTAGTTATATTTTTACCTTTAATAGGATCTATTATTTCTTACTTTGGAAAAAGTATAGGAATTTTATTTTCTCAAATTTTTTCTTGCTCAATGGTTCTTCTATCAGCTGCAATTTCTTTTTTCATTTTTTATGATGGTCTCATTAACAGTAATTATGGAAATTATTTAATTTTTGAATGGATAAATTCTGGCAACCTAAATGTTAATTGGTCAATAAAAATTGATCCTTTAAGCTCAGTAATGATAATGGTAGTAACTTCAGTGTCGGCATTGGTTCATATTTATTCCATAGGGTATATGAGTCATGACCCTCATAAGCCAAGATTCATGTCGTATTTGTCATTGTTTACTTTCTCAATGTTATGTTTAGTTGTTTCAGATAATTTTTTACAATTATTTTTTGGTTGGGAAGGTGTTGGCCTATGCTCTTATTTGCTAATTGGTTTTTGGTTTAAAAAAGAAACAGCTAACAATGCTGCCATAAAAGCTTTTATTGTAAATAGAGTAGGTGATTTTGGTTTGGCTATTGGAATATTTATAATTTTCCTCATATTCGGGACATTAAACTTTGAAGAAGTTTTTCTTCTTGTTCCAGAATATATAAAAACAAATTTAAGTATTTTCGGCGGAGAATATAATGTTATCACATTAATTTGCGTATTTTTATTTATTGGTGCAATGGGCAAATCTGCTCAATTTTTACTGCATACGTGGTTACCAGACGCAATGGAAGGGCCTACACCAGTCTCAGCTTTAATTCATGCTGCAACTATGGTCACTGCCGGGGTATTTTTAGTAGTTAGATGTTCACCAATTTTTGAGTACTCGCAATTTGCAATGAATGTTGTTGCTATTATTGGAATGATAACTGCTTTATTTGCTGCCTCAGTGGCTTTAGTTCAAAATGATATAAAAAAAATTATTGCTTATTCTACTTGTAGCCAGTTAGGTTATATGTTTTTTGCTGCAGGCGTTGGAGCATATCATATAGCCATGTTTCATTTATTTACTCATGCATTTTTTAAAGCTCTTTTATTTTTGGGGGCTGGTTCAGTTATTCACGCATTTCATGAAGAACAAGATATTACAAAAATGGGAGGGGTTTGGAAAAAAATTCCTTATACAATGACACTTATGCTTATTGGTACATTAGCTTTAACTGGTTTCCCATTTTTATCAGGTTTTTATTCTAAAGATGCAATAATTGAATTTGCTTATTTAAAAGATACTTCAGTCGGATATTATGCATGTTCCGTAGGAGTTTTAACTGCCTTCTTAACAGCAATTTATTCCTGGAGATTATTTTTTAAAACTTTTTTAGGAAAATATAATAACACTTCAATTCCATTAGAAAAAACTCACGAGTCTCCATTGGTGATGATTATTCCTTTAATTATTTTAGCTTTTGGAGCCGTATTTGCAGGATATTTTTTTAAAGATTTATTCATTGGAAACAATTCTACTTTCTGGAACGAGTCAATTTTATTTTTAGATTTTGTAAAATTAGAAAATATTCCCATATGGCTTATAATAATTACTCCTACAATAATTACATTAGCAATACCTTTTTCTTATTTTCTATATATAAAAGATAAAACTATCCTAGATGGTGTTAAAAATTCAAATTTACCTTTATATAATTTCTTACTTAAAAAATGGTATATAGATGAAGTTTACGATTTTATTTTTATTAAACCTTTAAAAAAAGTTGGACTTTTCTTTTGGAAAAAAGGCGACCAAGATACTATAGACAGGTTTGGTCCAGACGGAATTTCGAAAGTTATAAAATTTATTTCCAACAAAGCCGTACAGTTTCAAAGCGGCTATATTTATGATTACGCTTTTGTGATGCTGATAGGTCTTTCTGCTTTAATAACTTACTTAATTTTGAATTAAATGAATTTTCCCATTTTATCTTCTATTATATTTCTTCCACTTCTTGGAGCTTTGTTCATATTTTTGTCTAATAAAAAAAATGAAAACTCAAGTGCAATTTATATTTCTATTTTTACATCTATAGCTAATTTATTGTTAACTTTTTTCTTATGGTATTCTTTTGATAATAATTTTGCTGGTTTTCAATTTATAGAAGAAAAAAACTGGATAAGTGGACTTATAAAATTTAAACTTGGAATAGATGGAATTTCTATTTTATTTATAGTTTTAACAGCATTTATTACTCCGATCTGTATAATTTCTTGTATTATCAGTGTAAAAAAAAGACTTAATGAGTTTCTAATAGCAATATTAATTTTAGAGACTTTTATGATAGGTGTATTTTGCTCTTTAGATTTAATTATTTTTTATCTATTTTTTGAAGCAGGCCTTATTCCAATGTTTTTAATAATAGGTATATGGGGCGGTCCCAGAAAGATCTATTCAGCCTATAAATTTTTTCTATTTACTTTATTAGGTTCAGTTTTAATGTTGGCAGCTATTATCTTTATTTATTGGGCTGTTGGAACAACTGATTACACTGAAATATATAAATTAAAAATTCCTAAGGAGTACCAATACTTATTATGGTTAGCCTTTTTTAGTTCTTTTGCTGTTAAAACACCTATGTGGCCTGTGCATACATGGCTACCAGACGCTCATGTTGAAGCGCCGACCGCAGGCTCTGTCATTCTAGCAGCTATACTTTTGAAAATGGCTGGATATGGTTTCTTGAGATTTTCCTTAGGAATGTTTCCAATTGCTTCAGAATTTTTCACACCCTTGGTTTTTACTCTAAGCATTATTGCAATTATATACACTTCATTAGTAGCTTTAATGCAGGATGATATGAAAAAGTTAATTGCTTACTCCTCGGTTGCACATATGGGTTTTGTGACATTAGGTATATTTACTTTCAATAAACAAGGGATTGAAGGCAGTATGTTTCAAATGATTAGTCATGGTATAATATCTGCAGCTTTGTTTTTATGCGTTGGTGTTTTATATGACAGAACTGGTTCAAGAATGATAAAAAGTTTTGGTGGAGTAGTAAATTATTTACCAAATTTTTCATTAATATTTATTATATTTGTGCTTGGCGCATTAGGTTTACCTGGAACAACAGGTTTTATCGGTGAGTTTCTTGTATTATTGGGCGCCTTCAAAATTAATTACTTGGTTGCAATATTAGCTAGTACGGGAGTTGTTCTCTGCGCCGCATATATGCTTTGGTTGGCTAAAAGAGTAGTTTTTGGAGATGCTAACAATACTATTGTTACAAAATTAAAAGATATTAATTATTTAGAGGCCACGATTTTAATTATCCTATGTTTGGTAAGTATAGTTTTCGGATTTTATCCTGAACCACTACTTAACACTATGGATATTTCAGTAAACGGAATAATTCAAAATCACCAAAATGAACTAACAGTAAATTTAATAAATAAATAACAATGGAAAATATAAATTTAATTATACCTGAAATAGCATTGTTTCTAGGAATTTGTCTAGCTTTGATGGTTGGGGTTTTTTTTAAAAATAGCTTTTCTATAGTTATGAAGATTTCAATTTTAATTTTATTAGGAGTTATATACTTGATCTTAGCTGATTGGGGAGGAGAGCAAAAAATATTTTTAGACTCTTTCAAAAATGATAAATTTTCCGATTATTTTAAGGTATTAATTTTAATATCAAGTATTTTCATTTTTTTCTCCTCTGATCAATTTATTAAAGATAAAAAATTAAATAAATTTGAGTACCCGATAATTATAATGTTCTCTATTTTAGGCATGTTTTTTATGTTAAGCGCAAATGACTTAATATTATTTTATCTAGGCTTAGAACTTCAATCACTAGCTTTATACGTCTTAGCTTCTATTGATAGAGACAACATAATCTCTTCCGAAGCTGGCATAAAGTATTTTGTATTAAGCGCACTTTCTTCGGGACTACTTTTATATGGATGTTCTTTACTTTATGGATTTACAGGATCAACAAATTTTGATGAAATAGGTGTAAGCTTAATCACTCAAAATACTGGAGCTATTTTTGCAATGGTTTTCATTTTAGTAGGCTTAGCTTTTAAGGTATCTGCAGTACCTTTTCACATGTGGACGCCAGATGTTTACCAAGGCGCCCCAACATCTATAACTAATTTTTTTGCCGTAGTCCCTAAAGCTGTTGGATTAGCTGTAATTATCAGATTTATGGATCTTCCTTTTAAAAATATTATTGAAGAGTGGCAAACTATAATAATTTTTATATCTATTGCCTCTATGATACTTGGAAGTGTAGCTGCTATAGGTCAAAAAAATATAAAAAGGCTTTTAGCTTATAGCTCTATAAGTCACATGGGCTATGCTTTAGCAGGTGTGGCTACTGGCACGGTATCAGGATACACTTCAACGATTATCTATATAACAATTTATATAATAATGAATATGGGCGCTTTTGCCTGTCTATATTTAATGAAAATAGATGGTAAATATTCTGAAAAAATTGAAGACCTCTCTGGACTTTCAAAAGAACGACCAATGTTGTCTTTTTCTTTTTTAATTTTATTTTTTTCATTAGCCGGGATACCACCACTAGGTGGATTTTTTGCTAAATTTTTTATTTTTATGTCAGTAATAGAAAGTGAAATGTATATTTTAGCAATTATTGGACTATTGACTACTGTTATATCGGCTTTTTATTACTTAAAAGTAATAAAAATTATTTATTTTGATGATAATAAAATTAAATTTGATGATGTTAGAAACCTGAGTATAAAAGCAACAATACTTTTGAGTTGCTTATTTTTATCACTATATTTTATATCTCCATCCATTATTGGCTCTTTATTAGATGGATTATTTATTTAATGAAAATGCAAATTATTAAATATAATAGTGTAGATAGCACTAATAATGTAGCAATAAGAAGAATAAAAAAAGGGAAAATAAAACCAACTTTAATTATAGCAAATTCACAAAAAAAAGGTAAGGGTCAATATGGAAGACATTGGGTTTCTTATAAAGGAAATATTTTCATTACTATTTATTTTAATTTAAAAAAAAGTATAGGAATTAAATCTTTATCAAAAAAAGTTTATACATTATTAAAAAAAATTTTAGAAAAATTTGTTAACGAAAAAATAGCAATAAAATTACCTAATGACTTGTTGATTAAGGGAAACAAGGTTTGTGGTATATTACAGGAAACAATTAATCACAATAATAACAAATATTTTATCATAGGGATTGGTATAAACCTTATTAAAAGCCCAAAAATACCAAATAAACGTGTTTCTTTTTTACAGAAATATAATAACAATAAAATAAAAAAGACTGATATTTATAAGAAAATAAAAAAAAATTTTGAAAAATTTATTTGAATTTAGAAAATGTACTTAATTGGTGATATAGGTAATACAGAAACCAAAATCTGTTTGTTTAATAAAAAAAAAAAGTTGTTAAAAAAGAAAATATTAAACACAGGTAAATTAAGAAAAAAAAATATTGGCAATTATTTTAAATTTATTAATTTATATAATAAGAAAATTGATAAAATAATATTTAGCAGTGTGGTCCCAAACGTATTTAAGAATATAAAAAAATTTATAAATAAAAAATTTAAACTTGAAGTTAAAGAATTAAAGCAAATTAATTTAAAAAAAATATTAAAAGTTGATGTTAATATGAAACAAGTTGGTTCTGATAGACTTGCCAATGCGATATGTGTAATTAATGGGAAAGATAATTTTATTATCTGTGATTTTGGAACAGCCACTACTTTTGATGTAGTTTTGAAAAATAGATATAAGGGAGGTATTATTGCACCTGGAGTGAAACTCTCTTTAAAAACCCTTGTAGAGAAAGCTAAATTAATTCCTAATATTAGATTAACAAAGATTAAAGATATAATAGGAAAAAACACTCAAAATGCAGTTCGATCAGGTTTTTATTGGGGTTATCAAGGTTTAATAGAGAACATAATTAATCTTATTAAAAGAAAAAATAAAAAAAATTTTAAAATTATTTTTACTGGAGGTCTTTCACATTTATTTAAAGACATCTTCAAAAACAAAATTAAAGTTGATAGAGACTTGACAATTAAAGGATTATTACGATTGTTAGATTTGATATGAAAGAAAATTTATTATTTTGCCCCCTAGGTGGCTCCGGTGAAATAGGTATGAATATGAATCTTTATGCCTACGGAAATGAAGAAAATCGAAAATGGATAATTGTAGATATGGGAGTTACTTTCGCCGATGACTCTGTTCCAGGTGTTGATCTTATATATCCTGACGCAGGTTTCATAATTGACAAAAAAGATGATCTCTTAGGTATAGTTTTAACCCATGCTCATGAGGATCATATAGGTTCAATTTCACATATTTGGCCAAAGCTAAAATGTGAAATTTATGCCACTCCATTCACAGCAGTTTTAATTCAAGAAAAATTTAAAGAAAAGAAAATTGACATTACTAATTATTTAAAAATTGTTGAGCTTAACAGCCAAATAAAGTTAGGACCTTTTGAAATAGACTTTGTAACTTTAACTCACTCAATTTTAGAACCTAACGGATTAAGCATCACTACACCTGAAGGAGTTATTTTACATACTGGAGACTGGAAAGTTGATCCAAATCCTTTAATTGGAAATAAAGTAGATGAAAAAAAACTTAGATCTATAGGGGAAAAGGGAGTTATTGCCATGGTATGTGACTCTACAAATGTTTTTAGTCCAGGTAGAGCCGGTTCAGAAAAAGACGTCAGAGAAAGTTTACTTAAAATTATATCAAATCAAAAAAAAAGAGTTTTAGTTACATCATTTGCCTCAAATGTAGCTAGGATGGAAAGTATTTTTTATATTGCAAAACAAACTAAAAGAAACATCTCATTAGTTGGAAGGTCGATGCATAGAATTTATAAAGCAGCTAAACAATGTGGATATTTAAAAAATGTAGTGGAACCAGTAGATCCTAGAGATGCAAATAAAATATCAAAAGATCGTATTATTTTTTATGCACTGGGAGCCAAGGAGAACCAATGGGTGCTTTAAATAGAATAGCGAATGATACTCACCCAGATGTTAATATTGAAAGTGGGGATACGGTAATTTTCTCATCAAAAATTATTCCAGGAAATGAGAAAAAACTTTATGCTCTTCAAAATTCAATTGTTAAAAGAGATATTGAGGTTATAACAGAGGAAAATGCATTTGTTCACGTATCAGGGCACGCTAATAGAGAAGATTTAAAAGACATGTATCAATGGGTTAAACCCAGGTGTGTAATACCTGTTCATGGTGAGCACAGACATATAAAAGAACACATCAGTTTTGCTAAAGAAATGCAAATACCATTTAATTTAAAAATTGAAAATGGTAATGTTATTAAAATTTCCCGAGATAAAAAACCAGAAATAATAGATCAAGCACCTACAGGAAAAATATATTTAGATGGAAATGTAGCAGTGAGTTTGGACTCATCATCAATTAAAGAAAGGAAAAATATTTCAGTTAACGGTCTATTAGAAATAACATTAATAATATCGTCTAACGGAAAAGTAAAAAAACCTGTTGTATCTTTTCGTGGAATTCCAGAGGAGGAAATTAGTGAGACATTTAAATTTGATTTAGAAGATGAAATTACAAAAACATGTAATAGTTTTTCTTTAAATAACTTCAAACAAGAAAAAAATTTAATTGATACAATTAAACAAAACTGTAGAAAAATAGTCAAAGAGAAAACTGGTAAAAGACCTTTTACGAATGTAAACATTGCAAGGGTTTAATGGGAATAACAGGTTCAATTGTAGTATACGTAATTATTTGGTGGGTCGTCTTTTTTTCTGTGTTACCAATCGGTATAAAACATTATGAAAAGCCATTTAAGAATAATATAGAGGGTATTGACCCAGGAGCACCTAAAAACCCAAATATTTTTAAAAAATTTTTATACACAACCCTAATTACTACAGTAATTTTTGCTGGAATATATTATATAGTTGCTAGCGACCATTTTAATTTGAGAGAATTTATAAAATAATGTTTTTATCTAAACTGTTTTTACCTATTACAAAAAATCTCCCTTCAGATGCTAAGATCAAATCTCATCAATTAATGTTAAGGGCCGGTATGATAAGACAATCATCTGCAGGTATATATTCTTGGTTACCTTTAGGCTTAAAAATAATGAAAAAAATAGAACAAGTAGTCAGAGAAGAACAAAACAAAATAGGAGCTCAAGAACTTCTTATGCCCACGATACAATCAGCTGATATTTGGAAAGAAAGTGGGAGATATAATGATTATGGAGAAGAAATGTTAAGGATTAAAGACAGACAAGGAAGAGAAATGTTATATGGGCCAACTAATGAAGAATTAATTACTGATATTTTTAGATCTTCGATAAAGTCCTATAAATCCTTGCCGCAAATGTTGTACCACATTCAATGGAAATTTAGAGATGAAATAAGACCAAGATTTGGAGTTATGAGATGTAGAGAATTTTTTATGAAAGATGCTTATTCATTTGATTTGGATGATGCGAGCGCTAAAGTTTCTTACAATAAGATGTTTTACTCGTATCTTAAAACTTTTAAAAGATTAGGTCTGGAAGCCATACCAATGGCTGCTGATACTGGACCGATTGGGGGAGATCTCTCACATGAATTTATAATTTTAGCCGAAACTGGTGAAAGTAAAATATATACTGATAAAAGCATTTTTGAAATAGATTTAAAAAATTATAATTTTAACAATGCCTCCTTAGAAAAAATGGTAAAAGATTATTCCTCAGTCTATGCTGTTACTGATGAAAAATTTAAAAAAACTGACTTTGATAAAAAAGTAGCAAAACAAAATCAAATGATTACCAAAGGTATAGAAGTTGGGCATATATTTTATTTCGGTGATAAATATTCAAAACCTTTAAACTGTTTTGTAGACAGCCAAGACGGTAAAAAGAATGCTGTAAAAATGGGATCTTACGGAATCGGAGTTTCAAGATTAGTTGGAGCAATAATTGAGGCTAAATATGATAAAGAAGTAATGAAGTGGCCAAAATCAATTTCTCCTTTTGATGTAGTTATTATCCCTAGTTTAAGCAAAAATAATAAAGATAATCTATTAAAATCTATCAAAATATATGAACATTTAAAGAAACAAAATATTGACGTATTGTTAGACGATGTTGATGAGAATATGTCTCAAAAATTTAAAAAACATGATTTAATTGGAATACCATATCAAATTATTATTGGTTCAAAATCATCGGAGGATAAAGTTGAATTTAAAGAGATTAATTCTGAGAGTTCATTTGTCAATCTGGAAGATATTAAATCAAAACTTATAAGCTAAATTGTTTACTCAAACTGAAAGACTATTAGCTATTAGAAATTTAAGACCTAAAAGAAAACAAGGTTTTCTTAAAATAATTTCTTTGTTTTCCTTTTTGGGAATAATGTTAGGAGTCGCGATTTTAATAATAGTAATGTCTGTAATGAATGGATTTAGAGCAGATTTAACCGACAAAATTATAGGTTTGAACCCTCATTTAATTCTTCAATTCAATGATCAAAATGAACTTAAAATTATAAAAAAAAAGATATCCCAAAAATATAAAGAGGTTAATGTAACAGAAACTATAAGCGGAGAAGGAATTATACTTACTGATAACAAAGCTAAAGGTGTTTTAATAAAAGGAGTCAAAGAAAGTGACAAGCTACAATCTTTTTTAAATAAAAAAATTACTAAAGGAAGTTTAAATGATTTTTCTAATGGTAGAGTTATGATTGGCGGCGAGCTTGCTTATAATTTAAAATTAGAAATTGGAGATAATATAAATATTTTATCCTCTTCTTTTGTAGACACGCCTTTTGGAAGTATACCAATACAAGATAGTTTTATTATTGCGGGGTTTTTTAATAGTGGTTTTTATGAATTTGACCAAAATTTAATTTATCTTGAGTTAAATGATAGTAAATCAATTTTTAATAGGGAAGATGACAACGTTGATCTGGAAGTCTTTTTAGAAGATCCATTTTTAGCTGAAAAATACAAAACAGAAATAGAAAATTTTAATCAAAATATTTTTATTTCAACTTGGTCCGAT
>CACHJN010000007.1 GCA_902580115.1 uncultured Pelagibacteraceae bacterium | reverse complement strand
TGAATTGTTTATCAAAAACTTCTTGAAACAAGTCCTTAAATCTTCCGTCGTAACCTTTTAAAATTGTATTTTTTGTTGACATATAAACCGGATAATTTCTTTGAAGACCGTAATTCATACAAGCTCTTGCGAAATCTCTAATTGAATTATCTAAGTTATACATTGATAAAGCAACACCTGAGCTTGGGAAATTAAATACTTCAAATTCTTTTTTTTGTTTTCCGTCAGCAGATGTCCATTTCATTTCTAACTTTCCTTTTCCTGGCACAAGAAAATCTGTCGCTTTATATTGATCTCCAAAAGCATGCCTGCCAATAATAATTGGATTAGTCCATCCTGGAACAAGCTTGGGTACATTTTTACAAATTATTGGCTCTCTAAAAACGGTACCACCAAGTATATTTCTAATTGTACCATTGGGTGATCTCCACATTTTTTTCAATTTAAACTCTTCTACTCTTGCCTCATCAGGAGTGATAGTCGCACACTTAATACCTACCCCAAATTTCTTTATTGCATTAGCACAATCTACGGTTATTTGATCGGATGTTTTGTCTCTACTTTCTATTCCTAAATCAAAATATTTAATATCTAGCTCAAGATAAGGCTTAATTAGTTTTTTTTTAATAAACGACCATATTATTCTCGTCATTTCGTCGCCATCTAGCTCAACAATCGGATTTTTGACCTTAATTTTTGCCATAAAAATAATTTGATTATGTGAGATTTTTATACATATTAATGGAAATTATCAAACTTTATTGACAATTATGATGAACAACATTTTTCCAAAACTACATAAAGAAGGCTATAAATTTTTAGCCATTTCAATAATTATTACATTTATTATTTGGATTTTCTCAAATTTTCTCGCATCAATAATGTTGTTAATAACAATTTGGGTTTATTATTTTTTTAGGGATCCGGACCGTATATCTATTAACGATAATTCTTTTTTAGTGAGCCCCGCTGACGGACTTATTACTGATATTTCTGAAATTAACGGACCTGAAGAACTTGGTTTAGAAAATAAAAAGTTTACCCGAATAAGTATTTTTATGAATGTTTTTAACTGCCACGTAAATCGAACACCTTTAGAGGGAAAAATTGACGAAATTTTTTACAAACCAGGAAAATTTTTAAATGCCTCACTAGATAAAGCTAGCAAAGAAAATGAGAGGAATTACTATAAAATTTTATCAAACAAAGGAGAAGAGATTGTAATAGTTCAAATAGCAGGTTTAATAGCTAGACGTATTGTCTGTGAGGTTAGTAAGGATCAAAATTTAAAACAAGGAGAAAGGATAGGAATGATTAGATTTGGTAGCAGAGTAGATCTTTTTTTTAAAAATAAAAAAATATTAGCTAAACTTGGTCAAAACGTTGTAGCTGGAGAAAGCTTACTAGCAAAAGAATAATGGAAGAAAAAAAATTTAAAATAGTTGAGTCAAAAAAATCAAGATATATTTTACCCAATATTCTTACTATAGCGGGAGTATGTTTAGGTATAAGTTCAATTAAATTTTCACTAGATTTGAATTTTAAAATGGCGGTAATTTTTATAACTTTAGCTGCAATTTTAGATGCTTTAGATGGCAGAATAGCTAGATTAATAAAAGGTACTTCTGATTTTGGTAAAGAGCTAGACTCTTTAACAGATTTTGTAAGTTTTGGAATAGCTCCAGCTTTTATAATTTATTTTTGGCAACTGAATAGTTTAGGTAAATTAGGTTGGGCCATTACATTAATATACTCTGTTTGTTGTGTTCTACGATTAGCTAGATTCAATTTAACTAAATTTAAACCTGAAGAATCTTGGAAACAAAATTACTTTGAGGGAATTCCTTCACCAATTGGTGCTTTATTGATATTATCACCTTTAGTTCTTGAACTCACAGAGTTAAACTTTTTATTTTATGGTGATTACTTTGTTCCAATATTCACTTTAATAGTCGCATGTCTGCTAATAAGTAAAGTTCCGACTTACTCTTTTAAGAATATTAAAATAAAACCAGCTTTAACAATTTTTATACTTTTAGGGATTGGAATATCTTTTGTTACCTTAATGTTTTTTACTTTTGAAACTTTATTGATATTTAGTTTACTTTATATTTTGTCAATCCCAATGGCTTGTTTAACTTTCTACAATAATAAGAAATCAATTAAAATTGAAAATTCTGAGGACGAACATGAAGATATTTTGTAATGAGAAAAAACAAAAGTTCAAAAAATTGGATAATTCAACAACATAGAGATCAATATTTTAAACAGGCAAAAAGTTCAGGTTTCAGATCTAGATCAGCGTACAAACTTTTAGAATTGAATACTAAATTTAAATTTTTTAAAAACTGTAAAACTGCTATTGATTTAGGTTCTTATCCAGGAGGATGGTCTCAAATTTTAAAAAAAAAACTTAAAAACTGTAAAATTTTATCTATCGACATAAAAAAAATGGAAAAAATTGATGGCGTTGATTTCTTATGTTGTGATTTTCAAAAGGAAGAGTCTAAAAAAAAAATATTAAAAAAATTAAGTAATAAAGCAGATTTGTTAGTTTCAGATATGGCTGCTGACACCACTGGAAATAAGGATCTTGATTGTATTAGAACAAATGCTTTGTGTGCTGAGGTAATTGAATTTTCAAGCTTTGTTATAAACGAGAGTGGAGTTGTAATTGCAAAGCTATTTAATGGCAAAGACTTCTTAAATGTTAAAAATTTAGCCCAAAATAAATTTCGAAAAGTTAATTTTTTTAAACCAGAATCTAGCAGAGCTTATTCAAAAGAAACTTATATACACTGCGCTGGAATTAAGACTTTATAAAATTATAAAATTGTATATAAGTTTATATGGAACCAATAAAAGAAGCACTTACATTTGACGACGTTCTATTGTTACCCCAATTTTCATCAATAGTCCCAGCAAATACCAATATTAATGTCAATTTATCTAACACTATTAACTTAAAACTCCCTTTTATGTCATCTGCCATGGACACAGTGACCGAATCAAAGATGGCTATTGCTATGGCCAAAAACGGTGGAATTGGAATAATTCATAGAAATTTAGAGATAAAAAAACAGTGTGCGGAAATTAAAAAAGTTAAAAAATTACGCTTAAAAGTTGGAGCAGCAATTGGAACATCCCAATTAGAATTAATAAGAGCAAAAAATTTAATTGATTCTGGAACAGACATGATAGTAATTGATACTGCTCATGGTCATAGCAATAATGTATTGAAGATGCTAAATAAAATAAAAAGATTCTCAAAAAAAACTACAATTTGTGTAGGTAATATTGCGACTGGAGATGCTGCAAAACTTCTTTATAATTCAGGAGCTGATATATTGAAAGTTGGAATAGGGCCTGGTTCTATATGCACTACTAGAATGGTTGCAGGAATAGGAGTTCCTCAAATCACAGCACTTTTAAATGTAAAAAAAGCAATGCATAAAAGAAAAATTAAAATTATCTCTGACGGAGGAATCAAATTTTCAGGTGATATTATAAAAGCTATAGCAGCTGGCGCAGATGCCATAATGATGGGTTCAATTTTTGCAGGGACTGAAGAGAGTCCAGGGAAAAAATTTAAAATAAAAAATAAGTTGTACAAATTATATAGAGGAATGGGATCAATCGGAGCAATGTCATCAGGATCTTCAGAAAGATATTTTCAAAAAAATTATAAAGATAAATCTAAGTTTGTTCCAGAAGGAGTAGAAAGTAGAGTATTATATAAAGGAAAGGTTTCAAAAATAATTTACCAACTGCAAGGAGGTTTAAGATCCTCAATGGGATATATAGGAGCTAGCAAGCTGGATGAAGTCTCAAAAAAATCCAAATTCATCAAAATAACTAAAGCTGGTTTTTATGAGAGTATGGTACATAGTGTAGAAACAATAAAAAGCACAACTAATTACAAATTATGATTAAGTTAAGATATACATTTCTTATATTTAGTTTTTTATTCCTATCAAATGCAAATGCAGAATTAAATAATTTTCAAAAAGGAAAAAATTTATTTGAAGATAAAAAATATAATCTAGCAAAATTTAAATTTGAGCAAGATATTGTTTTTAATCCTAAAAATGAAAATTCATATCTTTATTTGGCAAAAATATACAATTTCGAAAAAAACGATAATCAGGAAGAAAAAAATTTAAATACAGTAATATTATTAAATCCAAAAAATGAGGAAGCAGTGATGAATCTTGTTCTTTTAAAAATTAGAAAATCAAACTATGAAGAAACAAAAAAATTAATAAAAAATTTTCAAAATATATGTAAAAAACTATGTCACCAAACCTCTTATTTACAAAAAAAATTAGATACAGTATTAAAGAAATAAATGTATTCTAATGATCATTTAAAAAATAAAAATAAAATAATCATTATTGATTTTGGCTCTCAAGTGACAAAATTGATAGCTAGAAGAGTACGAGATCTAAGAGTTTATTGTGAAATAATTAACTTAAATGAGCTTCAAAAAATTGAAAATTTTAAAAATATTAAAGGCATTATTTTATCAGGTGGACCGTCAACAGTAACACAAAAAATTTATCCAAAAATATCCAAAAAAATATTTGAAAAAAATATTCCTGTATTAGGAATTTGTTATGGACTGCAACTAATAGCGAAGGTTTTCGGTGGAAAAATAAAAAAATCTCAAAAAAAAAGAGAATTTGGAGAGGCAATTTTATTAGAAAAATCTAAATCAATTTTATTAAAAAATTTTTTTACAAATAAAAAAGCCAAAGTTTGGATGAGTCATCAAGATGCAATTTATAAAATTCCTAAAAATTTTAAAAATATAGCATCTACTGATAATTCAAAGTATACGGCAATACAAAATAAAAATAAAAGGATTTATGGAATACAGTTTCACCCTGAGGTAACTCATACTGAAAAAGGATTTAAGATTATAAAAAATTTTGTTTCAGATATATGCAAAATAAAAAAAAATTGGGTTATAGGAATTGAAAAAAAAAGAATTATACATGATTTAAAAAAAAAAATTAAAAAAGATAAGGTGATATGTGCTCTTTCTGGAGGAGTTGATAGTAGTGTAGTAGCCTTACTTGTAAATAAAGCTATCAAAAAAAACTTAAGATGTATTATGGTTGACACAGGTCTTTTAAGAAAAAATGAATTTAAAAAATCATACAATCTTTTCAAATACAAATATAAGTTAAATATTAAACTTATAAACTCTCAAACCATTTTCTACAAAAAACTAAAAAACGTGACGGATCCTGAAAAGAAAAGAAAAATTATCGGTAATTTATTTATTAAAATCTTTGAAAATGAAGCCAAAAAATTTAAAAATGTTAAATATTTGGCCCAAGGCACTCTTTACCCAGATATAATTGAAAGTAGATCTGCCACAGGCAGCAATACATCAAAGATAAAGTCACATCATAATGTAGGCGGTTTACCCAAAAAAATGAAATTGAAACTTATAGAACCGCTAAATGAACTTTTTAAAGACGAAGTAAGAATTTTAGGTAAATCATTAGGATTAGATAATTCGATATTAAAAAAACACCCATTTCCAGGACCCGGCTTAGCAATTAGAATTATAGGAAAAATAACTGAAAAAAAAATTAAAATTTTACAAAATGCTGATGACATTTTTATAGATAGTTTAATTAAAAATAAATTATATGATAAAATTTGGCAAGCTTATGCAGCACTTCTACCTGTAAAAACTGTAGGGGTTATGGGAGATACGCGAACATTTGAATACACCTGTTTATTGCGAGCCGTTACCTCGGAAGACGGTATGACTGCAGCTAAATATAATTTTAATAATGAATTCTTAAGCAAAGTATCAAATAAAATTATAAATGGTGTTTCTGGTATCAACAGAGTAGTTTATGATATAACTTCTAAACCACCGAGTACTATTGAGTTAGAATAATGAAAGCTAAAATAAAAAATTTTTTAAAAAAAAAGAAGAAAAAAAAAATTGTATGCTTGACCTCATACTCAAAATCTACTTCTAAAATTTTAGATAAATATTGCGACTTAATTTTGGTAGGCGATTCATTAGCTAATGTTTTATACGGTATGAAAACTACTCATAATTTAAAAATAGATACAATGATTAATCATGCTAAATCTGTAACTCAAGGTGTAAGAAAATCTCTTGTTATAGTGGATATGCCAAAAGGCAGTTACACAAATCCAAAACAAGCAGTTAAAAATGCTAAACTTATTTTAAAAACTACCAGATGTGACGCAGTAAAAATTGAAAATAATTCACACAATTTGAATATTGTAAAAGCTTTGTCAAAATCTAAAATTAATGTAATGGGACATATAGGTTATACTCCACAATTTAAAAAAAAATTTAAAGTAGAAGGCAAAAATTTATATCAACAAAAAAAATTATTAAAGCATGCTTTGAAAATAGAGCAAGCTGGTGCTTTTTCGATTGTTTTAGAATGTATATCTAAAATTACTGCCCAAAAAATTACCCAATCACTGAAAATTCCAACTATAGGGATAGGATCATCAAAATTATGTGACGGTCAAATACTTGTTACAGATGATATGTTAGGTGTTAGTGGTTTTTATCCAAAATTTGTGAAAAAATATGCTAACTTAGAAAAGATAATAGATGCAGCAACTAAAAAATTTAGTAAAGATGTAAGATCAGGTGAGTTTCCTAAAAATATAAACAGCTTTTAATTATGAACGATCAAATTACTGAAAAACCTAAATTTAATTTAAACGAATTTTTTAATAAAAATAAAATTAAAATTATTTGCATAATTACAATAATAATTTCTCTTATAATTTTTTTAATTATTTTTGATGCGTATAAAAAAAAACAAAATTTAGATATATCTGAACAGTTTAATAAAGCAAAAATATTAATTGAAAATAAAAATAATCAAGAGGGATTAAAAATTTTAGAAAGTATTATTGCAAAGAAAAATAGCTTTTATTCCCCTTCTGCTTTAAATCTAATAGTAGATAAAAATTTAATAAATGACGATACAAAAATTTTAAATTATTATGATCAAATTATATCTAGTAGTAATTTAGATTCAGAAACAAAAAATTTAATTATTTTTAAAAAAATCATTTATATGGGAGATGGTATTAAAGAGAGCGAATTGCTTGGTTCATTAAAGCCTATTTTACAATCTGACTCTTTATGGAGAAATACAGTTTCTGATTATATTAAAAAATACTATCTCTCAAAAGGTGAATTTAATAAAGCTAAAGAGTTTGAGATCTCAATTAATAAATGAGTAATATAATTATTTTAATTTTCTTTCTAATTTTTTTAAATAATTGTTCGTTTGATAAAAAAACTGGAATTTGGACTGGAAGCGATCGAATAGCAAAAAAGGATGATGATAATAACCAAAATATCGAACTTGTTTTCAAAAAACAAAAAAATATTGTTGAAGAAAAAGAGCTATCACCGGATCAAGTTATAAAACTTGACAATCCAATATCGTTTTCAAATTGGAGCCAGAGATATCAAAATAAATCTAACAATGTAAGCAATATATTGTTTTTAAATGAAGGCAATTTCAAAAAATTTTCTAAAATTTCGAATACAAATATTAATAATAATATTCTCGTAGATAAAGATAATTTATTTTTCTCAGATAACAAAGGAAATATAGGAGTTTTTTCTTTAAGTGAAAATCAATTAATTTACCAATTTAATTTTTACAAAAAAAAAATGAAAAAAAATAAAAAGATTATTAAATTAATAGTGAAAAACGAATCTATAATTGCAGCAGATAATTTCGGCTATATTTATTCAATAAACTTTAAAAAGCAAAAAATAAATTGGGCAAAAAACTATTTGGTTCCTTTCAGGTCTAATTTAAAAATTATTGAAGGAATTTTATTCTTATCAGATGAAAAAAATAAAGTAATTTTAATTGATTTACAAAATGGAAAAAAAATTGATGAATTATATACACAACCTTCAAAAACAGTATCTAAGTTTGAGAGCAATCTCGCAGTTGAAAATAACAACAATTTATTATTTTTGTCGACTAATGGTACTTTATATTCACTTAATTTGATTAATAAAAAAGTTATAAATTGGATTCAAAATTTTAAATCTGAAAATGAAATCGTTTATAAAGGTAATCCAATCATAGTAAAAGACAATGACATAATGATTTCTTCTAAAGATAGTATTTCATTACTTAATCTTAATGGTGCTCGTATTTGGGATTTGAGTATAAAATTAAGTACAGCCCCAATAATTTCAGGAAATACTATATTCGCAATAAACAAAGATAATTTCTTAATATGTATTAATAAAAATACTGGAAATATTATTTATTCTAAAAATATATACTCAATGATAAAAAAAGATTTTAAAAAAAATTTTAAAAAAAAAATAAAAAAAATAAATAACCTTTTTCTTGTAAATAAGAAATTACTTTTAATATCAGATAATTCTTATTTTATTGAGTTCAACATAGAGGATATTATAAATGTTAATTCAATTAAAAAAAATCCATTTAAAATTTCAAGTGATATAATTTTTTCAAAGAATGAAATGATATTTGTTAGTAACTCAAAGAGAATTTATAAGGTTAATTAAGAGCTCGATTTATTACTTAACAAAGATAGTTGAGTGATTTTTTCGTTTCCTAGTTTATCCAAAGCTTTTATAGGATACTCCCCAGTAAAATAATGGTCGCTAAATTGAGGGTAATTGTTATTTCTCTTTTGATTGATTAAAGCCTTATACAAACCATCAATACTTAAAAAATTACAACTTGCCGCTCCTAAAAATTCACAAATTTCATCAGTACTTTTGCTACTTGAAAGCAATTCTTTTTTAGTTGGCATATCTACTCCATAAAAATCTGGATATTTAATTTCTGGACAAGCTATTCTAACATGAACTTTTTTTGCTCCAGCTTTGTAAAGCATTTTTACAATTTTACTACAAGTTGTTCCTCTCACTAATGAGTCATCAATCAATATAACTGATTTATTTTTTAATATACTTTTTGTAGAACTTAGTTTTAGTTTTACCCCAAAACTCCTAATATTTTGAGTTGGCTCAATAAATGTTCTGCCAACATAATGGTTTCTTATTAACCCAAGTTCAAATTTTATATTTGATGATTGTGAGTAACCTATGGCAGCTGGTACACCAGAGTCAGGCACTGGTACAACAATATCTGCATCAACTCCTGACTCTCTTGCTAATTCTTCACCTAATCTTTTTCTATATTCATAAGCACATTCTCCACTAAGAATACTATCAGGCCTAGCGAAATAAATATATTCAAACACACAAGGTCTTGATTTAATTTTATTAAAGGGTTTAAAACTTTTAATTTCATTATTTTCTATTACAACCATCTCTCCATTTTCAACCTCTCTGACAAATTTTGCATCAACAATATCTAATGCACATGTTTCTGAGGCAAATATGTAAGAATTACCTAATTTTCCGATTACCAGCGGTCTTATACCCAAAGGATCTCTCACACCTATTAATTTTTTGTTTGTCAGGATTACCAGAGCATAGCCTCCTTGAATTTTAAATAAAGTTTCCGTTATTTTATCTAATATCTTCTCTCTTTTTGATTGCGCAATTAATTGCACTATAGTTTCAGTGTCACTGGTTGTTCTAAAAATTGATCCATTTTTTACAAGATCATTTCTTAAAGTAATAGCATTAGTTAAATTGCCATTATGGGCAATGCTTAAACCGCCATGATAAAGATCTGCAAAGAAAGGTTGAATATTTCTAAGAGATGTTTCACCAGTTGTAGAATATCTGTTATGACCTATAGCTGAATTTCCAGGCAATCTCTTAATAGTTTCAATATTTGTAAAATGATCACCGACTAAACCTTGTCGTTTCTCTGAATGAAAACTTTTTCCATCAAAAGAAACTATTCCACAACCTTCTTGCCCCCTATGTTGCAATGAGTGCAATCCTAAAGCTACTAATCTAGCTGCATCATCGTGATTTGAGACGCCAAAAACACCACATTCTTCTTTTAATTTATCTAATTCAAATATTTTCAATTTGTTCTTTCGTATCAATGAAATCTTTACTAGATGGAAACTCTTCTATTAAAATTTCACTTCCTTTATTTATCAAATTAAACGTAATAGCGTCTTCTGCTGATATACCCCAATTTTGAAAAGGATAAAACCAATTTAATATAGAAAATATACACACACTAACTACATAGCCTTTAAAAAATCCAAATAACATACCAAAAGTTTTGTCTATTGATCCTACCCCTGTCCAGGTAACAGCTTTACCTAAGGCTTTTCCTATAACTATAATTAAAAAAAGTGTAAAAATAAAAATCACTATTCCAAGACCTATGCTATTTATAAACTCTGATTCTATATACTCACTTACTGTTGGCTGAAGTTTTGGTACTAATATAATCGTAAAAATAGTCGATAACACCCATTTCATGAAAGATATTAAGCTTAAAGAAAAACCTTTCAAGAAACATTGTATTACACAATAAATAAAAATTGCTGCAACAAAAATATCAAATATATTTAAATTATTTGTTATGCTTTCAATTAAATTACTCATTATATGAGTTTATCGACTTCTTCGCCGAAGGGTTTATAAATTAATAATAACCTTGGAAGCAAAGTTAAGACAGAAATCATGGCAAGTAACATTGCTATACCAGTGAAAAAACCAAAATATATTGTAGGAATAAAATTTGATAAAACTAAAATCGAAAAACCAAAAACTATTGTTATAGAGGTATTTAAAATAGCAATTCCAACAGTACTATGGCATCTATCTAATGTTTTGTTATAATTATTTATTTTTTTAAATTCTTCTTTAAATCTGTAAATGTAGTGAATACTATTATCCACTGCTATACCAATAGTTATCGCAGCTATTGTAATTGTCATCATGTCTAAAGGGATACCCATTAAACCTATTATACCAAGGATAAAAAAGGCTGCTATGAAGTTGGGCACAACACCGATAAATGACAAAGTCACATTTCTAAATAATATTAAAAACATAGCAAAAATACCCAACATAACAATTCCTAATGTAAGAATTTGAGATTTAAACAAACTTTGTAATAAATTATTAAATAAAATTAAAACACCTGCTAATTTATACTCATTTTTATCTAAGCCTAATTTAGTGTTAAGCTCATTGCTAATTTTTTTAATTAAATCATTTCTTCTTAAATTTTCCAAAGAGTCCTTTATTCTTACTGAAATTCTTGCTTCATCATCGTCAACTGAAATATATGGAGAAATAATCTCATTTTTAATTTCTTCAGGAATTTTACTATATAAGACAGCTATTTCTAAACTTTGTAATTCTTTTTTGTTCAAATCTTCAGCAACTCGTAAAATTGAACCGAAAGATAAAACTTTTCCTATTTCCGGCAAGGAGTCTAAATAATCATGTACTTTTAAAATTTTGTCCATTTTATCTCTGGTGAACCAATATTTTGCTTTATCTTCTTTATTTTCAACATCTTCGTCCCATTCGGAAAATTCATCATCATCATTTTTGTCAACTTGTTTTGTTGGAAATCTTATTATTACATTCAAAGGAGTTGTTCCACCAAGGTCATCATCAATTTTTTTCATTCCTTTATAAATTTCAGTTTCTTTATCAAAATAATTTATAAAGCTATTCTCTACCTCTAATTTGAAAATACCTACGATGCTTGCTATGACAATAATTAGAGTAGTTACTAAAAGCAAATTGTTATTTTTTTTTGCTATTGATCCAAGAAATTTAGTAATAATCGATTTTTCGGTATCTTGGATATTAATCTCATTTTCTGAAGAAAAAATATTTAATAAGCAGGGCAAAAGAAGAAATGTCACTAGTAAAGAAACTATTAATCCTAAAGTCATCATCCAACCAAAATCTATAATTGGTTTTATTCCACTAAAAATTAAAGATAGAAAAGCGCAAATAGTAGTTAAAACAGTGTAGAGGATAGGTAACATCATTTTTTTACTTGCCTCAAGCACCGCTTCATTTTTTGTAAGGTTAGGGAATTCTTTTTTAAGCTGAAGAAATCTTACCGTTACATGAATATTCATTGCCATGTTTAATATTAACATTAAGGCAATAAAATTTGATGATATTACTGTTACCTTCCATCCAATAAAACCGAGCAATCCTATCATTATAATTACAGAAGTTGCGCAACCCAATAACGGCATAATTACCCATTTAATATTTCTGAATATGAACCATAGAGTAATAATAATAAATATAAAAACACCAATTCCAAAAACTACAATATCACTTTTAATGTAACTCATCATATCGTCAGCTATCATAGGAATTCCTCCCAAATGAATTTTTGCATTTTCACCATATTTGTTTATGATATCTCTTATTTCTGTAATGTTTTGATGATTTCGCTTGTTGTATAAATTTTTATAATCCTCGTACTCTTTTAAAAATTCTTTATATTTCTTTTTTTCTGCACTGCTTTGTTTTTTTTCTTTTCTTTCAAAAAAATACTTTTCTTTTAATTCAACATATTCATTTAACCTTTCATCTTTTTTTAAATAAATTACTACTCCAGAAGTTTTGCCATCTTGGCTAATAACATAATCTTTGTATATCGGACTATTAAGTATTTCTTGAAAACCTCGATCTTTATCAATATTGGGATAGGAGAGTGTTTTATAATTTTTTAATCTTTCCATTAACGGTTCATCACTGCTTTTAAGAAGTGGTACATCAATAATAGTAATAATACTGTCAACCCAAGAGAGTTTTTCAATTTTAGATTTTAACAATTGTATATTTATTATTGTATCTTCATCGGTAAAATTTGTTATGGGAGAGTAGGTTAAAAAAAGAAATTCTTTTGACTGATATCTATTATTAATCTCACGGAGATACTTTAAATCTTGATCACCTTCTAATAATAGAGCATCCGACGATGCATCTAAATTAAAATTCTTAGCGAAATAAAAAGATATAATTAATATAATTGAAATTAGTAATAGAGTAAATTTGTGAAAATCTGAGACTAATTTGTTATAAAGTTTTAAAAACATGGGTAAACAAATGATATATCTTATTATCAAAAAAAATGAAAAATGTTATTTTATCTAAGATTTCAAATCTTTGAATTTCGTATACATTCCTTCAAATTCTACTTGAATATTACCAGTTGGTCCGTGTCTCTGTTTACCTATTAATATCTCTGCTAAACCAGCTATATCACTCATTTTTGATTGCCATTCTGCGTGCTCTATTGAACCAAGTTTAGGTTGCTTTTTTTCTTCGTAATATTCCTCCCTAAAAACAAACAACACCACATCAGCATCTTGCTCTATTGAACCTGATTCTCTTAAATCTGCCAATTGAGGTTTTTTATCGTCTCTTTGTTCAACAGCTCTCGATAGTTGAGATAAAGCGAGTACTGGAACTCCTAATTCTTTAGCTAAAGCTTTTAAACCCTGAGTAATTTCAGAAATTTCTTGAACTCTTCCATCATTTCTTTTTGAACTTGTCCTCATTAACTGAATATAATCCACTACTATTAAACTTAGGCCAAAAAGTCTTTTAATTCTTCTTGCTCTATTACTTAAAGTAGAAATTGTTATCGCTGGAGTTTCGTCAATATACAAAGGAAGATCATATATGTCCCTCGATGTTTCAATATATCTTCCAAGTTCTTCCTCGGTTGCTTTTCCTCTTCTAATATCATTTGATTTAATACGTGATTGTTCAGATAAAATTCTTGTTGAGAGTTGTTCTGATGACATTTCTAATGAAAAAAAAGCTACAGAAGATTTTGACCCTTTTAATTGAATATTTTTTGCTGCATGATATGCGATATTTGTTGCTAAAGCAGTTTTACCCATAGAAGGACGGCCGGCGATAATAACTAAATCTGATTTGTGTAATCCACCTAATTTTTCATCTAAATCTGTTAGGCCAGTTGGAACTCCTACTATACCCTGATCATTTTTCATAGCTTGTTCAGCCATATTAATTGATTGATCAAGAGCTAAATTAAACTTCATAAAGGATTGGGAGAAAGAACCTCTCTCTGCTAAATCAAATAATAATTTTTCTGCATCCTCAATTATTAAATCTGAAGATTTATCCTCATCAGAGTTTAAAGTATCATCTTTTATACTGTGTGAAATTTGAATAAGTTCTCTTTTAACATAATTTTCATGAACTATTTTTGCATAATCTATAGCTTGCTTCACAGATGAGGAAAATCTTGTCAATTTCACTAAATATTCAACTCCACCAACATCATCTAGACCTTGATTTTTTTCAAAATAATTTTTTAGAGTTATTGGATTTGCAATCATTCCTTTGTTATTTAAATTTTCAATAACTTCATAAATCTTTACATGAATTGGATCATAAAATTTTTCTGAACTAATAATGCTAGCTATCTCATCTATTATATCGTTATTAACCAAAACTGAACCCAAAAGATTTTGCTCTGCTTCAATATTTGATGGGATCTCTTGATCTTGTATTTGATTTTTAGTGATATTGAGTTTTTCCATATAGATATAATATTCTATATAGAGATAATTTAAACTTTAAGTTACACACCTTTTTTTCAACCTGTGGAAAAAATTATTTATTTTGAAGCTTATCCAATTTTTCTACTTGAAGAAATATTTTTGTTTGAACCTCAGAATGTAGCACAATATTTATCTCGAATTGGCCGATTTTATTAATTTCTTTTTTAATTATTATTTCAGATGGTCCTATTTCTGACTTTAATTCATCTAAGATTATTTTTGATATTTCTTTTGGTTTTATAGAAGCGTATAAATCACCATTTTCTTTAATTGCTTTATAAACTTTAATTTTTTTATTTTTAATTTTGTTAGCTTTTTCAATAAATTTATTCTTAACTTCTATATTTTTTTTTGTTAGTTCAGACTTGTTTTTATTTACTAATTCGATATTTTCTTTATTAGCTCTTAAAGCTTTATTTTTTTTTAACAAAAAATTTCTCGCATACCCATTTTTAACTTTTACCAGGTCACCAATTTTTCCAAGTTTTGATATATTTTCCAATAAAATTACTTGCATATTAATTTACAGAATTCCTAAAATTTTTGCTTTTTTAATTTCCCTAGCTAATTTTTTTTGTTTTCCTAGAGAAACATTGCTTATTTTCGAGGTTATAATTTTATTTGTCTCGGTTATATATTTTTGAAGCAATGATATATTTTTATAATCTATTACAGGAGCATTTTTTACTGAAAATGGACATTTCCGAGAAAATCTAGCATCACTTTTTTGAAACAAACTTAATTTATTAAGAGAGTTTTTTGAGCTTTTAAAGTTATTTTTTCTTTTTTTCATTAGTTTTTATTTTTTGAGAAGTATTCTGTTTTAAGATCTAAGTTTTTATATTTTACAGTGAGAAATCTAACAATATTACCATCAAGTTTGGTTCTAGATTTTATTTCTTCTAATGTTGACTGTTCACCTTCTATTTTAAAATGTAAAAAATAACCTTTGGTATAATTTTTAATCTTTCTTTTAAAGTTTAATAAACCCCATTTTTCAATTTTAAGTACTTTACCTGAGTTTTTATTTATCAAATCTTCATATTTTTTCTCAATAGCATCAACATCTTTTTGGGAAAGATTTTGTTTTGCTATAAGCGTATGTTCGTAGAAATTCATATAAATAACTATTAATATTTTGCAGGTTTTATACTATTATAAAAAAGTCATTTCAACATTAATTATAAGCATGTATATCAGTTAAAATGAAAGCAATTATATTTCCAGGGCAGGGTTCTCAAAAGGCAGGTATGGCTTCTGAGTTCCAAAGTAATTTTAAGATTGTTAAGGATATATTTTTAAGAGCAGATGAAGCTTTGAAGTTTAAATTATCAAAAATAATCTTAAATGGATCTGATGAAGATTTAAAAAAAACTGAGATTACCCAGCCAGCAATTTTAACTACAAGTTTTGCTATTTTTAGTGTTCTAAAAAAAGAATTTAATTTTGATTTTTCTACTACAAAATATGTTGCAGGTCATTCTTTAGGAGAATATAGCGCTTTGGTTGCTGCAGACTCATTAAAATTAGAAGATGCAGTCACCCTAGTGCACGAAAGAGGAAAATTAATGCAAGAAGCAGTACCAGAGGGTGAAGGCGCGATGTTAGCAGTTATGGGTCTTAATATTGATGAATTAAATTCATTATTAAAAAAGTACGATGAAAAAAAAGGTATTTGTGAAATCGCTAATGATAATTCATTAGGTCAAATAATTCTTAGTGGCAACAAAGAAACATTATTTTCATTTAGCAATAACTTAAAAGCAGAAAAAAAAAGATCAATCTTTCTACCAGTGAGCGCACCATTTCATTGTTCACTCATGAAGCCCGCTGCAGAAAATATGAAATCATTTTTGAAAAAAACAGAATTTAATAATCCCAACTTACAACTTATTAGCAATGTTACTGCCTTACCTATTGAAAAAAACGGAGATATAACAGAACTACTATATAAACAAATATTTTCTCAGGTTAGATGGAGAGAGAGCGTGGAATACATGATAAACAATGGTATAAATGATTTTATTGAAATTGGACCTGGAAAAGTATTAAGTGGGCTAGTAAAAAGGACTAATAATAAAGTTTTAGCTAGAAGTTTAACTAAAATTGATGATATAAAAAATTTATAATGATTAATCTTAAAAACAAAAAAGTTTTAATAACTGGTGCTACTGGAGGTATCGGTGGAGCCTTGGTAAAAAAATTTTTATCTCTGAATTCCGAAATTTTAGGAACAGGTACAAACTCTGAAAAACTTAAAAAATTAAAGTCAGATTTTAATAAAATTAAAGTAAAAAAATTCGATATCTCATCTCATTCTCAAATAGAAAAGTTTATTGATGAAGTTACAGAAGAATTAGGTGGATTAGATATTCTAATTAATAATGCAGGCATAAATAAAGATAATTTGTCACTAAGAATGAAAGAAGATGAGTGGCAAAAAGTAATTGATATTAATTTAACATCAACATTTTTATTAACAAAATATGCTATAAAAAAGATGCTTAAAAATAACTCTGGAAGAGTTATTAATATAACTTCAATCGTAGGTCACACAGGAAATATAGGACAATCCAACTATGCTGCTTCAAAAGCAGGAATTATTGGAATGTCTAAAAGTCTCTCCATCGAATATGCGAAGAAAAACATTACAATAAATTGTGTTTCACCAGGATTTATTGTTTCTGATATGACTAATAATATACCTGAGAAAATAAGGTCAATACTTCTTGCAAAAATTCCTATGGGCAAAATGGGTTCTGGAGACGATGTGTCTAATTGTGTAGCTTTTTTAAGTTCAGATGAAGCCTCTTACATAACAGGGGAAACTATTCATGTGAACGGCGGAATGTATATGGCTTGACAATTTGTGTTAATAATCTTAGTAACATTATAATAACAATAATAAGGAAAATTCATGTCAAAAGAAATCGGTTCAAAAGTAAAAAAAATAGTTGCAGATCACCTTGGCGTTGAAGAAGAAAAAGTTGTAGATGAGGCAAGCTTCATTGACGATCTTGGTGCAGATAGTTTAGACACAGTTGAATTAGTAATGGCCTTTGAGGAAGAGTTCGGCTCAGAAATATCTGACAGTGAGGCTGAGAAAATATTAACTGTTGGTGATGCAATTAAATTTATCGAGAGTAAATCAGCTCAATAAATAAAAAAAGGATTAATTTTGGGTTTCAATATTGTATTGTCCTCACCATCAGGTGCCGGCAAAACCACAATAACAAAAAAATTAAGTCAAAAATATCCTAATATAAAAATTTCAATATCTCATACTACTAGAAAACCTAGACCTAATGAAATAGATGGTGTGGATTATCACTTTGTAACCAGAGAAGAATTTGAAAAACTTATCCAAAAAAATAATTTTTATGAACATGCTAAAATATTTGATAATTATTATGGAACATCAAAAAATTCAGTAAATAAACTCCATCAAGGAAATTATGATGTTGTCTTTGATATAGATTGGCAAGGTACTAAGCAGCTATCCCAATTTGAAGAGTTAAATTTAATTAAGATATTTATTTTACCACCAGATAAAAAAGAGCTTAAAAAAAGATTAATTAATAGAAATCAAGACAATAACAAAATAGTTGAAAAAAGATTAAAACAATATGAAACTGACATTCAGCACTGGTTTGATTATGATTATGTAGTTATAAATAATGATTTAGAGAGCTGCTTTCGTCAAATAGAAAAAATTATTGAAAATCATAAAAAAGAAAAAATGTCTTTTATTTAATCATCTATTTTTTTCATAATATTCAGTAATTTTATAATATAAAATTTCACTAAGATTTTCAGGTCTTAAAGTAAGGTCAATATTTTGATTTTTTAAAATATTATCGCTATTAATTTTAAGTTTTTTAAAAGTTTTATTAATCATTTTTCTTTTATTAGAAAAAAAAACACCTGTTATATATTCTAAAGATTTTATTGACTTAAAATTTGCACCTTTTCTTTTAAATGGCTCAAATTCTATTATCATGGAATCTACTTTTGGTTTTGGAAAAAAACAATTTTTCGAGACATAAAAATAGTTTAAAATTTTAAGTCTTGATTTTGTAATAATCGATAATCTTGAGTAATTTTTACTGCCTAGACTTGAAATAATTTTTTCTCCAACTTCTTTCTGGAACATAAATATTAATTTTGAAAATTTAGGTGGCCAAGGGTTAAATTTTATAAATTTAACTAAAATTTGAGTCGAAATATTATAGGGCAAATTTCCAATTATAATTGTTTCATTACTTATCAATTTTTTTAAATTTAACTTTAAGATATCTCCATTTATAATAGATAAATTTTTTTCATTTTTTAAATTGTCTTTTAAATATTTTGAAAAATTTTTGTCTTTCTCTATACAAATTAATTTTCTCGGCATTAATTTTAAAATTTCAGTGCTTAAATTTCCAGTACCAGCTCCTATTTCAATAATATTTTTATTTTTAAATGAAGTTAAAGACAGTATTTTTTTAGATATATTCTTATCTATTAAAAAATTTTGTCCTAAAGATTTTTTAAATTTCATTTAATCAAATCTGATATAATTTCAATGCATCGATTTAGACTTTTTGGATTAGATATATTTAGTTTTTTTTTGTCTTCAGCTATCCCGTGATCCGGTGACATTCTTATATAAGGCAAGCCTAAAGTAATGTTTACAGCATCAAAACCAAACAAAGCTTTAAATGGAGTTAGAACTTGATCGTGGTACATACCTACAATTACATCAAATTTTTTTAAGTTATCTCTTAAAAAAATTGTATCTGAGGAAAAAGGACCATTAATTCTATATTTTTTTTTTAATATGTTGATAGCAGGTTTAATTATTTTTAATTCTTCTGAGTTTTTTCTTAATTCAAAATTGTGAGGATTTAACCCTAGCACTCCAATTCGTGGTTTTTTATTAAAATATTTAAAATAATATTTATTTAAAGTCTTTATTTTCTTAATCAGTAAATCTTTTTTAAGAATTTTAGATATTTCTTTGACCCTAATATGAGTTGTTAAAGGTACAACTGATAATCTTTTATTAAAAATGCACATAACTTCAGAATTTTTTACTTTGTTTTTTTTAGCTAAAAACTCAGTCACTCCAAGGTTCTTATCATTAAAAAAGTTTTTCTTATTTATTGGGCAATTTATCATACCTTTAATTTTTTTTTTAAGACATAGGTTATGACCTATCGTTAAACATTGATTAACATAAACTGAGCTTTCTTTTACATCAACTGAGAAAGGTTTATTAAACTTTAACGGAACATCTAAGACATTTAAACATCTCTCGAATCTTTTTATATCCTCGAAATATTTAATTTTTTTTAATCTTTTTTTGATCTTTAAAATAGCAAGCTGAGATTTCAACAGTTCATAGCTTCCTATAATTAATGCATTTTTTTTGTGAGCTATAGACTTTGCTAATATCTCTGCATTAATACTATTAGGCTCTCCTAAAATTATTCCAAAACTATTCATTTATTTCTATATAAGCTTTCTTTTCTAAATCTAAATAATGTGAGTCTGAAAAAATACTTAATTTTTCTTCTTTTTTTCTTTTAATAATACTATTTTCTATTTCCAAAACATCTAAGTTATTTTGACTTAAAGTTCTTTTATCATTTAGTTTTATAATAACAATGTTATTATTTATTTTTATAGGTTGGGAGATTTGAGATTTATTTAGCTTTAATATTTCTTTTAAATAAGTTTGAGAAATAGATCTTGCTTCGACCCACCCAATAGAGCCACCTTGAGATGAAGAAACAGAGTTACTGTATAAAGCTGCAGTTTCTTCAAATCCTTTTTCATCTATACTTTTTTTAATTAAACTCAATTTAGTTTGATCCCAATTTTCAATTACAATTTCAGATAAATTAAATTCTTTAATTTCCTTTCCTTTTTTAATTTGTTTATTTAATTCTGTTTTTATTAATTCCTTATCTACGTCTAATTGTTTTTTATACAGAGAGTAAATTAAAGTATTCCATTTAAAATTAATTACTACCCCCTCCATAAAAAAATCATAATTTGCGCCATATCTTTTAAAATGTTCTTTTAAACTAACATTTTGTAAATTAAGATTTTGTTCTAATCCTGAAATATAATTATTAACGTCAGATTGGCTATATTTAGTAATTTTGTATTTTTCAATTTCAGCTTTTTTAATTAATATTTTTTTTAAACTTGTAAAAGCTATACTTTGTAAATTTTTAAAATCCTTTTCATTTGCTGGCTTATTGGATAAAGCTAAGATTGTGTTTATTTCATTAATAATATCGTAGTTAGTAATAATTTCATTACCTATCTTTGCTAGAATTTTATCATTTATATTTGCTATAGAATTAATTTGTAAACCAAAAAAAAAAACTAAAAAAAAAGAAATTATTTTAAATCTCATCTTTAATTTGCAGGCGTTGTTATAGTTCCTAATGGTGAGAAAGTAACTTTAAAAATCAAAGAGTCTTCTGGCTCTAAATCTCGATCCCTGTAAAACTCACGTCTGAAAGCAACTCCTGCTCTTAAACAGTCATTAATATATTCATAACTTAAATCGTAAAATTCAGCTGAATTAGTTAGTAAGTTTCTTTTAGCTCCTAAAGAGAGCTGACCTTTATAAAAGTCAAAACCAGCTTTTGTTTCAACATACTTTGTATCTCCAATATGTTGACTTTCTTCTAAAAAATTTAAGTTAAAATTTGTTCGAGGATATGTAACTCCAAGCTCAATTTGATTTTTATTAAAATTTTCTAAATTTTGATCAAGCAAGAAACTATTTGTAATTTTAACATTTTCATTTAAATTCAAAGATGCCTCTCCTATAATATCAGACATTTTTTCATTAAGAGTTGTTTTAGACGGCATATCTCGATTTTCTTCTGCATTTATAATTTGGCCAAGGCTAAATTTAAACTTCTCATTAGTAATTTCATTGTTATTGTTTAGATTATTAATTTTATAATCAAATCCAAGGCTGATACTTGAGCCTGTATCAATTTTATCAATTGTTTTAACTTTATTAAGCTTATATAAATTTGAATAACTTAAAGTTGAAGAATGATTTGATATATTCCTAGAGTCATTTGGAGAAATTTTAACTAATAATTTTGGTTTAAATATATTTAGGGTATTGTTATCTTTGAATTTAAATAATCCTAACTCTGATTTAAAACCCAAAGCCCCATAAAATTCAGAAACTGAGTCTTCAGTTTTATAATATCTCTCATTTTTTGCTTTGTAATTTACATTTTTTAACAAACCTAAAAACTCGTTTTCAAATCCATAACTGTTTACCCAGCTGTTTGAAACCCAGTTAAATTCATTTGAGACCACATCAATTTGTTTGTCTACATCATAATTTTTAACTATTAACTCAGATTTTAAATCCACTATGCCTAAATTTTCGCTAATTAAAATATTTTTTTCAAGTGAGGCCTCAGGATAAATAAATTCGAATCTTTCGTTACCAGTTTTTGAGAGATCTTCAAATGCAGATATTTTTGTATTAAAAAACAGATCTTTATTTTGATATCCATAATCAACTGTATTTTTTAATGTGTTATCCAGATAATCCACTAAAGAAGTTTGTAGTTTATTTATTTTTGGATAAGTGCTGTTTGAAACATGTTGTAGATTTATCTCTATATCACTTGACGCATCCATTTCTTCAATAATTGATTTATAAAATCTGGTAAAAAGGTGTGTTCTTGAACCAGGTGTTTTTGTATTGGATTTTTTTGTGTAACCCTCTGTATAACCTGTGTCTACAATAAGAGAGGATTTTGCAAAGTCTTGTCTGTATTCAGCAAGATACAAAGGCTCATTACTTGAATGCATTCTAGGCGTAAAAGTAATATCTTTATCTTTAGCTATATTCCAGAAATAAGGTAAATCTATCCCAGACCCCATAGTTGTACTATTTGTAAAAGTTGGAATTAAAAATCCTGATCTTCTATCAACTGTTGGATCTGGATGTGAGAATTTTGGAAAATAAAATATTGGAAAATCGTATATTTTTAATAAGGCGCTATCGTAATAGACAGTTTTTTTTGAACTGTTATGTTTAATTTTCTTTGCCCTTAACTCCCAAGGCGGACACTTTTCATTTTCTCTGAATGCACAATAAGTGAAAACTCCTTTTTGTACAGATGCAACACCCTCATTTATCGAGACACTGTTAGCGAAAATTCTAGGATCATTTCTTTTATCAGCTTTAAAACTCTCATCATTAAAATAGATTTTTGCGTCAGATCCTATAATTTTTTTCTCTTTCTCATTAATATAGAGCTCTTTAAATTTGTAAATATTCTTATTTTTATCTTCTAATTTAATATTTCCTTTTGAAAAAAGTATGTTTTTTAACGAATTATAGTTAAACATATTAACTAAAATTATATTCCCATCAGGGTCTATAATTTTTGTAGGAAAATCAGATTTGATGACTTTGTTTTTATTATCAAAAACTACATTATTACTCTCTAAAATATAGTTTTGCTTTGTAAGAATTGTCGTAAATCCAATACTATTGAGTAAATCTTCATCTTTAGAATAATTTGCCTCATCAGTTTTTAAGACATTATTATTTTCATCTATAGCTTTAATATTGCCTTTGAGAATTATTTTTGACTCTTTTTTATCTAATTTAACTTCTGATGAGCTAATTTCTAAATTATTTGCACAGAGGTTAGTTGTTAAAAAAAAAATTAATGTAAATTTGATTATAAAAAAATTATTTTTCATTAATTTGAAGTAAGCCTATACTATTTATTAAACCAATTATAATTATAGGTATCCAAACTGATATTTCAGGTGAAATTCTGTCTGATTTTCCTAATGCTACAGATAAATCTTTCATGTAGTAAATGATGGCACAAGTGAGAACTGCAATCATAAAATAATTTATATTGTTTGAATTCTTATTATTCATTGTGAATATTGCTGCAAGAACAGTCATTAAAGTTAAAAAAAAGGGTAATGCAAAAAAGGAATTGATTTTTTCTGATATTGTAGTTTTCTCATAACCTCTAATAATCAAATTTTTATTCTCCGCAAGTAATTCAATGAAAGAAATAGTGTCTAAATTTTTGAAGAGATTATTAAGTTTTTTGACATTATAAAAAGAAATAAACTCAATATTTTCTTTTTCCTCAATAGTAATATTACCTTCTTTATCAAAATTAAATATTTTAGGATTTTTAATATTCCAAGTATTGAGTGAGATATTTGCTTTTTCAGCCTCGACTCTCTCTTTAATTATATTTTCATTTGAAATAACATTAATAGAAACATCAATTAAATTATTTTTTTCTAATCTATCAGCGTTAATTATATATAAATTTTCTCCTTTAGTTTCTTTAATCCATACTCCATTCCTATTAATTGTTACTAAGTGATCAGTATCTTTGGAATAATTAGATTTGGTCTTTTCGTAATACTTTACCATATTTGATGTAACAGGATTTATAACAACTAAAATCATTAATCCGCAAACAAAAGACAAAGAACCTATCAAGGCTATAATTTTTGCGTTTGAGTATCCAAAGACTTTTAAAGTAAGCAATTCATTATTTTGTTTAATTGAAATAAAAAACCACATTGATGAAATAAAAATTATAAAAGGCATTAAATTAATAAAAATTAAATTTGGAATGTAGGATAAAGTTAAAATTATAGGCAGAAATAAACTTTCACCGGAATTTTTAAAAAATTCAACTTCTTCAAATAAGTTTAAAATTAAACCTAAACAAAAGGCAATTAGAATAGCGTTTAAAAGAACTTTAGAATAATTTAAAATTAAGTAATTATTTATTTTATTGTTCATCTTAATTCACTCCAAAATTTTTTTAAAAGAATTAAATATAAAATCGGAAACAATACAAAAGGAGTTAGAAGATAAGTATAAAACCCAAAATTAGAAATTCCAGAAAATCTAACTAACAATTCTGAGAGAACTAATAATATAAAACTTAACATAAAAAAAATATACCTATTAATAATTTTTGTTTTTTTATTTTTTGTGTAAATAAGCATAAATGAAATTAAAATAGATACCAAGGGAATGTATAAAGGCATAATTACTCTTCTTGAAAAAGTTTCTATAACAATTGCAATATTATTTTTTGGACAATTTTTTATATATTCATCTGTAAGCTTTTTATAATAATAATTTTTTAAACAACTCAAAATTTTTAAAGTTGATGTCTCTTGTATTTTGACATCTTTTATAACTCTATTATCCAGATTATTAAAATTAAGAAGGGTTTTATTAAACTGTATAATTTTTACAGTATTGTTTTTTTCATATGATTGAATAATACCGTTTTCTAAAATAATTTTGTTTTTATCAATTATGCCTCTTTCAGCAATAACAGTTTTATCTTTTGCAGATGAATTTTCAGGTAGTAAACTATTTAAATTGTTACTATCATCTTTAATAAATATATTTTTAACAATATTATTTTCTTTTTCACTAACATAAAAAGTTAATCCTTTAAATGCATCAGAAAAGGCATTAGGTTTTAAAAGATTAGTTACAGTGTCCACCCCAGATTGTTTTATTAAACCTCTCGATTTGTTTAGTGCCGTAGGTGTTATAATTGTCGAAAAGATTATATAAATTAATAATATAAATATAGATATTAAAAAAAATAAATGAGTTATTTTTGATTTGGCTACACCCGAAGTCCATAAAACTAATAATTCATTTTGTCGCTCCAATCTTATAATTGTTAGCAACAAAGCTAACAAAAAACTTAGAGGAATAAACTTCGTCATAATATTTGTAAGATTCAAAAGTGAATAAGTGAAATAAGTAGAGGTTGAGTATCCACTATCAACAATAAGGTCTAAAAAATTTACTGCTCTAACAGTCCATGCTATGAGTGAAAGTGAGAATAATATTAATATAAATGACTTAATTAATTCTAGCGTTATATAGTTATAAATCTTGTTTTTTAACATGAGAATATATTGTATAAAATAATGCAACTTTGGTTAAAACTCAACCTATGATAGTACTTTATGATTAATATACCGTTGAAAACTGATATATTTGAACATATATACCATTCAACCCTTATAATAAAAAATTATGTCTATTAATATAAACTATTTAAAAAAAATAAGTAACGAGTCTACGTCAAATTTAGTCTTATTTTCTAATGAGAAATTTAACGTCAGTGGATTAAAAAAATATCTTTCTGACTCAGAGTATTCTTACATAAATGATTTATTAAAAACAAGTGATCTAAAGAAAAATTTATTTATTTTTGAGGTAAATTCAAAAAAAAAGATTGTTTTAATATCAATTAAAAATAATTCTAAATCTTCAGATATAGAAAATTTAGGAGGAGAATTTTACGGTCGTATCAATTATGGAAAAAATAGTGAATACTTCATTATGTCTGACAGCATATCTACTAAACAAGATAATTTTTTAGGATACTTTCTTCATGGATTAAAATTAAAATCATACGAATTTAATAAATATAAATCTAAAAAGGATTCAAGGATTATTTCTATTAGTATTATAGGAAATAAAAATAAACCTTCTGATAAAAATAAAATAAAATTTAAAGCTTTAGAAGAAGGAACCTTTTATGCAAGAGATTTAGTTTCCGAACCTGGAAACATATTACATCCAGATGAATACGCAAAAAGATTAAGCTCTCTGAGAAATCATGGTTTAAAAGTTACTATATACGATGAAAAAAAATTAAAAAAATTAGGAATGAACGCCTTACTCGGAGTTGGACAAGGTAGCATAAGAGGATCATATCTTGTGACAATGGAATGGAATGGTGCAAAAAATAATTCTAAGCCTTTAGCTTTTGTTGGAAAGGGTGTTTGTTTTGATACAGGCGGTTATTCATTGAAACCAGCTAAATTTATGGAAGATATGACATACGATATGGCAGGTTCTGCTACCGTGGTTGGTTTAATGAAAAGCATAGCCTTAAGAAAAGCAAAAGTTAATGCGGTTGGGGTAGTAGGACTTGTTGAAAACATGGTAAGCGGAAATGCCCAAAGACCTGGAGATATTGTTAAATCTTATAGTGGCAAAACTATAGAAATTTTGAATACAGATGCTGAAGGTAGATTAGTTTTAGCAGACGCACTAACTTTTACAGAAAAAAAATTTAAACCAAAATTTATAATTGATTTAGCAACATTGACTGGTGCTATCATAGTTTGTTTAGGATCAGAGTACGCTGGACTGTTTTCGAATGATGATAAATTGTCTAAACAAATTTTTGATGCAGGAGAAAAAGTTGAGGAAAAAGTATGGAGAATGCCACTACATAAAAATTATGATAAATTGATGAATTCTAAAAATGCCGATATGCAAAATATTAATTATGTTGGTGGAGCTGGTTCTACAACCGCAGCTCAATTTTTACAAAGATTTATTTTAAACAAAACTCCATGGGCTCACTTAGATATTGCTGGTATGGCCTTTTCAAAATATGGTGGTGCCTTAAATTCTGGAGGCGCTACTGGATTCGGTGTTAGACTATTAAATCAGCTAATAGAAGAAAATTATGAGTAATAAAGAAAAAACTCTTTCAATTATCAAACCTGATGCTGTCGAAAGAAATTTGTCAGAGAAAATTAAATCAATTTTTTCAAAAAACAACTTATCAATTTTAGATACAAAAAAAATTCATATATCAAAAGACGAGGCTGCAGAATTTTACAAAGTTCATCAATCTAAACCATTTTATGATCAACTTTGTAGTTATTTATCTTCTGGACCAATAGAAGTGATAATTCTAGAGGGCGATAATGCAGTACTCAAAAATAGAGAATTAATGGGCGCTACAGATCCAAAAGTTGCAAAAGAAGGAACTATAAGAAAACTTTATGGTATTTCGATTGATAAAAATTCCGTACATGGTTCAGATTCTGTAGCAAATGCAAAAGTTGAAATTAATTTTTTTTTTAAACATTAACTTATCTAGTCAACTTAATAATTGCCTCAGAAAAAGCATTGTATTCAAGATTTTGAGTCTTTTTCTTAAGTGATGCGACGTTGTCATTTTTTTCAATATAAAAAAACTTCTTTAAAATTATCTTACCCTCATCAAGTTTTTCAGTCACGAAATGTACAGTACATCCAGTTTTTCTCTCTTTTCTATTCAATACTTTTTCAAAAGTATTTAATCCTTTAAACTTAGGCAAAAGAGAGGGATGTATATTTATAATAGATTTTCCAAATGAAAGTATGAATCTTTTAGATAAAATTCTCATATAACCAGCTAGTAAAATTAAATCAATTTTATAATTTTTCAATTTTACCAATATTTTTTTTTCTGTAAGATTTTGATTGTCTTGAAATATTAAAAATGGAATTGACCACTTTTTAGCAAGTTTTAGACCTTCGGCTTTTTTATTACTACATACGATTAACTTAATTTTTATAGGAAAATTGTATTTATTAGAATTAAGAATAAGTTTTTTTAAATTTGTACCTTTACCTGAAATAAAAATACAAGTGTTTATTTTTACCATTTTAATTTATTATATAATTTTAATTTTTTCTTACCCTTTGAAATATAACCTATTTCATAGGGAAAAAAACTCCTCGGAAAATAACTTTTAATTTTTTTAATATTATTTTTTTTTGTTATTAGGCAGAAACCTACACCGCAATTAAATGTTCTAAGCATTTCTTTGTCAGAGATATTTTTAGATTTAAGCCAAGAAAAAATTTTTAAGACTTTAATTTTTGATAAATCAATATTAGCTGACAGATTATCTGGAATGGATCTAGTGATATTTTCAACTATGCCGCCGCCTGTTATATTCGCTGCTGAGTGAATTAAGTTTCTTTTACATAGTCTCAAGATTTCATTTACGTATATTTTCGTAGGTTTGAGTAATTCTTTTTTTATCTTATAAGATAATTTGTTTTTTTTTAAAATGCTTCTTACTAAAGAATAGCCATTAGAGTGAATTCCAGAAGAGGGGATAGCGAGAATAACATCGCCACTTTTAACGTTTTCTTTTTTCAAAATTTTTTTTTTGGAAACTATTCCCGTACTAAACCCTGCCAAATCAAATTTATTCTTTTTATAAATTCCAGGCATTTCTGCAGTTTCTCCACCAATAAGATCACAACTTGCCAATTTACATCCTTTTAAAATACCTGCTAAAATTTTTTTTAATTTTGAAAGTTTAATTTTATCAATCGCAATATAATCTAAAAAAAATAATGGTTTTGCTCCCTGAACTATAAGATCATTTACACACATCGCCACCAAATCTATACCTATTGTATTCAATTGATTATACTTTTCAGATAATTCAAGTTTAGTACCAACACCATCAGTACAAGAGACAATTAATGGATTTTTTATATTTAAAGAGCTAATATCATAAGAGGAACCAAAAGAGCCAATATTATTTTGTTCTCTATTTTTATTCGCTTTTTTGACATTTTTTTTTGTTATTTTACTAATATGACTTACAAATTTATTCCCCAAAGAGATATTTACGCCGCTATTTTTATAACTATAGAGTTTTTTTTTCATGAATAATAATGATAATTAACAAAATATGAAAAATTTAAAATTTCTATTTATCATTTTAATCATTTTATTTAAAACAGGAAACGTTTTATGTGCAGAAAGCATATTTACTGTTAATAATATCGAAGTAAACAAAAACACCTTCAAAAATAAAGAAGAATTAATAAATATAGCATTTAAAAAAGGATTCGAAAAACTCAATAGTAAAATTTTGTTGGAAAAGGATTATTTAAAGACAAAAAACACAAGTCTAAAAAGTATTAAAAATTTGGTGTCACATTATCAAATAGTGAAAAATAACATGGACAACAATCAAGAGTTTGAGCTTATAAACTTATATTTTAAGAGAGATAAAATGTACAATTTTTACAGCCGTAATAATATTAGATATAGTGATGTCAGTGGAAAAATTCTGAAAATACTTCCAGTTTTAATATTAGATGATGAAATATATATTTATGACAATAATTATTTTTATGAAAATTGGATAGAAATTGTTAAAGAGAAAAAAGATGAAAGTATAGAGTACATTTTTCCGATAGAAAATTTAGAAACAATTCAAGTGGTTAAAAAAAACCAATTTAATTTAGAAATGATAAATTTAAATGATATTTTTGATAAAGATGAGGATAAAGACAACTTACTAGTTATTATAGATTACAACAATCGAAAAACAAAGTTTTTTCTCAAAGGAATAATTTCATCAAAAAAAATAATTAAAAACCTTTCTTTTACAGATAAAACAGTCGAAAAAATTGAATATTCACATATTCTAAAGTTTATAAAAAAAGAAATACTTGAACTAGTAAAATCTCAAAACATAATAGATGTTGGCGCGCCATCTTTTTTAAATGTAAATCTTTCCTTGAATAATCAAAATGATTTACTCTTATTTCAAAATATTTTAAATGAAGTTGATCTAATTGAAAATTTTAATGTCAGAGAATTTAACAATAAATTTGCTTATATAAACATTAAGTATTACGGTAAAATAAACAAAATTAAAGAAAAATTAATAGAAAAAGGACTTGATATAAACTTTATAAACAACCAATGGAGCGCGAGGTTAAAATAAATTGAGCCAGCTTGTTTTTAAATTTCCTTTTAAAACTACATATTTTGAAAAAGATTTTTTTGTGTCGTCAAATAATTTTGAGGCATATAAATTAATAGAAAGCTGGCCAAAATGGTCAAATAAATATATAAATATTTTTGGACCAAGCGGTTGTGGAAAAACTCATTTAGTCAATATTCTAAGTAAAAAATTAAAAATGCTTAGTGTTGATGCAAATAAACTTAATTCAAAAATTAATAATTTAGTCGAAAATTTTGACTGTATAGTAATAGAAAATTATGAAGGAAATATTAATGAAAATTTACTTTATTCATTTATTAACCAGGCTTTACAACTTGATAAAAGTATTATTATAAATTCATTAAAGAACATAAAAAACTTAAAAATTCAATTATTAGACTTAAAATCAAGGCTAAACAGTTTTTTAGAGTTACAAATTAATTTACCAACGGACGACCTGATTAGAGTAATAATATCAAAAACTTTTTCAGACAAACAAATTAACATTACTAGTAAAAATTTGGAGTTTATCATAAAAAATATAGATAGATCCTATGATAAAATATTCAAATTTACCAAAGATATTGATAATATTTCGTTATCTACTGGTAAATCGATAAATATTAATTTAATAAAAAAAGTACTAATAGATGAATAAATATAGAAGTCATAATTGTTCAGAATTGACGGAGGGCGATAATAATAAAGTTGTTACTTTATCTGGTTGGGTCCATAGAAAAAGAGACCACGGAAATTTATTGTTTATAGATTTAAGAGATCATTTTGGGCTAACACAATGTGTCATCGAAAATAACAACAAATTTTTTAAAACTCTAGAAAAAATTAGACCCGAGTCAGTAATTAGTGTTACCGGCAAAGTCATTAAAAGGGAAAAGGGAACTGAAAACACAGAGCTTACTACAGGCAAAATTGAAGTAAGCATTCAAACCATTAAAATTTTAGCAGAAGCAAAGGATTTACCCATGCCCGTATTTGGAGAACAAGATTATCCAGAAGATATAAGATTAAAGTATAGATTTTTAGATTTAAGAAGAGAGTCTATGCATAAAAATATTATTTTAAGATCTAATGTTATATCATTTATTAGAAATGAAATGTTAAAATTAGGTTTTTTAGAATTTCAAACACCAATTTTAACTTCTTCAAGCCCAGAAGGTGCTCGGGATTTTTTAGTACCAAGCAGATTAAACCCCGGAAAGTTTTACGCGTTACCCCAGGCCCCTCAACAATTTAAACAATTAATAATGGTTTCAGGTTTTGACAAATATTTTCAAATCGCTCCATGTTTCAGAGATGAGGATGCCAGAGCAGATAGAAGTCCAGGAGAATTTTATCAGTTAGATATGGAAATGTCTTTTGTAGAACAAGAGGATGTATTTAAAGTTGTCGAGACTCTGATGGTCAATTTATTTGAGAAGTTTTCTTCAAAAAAAATTTTAAATACTAAATTTCCTAGAATTCCATACGCAGAAGCAATGCTTAAATATGGCACAGACAAACCTGACTTAAGAAACCCTTTGCTGATAAAAGACATTACCAGCATTTTTACTAGAGAAGATGTTAAATTTGACATCTTTAAAAAATTAGTAACAAAAGGTTCAAAAGTAAGATCTATAATTACAAAAAATACAAAAGATAAACCAAGAAGCTTTTTTGATAATATTGATAAATGGGCTAAAGAACAAGGAGCTTCTGGGTTAGCTTATTTTACAATAGATAAAACAGACAAAATTTCAGGAAAAGGTCCTATTGGAAAGTTTTTTAGCGAAGAGTCTTTAAAAGAATTAATGAAAATTTGCAACATGAATATTGGCGATAGTTTATTTATGGCTTGCGGTAATGAAAATGAAGTAAATAAAATTTTATCAATTTCAAGGGACAAAATTGCTAGAGAACTTAATTTAATAGATGAAAGTCAAAATGCTTTTTGTTGGATTGTAGATTATCCAATGTTCGAAATAGATGAACAAAATAATAAAATTAAGTTTAGTCACAACCCTTTTTCAATGCCTCAAGGTGAAATAGAAAAACTGGATTTTAAAAAACCTTTAAGTATTAAAGCCTACCAATATGATATTGTATGTAATGGAGTTGAACTCTCATCTGGGGCAATAAGAAATCATATACCAGAATTAATGTATAAACTTTTTTCCATTGCAGGATATGAAAAAAAAGAAGTTGATGAAAAATTTAGCGGAATGATAAATGCTTTAAGTTATGGAGCACCTCCTCACGGTGGAATTGCGCCGGGAATAGACAGAATTGTAATGATATTGGCTAACGAAAAAAACATCAGAGAAGTAACATTATTTCCTATGAACCAAAATGCGCAGGATCTCATGATGAATGCCCCTTCAAATGTTGAAGACAAACAATTAAAAGAACTAAGTTTAAAAAAAGATATTAAAAAAGGTTAGTTTTTAGTTTTTAAGTTTAGACGTATGTCGCTCAAATCAACTAATTTTTCCTCATAGTTGCTTCTTACAAAACCTTTTGAGGTAATGTTTTTAACAATTTTTAAGAATTTATCGTCACTATTTATATCATCTTTTTTATGAGTCTTCGCGATCGAAGGTGTGTGAGCTAAATCCTCTTTTCCTAAATATGAAATAGCAAGTTCTCTGAAGACATAATCTAAAATTGAAGTTGCGCTTAAAATTCTGTCGTTTCCATCAACTTTTCCTGATGGTTCAAATTTAGTATCTATGAAAGCATCGACGAATTCCTCTAATGGAACTCCATATTGTAAACCTAATGAAATCGCTATTGCAAAATTATTCATTAAAGCTTTCACTAATTCACCTTCTTTATTTGTATCAATGAAAATTTCTCCAATTTTACCATCATCATATTCACCTGTATGAAGATAAATTTTATGTTCACCTATTGATGCTTTTTGTATGTACCCCTTTCTTCTATCGGGCATTTTAAACCTACTACTAATTTTAGTTTTAATTTGAGTTTGAATTTCAGCGCTTTTTTTAACTAAATTATCAACTTTTTTATCAATATTTTTTTCTATTATTTCAACTCTTTCCTTAGCCTTAGTTCTCTTGCTATTATTTTCTCCAATTTTTTTGGTTTTTCGATTATTTAGTTTGACTTCTATTACCTCCACAACTCCATCATCTCTTTTGTCTATTTCCGACATTGATTTCTCGTTTAATTCATTGAGACTATGAACTGTTTTAAAGGTACAGGTATAATAAGTTTCTACTAAATATTTTTTCATTTTTTCAGGATGAATCTGATAATTGAACATATATATAAATTGTAGTAAGTGTCTATAATATAATGATACAATTATAAATTGTGTGGATTTAGTATGATAGGCTTAAAACAAATTTTTACTTGGTGGAACAAAAATACTTTTGGAACTTTTCTAAAAACTTTATTTTTTGGGAAGCATGTAGGTTCTGACGAGTTTGGAAACAAATACTACAAAAACAAAAAAGACGAAAGGTGGGTCATTTACGCCCAGGATATTGAAGCAACAAAAATTACCTCAGATTGGTTTCTTTGGATGCACCATACTGTTGATGAAATACCTTCAAAAGCCCTAAAAAAATACGATTGGCAAAAAAACCATACACAAAATTTATCAGGTTCAAATAAAGCATACAAACCAAATAAAATTTCAAAAAAAAATAAATTTAAAGGTTATGAAACTTGGAAAAATTAGTTCATTTATAATTATTTCTATCTTTTCTTTATGTACACTTTTGTTAGCAGAAGATAAAATAATTTCAGCTCCTATAATAAACTTGGAAAACTTAGAGCCAAGTTATGAAAATTTAGAAAGTGATAAAGAAGAAATTATTAATTCAGGGTCTGAAATAAAGAAAAGAAATATAATCAATAAAAAAGGAGATAATATTAAATTTGTGAACCTTGTAGGCTTAGATAAAATAACGGCAAAAACTATTCCAATAAAAATTAAACTTGGAGAAACTGCTAAATTTGGTTTGTTAGAAATAAAAGCTTTAAAATGTGGGATTTCAAAAAGTGTGGAAACTAAAAACGACTCAGTTGCATATCTACAAGTTAGAGATGTTTCAGAAAATCAAAATGAAAAAGTTTTTATTTTTAATGGATGGACTTTCTCCTCCAATCCCTCTTTAGCTCCAATTGATCACGCAATATATGATATTTGGTTAGTAGGCTGTGAGAGCACTTAAAAAAATTTTTCTTTTCCTAACCAATTAGTATCAAATGAGGAGTCAAGAAACTTTTTGTGATTTAATATTTTTTTATGCAATTCTATTGTAGTAGTTATTCCTTCTAATACAAATTCGTCCAATGATCTTAAAGTTCTTTGTATTGCTTCAGTTCTATTTCTTCCTTTGCATATAACTTTAGCAATAAGACTGTCATAGTAAGGAGTTACTTTACATCCTTGAAATATAGATCCATCTACTCTAGTTCTAAAACCAGAAGGTTGATGGCAAACTGAAATTATACCCGGACTTGGTTGAAAGTTCTTTGATGGATCCTCTGCATTAATTCTACATTCAATGGAGTGACCTCTAGGGTTGATATCATTTTGTTTTAGTGCAGTATTACCTGTAAAAGCAATCCAAAGTTGCTCTTTAACTATGTCAATACCAGTTTGTACCTCCGTTACAGGATGTTCAACCTGAACCCTGGTATTCATTTCTAGGAAGTAAAATTTTCCATTTTCATAAATAAACTCTACAGTCCCAGCACCCTCATATCCAATTTTTTCAACCATTTTTACTGTTTTGTTTAATAAGTCAGATCTTTGTTCCTCGGTTAGAACTGGACTTGGAGTTTCCTCAATTAATTTTTGATGTCTTCTTTGAACTGAACAATCCCGTTCCCCTAATTGTACTGTTCTATTTTTTCCAGACATTATTTGTACTTCAATATGTCTAGGATTTTTAAAATATTTTTCAATGTATAGATCGTCATTACCAAAATACTTTTTTGCCTCATTTTTGGCCAAAGAAAATAGCTCTGAGAGCTTAGTTTCATTTTCAACAATTTTCATTCCTTTTCCGCCACCACCTGCAGCAGCCTTAATAAGGATTGGGTAACCAATTTCTTTACATAAACTTTTTGCTTCATCGTAGGATTTTACTGATCCATCTGAACCTTCAATTATAGGAAGTCCATTTTCCTTCGCAATTTTTTTTGCTTGGATTTTGTCTCCCATTTCTCCTATTAGTTTTGAGCTAGGCCCTATAAATTTAATGCCATGTTTAGATACAACTTCTGCAAATTTTGAATTTTCTGACAAAAAACCATATCCAGGGTGTATCGCTTCTGCTCCAGTTAAATCTACAGCTGACATCAATGCAGAGATATTTAAGTAGCTATTTTGAGGTTGATGAGATCCAATACACACGCTCTCATCAGCTAATCTTACATGCATTGAGTCAGAGTCCACATCTGAATGGACTGCAACTGTGCTTATTCCCCATTCTTTACATGCTCTAATAATTCTAACAGCTATTTCACCCCTATTAGCTATTAATACTTTTTTAAACATTATTTTAATCTAAGATAATTAGAGTTTGACCAAACTCAACAGGTTGGCCGTCGTTAACCATAATTTTTTTAACAGTTCCATCAGCAGATGAGGGTACGTGGTTCATTGTTTTCATTGCCTCAACAATCATTACAGTTTGACCTTTTTTAATTTTGTCTCCAACTTCTACAAATTTTTTAGCTCCAGGCTCTGGAGCCAGGTAGGCAGTTCCTATAATTGGAGATTTTACTCTAGTACCTTTCTGCTCACTATTATCAGATAAAACAGTTTTAGTTGGTGAAACTACCGCACTAGATCTTCCTTGTTCTAAAGAACCTTTAAGTGCTTTAGAAACTTTAATTTTTTTTCCTCCATCTTGATACTCAATTTCAGTAATGTTAAATTCTCCAAGACATTCTACCAACTCTTTAATTAATTTTTTATCAATTTTCATTTTTAATCAAATCTATAGAAGCTTTTAACGCTAAAGTATAGCCTTCCACACCTAATCCACATATTATACCATCGACCACATTGCTTATCAAAGATTTATGTCTAAAATCTTCCCTTTTATAAATATTTGTAATGTGTAATTCAATAATTGGGATTTCCAAAACTTTCAACGCATCATGTATGGCTACTGAAGTATGTGTGTAACCACCAGCATTAATTATCAAACAATTTTGCTTATTCCTTGCGTTTTGAATTTCATTAACAATTTCACCTTCAACATTGGATTGAAAAAAAGATAAGTTAATATTATGCTCTTTAGAAAATGATAAACAATCTCTTTTTATTTCTGTAAGAGAAGTTTTACCATATTTATCTTTTTCCCTTTCACCTAATAGGTTAAGATTGGGACCGTTAATTATTAAAATATTTAACATAATTTGATATAATTAAAATAGATAACTAAATTATGGCAAAAATTCAAATAAATGGAAGAAAAATAGCTTTAAAGCAAAATTTTTCGATAATAGATGTACTAAAAAAATATAAATTAAATAGGAAAAAGGTTGCTATAGAACTAAATGGGAAAATTTTACCTCAAAATAAGTACAATAGTAGAAAATTAAAAAACAACGATAAAATAGAGATAGTTCAATTTATTGGTGGGGGCTAATATGAAAAAAGATATATTTAAAATAGACAAAAAGGTCCTCAAATCAAGATTAATAGTAGGTACAGGAAAATATAAAAATTTAAAAGAAACAGCTCAAGCTATAAAAATATCTGGAGCCGATATGGTTACTGTAGCTGTTAGGCGAGTAAATATTTTAGATAAAAAAAAACCTCTTTTAATGGATTATGTTAATCCAAAAAAAATTACTTATCTTCCAAATACAGCTGGATGTTTTAATTCTAAGGATGCATTAAGGACTTTAAGACTCGCTAGAGAAATTGGAGGTTGGAAAATGGTAAAGTTAGAAATATTAGGAGATAAAAAAACTTTATATCCAGATATGATTGAGACAATTAAAACTACAAAAGTCCTTGTTAAGGAAGGTTTTAAAGTTTTAGTTTATTGCACGGATGATCCGTTACATGCAAAAAAATTAGAAGACCTAGGAGCTTCAGCAATAATGCCATTAGCTGCGCCTATAGGTTCTGGTCTTGGAATATACAATAAGCTAAATATTTCTCTAATAATAAAACAATCAAAAGTTCCAGTTATAATTGATGCAGGAATTGGAACAGCATCCGATGCTGTTATTGCAATGGAAATGGGTTGTGATGGAGTTCTAATTAATTCTGCTATAGCGCTTGCTAAAAATCCAATTTTAATGGCAGAAGCTTTTAAATATGCTGTAATATCAGGAAGAAAATCTTTTTTAGCTGGGAGGATGAAAAAAAATAATTTTGCTAGCGCATCTTCACCTAAAGACGGTTTAATTAGCTAGCTTTTTTTCTTCTAGTCCAAAGTGTTCTTGGTTTTTTTTCTTTTTTTATTTCCTCTTTTATTTTATTTTTTTTTGTAAGAATTTTCTGATTTTTTTTGTCAATTTTAGCGATTTTTGTAGATTTATCTGATGTATAATTAAAATCTTTAACTTTTCTAATATATTCGATTTTATCAATTATTTTTTTAGATTTATTAAGTAATTCTATTGAATATTCAGGAATTATAAATTGAGCCTTTTCTATAAAATCTATCTTATAAGAATATTTTTTTTGAAAATGGTTTAATTCTTTAGATAAATTAGTTTCAATATATAATTTAACTTTGTTAGGCACAAAGGCTTTTATAATTTTAATTTTATTATTAAAAGCTAGCATCTCAATTTTTTTTACAATTTTTTGTGAAAACGAATCTAAAGATAGATTTGTTTCCCATCTAATTGATCCTTCTCTAAGTCTTTGCCTGGTCATTTCTAATAATCCAAAATTACTTATCTTTCCTATTTGGATCCTAGCTCTATCTTTTCTCACACATTCTCTCATTTTTTTTTCAACTGTTCTTTTATTATAAAAGTTTAACATATCGATAAAATCAATAACTATTAAACCTGAGAGATCTCTTAATTTAATTTGTCTGCAAATTTCTTCAGCAGCCTCTAGATTTGTATTTAAAGCAGTTTTTTCAATATTCATTTGTTTTGTTGACTGACCAGAGTTAATATCAATTGCCACTAATGCTTCAGTAGGATTTATTACCAAGTATCCACCAGATTTAAGTTTAACAGTTGGTTCAAAAATATTATTTAGTTCTTTTTCTATTAGAGCATCATGGAATAAAGGTATTTTACCTCTATATTTTTTTACGTATTTTGCATTTTTTGGCATTAATTCTTTCATAAACTTCTTGGTCTTTTGGTAACCCTCATTACCATCAACATAAATAAATTTAGTTTCGTTATCGTAAATATCTCTAAGAGCTCTTTTTATTATGTCGCCTTCTTCATAAATTAATGAAGGAGCATTTGAAACCACAGCTTTATCTTTTATTTCTTCCCAAGTTTTTAAGGTGTTTTGAAAATCTTTTTCAATTTCATTTTTAGTTTTATTTGCACCTGCTGTTCTAACTATGACACCCATACTTTTGGGAATTTCGATTTTATTAAGAATTTCCCTTATTTTTTGTCTATCATTAGAATTGAAAATTTTTCTAGATATTCCTCCTCCTTTAGCTGTATTAGGCATAAGAACCATATATTTTCCTGCAAGAGATATGAAAGTAGTTAACGCAGCTCCTTTTTGACCTCTTTCCTCTTTTAAAACTTGTACTAAAATAACTTGTCCAGGTTTTATAACTTCCTGAATTCTGTATTTTTTTAATCCATAAGTGTTTTTAAGTTTTTCTCTATAGTTGCTTTTATTATCAGGTAAGGCATTATTTGAATTCTTACTTTGACTTTCTGTATTTCCATTTTTTTCGTCATTGCTAACTGGCTCCTGATTGTTATTAATTTCTTCTAAATTTGTATTTTTTAAATCTTCACGGATTTTTTCTTCGACATTTTTTAATTTTTCTTTATCCGCAGAGGGGATTTGATAGTAATCAGATTGAATATCGTTAAAAGCTAAGAAGCCATGTTTTAATCTTCCGAAATCAACGAAAGCTGCTTGAAGAGATGGCTCAACTCTACTTATTGTTCCCAGATAAATATTGTTTTTAAAGTTTACCCTATTTTTATCTTCAAACTCGTATTCTTCAATAGCAAGATTTGATTTAAGAACGATTCTAGTTTCATCTGGATGCGATGCATCAATATATAAATTTTTGTCCATTTAATTTGAATTCCTTTTAAAATATTCATTGTTTTTGTAATCATAATTTTAATTAATAAAATAATATAATATTATTAAATACTTATAATCTAAATGCCTTAAGATAGCCAGAATTAATGATATAAAATACTATAAATGTTTAAACTTATTAATTTTTCTTTAAAAGCGGTAATTATAATACTTGTTTCCACACTATTATTAATTTTTTCAGCATTTTTTTATTTTTCATCTGGATTGCCAGATTATAAAAGACTATCAAACTATCAACCCCCAATATCTAGCAGAGTATATTCAAAAGATGGAAAACTTATCGCTGAATATGCTTTAGAAAAAAGGTTGTTTGTTCCTTATGACTCAATACCGGTAAAAGTAATAAATTCATTTCTTTCAGCTGAGGATAAAAATTTTTTTAATCACCCGGGTGTAGATGCGAAGGGAATTATAAGAGCCACAATAAATAATATCAAAAATATATTAGGTGATAAACGATTAGAAGGAGCATCAACTATTACTCAACAAGTAGCTAAAAATTTTCTGTTAACAAATGAAGTTTCTTTGAAGAGAAAAATTAAAGAGGCAATACTAGCATTTAGAATTGAAAAAGCTTATTCAAAAAAGAGAATTTTGGAACTTTATCTTAATCAAATATACTTAGGACAGGGAACTTATGGCGTGGCAGCAGCGAGTTTAGAATATTTTGATAAATCAATTAAAGATTTAGATTATGGAGAGGCAGCATTATTAGCTGCGTTACCCAAAGCACCAAGTCGTTACAATCCAATAAAAGATCCAAAAGAAGCTAAATTTAGAAGAGATTTAGTTCTTAAAAATCTAAACCAGAATGGATTTATTGATAATACTCAATATTTAAATTTAAAAAAAAAAACAATTAAAGTTAAAAGAAGAAAAATTGAAATTGTTAATGAAGCAAACTCTTATACAGAAGAGGTGAGAAGGATAATAAAAGACAAATACGGTTTTGAGAAATTATATACTCAAGGACTTAGTATTAAATCACCTTTAGATATAAATTTTCAAATAGAAGCAATTAAAGCCCTCAGAAATGGTATAGAGTCTTACGACAGACGCCATGGTTGGAGAGGCCCAATCACAAATAGGAATTTAGATAGTAACTGGAAAAAAAAACTGGATGATTTTGAAATCGATCCAACTCTTAAATGGGAAAAAGCTGAAGTAATTGCTTTGAACGAAAATTTTTTGAATTTAAAAACAAAAAAAAATGAAAATATACAAATCAGTAAGACTAATTTAAATTGGGCAATTAAAAATAAAAGTATAAATGATGTTTTTGATTTAGGTGATTTTGTTTTTATAAAAAAAAATAGTAACGAATGGTCTCTTAAACAATATCCTAATGTAAATGGTGGTATAGTTGCTCTTAATCCTTATACTGGCGAAGTAAAAGCCTTAGTTGGAGGTTTTAGCTATGTATCAAGTGAATTTAATAGAGTTACTCAAGCTAAGCGTCAACCTGGATCAGCTTTTAAACCTTTTGTTTATGCTGCTGCAATTGAAAATGGTTTGTCTCCGAATTCTATCGTTTTAGATGCTCCATTTATAGCAGAACAAGGAATAGGACTTAAAGATTGGAAGCCTGAAAATTATGGAAAAAAATTTTATGGTCCTTCAACTTTAAGAAAAGGGATAGAGTATTCTAGAAATTTAATGACAGTTAGAATTGCTAAAAATCTTGGAGTAGACAAGATTTTAAATCTTTCTAGAGAATTAGAAATTTATAATGAGATACCTGAGCTATTGTCAGTATCTTTAGGTTCCGTAGAAACATCTTTGCTAAATTTGACCTCAGGTTACGCAACTTTTGTTAATGGAGGAAAAAAAATTAAACCTGTATTAATAAATCGTATTCAAGATAGAAGAGGAAAAACTATATTTGCATCTAATTTTGCAGCTTGTAAGGGGTGTGATAGGTATACAGAGAATAAAAAAGAAGAGGGTTTTCCAACTATTAACTTGATTAACAAACAAGTAATAAGTCAACAAACAGCTTATCAGATAACTTCAATCCTTAGAGGTGTGATAACAAGAGGTACTGGTAAAAAACTAAGAGATTTAAATGTACCCCTAGCAGGCAAGACTGGTACAACGAATAATAATTTTGATGCTTGGTTTATAGGTTATAATTCAAATTTAGTAGTTGGAGTTTACGTTGGTTTTGACAATCCAAAAACATTAGGAAAATATGAGACAGGATCAAAAGCAGCACTTCCAATTTTTAAAAACTTTATTAAAGGCGTTTTATATTTTGATGAATTTGAAGAATTTGAAGTTCCAAATGGTATTTATTTTGCTCCAATTAATTATAACACTGGAAAACAAACTGATTTTGATGATAAAAATTTTATTCTTGAAGCGTTTAAGAAAAAAGATATTAACAATTTAAATAATAAACAATTAATTACAAATTATAATTATGATAAATTAATTAAATTTAGACAATTTTACTAATGCAAACTTTTGAAACAAATTTAGATCAAGTTAAAAAGATACTCAACAATATAAGGGGGTATCTTTGAAAAGAACGAAATTAATAATAAAATTCTACTATTAACCCAAGAAATTTCTAAAGATAATTTTTGGAAAGATCAAAAGAAGGCTAAGAATATCCTCAAAGAAAAAAATTTTTATGAAGATATTTTATCATCTCATAAAGATTTAGAACAAGAAGTTAATAATTTAAAGGATCTTTACTCTTTAGGTATTGAAGAAAAAAATGAAGAAATTAAGAAGGATTGTGAAAATAAACTACATGAATTATTTAACAATATTAAACAATTAGAAGTTTCTTGTTTTTTATCTGGTGAAAATGATGCTCTTGATATTTATTTAGAAATACATGCGGGAGCAGGGGGGACCGAGAGCCAAGATTGGGCAGAAATGTTAAGAAGAATGTATTTAAAATGGTTTGATAAAAAAAAGTTTTCTTATGAAATTATATCCGAACACAGAGGTGAAGAAGCAGGTATTAAATCTTCAACTTTAAAAATTTCTGGAACAAATCTTTATGGTTTGATGAAAAATGAGTCAGGTGTGCATAGATTAGTTAGAATCTCTCCATTTGATAGCGGAGCTAGAAGACACACTAGTTTTGCTAGTATTTGGGTTTATCCAGTGGTTGATGATGATATTAACATTAAAATTAATGAAAAAGATTTAAGAATAGACACTTACAGATCTAGTGGAGCTGGCGGACAACATGTTAATACAACTGATAGCGCAGTGAGAATAACTCACCTACCAACTAAAATTGTAGTGCAATGCCAAAATGAAAGATCTCAGCATAAAAACAAAGATACATGTTTTAAAATGTTAAAAGCAAGACTTTATGAGCATGAGATACAAAAAAGAGAAAAAGAAAATTCAAAAGAAACTAACTTAAAAACAGATATAGGATGGGGACACCAGATACGTTCGTACGTATTACAACCATACCAATTAGTAAAAGACTTAAGAAACAAAACAGAAAACACAAATCCCGACGCAGTTTTAAATGGTGATATAGACATTTTTATTGAAGCAGGAGTTTTAAACAAATAATGAAAAAAATATTTCTATCAATTGTGTCTTTGATAGCTCTTTTGCTTTTATCAATTATTGTTTTTCTCTCTACAGCTGGATATGAAACTGATAAATTTAATTCACTTCTAGAAAACAAGATTGAAGAAAGTGTAAAAAACACTAATTTAACTCTAAAAAAAATTAAAATTAAAATAAATATTCAAGAATTAAGTTTTTTTGTTACAACATCAAATCCTGAAATATTCTTTCATAACAATAAGGTAAATTTAAATAGAATAGATGCTTATATAAATTTTAAATCACTCTTGAAGGGAAAGCCTAATATAGAAAAAGTTAGCGTACTATCCAATGAATTAGATATTGAGAGAATAAAAGAAGTAGTTAAGTATTCAAAACCATCTAATTTTAAAAAATTTTTATTAAATGAAGTTAAGAATGGCCAGTTAAATTTTAATTTGGATTTGGATTTAGAAGATAATCAAATTATAAATTATGAGATAAATGGTTTTGTAAAAAATTTTTCTGCCAAAAACAAAAAAATTAATTTAAAAAAAACTAGCTTTATATACCTCATAAAAGAAAAAAGTGGTGAAATTGACAACATCAGAGGATTAATCAATGGTTTTCAGATAAGCTCAGGAAATATACAATTTGCTAATTCTGATTCTTTAGAAATAAATGGAGAAATAAAATCTGATTTAAATCTCAATAAAGAAAAAATTAATAATTTTATAGGAAGAAATAATCTAACAAATTTTGAAAAAATTAAAATCCTAGGAAAACTTCAGAGTAAATTTAAAATAAATTTCGATCAAACACTTAAGATAATTGATTATCAGTTAGAAGCTGATGGAGATGTTCAGAAATCAAATATTAAGTTTGTAGAACCGCAAAAATATCCGCTTTTAGAAAATAAAATCAATAATATCTTTTTTGAAAAAACCAATTTCAAAGTGGATTATTATAAAGATAATAACAAGTTAATTAATATTTCTGGTGTATACAAAATCAATAATAATTCTTTCCAAAAATTTGATTTTGTAAATAAATTCGATAGCAAATACAATAAAATATCATTAAATGCTGATTTTGAAGATGAAATAAATATTCCATTCATTAACTTCAGAACGAAGAAAAAAGTTGTAAATATAAATTCTAACTTACGAATAGGAAAAAAAAATATTTTATTAAATAAATTTAATATCAAAGATGATAAAAATAATATAAATATCAAAAATTTACTTATTCAAAATAATAAATTGGTGAAGTTTGATAATATTTCAGTAAAAACTTTTTTTAATAATAAACTAAATAATGAGTTTAAAATTAATTTTAACAAATCAATTAAAATAAGTGGATCTAAATATGATGCTAGTAATTTAACAAAATTGTTGGAAAATAAAAATAACACGACTTTTTTAAAAAATATAAGTAAAGAAATATTTGTAGATTTTAAGGAAGTTTCAACAAATGTTTCTGAGGTAATGTCTAACTTTTCTTTAATAGGCATTATTGAAAAAGGAAGATTTAGTAAGATTGTCTCGAAAGGTGAATTCGAGGATGGTAAATACTTAGATATATCCTTAAAAATAGATAAAACTTCTAAAAAAAAAATCCTGGAGATTTATTCTGACTTACCTAAACCACTATTATCTAATTATAAGTTTTTTGACGGGTTATCTGGTGGTAAGCTTTTATTATTATCAACATATGATAATAAAGAAAGTAATTCAAATTTAACTATAGAAAGTTTTAAAGTTAAAAATGCTCCGGGATTAGTCAAATTATTATCTTTAGCCGATTTTGGAGGAATGGTTGATGCATTATCTGGAGAAGGGCTATCTTTTGAAAAGCTTGAAATGAAAATGAGTAAAAGTGAGCAGGTCTTAAATTTAGAAGAGTTGTATGCTATAGGTCCAAGTATTTCAATTTTAATGGAAGGATATGTCGAGTCAAACACTGAATTAATTAGTTTAAGAGGAACAATGGTGCCTGCTAAAACACTGAATAAATTTTTATCGAAACTTCCTGTGGTGGGAGATATTCTAATACCTAAGGAGGTCGGAGAAGGTCTGTTCGGTATAAGTTTTAAGATGAAAGGCACGCCTGGAAAAATTAAAACAACTGTGAATCCTATAAAATCTTTGACACCAAGATTTATTCAAAAGGCATTAAAAAAACCTAAATAATTTTAAAAATATAATGTTTTTTTTTACCAAAAGAAATTTTTATATTTCCATTTTTAAAATCAGAAATATTTACAATTTTATTTTCATCAGAAACTAAAATATCATCCATTTTAATACCGTTATTTTTAATTGCTCTTCTAGCTTCACTTTTTGAATCCATAATATTAAATTTTACTAATAACTCTAAAAGTTTTGTTCCTTCTTCCAAATCTTTTCTTGAGATACCTTTAGTTGGTAAATTTTCATTAATTTTTCCTAGTTTAAAAATGTCGCTCGCTGTTTTTTCTGCTTTAGCAGCCTTTACCTTTCCATGAAGTATTTTTGTTGCATTATTAGCAAGTATAATTTTTAATTCATTAATTTCATTTTTTTCTTGTAGTTTTTCAATCTCATTTTTTTCAAGTTCAGTAAAAAATTTTAAGAATTTTATTACATCTCTATCGTCAGTATTTCTCCAAAATTGCCAATAATCATATGCCGAAAAAAGTTTTTCATTTAACCAAACTGCCCCTTTTTCTGTTTTTCCCATTTTTGCACCAGAGGCTAAAGTAATAAGTGGACTGGTCAATCCAAATGCATCTTTTTTGATTATCCGTCTAATCAAATCTACTCCGTTTACAATATTTCCCCATTGATCAGAACCTCCTAGCTGCAATAAACAATTTTCCTTTTCAAAAAGTTTATAAAAATCGAACGCTTGTAATATCATATAATTAAATTCCATGTAACTTAATGACTGTTCCCTTTCCAATCTAAGTTTTACACTATCGAATGTAAGCATTTTATTTAATGTAAATTGCGAACCGATTTCTCTTAAGAAATTTATATAATTTAATTTTCCTAACCATGAATAGTTATCGACAAAAACTGGTTTTGTTTTTTTAATTTTAAAATCAAGTAAATTTTCAAAAAGCTTTTTTATACTTGATATGTTTTTTTTTATATCTTTAGGCTTTAAAACTTTTCTTGTTGACTCTTTTCCAGATGGATCCCCAATTAATGTAGTTCCTCCACCTAATAGAACAATTGGTCTGTGTCCGTGTTTTTGTAGTAATCTCAGAATCATTATTTGAAGCAAGCTGCCAACATGCAAACTATTAGCTGTGCAATCAAATCCTATATATGCAGAAATAGATTTTTTTAAAAGCAACGTATCTAGTTTTTCTAAATCAGTACACTGATTTAAATAACCCCTTTCTTGCATTTCTCTCAAAAAAGTGCTTTTCATATTTCTATTAGTAATAAGAACACTATTATACAATATTTGGTATAAATAAATACAATAATGAGCAAAGAATACACATGCTTAGGAATGATGAGTGGTACTTCAGGAGATGGAGTTGATGCATCGATAATTCAGTCAAATGGTATAGACACCCTGTCTATTCTAAAAGAAAAATATTTTGAATACGACGACAAATTATTTAGAGAGTTTCATGATTTAAAAAAAAAAGTTAATAGTTTAAATGATTTAAAAAATTTATCTTCTAAAATTCAAAAATTAGAAAAAGAAATTACCATTTTTCATGCAAAAATTGTAAAAAATATTAGTAATGGTTTTAATTTAGACCTGATCGGGTTTCATGGCCAAACATTATATCATAATCCTGCAGAAAAAATTTCACTACAATTAGGTAATGGAAATTTATTATCTCAACTTACAAAAAAAAAAGTAGTTTTTAATTTTAGAAAAAATGATATTGTTAATGGAGGGGAAGGTGCACCTTTAACTCCCATTTTCCATAAATATCTTATTAAATCAAAAAAAATTAATTTACCAGCTTGCATATTAAACATCGGTGGTATTTCAAACATTACTTTTATTCATAATATGAATAACAATAATATTTTGAGTAAGGATGTTGGTCCAGGAAACTGTTTAATAAATGAATGGATACAAACTCACACAAATAAAAAATTTGATGATGGCGGTAAAATTTCAGAAACGGGAAATATTAATGAAATAATATTGGAACAAGCTTTAGAAACTTATGAGCATAATTTTCAAAAAAAAAATAATATTTCTTTAGATACAAGTGATTTCGACATTTCTTTTGCAAGAGGTTTAGGTTTAGAGGATGGTGCAGCAACATTAACAGCTTTTTCTGCGAAAATTATAACTTCAAAAATTAATTTCCTTTTAAAAGAGTATGATAATCAAATAAGAATAATAATTTGTGGAGGTGGAAGAAAAAATATCAGTCTCTTAAAGCAAATTAAATTAAATTCAAACAAAAATCTTTCCTTTTTTATTTCCGAGGATTTTGGTTTAGATGGTGATTTTATTGAATCTCAAGCATTTGCGTATTTAGCTATAAGATCAATTTTATCTTTACCAATATCATTTCCGTCTACAACCGGTTGTTCAGCCCCATGTAGCGGCGGTGAAATTATTAATATTTAGATTAAAGCAGTTTTTTCTTTTATATATTTTTCTATTTCAACTCTTAAATCTCTCTCTTTGTCTTTAAAAAAATGATTTGCGCCTTTAATTTTTGAGAAAATTACTTCAACTCCTTTTTGACTTTTAATCCTATTATCCAGTTCATTAATACTTTCTTTAGTTACTAACTCGTCATTATCACTATAAACGACCTGACCAGACGTTGGACATGGTGCCAAAAAAGAAAAATCATAAACATTTGGTTGAGGAGAAATTGCTATAAAATTGTTTACCTCTGGTCGCCTCATTATAAGCTGCATACAAATTAAAGCTCCAAAAGAAAAGCCAGAAACCCAGCACTGACTATAATCCATATTTTCTCTTTCAATCCAATCAAGAGCCGCTGCTGCATCTGAAAGTTCACCTTGACCATTATCGAAAACACCGTCACTTTTTCCAACACCTCTAAAATTTATCTTTATAACTGAAAATCCGTTTTCTAAAAAAATATTATACATTAATTGAACTATTCTATTATTCATTGTTCCACCATATTGAGGGTGAGGTTGAAGGACTATTGCAACTGGCGAACCAAATTTTGGATTTTTATAATACTTTCCCTCTAACCTTCCTGCTGGACCTGGAATAAAAATTTCTAAACTTTTTTGCTTCATAATTAGTAATGATAATTAGTTTCAATAAAAGAATAGACTTATAACATGTTTTTATGCGTCAAATATCTTTTTTTAAATCTTAGTAATATAGTAGGAATTAATTAAAAACTATTGTAAAACAAGGCCAATTTATGAAACTAACAACAAAAGGTAGATATGCAGTAATGGCGATGGCTGATCTTGCGTCCTATTCAAAGGATAAACCTGTAAGTTTGTCTGAAATTTCTACAAGACAAAATATTTCCTTAGCTTATTTGGAACAGTTATTCATCCGTTTAAAAGAAGATAAATTAGTTAGAAGTGTCAGAGGTGTAAAAGGAGGATACGCATTAGATAAACCAGCCTCAGAAATTAAACTTTCAAATATTTTTAAAGCAGTAAACGAAGAAGTTAAAACTCTTAATTGTAAAAAAGAGTCAAAAAAAGGTTGTAATAATAAATCAGTTAAATGCATAACTCATAATTTATGGGATAAGTTAGATACGCATATCAATGGTTTTTTTGAAAATATAAAATTAGAGGAGTTAGTAAAAAGATAATGAGCACCAAAGTTATAGATACTAATAAAGAATATAAATACGGTTTCACAACTGACATCGAAAGTTTCAAAGCTCCTAAAGGTTTAAATGAAGCAACAATAAAATTTATTTCTAAAGAGAAAAAGGAACCCAAATGGCTTTTAGATTGGAGACTCAAAGCTTATAAAAGACTTAAGTCATTAAAAGAACCTGATTGGCAAAAACCAAAATATCCTAAAATAGATTATCAAGATCTTTATTATTTCTCTGCACCTAAAAGCGTTAAAGATAAACCTAAAAGTTTAGATGAAGTTGACCCAAAACTTATCGAAACTTATAAAAAACTCGGCATCCCTTTAGATGAACAAAAAAGACTTAGTGGCGTAGCAGTAGATGCTGTCTTTGACTCTGTTTCGGTTGCTACTACTTTTAAAGGTGAGCTTACTAAAAAGGGTATAATTTTTTGCTCTATCTCTGAAGCTATACAAAAACATCCTGATCTAGTGAGAAAATATTTGGGTTCAGTAATCCCCTTGACAGATCATTATTTTGCAACATTAAACTCTGCAGTCTTTACTGATGGGTCATTTGTATACATACCACCAAACGTAAGATGTCCAATGGAGCTGTCTACTTACTTTAGAATTAATGCTTCACAAACTGGACAATTTGAAAGAACATTAATTATTGCGGACAAAGGCAGTTATGTGAGTTATCTAGAGGGCTGCACTGCACCTATGAGAGACGAAAATCAACTCCATGCAGCAAATGTTGAGCTTATAGCCCTAGATGATGCTGAAATTAAATACTCAACAGTGCAAAATTGGTATCCAGGAGATGAGCAAGGCAAAGGAGGAATTTACAATTTTGTAACAAAGAGAGGAGCTTGTCGAGGAAGGAATTCAAAAATTTCGTGGACTCAGGTTGAAACAGGTTCAGCTATAACATGGAAATATCCCAGCTGTATTTTACAAGGAGATAATTCTGTTGGAGAATTTTATTCAATAGCAATTACCAACAATTACCAAAAAGCAGATACTGGCACAAAAATGATCCATTTAGGAAAAAATACAAAAAGTAAAATTATTTCTAAAGGAATTTCAGCTGGTAAAGCAGATAACACTTATAGAGGACTAGTTGATATTAATAAAAAAGCAATAAATTCGAGAAATTATACTCAATGTGACTCTCTTTTAATGGGAAACAAATGTGGAGCTCACACAGTTCCATATATTAAAAATAAAAATTCATCTTCAACAATCGAGCATGAAGCTACAACTTCAAAAATAAATGAGGAACAGCTTTTTTATTGTAATCAGAGAGGTTTAAACCAAGAAGAGGCAGTAAGTTTAATTGTTAATGGTTTTTGTAAAGAGGTTTTACAACAGTTGCCTATGGAATTCGCGGTAGAAGCCCAAAAGTTAGTCTCAATAAGTTTAGAAGGAAGCGTTGGATAATGTTAGAAATCAAAAATTTAAAAGCAGAAATAAATAACAAAAAAATTATCAAAGGTCTCAACCTTAAAATAAATCAAGGTGAAGTACATGCTATTATGGGCCCAAATGGATCGGGTAAAAGTACATTAGCTAATATTTTATCTGGTAAACCTGGATATGATATTTCAGGGGATTTAAAATATGAGGGGCAAGATTTAACTCAAATTTCAATAGAAGAACGGGCTCAAAAAGGTATGTTCTTAGCCTTTCAATATCCTACAGAAATACCAGGTGTTAATACTAACAACTTTTTAAGAACATCGCTAAATTCGATTAGAAAAGCAAACGGTCATAAAGATATAGATGCCATAAGTTTTTTAAAAATCGTAAAAGAAAAAGCCAAAGAACTAAGTATTGATGAAAAATTTTTATCAAGACATTTAAATGTTGGTTTTTCTGGCGGTGAAAAAAAGAAAAATGAGATATTACAGCTCAAGATACTTGAGCCAAAACTTGCAATTTTAGACGAAACAGATTCAGGATTAGATATAGATGCATTAAAAATTGTAGCTGAGGGAGTTAACTCATATAAAAATAAAAAAAATTCTTTTTTAATCATCACTCACTATCAAAGACTTTTAGATTTTATTAAACCTGATTTTATCCACGTCTTATCTGATGGAAAAATTATAAAAACTGGCTCTAAGGAGCTTGGACAAGAACTTGAAAAAACTGGATACACAAATATTAACTAATTATGGAACTAAATTTAGAGATAAAAGATAGCCTGGATAAATATACAAAGCTTAGAAAGGAAAAATTATCTTATTTTAAAAATAAGGGTTTTCCAAATAAAAGAGAAGAAGAGTGGAAATTTACAGATTTAGAAAAAATCTTAAAAGATAACTTTGGAGAATTAAACAACAAAAAATCAGTAAATAAAAATCCAAATGTTTTTAATTTAGACTTTAAACACAACTCGATAATACTTATTAATGGACAATTAGACTCCTATGATTTTAAAATTGAAAATTTTCAAGATAAAAATTACTCACCAGTCAATAAACTTGAACTTGATCATCTCTTAAATTTTATAGATGTATCAAAAGAAAATTCAATGCAAAACTTAAATACTGCACTTCATGAAGGTGGTTTTAGATTACATGTAAACTCTGGATATAAATTTAAATACCCAATTATTATATTTAATTATTTTTCAGGAACTTTAAAAAATAAAATGATTAATAATTCCGAAATAATAAAGATGTCAAAAAATTCTGATGCTACTCTTATTGAATTTTTAATAGATAGTTCTACTGGGAGTTTTTTTAAAAATACATTTAAATACATTAACATTGAGGATGGTGCATCTCTTAATTATTTTTTTGTTAATAAAAATAAGAGTAAAAATTTTTTTTATGATTACTCTAAAATAAAACTATCGAGCAACTCTGATTTGAAAAAATATATTTTTTCTTCTGGGATCAAATTTAATAAGACTGAAAGTAATATTGAGTTAAATGGTTTAAATTCTTCAAGTAAAATATATTCTGGATTATTTCTTAATAAAGATAATCATCAAGAGATCAAAACTAATATTCTACATCAAAAACCAAGTTGTCAAAGTCATCAAGATATTAAAAATGTATTAACAACAGGGAGCAAAGGAGTATTTCAAGGAAAAGTTTATGTCGATCAAATTGCTCAAAAAACCAACGCCTATCAATTAAGTAAAGGACTATTGTTAGATGAAGACTGTGAATTTAGTACTAAACCAGAGCTTGAGATTTATGCTGATGATGTAAAATGTTCACACGGTTCAACCTCAGGAAATATTGATAATAATGCATTATATTATTTGAAGGCTAGAGGTATAAAAGAAAAAGAAGCAATTAAAATGATCGTAAAAGGTTTTTTAGAAAGTGTTTTAAAAGATATAAAAAGTGAAGATATAAAGGAAATTTTAGAAAATCACCTAGATACGCATATAAATTATGAAATTAGATCAAATTAAAAAAAATTTTCCTATATTTAAGAAAAAAATAAATGGAAATTCATTAGTTTACCTAGATAGCGCAAACTCTTCACAAAAGCCTAAATCAGTGATTGAAAGAATGTCATATTTTTATGAAAATGAGTTTTCAAATGTAGGCAGAAGCGTGCATTCTTTAGCTGTTACAGCCACCAATAGATTTGAGGAAACAAGAGATTTAGTTAAAAAATTTATTAATGCTAAACATCGAGAAGAAATTATATTTACCAAAGGAGCAACTGAAGGAATTAATTTAGTAGCAAATTCATACGGAGATAAATTTATAAACGAGGGGGATGAAATTATTCTTACAGAGTTAGAGCATCATTCAAATTACGTGCCTTGGCACTATCTAAGAAACAGAAAAAAAGCAGTGATTAAATTTGCAAAGATCAATGAAAATCTAGAAATTGAAGTAGATGAAATAAAAAAATTAATCACTAATAAAACAAAAATGATAGCTATTACCCATATATCTAATGTTACTGGCGGGATTACCCCCTTAAAAAAAATTATAGATCTTGCTTCCTCCAAAAATATTCCTGTTTTAGTAGACGGTACTCAAGGAGCTCCTCACTTAAA
>CACHJN010000006.1 GCA_902580115.1 uncultured Pelagibacteraceae bacterium | reverse complement strand
TACTGATGCCTTTGCCATACATCAAATCGAACTCTACAACCTTAAAAGGAGGAGCTACCTTATTTTTGATAACTTTCACTCTAGTCGTGTTTCCAATGATTTGATCTTTGTCTTTTATGGCACCAATTCTTCTAATGTCCATTCTAACAGAAGAATAAAATTTTAATGCATTTCCGCCTGATGTAGTTTCTGGGTTTCCAAACATAACTCCAATTTTCATTCTAATTTGGTTTATGAAAATTACCATCGTATTAGACTTAGCTACTGAACCAGTAATTTTTCTTAATGCCTGACTCATCAGTCTTGATTGCAATCCTACATGGTGATCTCCCATTTCACCTTCTAGTTCTGCTTTTGGTGTTAATGCTGCTACCGAGTCTACTACAAGCACTGAAACAGAACCTGATTTAATTAGAGTATCTGTTATTTCTAAAGCTTGTTCACCTGTATCAGGTTGAGAAATTAGTAATTCATCAGTTTTAACTCCTAGCTTTTTTGCATAAGCAGGATCCATTGCATGCTCGGCGTCAACAAAGGCACATATACCTCCAGCTTTTTGAGCTTCAGCTACCACTTGTAAAGCTAAGGTTGTTTTTCCTGATGACTCTGGACCATAAATTTCTATTATTCTTCCTTTAGGCAGACCACCGATTCCAAGAGCTAAATCTAAACTTAAAGATCCAGTCGAAATTGCTTCTACATCTAAGGCTTCTTGCTGACCAAGTCTCATAACTGAGCCTTTTCCAAAATTTTGATCAATTTGGCTTATTGCGGCTTCCAGAGACTTGTTTTTTTCCTTAATTTCTTGGGTTTTTTTGCTATCTGGCTTAACAACTTTTAAATTATTTTTTGTCATTTTATATCCTTTTTATTGTTCGAATCGTTAATATAAATGTACACATTTTGTTCTTTTTATCAAGTAAATAAAAATTGAAGTTTTTTTGGTATTAAGGGGTTTTGAAAGCTTTGAGATCTAATCCTCCAACTTGACTAAGTAATTTAAGTTTAGAGACGATAAGGTCTTTTTTTGCTCTAGCATTGGATATTCTAGCTTCTAAAAGCAAGCTTCTAGATTGAATAACATCTAGAGTAGTTCTAGAATTACCTGAGTCGTATTCTAAAGTTATGCCTTCATTAGCAATTTCAGCTGCTTTAAGTTGGGCTTCTGTTGAAACCAAAACACTTTCTGCTGATTGAAAAAAAGACCAAGAAGTGGAAGTTTGAGTTTTAATCTCATTTTCTTTATCTGCTAACAAAAGTGCATTTTTTTCTTTTTTATGTTTAAATTTTTTGATTGAAGAAAAATTCTTACCTCCCTGTATAATAGGCCAAGAAACTGTAGCTTTAACTGTTTCTTTCTCATCTTCATCAACTGTAGCGCTTAAATCTTTATTTTCAGTTTTTGAATAATTAAGAGTTGCTGAGGGCGAAAGTTTGGCTTTTTCAACATTCAATTCTCTTTCTGAAATAGCTAAATTTATTCTAGCAATAGCAAGGCTCGGATTATTGGTGTTTGAAAGTTCCAAAGCGTTATCTAAGCTTTCTGGCATTGAAAAAGAAACTTCAAAATTATCGTTTAAATCCTTAGGAGCGCTTATTCTATTAATTCTTTCAAATTCGGCTATCGCTGAGATATATTCAGAATCTGCTTTGATAAATGCAGCTTGAGCACCAGCTAAAGATGACTCGGATTGAGCTAAATCAGTTAAACTTATTTCTCCCTTTTGGAGTCTTGATCTATCAGATTCCACTTGACGTTCAAACAAGTCAACATTAGCTAGGTTGAAATCTTTACTTTTATTTTTAAATATTAAATCGTAATAAGCTGATACTGAATTTAAAATTGTGTCTTGTTCAACTTGCTTATACTCATTTTTTGCTTTTTCAAATTCGAGTCTGGATTTTTTAAAGTTATTATATCCTTGAAAACCTTGAAAAATTTTTTGATCTACTGAGATTTTTTTAGTCTCGGTATTTCTCTTCGTGTTCCCAGACCGTGTTCCAGACTGATCTATGATATTTGAAGTTTCTGTACTTGTTTGAGATCCAGAAATTGTAAGGCTAGGTAAAAATTCACTTTTTGATATATTTTCATTTTGTTTCACTGCTTTTAAATTTTCTCGCTCAGCATTTATTTTTGGATTTTTTTGCAATGCAGTCTCTACAAAAAATAAAACGTTGTTTTCTGCATTAAGAGCATTTAATTTAAATAAAAGAAAAAAAATTATTAAATATTTAATCATTTAAAATTTAATCGATTTAATTTTATGTCTCTTATCTAAAAATATAATGAAATCATTATTTTTATAATCTGTTGACATATTTTTTGTTACTCTTTCATAAAACATAATAAATCTTTTAATTTCTTTTTGACTCATGGTTTTTTTTTTTGATTTTAATCTCAATTTTTTTTCTTGAAGCAATCTCCATTTAAAAACATATTTAAAATTTGGAACTTTTAAAAAAATTCTTTTATCTATTAATTTATAAATTTTTTTGTAGTTAGTCTTTAACTCATTATTTACTTTTTTCCTCCAAGTCAACTTAGTATCCTCTACTTTTTCTAAGATATTAATTGGTTTTTTCAAATCTTTAAGTTTCTGAGGTTTAGCGCCTACACACCACCCTTCAAAAATTATGATGTCGGGTTTTTTTGATATTTTTTGCCAATATTTCACTTTAAATCTATCATCATTAGATTTATCAAATTTAGGTATTTTTATAGGTCTAAATCTTTTTTTTGTAAGATCTCTTAAAGTTTTGTAAAGCATGTTGCAGTTATGAGTTCCAGGTACACCTCTCGTTAAAAACAAAGGATGTAAATATTTTGACATTTTTTTTCTTTCTAATGCCGTTTTATAGAAATCATCTATTGAAAAACAAACTATATTTAATTTAAAAAAGGAGTTAAATACTATTTTTAAAATTTGTGCAATCGTTGATTTTCCAGATCCTTGACCTCCAGATAAACTAATTAATAGAGGTCTATTTTGAGATTTATATAATTTATATAATTTATTACAAAAAGGTAAATAAAAATTTGTTAATTGTTTTAACCTATCTTGAAATTTCTCACCAGCTGACTCTTGTTTTTGAATAAATTTAAGATATGTTTTTTTTAAGTTCGACATAGTCTTAATTGAAATATTATTTTTTTTTATCTAAAGGATGGTTGCTACCATCAGCAATATTTATATTTTTTAAACTAAAAGTATCTATTTCATCTATGCAGCCAACGTTAAATCCTGTCAAATTTGGATTTATTCTTGGGTTATGGTGGGTATAAATTCCACAGATTGAACAGAAATAATGTTTAGCAATCTTTGAATGAAATTGATAAATTTTTAATTTATCTTTGCCTTTCGTAATTTTAAAATCATCATTTTTAACTATCGACATAATAGCCCCTTTTCTTTTGCAAATAGAACAATTACATCTTATTATTTTTTCAAACTGATCGGGAATGTTAATTTCGGCTTCTACTTCTCCACAATGACATTTAAGTTTTCTCATAATAAATTATAACTCATTTTTTTAGTGTAAAGTAATACTTATAAACATAGTAAATATTAGGATTTTCAATGTTCACGTTTTGATTCTCTTTTGACTCTATTTTAGACTCAGAATTCAACTTTTCAGTGAGTTATTTTTTTTGTGCTCTCTAACTCGATATCCATATTATCAAGGTTTTTCTGATTTGATTTAGTTGAAATTATATAAATGAAAATATTAAATATTACGATTAAAATTTGAAATATCGGCGAAATTATTCCAAAGTATGGTTGTAAATAAGAGAGTAAAACTAAAAATAAAGCCGACCTTATAAACACGTTCATTTTAAAAACAGCTATAATAGAAAAAGAATGTATTATAAGTTTTAACAAAGGCATCTTAGATGGGCCGAAATATCTTTTTCCTCTAGTGCAATTAATATTTTCAAGTTTTGTTACTTTGTTTTTTAATGTTCCAGAATAATTATAAACAATTGAAGGGTCTTTAATTATTATTTTAGCATCTTCTTTTGTTATAATGCTAAAGTTTCCAAAATTCATTAATTTTCCAGTAAATATTAATGTTATTATTTTATGTAAAGTATAAAATATTGTAAAAATTGGACCCTCAGATCTTTTAACTCTCTTAGCGACAACTGAAATATTTTTTAATTCCTTAGCTTTATTAATTAAATCAAATATTTCTACGGGCCTGTCCTCACCATCAGCATCCATTAAGATCAAATGATCAAAATCGTAATTTTTAAGAGCATAATGAATACCGTTTGCCAAACAAATAGCGTGTCCCTGATTTATTCTCATATTTAATATTTCAATAGTTTCTAGGCATGATGGTAATGTTAAAGAGGGTAATTCATCTTGAGAACCGTCATTTACCGCTATAAGTTTAAAAGATATATTCTTAAAACTAGATATAGATTTATCTATTTCTTTTATTAATTTTGTAAAAGACTCCCAGTCATTATAAACTGGTGTTATAATAACAATATTCTTCACTTGGCTCCTATCATACAAATTCCTATAGGTTTAATAGTACCATATATTCCTGGGCAGAATTTTTTTAAAATTTTTGGATTGCCAGTATAAATAACACCGGTATCAGAAGTTACAGATGATAGATTGTTCTCAATAGTGTTATACCAAGTAGGTCTTGAACTAAGGTGATAAGATAAATTACCAGCATACCACTCGTCACCTATTACAATTGAAATATTATTTGAAAAATTTTTGTCCCATCTTCTTTGAACCAGATCAGATATTTCTCTACCTGGATAATCAGTTCTCTTAAATTCATTAGAGTAGGAAACAATTAGATAGCTCACTGGAGATAAAACAAAAAATAAAATAAAAACTATAAAAAAATTTTTTAATTTATTTTTATCTAATATATTTTGAAACAACTGAATTAAAAGAACTCCTAAAAATAAATAGAAAGGTGTCATCCACATTGTCCTTATTTTGGCTCCAGTTATTATGGAGGTCAAAAGCATCAAAATAATTGGAATGATATTTATTAATAATAAAAAATATTTATCTTTTCTTAAATATTTAAAATTTATTTTTTTAATTTTAGTTAATGTGAAAATCATAACTATCACAGGAATTAGAAGACCTATTTGTTTAACTAAAAATACTAAAGGATTATAAAGATGATTCGTAAAATTAACTTCTTCTATTCCAGTTCTATTAAAAGCATAAGTTAAAGTAATGAAATTATTCTGAATTAACCAAAGCAGATGTGGTGTTAATAATAAGATAAATAAAGTTCCTGGAATAAGTAACTTTATATTGATATTTTTTTTCTCTATTAGCCGTACAATAAATATAATCTTAATTGCTAAAATTAAATAAATAAAAAGATATTTCGTTAAAAATCCTAAGGACATGAAAATCCCTAAGAGTATTAAATCTGAAATTTTTTCATAATTAATAGATTTCCATGCATAAAAGACTACTAACGCCCAAAAAGGTAGCTGACAAACATTCACATTAAATTCTGGAGAAGTAAAATTATAGAAATATATTCCTTCTAAAAGTAATACAGAGCATAAAGAATATAGTTTATTTTTAAATATTAAATTTGAAAATTTCCACACATATATAAAAGCTATAAGTACAAATATTTGGCTTAATAAATAGTATGCCCAATCTCGATTTCCAAAAAAATTATAAACAACTTCAACCATGAATGCGCTTACTGGGGGATGTTTTAAATATCCCCAAGATAAATTACTTCCCCATGCCAAAGCTTCAATTGTATCAAGAGGTAAATTTATATTTGATATGGATGGAGCTATTGTCCACATGAGTAAATGAGACAATAAAAATATGTAAAATACTGTATTGTAGTTATTTTTAATCAACATATTGGTTAAATTAATACAATTTTAAACCTATTGACACGCCTAAATTCAAATCTATACTCCCCCGAATTCACAAATGGTAAAAAAAACAAGTAATAAAAGATATACCCCCACTCAAAAGGAAAAATATATGTGCGCAAAACACAAAAAATTTTTTACTGATGAGCTCATCAAGTGGAAAAAAGATATAATTAAAGCTAATAATTTAGGAAATTTATTAAATTCGTCAGATGACAGCATGTCTTCTGCTGACATGGTTGATCAAGCTTCCTCTTACACTGATAAGTCTGTAGAGATGAAAGCATTGAACCGAAGTAGAAAATTAATTGCAAAAATAGATATGGCATTAAGACGTTTAAAAGAGGGAACTTATGGTTATTGTGAAGAAACAGGTGAGCAGATAGGCTTAAAAAGATTAATTGCAAGACCAATAGCTACATTGACTATTGAAGCTCAAGAAAAACATGAAAGAGATGAAAAAATATTTGTTGATGACTAAACTTTTGGTATTTCCTCGCCTTTTTTAAGAAGATCATACCCTTTCTTCACTTTATCTCGAGTGGAAATTTCAGAGTACCATCTAGTTAAATTTTTAAATTTTTTCAAACCAATGTCATGCCATTCGTGTCTTGCTATCCATGGAAAGGTGGCTATATCTGCAATTGTGTATTCGTCATATGCTAGATACTTTGAATTTTTTAATCTCATATCAAGTTCTAAATAAATTCTTTCACAGATTTTAAAATATCGTTCTTCGCCAAATTTACTTTTTCCTGGATTATAATGATGAAATTGATGGTGTTGCCCCAACATTGGTCCTACATATGCCATCTGACCTATTAACCATTGATTAATCAAAGTTCTTTTTTTTTCATCATAAAATTTTCCGCTCTTCTCCGCTAAATAAATTAAAATAGCCCCTGACTCGAATAAACTTATATTTTTATCGTGATCAATTATTACAGGGATTTTTCTAAAAGGACTAATTTTTTGGAATTCTGGTTTAAATTGTTCTTCTTTATTTATATTGATTTTTGTAATTTTATATTCATAACCAATTTCTTCAAGCATAATGGTAATTTTTTTACCGTTGGGGGTGTTTGAAGTTAAAACTTCAATCATTTTTTTATGCCGAGTCTATCCTGAATTTCTTTGGATGAAGTAGTGAATTGAAATTTATATTTCTCATTAGGCCTAGCCCTTTTAAAACACTCTACAGACGCCAAAGCTGCTTCATGAAAACCTGAAAGAATAAGTTTTAATTTACCTGGATAATTGCAAATATCTCCAATCGCAAATATACCTGGTTTATTAGTTTGAAAGTTTTCAGTATTAACTTCAATCGTTTTTTTGTTCATATTTAAACCCCATTCAGCAATTGGTCCGAGTTGCATTATTAAACCAAAAAATCCAAATAATATATCCGTGTCGATTTTCTCAATTTTTTCGTTATCATTTTTAATTTCAATAAACTTAAGATCGTTACCTTCATTAATCGAGTTGATTTGAAAAGGTGTTTTAATAGAAATTTTTCCTGTCTTTTTTAATTTTTCCAATTCCTTCAAAGTATGAGGTGCACCCCTAAATTCATCACGTCTATGTATAAGTGTTACTTTTGAATTTTTTGAAAATTCTAGTGCCCAGTCTAATGCTGAGTCACCGCCTCCAAATATTGAGATTTTTTTATTTTTGAACAATGTCTTATCTGTTACTGAATAAAAAACTGATTTACCCTCGAATTTTGATAATTCTTTCAGTGGTAGTTTTCTTGGTTCAAAAGAACCAACTCCTCCAGCAATAATTATATTAGGTGATACGAAAATTTTATCTTTATTTGTTTTTACAATCCAAGAACCATTTTTTTCAGTTATTTCTTGTACTCTTTCATTTAAATGCTGATTTGAACTAAATGGTTTTATTTGTTGCAATAAATTTTCTGTTAACGATTTACCGCTACATTCAGGAACTGCAGGAATATCATAAATTGGTTTATCAGGATAGAGTTCAATACACTGACCTCCTGCTTTGTCAAGATTATCTATAACTTCTGACTTTAAACCTTTTATACCTAATTGATGAACCGCGAAAAGCCCTACTGGGCCAGCTCCAATTATTACTACGTCAGTTTTAATCATTAAGTTTGTTTCTCCGGTGTTGTAACGACTAATCCATCTAATTCATCTGAAACTATTATCTGACAACTTAGTCTGCTATTTTTTTTTGGATTGTATGCCATATCAATCATATCATTTTCAGCATCTTCAGCTTTAGGAATTTTATTAAACCATGAATCTTCGACATAAACATGGCAAGTTGCACACGCCATTGATCCACCGCAATCAGCATCAATCCCTGGAATATTGTTTTGAACTGCTCCTTCCATAACCGTTAAACCGTTTTCAACGTCAATTGTTTTTGAATTTCCTTTTTGATCAATATATTTAATTTTAGGCATTTAGTTCAATATAATTATCTAAAGAAAAAGGGCAAGTACGCAAAACGTACTCGCCCTTTTAAAGTTTATGATCTAATTATCTAGATGCTAATCTTGTATTTTGCATCGCAGCTGCCCAAATCACAAGACCAAAAGCGATCTTATTGATAAAGTCAGCAAGGTTGTAAATAATGTTCAATGCATTAGCATCAACACCACCAGTTAAATAACCGAATACATATCCTAATGGATATATAGCCCAACCGATTGTTACGATAATTCTCATTGCGCTAAACGCAGTTGACATAGCCTTGTTACCAGACTTAGCAGCTGCAGTTCCAGCTTCACCTGAGAATATTTCAAACAAGATGTAGATCCATCCAGCCATTCCAATTACGAAACCTACAAATGGTTGAATGTAACCAGCTTCACCTAAGTATCCACCGATTAACATTACTAAAGAACCAATTAATAGTTTCCAGAATATAGAAGTTGGCACCTTTCTTACAGCTGCCAAGATTAGATAGAATTCTACCATTTGAAGCGGAACGGTAATTAACCAGTCAATATATCTGTATACTGTTGGTGTATCACCAGTTGTCACCCAAACGTCTCGCATGTACATGTAATGGATAAACGCAACACCAGTAACTAGTCCAGCTACTGAAATTGATGTTCTCCAAGATGCTGCTACCGTACCTCTTTCTGCGAAAAAGAATACTGTAGTTGCGATCATACCCATTGACACAAGCCAGAAAGATATTCCTACGAAATCTCCTGTCTCAAGCATAGGCGTCGCTGCGTTAGCAGAACCAGTTATACCTAAAAAGGCAACTGCTGCTAAAGCAATTAGACTTAATTTTCTCATGAAAACCTCCCTCGTTAGTTAGTTTTCTATTTTTAGTTTATTAATAAACTATCTATCAAATGACTAAATAGTCATTAGTAGATTAGTTGGACGGAACCTTAATAAAAATCAGTGTTACAGTGAAGTGTTTTTTTTAAAAAAAAAGCCCGTTTTTATTGGTTTTTTTGGTTTTTTTTGGGGATATTTCTGTTTAGTATGGGATAAACACATAATTTCATGGGGGACGATTTGCAGGGCAAATATAAGGAAATATACGATTCTTCTATTAACCAGAAAGAGAACTTTTGGAAAAATATTGCTGAAAATATATTTTGGTATAAAAAACCCTCTAAAATTTTGAATTCTTCAAACCCTCCATTTTATAAATGGTATGAGGATGGTGTAACCAACACATGTTATAACGCGATAGATTTTCATATAGATAATGGTAGAGGTGAAAAGTTGGCAATTATTTACGACAGTCCAATTACAGGCTCAAAAAAGACCTTAACTTACAATCAGCTAAAGGAAAAAGTATCTTTATTTGCAGGAGCACTCAAAAATCAGGGGATAAAAAAAGGTGATCGGGTAATAATTTACATGCCGATGATACCAGAAGCTGTAATAGCAATGTTGGCATGCGGAAGAATAGGTGCAGTTCATTCAGTTGTTTTTGGAGGATTTGCTGCTAACGAATTATCAAGCAGAATAGATGACTCTAAAGCAAAAATTATTGTATCCGCATCATGTGGTTATGAACCTGGACGAGTTGTCGAGTATAAACCGTTGCTTAACAAAGCTTTAAAGCTTTCAAAACACAAACCAAATAAATGTATAATCTTTCAAAGAAATAAAAACGAAGCAGTTTTAGATTCAAAAATTGATATATCTTGGGATGATGCTCTTAAGAATGCAAAACCAGCAAGTTGCGTTGAAATGAATGCAAATGATTATGCTTACATACTTTATACATCTGGAACTACTGGTCTACCAAAAGGAATTGTAAGAGATATAGGTGGACATATAGTAGCTCTAAAATGGACTATGAAAAATATTTATAACATTAATCAAGATGATGTTTGGTGGTCAGCGAGTGACATTGGATGGATAGTTGGTCACTCTTATATTGTATATGCCCCACTTTTTTATGGGTGTACTACAATTCTTTTTGAAGGAAAGCCAGTAGGAACTCCAGATGCAGGTGTTTTTTGGAGAGTAATTTCTGAACATAAAGTAAAGTCTTTATTTACAGCACCAACTGCTATTAGGGCTATTAAAAAAGAAGATCCTGATGGTAAATTTTTCAAAAAATATGATTTAAGCAACTTTGATACATTGTTTTTAGCTGGAGAGAGAGCTGATCCTGATACAATAAAATGGTTTGAAAATTTATCAAACTCACCAGTGATAGATCATTGGTGGCAAACAGAGACGAGTTGGGCAATTACATCAAGTTGTACAGGTATAGAGAAGTTTCCTGTTAAATACGGCTCTGCATTCAAACCAGTGCCAGGATATGATCTTAAAGTTTTAAACTCTGAAGGAAAAGAGGTTGGGCCTGGAAAAATGGGGGACATTGTTGTCAAACTTCCTCTACCTCCTGGTACATTTCCTACTTTATGGGGTGCAGATCAAAGATATAAAGAAAATTATATGACTAATTACCCAGGTTATTATCAAACATACGATGCAGGACATATTGATGAGGATGGATATGTTTGGATCATGTCTAGAACTGATGACATTATAAACGTAGCTGGCCACAGACTGTCGACTGGAGCAATTGAAGAAGTTCTTGCTGAACATAAATCTGTTGCTGAGTGTGCGGTGCTTGGTATCGCTGACAAACTTAAAGGACAATTGCCCATTGGACTTTTAGCTCTTAAAGCTGGTGTTAAACAAAAAAATGAGGAAATCATAAAAGAATGTGTCTCGATGGTTAGAGAAAAAGTTGGTCCTGTTGCAGCCTTTAAAATAGCTATTGTTGTAAAAAGATTACCAAAAACAAGATCAGGAAAAATATTGAGAGGAACTGTGAGAAAAATTGCAGACAACGAGCCTTATAAAATGCCAGCAACAATAGATGATCCTGCTATTCTTGATGAAATTAAGGAAGATCTAATTAAGAACAATATATTAAAAACTTAAAGGTTTTCCTTTAGATTCTATTAATATTTTTCCATCAGACATCACTAAGATACCATTTATAATTGTTCCTACTGGGAAGCCTTTGACTTTATAGTTATGGAAAGGCGTCCAACCACATTTACTAGCTATCATCTCATTTTTAATTGTAACTTCTTTATTCATATCAACAATCGTCAAATCGGCATCATATCCCTCTCTAATAAATCCTTTATTCTTGATTCCAAATATTCGACAAGGATTTTCACACATTAATTTAATGAGTTGATTTAAAGTCAGTTTTTTATTGTTAACATGATCAATCATCACTGGAAAAATTGTTTGAACCCCGGGCATGCCTGAAGGAGAGTTCGGATACTCTTTATCTTTATTCGCTTTTAAATGAGGGGCGTGATCGGAACCAAGTACATCAACTATGTTGTTTTTAACGGCTGTCCAAAGACGGTCGTGATGCTCTTTACCGCGTAATGGAGGATTCATTTGAGCATAAGTCCCTAATTTATTATAACAATCAGGAGCGTATAATGTTAGATGCTGAGGTGTTGTTTCAAAAGTAACATTTTTTTTATGCATTGCTAAAAAATCAACTTCTTCTTTAGTGGTTACATGCAATACATGAATTTTCTTATTATATCTCTCCGCAATTTTAACGACTCTTCGAGTAGAAGACATTGCGCATTCAACATTTCTCCAATCATGATGTGAATGAACATCCCCTTTTCTTATAAACTTTTTTCTTAGTTTAATTATATCTTCATCCTCAGAATGAATAGAAACTACTCTATCACTACTAGATATTACTTTTTCAATATCTGCTTCTTTATCTACTAATAAATTTCCTGTAGAAGAGCCAGCAAAAAGTTTTACGCCACAGCATCCTTCAACATTCTTTAATTGAGCAAGTTGATCAGTATTTGTTGGTGTGGCTCCAAAGTAAAAAGCATAATTACTATGCATTCTATTTTTTGCAGCTTTAAGTTTTTTTTCAAACTCAACTAAGTTAGCTGTAGGTGGATTAGTATTAGGCATTTCAAATAAAGATGTAACTCCACCCAAAACAGCCGCTCTACTTCCACTTTCTAAGTCTTCAGCATCTGTTGAACCTGGCTCTCTAAAGTGAACTTGAGTATCTATTATACCGGGTAAAATTACTTTGTTTTCTGCATCATAAACTTTATGGTTGTTTAAGTTTGCCTTACCAATTGATTTAATTTTTCCCCCTGATACTGTAATATCAGTATTAACCAGTTTTCCATCTATATAACAGGATCCATTTTTGATGATGAGACTATTATTATCAGACATAAATTTTAAATATAATATACAATATTAAAATTATTAAAATGAAAAAAAATCAAATAAATATTTTAAAAGACAGAGGCATAATCTTAGTTTATGGTAAAGATTCTAAAGAATTTCTTCAAAATATAATAACGAATAACATTAATAGTGTTGACAAAGATAATAGTATTTTTTCAGGAATATTTACTCCACAAGGAAAATATTTGTATGAATTTTTTGTAATTAAATCAGATAATGGATATTTCTTAGACAGTTCAGCAGAGTTTATAGAAGAATTAAAAAATTTTTTGGAAAAATATAAACTGAATTCAGATGTTCAAATTAAGGATGTTTCTAACAAATATGTTGTAGGTGTAATTTCAAAAGAAAAATTTGAAGAAATTCAAAAAGAAGAGAATAAGTTCACACAGACAATTATTTTTAGATCTAGTCCTTTTTTTCAAGATCCTCGGTCAAAAAGATTAGGATCTAGAGTGTTATCAAATTTAGAAAAGTTATATCTTACAATAAAAAAATTATCTCTTAAAATTGAGGACAGTAACGACTACTTAAATATTGCTCACAAAGCTGGGATACCTATTAAAAGTCTAAAAAAATTACAAAATAATTTATTTGGACTAGAAGCAAATTTTGAGGAACTTTCTGCAATTGATTTTAAAAAAGGTTGTTATATCGGCCAAGAAAATACTGCAAGAATGAAATTAAAAAATAAGTTAAAAAAAAAATTATTACCATTGATTTCTGAAGAAAATTTAGAAGTCGGAAGTGAAATTACTTTTAACGGTAATCAAATAGGTAAACTTTTAATTGCGAATCCCTTCCCATTTGGATTAATTAACACATTTGATAAAAAAGTATCAGAATTAAAGAATAAAGAAATTTTAGTGGGCAAACAAAAAGCAAAAATAATTTAAAAGTATGATTGGTATTTTAGGTGGTATGGGCACACAAGCTGGTTTAGATTTTTCTTCAAAACTGGCCAAATTATATAGGGGTAAGTTGGATCAAAAATATCCATTATTTGTATTATATAATAAGTCAAATGTACCTAAAAGGTTAAGTGATAAAAAGGTTTACAAAAAGATCTTCAAAAGTTTATTAGAGGGATGTGTTTTTTTGCAAAAAAATGGTTGTAAATTTATTACTATACCATGTAACACTGCACACCATTGGTACGACGACTTAAACAAAAAAATAAAAATCCCCATCCTTAGCATGCCAAAGGAGGTCTTTGCTTTTGCAAAAAAAAATTGTTCCTCTGGTTCAAAAATTGGTATTTTAGCAACTGAAAGTACTTTAAGAACAAGAATTTATCACAAATTTTTTGATAAAAAATACAAACTAATTGAACCTACATTAAAGTTACAAAAAAGATGTGTTAATAAATCTATTATCCTAGTTAAAAAAGGAAAAGTAAAAGAGGCAGAGAAAATTATAAAACCAGTAATAAAATATTTATTAAAAATGAATTGCAAAAAAATTATTTTGGCGTGCACAGAGTTGCCCGTAGCAATTTTTGCTTTTAAATCATTTAAAAAAGTTAAGTCGTCAAAAACATTTCTTGATCCAAATTTAATTTTAGCTAAAGCCGCAATGAAAAAATATAATTTAAAGCGCGTTAAGTAATCTAGAAAGCGATGCCAAAATACCATAGCCGCTCAACTCTATAAATAGAACAATTAGAACTATTAAAATTATTTTTCTCCTTTTTCGAAAAAACTCGACCATTTCGAACTATAACATATTTCTTATGATAGCTAAATCTAGAAAATAATGTTTAGTATACACAAGTTTAATTTTTATATATAGGATTGAGAATGAGTAAAATAAAGTCGGATATTGAAATTGCAAGAAATGCTAAAATTTATCCAATCAACAAAGTTCTTAAAAAATTTAAAGTTCCTGACAAACCTTTCGCTTTCAGCCCGATGGGTCGTCATGTAGCTAAAATAAATTTGAAGTATATAAAAAAACTCAAAGCTAAAAAAAATAATTTAGTTTTAGTGACCGCTATAACACCCACTCCAGCTGGAGAAGGAAAAACTACAACTTCAGTTGGATTAAATGATGGTTTAAACAAAATAGGAAAAAAGTCTATTGTTTGTCTAAGAGAACCAAGTTTGGGTCCCTCTTTTGGTATGAAGGGTGGAGCAGCTGGCGGAGGATATGCTCAAGTCATTCCAATGGAGCAAATAAATTTGCATTTTACTGGAGACTTTCATGCTATTACATCAGCTCATAACTTATTATCAGCGCTTATCGATAATCATATATACTGGGGTAACAAACTTAATATTGATCCTGAAAATATTGTTTGGAAAAGAGTGGTAGATTTAAATGACAGAAGTTTAAGAAAGATAAAAATAAATTTAGAACAACTTAGAGCAAATCATCCGAGAGAGGACAGCTTTGATATAACTGTTGCTTCTGAAGTAATGGCTATTTTTTGTTTATCGAATGATATTAATGAGTTAGAGAAAAAAATTGGAAATATAACAGTAGCGTATTCAAAAAATAAAGAACCTATTTTTGCAAAAGATTTAAACGCTCATGGACCAATGACTGTATTATTAAAAGAGGCGATAAGACCTAATGCAGTTCAAACTTTAGAAAATAATCTTGCAATTATTCATGGTGGTCCATTCGCTAATATTGCTCATGGTTGTAACTCGATTTTGGCGACTAAAACTGCATTAAAATTATCTGAGTATGTAATAACTGAAGCAGGGTTTGGAGCAGATTTGGGTGCTGAAAAATTTTTGAATATAAAGTGTCGTAAAGCTGGAATACAGCCGAAGTGTGTAGTTCTTGTTGCGACTATAAGAGCTTTAAAAATGCATGGTGGTGTAGAAAAAGATAATCTTAAATTAGAAAATTTAGATGCACTCAAAAAAGGTCTTCCAAACTTAAAGAGGCATATTGAAAATATAAAAAAATTTGGCTTAGATCTTGTCGTTGCTATTAATCATTTTAAAACAGATACTGAGAAAGAAGTAAAAATTATTAAGAAATATTGCAATGATTTAAATGTACAAGTAAGCCTTTGCACCCACTGGGCTAATGGTGGAAAAGGAACAAAAGAATTAGCAAATAAGGTTGTCAAGCTTTGTAAAGAGGCAAAAAAATCAAAATTTAATTTTATCTATGATGATAAAATCTCATTATTAGAGAAGATTGAAACAGTTGCAAATAAAATTTATAGAGCAAGTTCAGTTGAAATAAGCGATACAGCAAAAGAGCAATTATCTAAACTTGAGCGAGCTGGATATTCAAAATTCCCAGTATGTATTGCCAAAACACAGTATAGTTTTTCTGTTAACCCAAAATTAAAAGGAGCTCCAACTGATCATAAGTTAGAAGTGAGAGAAATCAGGTTATCAAGTGGAGCTGAATTTATAGTCGTAGTTTGTGGATCAATAATGACCATGCCTGGTTTACCGAGAACACCTGCTGCAGATAAGATAAAATTAAATAAGAAAGGTGATGTTGAAGGACTGTTTTAATTATTTCTTTTTATATTTGGCAGCTTCTTCGGATCCACCAGTTGCACTTCCTTTGCTGTAAGAGTGCGCTCCCATTCCTGCAAGTTGGCCATCTTTTACAATTAAGTATTGTTCCCTAATTGGTTTTTTATCAAAGAAACATTCTAAAATTTCCCTAACTCCTGCGGCATACCTATATTGAGCAGATAAAGAGGTTCCAGATGTATGAGGTGTCATTCCATGATTAGGCATTGACCGCCAAACATGATCGTTTGGAGCTGGTTGAGGAAACCATACATCTCCAGCATATCCACTTAATTGACCAGACTTTAAAGCTTTAGCAATTGCCTCTCTATTACAAATTTTACCTCTTGCAGTATTAATAATGTATGCACCTTTTTTCATTTTACTAATTAATTTATCATCAAATAAATTTTCTGTTTCTGGGTGAAGAGGACAATTTATAGTTACAACGTCACAAACTTTAACTAATGATTCTACGGAGTCATGAAATGTTAAATTTAATTCTTTTTCAACAGAGTCAGGCAGTTTGTGTCTATCAAAGTAATGTAGATGAACATCAAAAGGTTTCATTTTTCTTAATGCATCTAAACCTATTCTTCCAGCTGCAACTGTTCCAACATGCATACCTTCTACATCGTATGATCTTTGAACGGCATCAGCTATGTTCCAACCACCATCTTTAACGATAGCATGTTGATTATGATAGTCTCTAACTAGTGATAAAATCATCATTACAATATGTTCGGCCACAGATCTTGAATTACAATAAGTTACTTCAACAACGTCTATTTTATTATCCATGGCTGCTTGTAAATCAACATGATCAGAACCTATACCTGCTGTAATTGCCATTTTAAGATTTTTAGCTGTTTTAATTTTTTCTTTAGTTAAATAATAAGGCCAAAATGGTTGTGATATTACAATATCAGCATCAATAAGTTCTTTATCTGCCTTACAGCCTTTAGCATCTTTGTCTGAAGTAACAACTAAAGTATGACCATTTGACTCTAAAAATTTTCGTAAACCTAGCTCTCCTGATACACATCCCAATAATTCTCCAGGATTAAAATCTATTCCTTTTGGAGATGGCAAGGTCATTCCATCTGGATATTTATCTAATTTCGGTAAACTTGACAAAGGATAACTTTTCGGCATTCCTTTTTTTGGATCATCGTACAGTACACATAGTATTTTCATTTTATTAGTTGACTATTAACTAAAGATAAAGTCAATTCTTATTTATTTAGGTTTCTAAACGTTTTTGGTGCGGTCGGAGAGACTCGAACTCTCATGGGAAAACCCACACGGCCCTCAACCGTGCCTGTCTACCAATTTCAGCACGACCGCTTATTTTATGCGACAATAAATGAATGACAATTATTGTTCAAGTTGATAGACTAGAATTAGTATGTCTGCTCAACAAGAAAGTATTAAAAATTCAGAAGAGATTTACAAAAAAATCTCAAAATTTGTGCCTGATGTTGAGTGGAAGATACATCAGCCGCTTATAGAAAAAATAAATAAACTAAAAAAAGAAAAAAACGCGATAATTTTAGCTCATAATTATCAAACACCAGAAATTTATCATGGTGTAGCTGATATTGCAGCTGACTCCTTAGCTCTCGCAGTAGAGGCTTCAAAAACTTCAGCAGATAAAATAATTATGTGCGGAGTTCATTTTATGGCTGAAACTGCAAAACTAATGAGTCCTAATAAAAAAGTTTTTTTACCAGATATGAAGGCTGGTTGTTCGTTATCAACATCTATAACAGGAGCAGATGTAAGAATGTTAAAGCAAAAATATCCTGGAGTACCTGTGGTTTCATACGTTAATACATCAGCAGATGTTAAAGCAGAGACCGATGTATGTTGTACATCTGCGAATGCAGTAAAAGTTGTTGAGTCGTTGAATGTTGAAAAAGTAATTTTTTTACCAGATCAATATTTAGCTGACTATGTTTCAAAAAATACAAAAGTTAAAATTATATCTTGGAAAGGAACTTGTATAGTACATGAACAATTTAGCGCAAAAGAAATACAAGATATAAAAAAACAAAATCCCGGTATCAAAGTAATTGCTCACCCTGAATGTCCTCCAGATGTGATAAAGGCTTCTGATTTTACTGGATCAACTTCAGGGATGATAAATTATGTTAAAGACAATCAGCCAAAAAAAGTGATGTTAGTAACAGAATGCTCAATGAGCGATAATGTTGAAGCGGACAATCCAAATGTAAGTTTCATAAAACCTTGCAATCTTTGTCCGTATATGAAGAAAATAGATTTAAAAAAAATACTTGATTGTTTAGAAAATGAAACTAATGAAATTATGTTGGATGATAAAACAATTGAGGCTGCAAGGAAATCCGTAATTAGAATGACTGAAATTGGTCGTTAGATCAGTGCAAAAAATAAATCAAAAGTATATTAATTCAGTAGTGAAAAAAGCCTTGGAAGAAGATCTAAGACCTATGGGCGATATAACTACTAAACTAATAAAATTCAGCAATAAGAAAATTAAAGCAAAAATAATAGCTAAACAAAATGGAGTAATTGCTGGGATAGGATTTTGTAGGCAAGCATTTAAATTAGTTGGAAAAGAATCGATTTTTAAATCTAAAATAAAAGATGGAAAGTTTATAAAAAAAAATAAAGTGATTGCTGAAATTTTGGCAAATACAAAAACGATACTTACAGCTGAAAGAACAGCTTTAAATTTTTTAAACCATGCATCAGGTATTGCTACAGCTACTAATAATTTTGTTAAAAAAGTAGGAAAAAAAACTAAAATTTGTTGCACAAGAAAAACAACTCCAAACTTAAGATTGTTAGAAAAATATGCTGTTAAACAAGGTGGGGGATTTAATCATAGGTACAATTTAAGTGACGAAGTTTTAATAAAAGATAATCATATAAAGGCTGCTAGTGATTTAAAAAAACTTGTTTCTAGAGCTTCTCGATCTAAAAAAGTTGTTACGGTTGAAATTGAAAACATGAAACAATTAAAAAAAATATTAGGATTAAAATTTAGAAGAATACTTTTTGACAATATGAGTATTTCTCAATTAAAAAAATGCCTCAAACTCTGTAATAAAAAATATGAAACTGAATATTCTGGCAATGCTAATTTAGGAAATATAAAAAAAATTTCCAGAACTGGAATTAATAGAATTTCAGTTGGTGCTATAACTCATAGCGCTAAAACTTTTGATACTAGTTTATTACTTGGATAACTCCGCTTGTGCTGCAGCCAGTCTAGCAACCGGCACTCGAAAAGGAGAGCAAGAAACATAATCTAAACCCGTCTTAGAACAAAATTCTATACTTTTAGGATCACCGCCATGTTCACCACAAATACCAAGTTTAATTTTTTTATTAGTTTTTCTACCCCTTGAAGAAGCAATCTCAACAAGTTCACCTACACCACTTTGATCTATACTAACAAAAGGATCAACATCGAAGATTTTATTGTCTATATAATCATTTAAAAATTTACCAGAGTCATCTCTACTAATACCATAAGTAGTTTGAGTTAAATCATTAGTACCAAAACTAAAAAAATCTGCATGTTTAGATATATCTTTTGCTTGTAATGCTGCTCTAGGTAGTTCAATCATTGTTCCTACGATATAATTTAATTTAGTTTTATTTTGTGTCTCAATTTGATGGGCGACCCGGTCAACTAGCGAACGCATAATTCTTAATTCTGATTCTGTTGAAACTAACGGAATCATAATTTCTACAAAAGCAGATTTTATTTTCTCTTTTTTAAGTTCTACTATTGCTTCGAAAATAGCTCTGCACTGCATTTCATAAATCTCAGGGAAAGATATCCCTAGTCTACAACCTCTATGGCCAAGCATTGGATTTTCCTCATGTAGCTCTGATATTCTATCTCGAATTTCTTTAGATGCTAAATTTAAGGATCTAGCAACTTCATCAACGTCCTTATCTGCCTTAGGTAAAAATTCATGTAATGGTGGATCTAATAATCTTACAGTAACAGGTAAACCTGACATTACTTTAAAGATTTTTTTGAAATCTTCTTTTTGATAAGGCAAAAGTTTTGAAAGTGCATGATTTCTGTCCTCATTTGATCTAGAAAGAATCATTTGTCTTACTGATAATATTCTATCTTCATCAAAAAACATGTGTTCAGTTCTACATAGCCCTATTCCTTCTGCACCAAAATCTATAGCTGTTTTGCTATCTTGTTCAGTCTCAGCATTAGTTCTTATTTTTAATTTTCTGAATTCATCTGCCCATTTCATTATTGTTGAAAAATATCCTGAAATTTCAGGTTTAACTGTTGGAACCAAGCCTTTCATAACCTTACCGCTTCCCCCATCAATTGTTATGATTTCACCTTCTTTTATAATTTCATTACCTGCTTTAAATTGTTTGTTCTCATAATCAATTGTTATCTCACTTGATCCTGAAACACATGGTCGACCCATTCCTCTTGCGACTACAGCAGCATGACTGGTCATTCCGCCTCTCGCAGTCAAAATACCTTTTGCTGCATGCATTCCATGAATATCCTCTGGTGATGTTTCTAATCTAACCAAAATTGTATCTTGCATCATATTATTTAATTTTTCCGCTTCGTCAGCAGTAAAAACAACTTTGCCACTTGCTGCACCAGGCGACGCAGGTAAACCAGATGCTATTATCTCCTTTTTAACTTTATCGTCTAAAGTGGGATGTAAAAGTGTATCAATGGTATTTGGATCAATTCTTAGTATTGCTTCTTTTCTAGAAATTAATTTTTCCTTAACCATGTCAACTGCAATTTTAATTCCTGCTTTAGCAGTTCTTTTTCCAGACCTTGTTTGAAGCATCCAGAGTTTATTATTTTCAACTGTGAATTCAATATCTTGCATATCTCTATAATGTTTTTCTAATTTTATAAAAACTTTTTCTAATTCTTTATAAGCATTGGGCATTGCTTCTTGCATTGATAATTCTTTTGAACCTGATTCTTTTTTTGATTTTTTTGTAATATATTGTGGTGTTCTTGTGCCAGCAACAACATCCTCACCTTGAGCATTAATTAAATATTCACCGAAAAATGAATTTTCGCCAGTAGACGGATTTCTTGTGAAAGCTACTCCGGTAGCGCAATCACTACCCATGTTTCCAAAGACCATGGCTTGAACATTTACAGCTGTTCCCCATTCGTCAGGTATTCTATTTAGTTTCCTATAAGTTTTTGCTCGTTGACTTTCCCAAGATCTAAATACTGAGCTCACAGCCTCGATCAATTGCTCACTAACATCTTGAGGGAAATTTTTTCCAGTTTTTTCTTTTACCAGTTTTTTAAAGTTTTCTATAAGTCCATCCCAATCAGAAGCATCAATTTCTGTGTCTTGTAATACGCCTTTAGTAAGTTTAAAATTATCTATCATTTCTTCAAATAAATGTCCCTCTACTCCCATTACTACGTTGCTAAACATTTGAATAAATCGTCTATAACTATCTTTTGCAAAGCGAGCATTTTTAGATTTTGAGGCTAATGCGTTTACTGTTTTATCATTTAATCCTAAGTTCAAAATAGTATCCATCATCCCAGGCATTGAAATTCTTGCACCAGATCTGACAGAAACTAAAAGTGGATTTTTTAAATCTCCGAATTTTTTTGATGTCTTTTTTTCTATCTTTTTAATCTCAGTTTTAATTTGAGATAAAATTTTAGTGGGCAATTTCTTTTTATTTGAGTAAAAAATATCACAGACTTCTGTGGTAATTGTAAATCCTGGTGGCACTGGTAAGCCAAGCTTTCCCATTTCTGCAAGATTAGCCCCCTTTCCGCCTAATAAGTTTTTTTTATTCTTAATTTTACTAATTTTTTTATCATCAAAACTGAAAATAAATTGTTTCACGATATACCTTCTAGTTTAGAAAAATTTATAAAATTATTAAAAGTATTACAAAACATTTTTAATAGTTCTAGTCTGTTATTTTTAATATCATTATTATCGTCATTTACAATAACATTATCAAAAAATTTATCAGTGAATATCTTAATTTCTGACAGGCTCAAGAGTAACTTTTCATAATCTTTATCTTGCTCATTAACTGTAAAAGATTTTCGAATCTCGTTTAGCTTTTCGAATAAATGTTTTTCTTCGTCCTTTCTAAATAAAACAGCATCTGGCCTACCTGATAAATTTTCTTTAGCACTTTCCACTATATTAAATGCTCTTTTATAAGAACTAATTGCATTTTTCCCAGCTTCTTTGTTTATATATTTGTTCATTAAAGTGTTTTTTTTGTAAAGATCAAAATAATTATCACTAAAATATGAACTTATAGACGCTTCAATAATGTCATTTTTTATATTTTTGTCTTTTAAAATATTTTTCATTCTTTCTTTGAGAAAATTTAATATTTCATTTTCAGAGTTTTCATTGATATTTCTTACGCCTTGTTCCTCAAGTAATTTTATATTGTAACTTATTAAATTTCTGAGTTTAAGATTTAATTTATTATCTATTATAGTTCTTAACAATCCAATAGCCGATCTTCTTAAAGCAAAAGGATCTTTTGAACTAGTTGGTTTTTCATTAATCAGAAAAAAACCAACTAAAGTATCAATTTTATCTGAAATTGCTACAACATAACTGATTGGTTTTTTTGATGTCAAAGAATTATTTCCTAACGGAAGATAATGATCGCTTACTGCATTTGATACATCTTCGTCAAACCCTTGACTCAAAGCAAAATATTTTCCCATTAGTCCTTGAAGATCTGGATATTCATTTACCAAGTCCGAACACAAGTCAGATTTTGAGATGGACGCTGCTATCTCTGCTTTTTCTTTATTTAAGTTAAACTCATCAGCCAACATACCGCTTAATTTTCTTAATCTCTGAGTTTTGTCGTAAATAGAGCCGAGTCCCTCATAAAATTTTATATCTTTAAGTTTTGCAATTTGTTTGATTAAATTTTTTGATTTGTCTTTGTCCCAAAAGAATTTAGCATCTGCCAATCTGGCTTCTACTACTCTTTTGTTTCCATCTTTAATAACATTATTTGTATCCTTTTTATTTGTTACTACCAAAAAAAAATTAGTGATCTCATCTTTTTTATCAAAAATAGGAAAATATCTTTGGTGATTTTGCAATGTGGAAATAATAATTTCTTTTGGTAACACCAAATATTTTTTATCAAAATTGATTAGCAATACATGAGGATCTTCTACGATATTAGTTACTTCTTTTAAAAGTTTAATGTCGTAATGATTCTTAAAATTTTTAGATTTATAAAAACTTTCAAATTTTTTGATTATTTTTTTCTCTCTATCCTCATGGTCGAGTATTATATTGTTATTTAATAATAATTTTTGATAATCCTTAAAATTTGTGACCTTTTTAATTTTAGTATCCAGGTCTTTTTCTATTATGATACAATCGCTAGCTTTTAAATGACCATAACTAAAAGCTAGTATTTTCTTGTTATATATAGCTAAAATAGATCTTAAAGGTCTTCCCCATAATAAGTCTGTATCAGACCACCTCATTGATTTTTTCCACCTGATAGAAGCTATACTATTTACAACTATCTTTTTTAATATCTCTGAAGATAGAACCTCTTTACTTTTGGTTTTGATATAATAGAAATCCCCTTTTTCATTTTGCTTTTCCATAAGATCTTTTCGAGATGAATCATGTGCTTTTAAAAAATTATTTATGATATCTTCCATGACCCCTACTTTTGGACCTCTTATTTCTTTAGAGGGTATCTTAATTTTATCTGAAAAATCTTTAAGAAATATTGTAAGTCTCGTCGGTGATGAAAATGCACTTAGAGATCCATATTTTATATTTTCTTCTATTAAAGAATTTTTAATTTTTTCTTGTAGATCATTTCTTGCATTGATTTGTAAATTAGGTGGTATCTCTTCACTATAAAGTTCTAATATAAATTCTGACATAATGTTACTGGCTTTCTAACCATAATTTTCCTGATCCTTTGGATAATTCTCTTATTCTGTCAATGTAGTTTGCTCTTTCTGCAACTCCTATTACTCCTCTTGCGTCAAGTAAGTTAAATATGTGACTAGCTTTTAAACACTGGTCATACGCTGGAAGAGCAAGTTTTTTATCCAAAAGGGATTTACATTCTTTTTCAGCTTGCATAAAATTTGATAGTAAAATTTTTGTATCTGCATATTCAAAATTATATGCTGAAAATTCTTTTTCTGATTGATGAAAAACATCCCCGTATTTGACTCCTTCTCTATTCCATTCGATGTCAAAGACATTTTTCTTGCCCTGTACAAACATACACAATCTTTCTAAACCATATGTAAGTTCTACTGGAACAGGTTTGCAGTCTATGCCGGTCATTTGTTGAAAGTAAGTAAATTGAGTTATCTCCATACCATCACACCAAACCTCCCATCCTAAACCAGCAGCTCCTAGGGTTGGGCTTTCCCAATCATCTTCTACGAATCTCATGTCATGTTTCTTAACGTCTATTCCAATTGCAGAAAGGCTTTTTAAATAAATATTTTTAATATTTTTTGGTGAAGGTTTAATAATAACTTGAAATTGGTAATAATGTTGTAACCTATTTGGATTTTCTCCATAACGTCCATCAGTAGGTCGTCTTGATGGTTGGACGTAAGCAGCTTTCCATGGGTTAGGGCCCAAAGATCTTAATGTGGTCGCAGGATGAAAAGTTCCTGCGCCTACTTCTAAATCATAAGGTTGAAGCAACACACATCCATATTTGCCCCAGAACTTTTGCAGACTCATTACTAATTCTTGAAATGTCTGACCTTTAGAATTATCGTTTTTTTTCTTTTTTAGCATTTATAAGCCGAATCTTTGCCATAAACTTTTTTCTTCAAGATTTTCAAAAATTCTTTCAATTTGATTATCTAATGATGAAGATAATTTTTTTGCTAAAAATCCTTTTTGTTTTTCAAATTTTTTAATAATTACTTTATCTCCAAATTTTTCTCTTAATACTTGATCTGCATTTCCTATCCCGTCAATTAATCCAAGTTTAAGAGCTACTGACCCCGCCCAAAATTCACCGGTAAATATATTATTTTTTTCTGGTTCTTTAATTTTTTCGCCCCTACTTTGTTTTACGATTTTTATAAAGTCTGAGTGCAGGTCTAATTGTATTTTTTTTAATCTTTCAACATCCTCTTGTTTCTCCTCTACAAAAGGATCTAGAGTGCTTTTATTTTTACCTGCTGTATAAATTCTTCGTTCAACTCCTATTTTTTTAATAAGATCTTTGAAACCAAATGATGCCGATATCACGCCAATAGATCCAATTATAGAACTTGAATTAGCGTAGATTTCATCTCCAGCGCATGCAATAAAGTAACCGCCTGATGCAGCTACATCCTCAGCAAATATAATGACCTTGGTCTTGTTTTTTTTAGCTAATTGTCTGATATAACTATAAATCAAATGTGATTGAACTGGTGACCCTCCTGGAGAATTAATTGAGATCGCTACAGTTTTCGCTTTTTTGTAAGAAAATGCTTTTTTAAGAATTTCCTGCTGATTAGCTAAATCTATACCTTGTTTAAATCTTCCTACAGAACCTATCACTCCAGTCATCCTGACATGAGGTATAATTATTTTTTTTTTAAATAATGAAAACATAAATGAGTATTAATATTTTACTTATATCAATACTATAAAAAATTTTAATCAATTATTACGCTACTCCTAGTTGAATTGAAGGTGCGGCAACAGGTTTTAAATAAGAATATTATATTTCGGTTAGGTTGTGTAAAAACTAAGTATGGGATCAGTAATACCACTAAAAAATTCGGCAAATTCTGCTTACCTTGATTTGAGAAATCTAGTAGCTAACAAACTAGATAAAGTAGAGGAATTAATAAATCTTAAACTTGAGAGTAAGGTTGATCTTATTCAGAAAATGACAAAACATCATTTAAATTCAGGTGGCAAAAGATTGAGAGCTCTTTTAACTTTAGGCTCAGCTAAATTAGCTGGTTATGATTTGGGTGACAGAGATATTAATCTGGCTAGCTGTGTTGAATTAATTCATTCTGCAACTTTATTGCACGACGACGTAATTGACGAGAGTGATTTGAGAAGAGGAAATAAAACTACAAATAATATTTGGGGTAATCAATCTTCAATTTTGACTGGAGATTATCTATTAAGCAGATGTTTCGAAATTATGGTAGATGATGGAGATTTAGAAATATTAAAATTATTATCTTCTACTTCTTCAAAAATTGCGCAGGGAGAGGTTTTACAATTACAACACAAAGGTGAAGCAGATCTTTTGGAGGAGACATACACGAAAATCATCAATTTAAAAACAGCTGCTTTATTTTCTGCGGCAACTAAAACAGGTGCTTGTTTAGGTAAACTTGACACTAAGGAAAAGGAAGCTTTAGCTTCTTACGGAAAAAATTTAGGTTTAGCTTTTCAAATTGCTGATGATGCTTTAGATTATTTTGCAAAAGAAATTTTGTTTGGAAAAGAAATTGGAAAAGATTTTTATGAAGGTAAAACAACTTTGCCATTGATAATTATTTTTCAAAGAGCTAATGATGAAGAAAAAAATTTTTTAAAGGAAATATTTAAAAAAGAAAAAAGAACTGAAGATGATTTCAGTGAAGTATTATCGCTTATTAACAAGTATAAAGCCGTAGAAGAAAGTTTAAAGAGAGCTGAATATTTTGTGAATGTATCAAGAGATGCTCTAGCTATTTTTCCAAATAACAAGGAAAAAAATATATTACAAAACTTATCAAGTTTTAGTTTAAATAGATCTTTCTAAGGATATAAAAGTTCTTTTTTCCAACTTCCATTTTCTTTTTTATAATTTAATCTTTCGTGTATTCGGCCCTCTCCATCTAACCAAAATTCAATTTGCGATGGCATTAATCTCCATCCGGACCAATGCGGAGGTCTAGGTACGTTATTAGATGGATATTTTTTTTCATAAGTTTTAATTTTTTGTATAAAATCATCTCTTTTATCTAAAATTTCAGATTGTGAGGAAGCCCAAGCGCCAATCTTATTTTTATATGGTCTTGAGTTATAATAATCATCTGCCTCTTTATCTGTTACTTTTTCAACTCTTCCAACTATTCTTACTTGTCTTCTAATACTTTTCCAATGAAAACACATAGATGATTTTTTATTAATCTTTAAATCACTTCCTTTTTTACTATTAAAATTTGTATAAAAAACAAAACCTTTATCACTCAACCCTTTAAGCAATACCATTCTTACACTTGGTTGATTATCATCATCCACTGTAGCTACCGCAACGGCATTTGGGTCATTAATTTCAGTCTCTTCGGCTTTAGCGAACCATTTTTTGAATAATTCTATTGGATTATTGGCTTCTTCAAAGCATTTATCCAAACCTAGAGAGTTTTTGCCATTATTTTGATTCATAATTTATTTAAAATAATTTATACATTAAATAACTATGTCTTTTAATACTTTTGGAAAAATTTTTAGGTTCACTACTTGGGGAGAGTCCCACGGGCCAGCTATTGGCTGTATAGTTGACGGTTGTCCACCAAATATCCCTATATCAGAGAAAGAAATTCAAAAAGATATGGACAAGAGAAGACCTGGACAGTCAAAATTTACAACACAAAGGAAAGAGAGCGATAAGGTTTCCATCTTATCAGGTGTATTTCAAGGGAAGACTACAGGAACTCCCATTTCAATGATTATTTATAATGAAGATAAAAGATCAAGAGATTATGAGTCTATAAAAGATAAGTTTAGGCCAGGTCACGCTGATTTTACTTATTTTAAAAAGTACGGAATAAGAGATTATAGAGGCGGAGGTCGTCAATCTGCAAGAGAAACTGCAAGCAGAGTGGCTGCGGGCGCGATAGCTAAAATTGTTCTTAAAAAAATAATTGGAAAAAAATTTAATATAGTTGGAGCTGTAACTCAATTAGGTATAATGGGATGCAATAGTTCAAAATGGAATGATAAAGAAATAAGAAAAAATCCATTCTTTTGTCCAGATAAGTCGTCAGTAAAATTATGGGAAAAATATTTATTGGGAATAAGAAAGTCAGGTTCATCTTGTGGAGCTGTAATAGAACTTAGGGCAAGAGGTGTTCCAGTTGGATTAGGTTCTCCAATTTACTCAAAACTTGATGCAGATATAGCTTCGGCACTTATGAGTATTAACGCAGTTAAGGGAGTTAATATTGGAGCTGGGATGGGATCCGCATACTTAACTGGAGAGGAAAATTCTGATGAAATTCGAGGTGGTGCAGGAAAAATCAGTTTTAAAAGTAATAAAGCTGGAGGAATTTTAGGCGGTATTTCATCAGGCCAAGAAATTATTGCATCATTTGCAGTTAAACCTACTTCCTCTATTTTAAATAGTAGGGAAACTATAAATAAAAAAGGAAAAAATACTAAAATTTCTGTCAAAGGCAGACATGACCCATGCGTAGGAATTAGAGCTGTACCGATAGGTGAAGCTATGCTGGCGTGCGTTATATTAGATCAATACATGATGAATAAAGCTCAATGTAGTTAATTTGAAAATTTATTTTTATTTTTTGCAAATATAATGTTTGATTTAAGAGCTTCTTCAATTTTTTCAACGATGGAATTAAAGTTTAAACCAGCTTTCTCGTACATTTTTTCAGGAGTATCTTGGTCTATAAAAATATCTGGTAAAAACATTGATCTAAATTTAAGTCCTTTGTCAAAAACACCTCTATCAGAGAGAAGTTTCATAACATGAGAGCCAAATCCTCCTATAGAGCCCTCTTCAATTGTTAAAATTAATTCATGGTTTGAGGCTAATTCAAGAATTAATTTTTCATCTAATGGTTTAGCAAATCTAGCATCTATTATTGATATCTTGATTCCTTTTTTTTCCAAAATTTCCTTAGCTTTTTTACACTCATCTAACCTAGCTCCAAAATTTAATATTGCGGCTTGTTTTCCCTCACAAACTATCTTCCCTTTACCTATTTCTAAAATTTCATCTATTCCTGGCAACTCTACACCAACACCGTTTCCTCTTGGATATCTAAAAGCAGATGGTCTATCATTAATATGGACCGAAGTATTTATCATTTTGACTAGTTCTGATTCGTCACTTGCAGCCATCACAACAAAATTTGGTAAAGTAGATAAGTAAGTTATATCGAAAGAGCCTGCATGAGTTGGTCCATCCGCTCCTACTAATCCTGCTCTATCTATAGCAAATCTAACTGGAAGAGATTGCAAAGCAACATCATGTACAACTTGATCATAAGCTCTTTGTAAAAATGTTGAATAAATAGCAGCATAGGGTTTATATCCTTCTGTAGCTAAACCAGCTGCAAACGTTACTGCATGTTGTTCAGCTATACCTACATCAAACATTCTATCAGGAAATCTTTTCTCAAATAAATTAAGGCCAGTTCCAGAAGGCATAGCTCCAGTAATCCCAATAATTTTAGTATCTTTCTCAGCATGTTTTATTAAAGTTTCTGAGAATACTTTTGTATATGAAGGCACATTAGATTTTGATTTACTTTGTTGACCTGTAGAAATGTTAAATTTCGAAACTCCATGATATTTATCTCCAGAGTCCTCTGCAGGTTTGTAACCTTTTCCTTTTTGGGTTATGGCATGAATTAAAATTGGGCCTTCATGTTTGGACTTTTTTACATTTTCTAAAATTTGAACTAAATAATCAACATCGTGTCCATCAATTGGTCCTATATAGTAAAATCCTAGCTCGCTGAACAATGTGCCTCCTGTCACAATTCCTCTCAAAATGTCCTCTGCTTTCCCGGCTTTTTGGCTAAACCTTTTTGAAAATGCTGAGGTAATTAATTTAATTGTTTCTCTTAAACTAAAATATAACTTTCCAGATAGTAATTTTGCTAAATATTTGCTCATCGCTCCGACAGGTTTAGCGATGGACATTTCGTTATCATTTAAAATCACAACTAACTTAGATTTTAATGCTCCGGCATTATTCATTGCTTCATAGGCCATTCCAGCGCTCATAGCACCGTCTCCTATTACTGCTATAACATTGTTATTGTCATTTGACAGTTTCTTCGCAACTGACATTCCTAAAGTTGAGGAAATTGAAGTCGAACTGTGGGCTGCACCGAATGGATCGTACTCACTCTCTTCTCTTTTAGTGAAGCCTGATAATCCTCCACCTTTTCTTAAAGTTCTAATTTCTTTTTTCCTGCCTGTTAAAATCTTATGAGGATAGCATTGGTGACTTACATCCCAAACTAATTTGTCTTTTGGAGTATTAAAAACATAGTGTAATGCAACGGTTAACTCTACTACACCAAGGCCAGCTCCTAAATGACCACCTGTTTCTGAAACTACATCTATTAGCTCTGTTCTCAGCTCTTCAGAAATTTGTTTTAAGTCCTTTTTCTCAAACTTTCTAAGATCTGAAGGATAATTAATTTTATCTAGTAATTTAGCCATTAATATTTTCTTTCTAAAATAAAATTTACAATACTTTTCAAGTCGTTCGCTTTATTTCCATGTTTTTCAAGTTTTCTCAATATTTTTTTTTTTAAGTTAATAGCATAATCATAAGCGTTATTATAACCTACTAAATTAACAATTGTAGATTTTCCTTTTTTTTTGTCTTTGTTTACTGTTTTACCAGTATATTTCGATTTTCCTTTTACGTCTAAAAAATCATCAGCTAATTGAAATAATAATCCAATATCTTCTCCTAATGTGATCAAATCTCTATTTGCTTTATCGCTTTTACCAGCAATTTGACCAGCAGCAAAGCAACAAAAACTAAACAATTTTCCTGTTTTTTTTCTTTGCATATTTATTATGTCTTTAAAATTCTTTCTTTTTTTTTCATATTTCAAGTCTAATTCTTGGCCTCCTGCTATACCAGTATGGCCAGAGCACTCTGCTAATTTTTTAATAAGTAAAATTTTATTTTTATCTTTAATGTTAAATCTATAATCAGAAATCATTTCAAATGCTAAAGTTAGTAGAGAATTTCCTGCTAGTACTGCTGTAGACTCTCCATACTTAATATGAGCTGTGGCCTTTCCCCTTCTAAGTTTATCATTATCCATACAAGGTAAATCGTCATGAATTAATGAGTATGAATGAATACATTCAACGGCACCACAAATATTTAATAATTTATTTGATTTAAGGTTGTATAATTTTCCAGTGGCTAAAATAACGCTTGACCTAATTTTTTTTCCTCCAGATAAGACGCCATAATTCATTGGACTAATTAATAAACTTCTTTTTTGGCCTTTTAAATATTTTTTTAAAAACAAATCAATTTTTTTTGCATTTAATTTTAATCTATTTTTTAGCATTTTTATTACCTAATGAATTAATTTCTTTTAATTTTTTTTTAAAAAGATCATCCATATGTTTGTTCAATTTAAGAAGCATATCATAGTCGTCAGTATGGTTTTCAAGATTTGTCTCACCTTTCTCAATTTTATCCAAAATTTTATTGATTTCTTCTTTAGTCTCTTTTATTGATTTGTTCTTAATATCTGCTGGAATATTTTTACTAGTCATTTATTGTATATTAAATAAATTATGAAGAATATCTATTCAAATATAATCAAATTTAATTCAAAGAATTTAATTAAAATTATTAATATTCTCAAAAAAGATGGCATAATTGGTTTGCCAACAGAAACTGTATATGGTTTAGCTGGCAATGCATATTCTAATATTGCAATTAAAAAAATTTTTAAAGTAAAGAAAAGATTGAAAAAAAATCCCCTTATTGTTCATTATTATAATTTGAGTCGTGCCAAAAAAGATGTGTTACTAGACGTAAAATTTAATAAAATTTACAAAAAATTTAGTCCAGGGCCAATTACTTATATTGTAAAGAAAAAAAACAATTCCAAAATTAAACCTCTGGCTTGTGGAAATTTAAAAACAGTAGGTATTAGATTTCCAAAAAATAAAATAATAAGAACATTATTAAAAAAACTTGAATTTCCTTTAGCAATGCCAAGCGCCAACAAGTCATCTGGTGTAAGCCCAGTAAAGCCTTTGGATGTATTTGAAGAATTCAATAATAAAATTAAAGTGGTTGATGGTGGTATTTCAAAAATTGGCATAGAGTCAACTGTTTTAAATTTAGTCGGTAAAATATGTATTTTAAGGCCAGGAATAATCACCCCTAAACAAATTGAGAATGTTTTAAAAACAAAATTAAAAATTTTAACAAATCAAACAATTCTTAAATCGCCAGGATTGTTAAAAAAACATTATTCACCGGGCATACCTATGTATTTAAATAAAAAAAAATGTCCTGATAAATACGCATTTATAACTTTTGGAAAAAAATACCCTGTGACAAGAAACTCTTTTAATTTAAGTAGAAAATCTAATTTAAATGAGGCTGCTAAAAACTTATATAAGTTTTTTAGAAGTATTAAAAAAAGAGGATATAAAAAAATTTATGTTTCGAAAATTCCTAACACAGGAGTTGGAATTGCAATCAATGATAGACTTAAAAGGGCTTCAAAATAATGAAACTAGAAGTTAAAAATTTGGAAAAAAAGTTTAAAAATTTCACTGCAGTAAAAAATATAAACTTTCATATTGATAGTGGGCAGACATTAGGTGTTTTGGGGCCAAATGGATGTGGAAAAACAACCACAATAGGGATGCTACTTGGATTAATTAAACCTTCAAATGGTAAAATTCTTATAGATGACGAAAATTTTGAAAATTTAAATAGAGAAAAAATATTAAGTCAATTTAATTTTGCATCACCATATGTTGAGTTGCCCAAAAAATTAACTGTTAAAGAAAATTTAGAGATATACGGTAGACTATATGGTGTAAAAGATTTAACTAGAAGAATAAAAGAAGTTTCTAATGACTTAAATTTAAGTATATTTTTAAACAAAAAAACAGGAGAGTTATCATCTGGACAAAAAAATAGGGTTTCCTTAGCGAAATCACTTATTAACAATCCTAAAATTTTATTTTTAGATGAACCAACTGCTAGTCTAGATCCTGATATTGGAGATTTTGTAAGAAACTACATAGAGGATTATAAGTCAAAAAATAAAGTTTCAATACTATTAGCATCTCATAACATGAAAGAGGTGGAAAGACTCTGTGACCAGGTAATCATGATGAAAGAGGGTGAAATAGTTGATAGAGGAACATGTCAATCTTTAATCGATAAACATGGTAGAAATAATTTAGAGGATACTTTTTTAAAATTAGCGAGAAACAAAAATGAATTGGAATAAAGTTTACGGTCTAAGTTTAAGGCATTTTTATTTAATCAAAAGTTCATTTCCAAGAATTTTAGATTTAATTTATTGGCCAAGTATTCAAATATTTTTGTGGGGGTTCATATCAAAGTTTTTCACTTTAAGTTCATCTTATTATAATAATACTGTTGGTGTAATTTTATCAGCAGCTATACTTTACGATTTTCTTTTTAGATCAAGTATAAGCTATAACATGATGTTTTTGGAGGAGATATGGAGTAGAAATTTTACGAATTTATTTATTTCACCGATAAAAATTAAAGAAATAATTGCTGCCTTAACATTAACGGCAATTGTAAGAACGCTGATAGGTATGGTTCCAGCTGCATTACTTGCCATACCTTTGTTTGGAGTTTCTATTTTTAAAATTGGTTTGCCATTGATATCTTTATTACTAAGTCTTTATATATTTGGAATTACTTTAGGTTTATTGGTAACATCTGGGTTAATAAGATTTGGTCCCTCATTTGAAAATATAGCCTGGGCAAGTCTATTTTTTTTGGCACCGCTAGGATGCATATATTACCCCATAGAAATCTTACCTGAATGGTTGCAGTTAATTGCAAAAATACTACCTTTAGTTCATATTTTTGAAGAAATGAGAAACATTTTAATTAATGATATTATAAGTTATACTCAAATATTTTTAGCGATAACCATTTCTATTTTTTACTTCATGCTAGGGGTTGCGGTTTTTTATATTTCATATGCTGGGGCAAAAATTAGAGGAACTTTGATAAATGTCGGAGAATAAATGCATAATAAATTAGAAGAAATTAAGAAAAACGAGAGTTCTCCGAAAGTAATTAAAAACTTATTTAGTAAAGATGAAATTAACAAGTTTTTAAAACTTTACGAACAATTACCAACAACAGTTCATAACAAAAAACAAAATGTCATAAAAAAAAGATGGTTAAAAGAATATGGGAGAGAATTAGAGGAATTATTTTATAATAAACTAAAAAATGAAATTGGTGATTTTAAATATGATAATTTAAAAACAGACAATGGAGATATAATTTATGGACTTTTTCAAGAAAGCTATAATCCAATAGGATTGCATATTGATGGGGGCTTTAACTTCGAAGATCTAATTTACAAACAAAGTTTAATTCCCCTTACACCAGTAGGAAGCACGGTTATTTTTAAAAATAGATACTATGGAAAATCTACTAATTTTACAATTGACAAAAAAGAGTTAGAAAAAACAAAACTTAATTACGGACAGAATATTAGATCAAATAAACATATAGGAATGTTTGGAAACAGACCTTTTAGTGCAGAAGATCATAAAAATTATTTACAACATGAAAAAATAGATAATCTTGTGGGGCTTGAGATTGAGTTAGTTTATGAGTGGGAATTAGGGTCAATGTTAATATTTGACAGAACTAATTTACATTGTTCCTCATCAAAAATTGAAGGAAAAAAAATAGGTTTAACAACATTTACTAAAAAATAAATTATGGCAATATATGATTGCTTTCAATATTTTAATGAAGAACATATAGCTGATTTAAGATTTAATATTTTAAATGAGTTTGTAGATTATTTTGTAATAGTGGAGTCTACAGTTAACCATCAAGGCAAAGAAAAAAAGTTACTATTTGATATTAACAAATACCCGAAATTTAAAAAAAAAATAAAATATATAATTGTTGATGATACCCCTGAACATATAAAGAAACCACATGAGGGGGGAGAGTCTTTGGTTGAACAACATCAGAGAAACTCTTTGATGAAAGTTCTTGATAAAGCAGAAGATGAAGACATAGTTATTTTATCTGACGTTGATGAAATACCTAATTTAAAAAAGTTAAATTTGTTTAATAAAAAAAAATATGCAGTCTTTTCTCAAAAAATGTTTATGTACAAAATTAATTTATTAAACTTGGATGAAAATAATTGGCACGGTTCAAAAATTTGTTTAAAAAAAAATTTAAGATCACCGCAATGGCTTAGAAATTTAAAATTTAAAAAATATCCATTTTGGAGAATTGACAAGCCAAAAAATATTCAAATCATTCAAGATGGTGGTTGGCACTTTGCTTATTTACAAAGTGCTGAAAATATCTCAAAAAAAATTAAATCTTTTGCTCATGGAGAATTTAATAAAGAACATCTGACTGATGAAAAAAAAATCAAAGAAAAAATTGAAAAAGGAGAAGATGTATTCGAACGAGGTTTTAAAATTAAAAAAATTAAAATAGATAATACTTTTCCAGATTATATTTATCAAAATCAAGATATATTGAAAAATTGGATTGCTTAATATTATGCGCCCGGAAGGATTTGAACCCTCAACCTTCTGATCCGAAGTCAGACGCTCTATCCAGTTGAGCTACGAACGCACAAGTAGTAATTTAGAACAAATGAAAAATAAAACAATTAAAATTTTATCTAGCTTACCAGATAAAGGAAAAAGAATAGATGTTTTCCTTTCTGAAAAATTAAAAGATGTAACAAGATCGAATATTAAAAAAATGATTCTTTTAAAAAAAGTTACCGTTAACAATGTTATTGTTGTAGCTCAGTCGAGAAAAATAAAAGATAAAGAAATAATCCAAATTGACTTTGAGGAAGAAACTAATAAAAAAATTATACCTTCAAAAAAACCAATAGATATTGTCTATGAGGATAGTGACTTAATTATAATTAATAAACCCCAAGGAATGGTAGTGCATCCTGGGGCTGGAAACAAGATAGATACATTAGTGAATATCCTAGTAGGCAGCTATAAGAAGAAACTATCTAATTTAAGCGGTTCAACAAGACCTGGAATAGTTCATAGAATTGATAAAGATACAAGTGGATTGTTGGTAATAGCAAAAAATAATTTTACTCATTCATCTTTAGGAAAACAGTTTAGCGAACACATTATTGAGAGAAAGTATGTTGCTTTAATTTGGGGAGTATTAAGACCTTTAAAAGGAACTATTGAGACTTTTATTACAAGAAGTAAAAAAAATAGGCAACTAATGACTGCCGATGAGCACAGAGGAAAAAGGGCTATTACAAAATATTCAATATTAAAAGTTTATAATAAAAAAAATATTCCTAAAATAAGCTTAATAGAGTTTCAACTAAAAACTGGCCGAACTCATCAAATAAGAGCACACATGATTTACAAAGGTACTAGTATATTAGGTGACCAAAAATATAGGAAAAAAAATATGAAATTTAAAAAAATAGATAAAAATTTTAATGAAATTTTAAATTCTTTTCCTGGTCAAGTTTTGCATGCCCAAACATTAGGATTTGTACATCCAAGAAATTTGAAAAAAGTGGAATTTAAAACGAAATTACCATTTAAAATTAAAAAATTAATTGATTACCTTGAAAATTTAAGGGAATAAAATTATATATAAATAATTAAAATGACAAAAAATAAAGAAATATCAAATTTGCCATCTCCTACGTCAGGAAGTTTATCTTTGTATTTATCACAAATTAAAAAATTTCCAATGCTCGATGCTGAAGAGGAATATATGCTTGCAAAAAATTGGAAGGAAAGAGGTAATTTAAAATCTGCACACAAATTAGTTACAAGTCATTTACGCCTTGTTGCAAAAATTGCAATGGGCTACAGAGGATATGGTTTACCTGTAAACGAATTAATTTCAGAGGGTAATATAGGATTAATGCAAGCAGTAAAAAAATTTGATCCTGATAAAGGTTTTAGACTTGCAACCTATGCAATGTGGTGGATTAAAGCAGCTATACAAGAATATGTCTTAAGATCATGGAGTTTAGTAAAAATGGGAACAACTACGGCACAAAAAAAACTTTTTTTTAATCTTAAAAAAATAAAAAATCAAATTGCGCCAGAACAAGAAGGAGATTTAAAAGATAATCAGGTCAAAGAGATTTCAAAAAGATTAGATGTTGATTCTGAAGAGGTAATTAATATGAATAGAAGAATGATGGGACAAGAAAAATCTCTTAATAGTCCTATAAAAGCGGGTGAAACAGATGAGTGGCAAGATTGGCTAGTAGATGAAAACTTAGATCAAGAACTTTTGTTATCTCAACAACAAGAGTTTGAGGATAGAAAAGAACTATTAAAAAATGCATTGAGTATTCTTAATGAAAGGGAAGCTTACATTTTAAAAGCTAGAAGACTAAGTGAAAATCCAAAGACATTAGAAGAATTAAGTTCAAAATTTAAAATAAGTAGAGAAAGAGTAAGACAAATTGAAACTAAAGCTTTTGAAAAATTGCAAAAGTCGATGATTAACGCTAGTAAATCAAAAAATCTACTTCCGAAAAATTAATTTAAATAGAAAAGGGATTTTCTATTAAAATAGTATCTTTACGCTCTGGACTTGTAGAGATGCTCGCAACTTTAGTCTCTATGAATTTTTCTAATCCTTTTATGTATTCTTGAGCTTTTTTGGGGAGATCTTTAAAAGATTTAGTACCTTTGGTTGAAGTCTTCCATCCTTCAAAGGTTTTATAAATAGGCTTTACCTGAAGCTGATCCTCAACTGCTGCTGGTAAGTAATCTATTTTTTTTCCTCTTAATTCATACCCAATACACATTTTAATTTGATCTAGTTCATCTAAAACATCCAGTTTTGTTAAAGCAATCCCATTTATACCTGAGATTTTAATTGTTTGTCTAACAAGTATACCATCGAACCAGCCGCATCTCCTTTTTCTGCTTGTGACCGTTCCAAATTCTTTGCCTCTGCTACCTAAAATCTCACCAATTCCATCTTTAAGCTCGGTTGGAAATGGCCCTTCTCCTACACGGGTTGTATAAGCTTTTGTAATACCTAAAACGTAATTGATAGTATTTACACCACAACCCGTCCCTGTTGCAGCAGATGAAGCTACTGTATTTGATGAAGTAACAAAAGGATATGTTCCATGATCTACATCTAACAAAATTCCCTGCGCACCCTCAAAAAGAATTTTTTTTCCTTTTGATTTTAATTCATCCAGTTTTTTCCAGACTGGTTGAGAAAATTTTAATATTAAAGGAGCTATTTTTAATAATTCTTTTTTTAATTGATTTTTCTCATAGATTTTTTTTCCTAATCCTTTTCTTATCGCGTTGTGGTGGATAAGAACTGTTTCGAGTCTATGGTCAAGGTTGCTCTCTGAAACTAAATCCATAACTCTAATTGATCTTCTCCCAATTTTATCTTCATATGCTGGACCGATACCTCTTCTTGTAGTCCCGATTTTTGATTTTCCTGCGGAGTCTTCTCTGATCTCATCCATTTCTTTATGAAAGGGAAGAATCAAATTTGCTGCTTCAGATATAATGAAGTTGTTTTCATTAACCTCTACACCTTTTTCTTTTATTTCCTTAATTTCATCAAGTAAAGCCCAAGGATCTACAACAACTCCATTTCCAATAATTGAAATTTTATTTTTTCTTACTATTCCTGACGGAAGTAATCTTAGCTTGTAAGTGGTTCCATCTATTACCAAAGTATGACCGGCGTTATGTCCTCCTTGAAATCGAACAACTACATCAGCTTCGCTTGAAAGCCAATCCACTATCTTTCCTTTACCTTCGTCACCCCACTGAGAACCTACTACAACAACATTTTTCATTATTTAAACTTCCTATCAATTTTTATAGAATTTAAGTGATTAATTGGTCCATGACCTTTCCCATAGTTTAGATTAGATGATATTGATTGATTAACATATTTAATAGCTAGCTCACAGGATTTATTTAGAGTTTTTCCACATGCAAAAAAAGTTGTAATTGCACTGGATAATGTACAGCCAGTTCCATGAGTATTTTTGGTTTTAATTCTTTTGTTCTTAAATATTATTAATTTTTTTTTATTTAGAAAAATATCTCTCATAGATTTTGTTTTGGCATGGCCACCTTTAATCAATATATTTTTTACTCCTAATTTGAGCAAAATATAAGAGGCTTTAATCATGTCTTCTTGATTTTTTATCTTAATGTTTGTTAAAACTTCAGCTTCCGGAATATTAGGTGTTATAAGATGAACCTTTCTTATAAGTTTATATTTTAAGATTTTTATCGCTTTGTCGTTTATAAGCTTAAATCCTCCTTTAGCAACCATAACTGGATCTAAGATTATTTTTTTTATTTTAATTTTGTTTAAAGCTTTAATTACAGACAAAATTACTTCCGATGAATGAAGCATGCCTATTTTAATTGCATCAGGTTTTATATCTTTGGATGTAAACAGGATTTGTTTTTCTATTTCTTTCGGTGGCACAGCCATAACTGAAAGGACACCTGTTGTATTTTGAGAGGTTACAGCAGTAATTGCGGTCATCGCGTAACCTCCTAAAGCTGTAACAGTTTTAATGTCTGCTTGAATACCTGCGCCTCCAGATGAATCGGATCCTGCGATGATTAAAATTTTAGATTTTGGTTTCAATTATTTTATTGATCTTTTAATTATCTTAATACATTTTTTAATTAATTTTTTATCATATGACTCTGCCATTATCCTGATCTTTGGTTCGGTTCCAGATTTTCTTACCAAAATTCTTCCCTTTAGACCCATAAGTTTGTTCGCATTTCCTATTGCAATTTTGCACTTAGTTTTACTAATTATACTTTTGTCCTTAACAATAACATTTTCCAAAATTTGTGGTAATGGTTTAAACACATTAAGTAGATCACTTGCTTTTTTACCTTTTCTTAAAGAAAATAAAACTTCTAGAGCTACGAGCAATCCATCTCCGGTAGTGGCGAATTTGCCTAAAATTATGTGACCAGACTGTTCGCCACCAAGGTTAAAATTTAATTTTTTCATTTTTTCTTTAACATATCTGTCACCTACTTTTGATCTTGAAAATCTAATTTTCTGATTCTTTAAAAATTGCTCTAGCCCATAATTAGACATTAAGGTCCCGACCACTCCACCTTTTAAAATCCTTTTTAATTTCCATCTTCGAGCTAACATAGCTATAATTTGATCCCCATCTACTATTTTTCCTTTTTCATCGCACATAATTATTCTATCAGCATCACCATCAAACGAGATGCCTACATGGGCTTTAAATTTTTTTACTGCTGATTTAATTTTTAAGGGATATGTTGATCCACATTTTTCATTAATATTTAGACCATCTGGCTTTACTCCTATAGAAAAAACTTTTGCCCCTAGTTCTTTAAGTAATTTAGGAGCTGCTTTATAACAAGCTCCATTTGCACAATCTAAAACTATCTTGGTTCCTTTTAAATTAAAATTTTTTGGGAAATTATTTTTTAATATTTTAATATACTTATCATTTCCATTCTCTAATCTTTTAACTCTTCCTAGTAATTTAGGGTTTGTTAATTGTTTAGCATTTTTTGCATCAATTAGTTTTTCAATTTTTTTTTCTATTTTATCAGATAATTTCAGTCCATCTGGACCAAATAATTTTAAACCATTATCGTAAAAAGGGTTATGAGATGCAGTAATCATAATACCCATATTTGCTCTCATAGATTTTGTTAACATGGCAAGTCCATTGGTAGGTAGAGGCCCTAAGGTGAAAACATGCATACCGCCGGAAACAAGTCCAGATACCAAAGCTGGTTCTAAAGTGTATCCGGATAATCTTGTGTCCTTAGCTATAATTGCAATTTGTTTAGATTTTTTTTGATTTTTAAAATAAGTTCCAGATGCCAATCCAAATTTAAAAAATTTTTCACCCGTAATATTTCCTCTATTGACAGTTCCTCTAATACCATCAGTGCCAAAATATTTATTTTTCATTAATTGTCCAATATTTTTTTAAAAACCAATATTCCTTGTTTTACTTCATTAACATTGTGTACCCTAAAAATTTGTACTCCTTGTGACAATAAAAAAAGTACAGAAGCTAGTGTTCCGCCAATCCTATCTTTACTATCATATTCACCTGATATTTGATTTATAAATCTTTTTCTCGAAGTTCCAATCAAAATAGGAAAGCCTAGGCTATGAAACAAAGATATTTTTGAAATTAAAGTCAAATTATGTTTCAAATTTTTACCAAAGCCAATACCAGGATCTAAAACGATTTTTTTATTATCAAAATTTTTATTAATATTATTTTCAAAAAAATCGTAGATATCTAGCAAAACATTTTTATAATTTGGATTTTTTTGCATAGTGTTTGGGGTTCCTTGCATGTGGTGAAGAACCTTAGCAATATTATATTTTCTAAGTTTTATTAGTCCGGTTTGATCATATTTAAACCCTGACACATCATTAATCAAATCAACTCCATATTTAATACTCTTAATCATTAAAATTGATTTTCTTGTATCAATTGACAAACAAGTTTTTTTATATTTTTTTTTAAATTTTTGTATTACATTTTTAACTCTTTTCCATTCCACTATCGTGTTAATAGTTTTTGACCCTGGTCGGGTTGATTCACCTCCTACATCAATAATATTTGCACCGAATTTAATCATATTATTAATATGTTGAAATGACTTGGCATTCTTATTAAATTTACCTCCATCAGAAAAACTATCAGGTGTTAAATTTAAAATTCCCATTATTGAAGGAGTAAAGAAATTAACATTTTTTAAAAAATTTTTTCTTTTTCTTATTATTTTTTTTAAATCTTGCTTAATTTTTTTTTTTTGAGAAGTGCTCAATAAATTTATTTTTTTATAATTTATAATTTTAGAAGATATTTTGTTTTTATTTCTTGTTATTATTTCAATTTCATCAAAAGATATATTTTTATTTCCACATAAAGGTAGGGCAAGTTTCCTCTTGATTAATCGTCTTGCTGTTGAACCGTATTTGAAATTACACGCTCTAGTGTAATATTTTATCATTAATTAAACTACAGGCTTAGGTTTTAAACCTATTGTTCCTAAAGCTGAAGTTTCTTTAGCATCTTCCTTTTGATCATTTTCAAATGATCTAGTAGGTTTTTTATCTTTTAAGATTAAATCTCTAATCTCATCACCCGATAAAGTCTCATACACTAATAAGGCTTTTGCGATTTTATGCAAATCATCGATTTTTTCTGTTAGAACTTTTCTCGCTCTTTCATATCCCTTATCAACTATTTTTTTTACTTCTGAGTCAACTTTTCTCGCAGTTTCTTCAGACATATTTTGTTGCTTAGTAACTGATCTACCTAAAAATACTTCCTCTTCATTTTCTCCATATGCTATTGTTCCTAATTCTGAACTCATTCCGTATTTTGTAACCATATTTTTTGCCATTTTTGTTACCATATCGATATCAGATGAAGCTCCCGAAGTTACTTTGTCATGACCAAAAATGATTTCTTCCGCTATTCTTCCACCCATTGCAACAGCTATATCTGAATGCATTTTTTCTCTAGTGACTGACAATTGGTCTCTCTCGGGTAATCTCATTACCATTCCTAAAGCACGTCCTCTTGGAATAATTGTGGCTTTATGAATAGGATCAGATGCTTTTTCGTTTAAAGCAACAATAGCATGACCACCTTCATGATATGCAGTAAGTTTTTTCTCATCTTCACTCATAACCATCGATCTTCTTTCAGCTCCCATCATTACCTTATCTTTAGCCTCTTCTACATCAGACATGGTTACAACTCTTTTATTTTTTCTTGCAGCTAGAAGAGCTGACTCGTTTACTAGATTTGCTAAATCGGCCCCTGAAAAACCTGGAGTTCCTCTTGCTATTGTTCTTAATTTTACATCAGGACCAGTATTAATTTTTTTAATATGAACTTTTAGTATTGCTTCTCTACCTATTATATCCGGATTACCAACAACTACTTGTCTATCAAATCTTCCTGGTCTTAATAAAGCAGGATCAAGTACATCTGGTCTATTTGTTGCAGCAATTAGTATTATTCCCTCGTTTGTGTCAAACCCGTCCATTTCAACTAACAACTGGTTTAATGTCTGTTCTCTCTCATCATTACCACCGCCAAGACCTGCTCCTCTGCTTCTCCCAACAGCGTCGATTTCATCAATAAATATTATACAAGGAGAATTCTTTTTACCTTGTTCAAACATATCTCTTACTCTAGAGGCACCAACGCCAACAAACATTTCAACGAAGTCCGAACCAGATATTGAGAAAAAAGGAACATTAGCCTCACCAGCTATAGCTTTAGCAAGTAAAGTTTTTCCTGTTCCCGGGGGCCCAATTAATAATGCTCCTTTTGGAATTTTTCCTCCAAGTCTACTAAATTTTTTTGGATCTCTTAAAAATTCTACTATTTCTTCAACTTCCTCTTTTGCTTCTTCAACTCCAGCAACATCATTAAAAGTAACTTTGCCAGTTGCTTCATTTAGTAACTTTGCTTTCGATCTTCCGAAACCCATAGCTCCACCTTTACCGCCTTGCATTTGACGCATAAAAAATATCCAAACTCCAATTAAAAGTAACATAGGAAACCAAGAAAGAAGTATTCCTAAAAGAGAAGGCATCTTATCCTCTTTAGGAGAAGCGGTAATACTTACTCCTTTTTCAGAAAGTTTCTCTACAAGATTTGGGTAATTCGGTGAGAAAGTGGTAAAATTATTTCCGTCGGCTAAAACGCCGGAAATGTTATTTCCCTGAATTTGAACTTCAACCACCCTTCCAGAATCTACTTCTGTCAAAAATTTTGAGAAAGCCATTTTATTATTGTTGGAGTTTATTTTTTTAGGATCCTGAAACATGTTAAATAATCCTATAGATAGGAAAATTATAATGGCCCACATTAAAAGGTTTTTAAAATTCATAATTGTTAAATAAGTATTTTTTTATAATAAACAAGTAATATTTGAAAAGAATATGGTTGTAAATAAGGCAAAATATCTTAGTTAAAAACGAGGATTACAATGACTTTTCAACATATATGCTGTTATCTCTACTACTAAGCGTACAACCCCCAAGCTGGTGTTTCGTCTCTTTGGGTGAGTTTAAGAGCTTAAGAGCGGTTAATATCTTTTTCGATCTAGGTGGATAATCCAACTTATTTGATGATTGTATTACGAAGCCTAATATTCTTAATTGAAGTTCTTCATTTAGAGAAAATAGGTCTTTTTTATTAATGGAAACTCTTTTACCTTTTTGTTTTACTATTTTTTTAAAAACTTCTTTAAAATAAATATTAATCGTTTTGCTTGAAGATTTTAGGTTATTAATTGATTTTATAATTTGATCATCATTTATTCCGTATTTTTTTAATATCGGTAAAAGTTTTCTTATATTAGATCTTAAAAATTTTTTATTATTATTGCTGGGATCTTTAATATAGGTTCCAAATACTTCTTTAGAAATAAAAACCAGTCTATTTTTGCTTTCACTTAAAAATGGTCTAAAAATTTTAATTTTTTTATCTAAAAAGGAAATTGTGTTCATAGCAGATAAACCTTGGACTCCACTGCCTCTTGAGAGCCTTATTAAAAAAGTCTCAATTTGATCATCTTTATGATGCCCTGTTAGAATAAATTTAATTTTCCTTTTTTTGCATTCATTATTTAAAATTGAGTATCTTATTTTTCTAGCGTTATGCTGAATATTGTTAGTAATTTTTTTTTTGTTCTCTATGACCTTAAGTAAAATATGTTGTTTTTTTAAAATTTTTTTTACTTTTTTTGACTCGATAAGTGCGCTTTTTCTTAACCCATGATTGATATGAATATAATAAAATTTTTTTTTTTTGTAAATTGACTCGAAAGCTTTGCACATTGCTGCGAGGGCAAGACTGTCTGGGCCTCCAGAAACTGCTACTAAAAACTTATTAGTTTTTAACTTTAAAAGTTTTGTCTTAAAATTTAAAAATATTTTTAAAATTTGCTCAGATCTTGAAAAGCAGTTTTTATGATTTAGAACAATTGAATTTTTTTTGCTCATACTGAGCTTTTTGTAGCACAGACTTGCTTGCTTTTGGATATTGTTTTTTTATTCCTGTTATCATTGTGCAGCCTTGTTCCTTTTCACCAAGTTGAACCATAGTAATACCTAATTTTAATAGATTGTCGGGTGCTTTATTGCTTTTAGGATAGTTTTGATATCCGTCAAGATAAGCTGTGGCTGCATCTGAATATAATTGTCTAATTCTAAATGTCTCTCCATACCAGTATTGAGCACTTCCAGCTAGGTCGTGGTCTTTATTTTTATCTATGAATTCTTTTAAAGCAAACTCTGCAGTTTCATAATCTCCAATTTTCATAAAACTAATTGCAAAATCATATTGCTCTTTAGGAGGTTTATTTGGAAGTAAAGACTCAGTTCTCTCAGCGTCAGAAGTGGTAACTGCAGCGGTAGTACCGATAGAACTTGTTTCTTGTTTTTCAGGAAGATTTTTTGATGAATACCCTGGTGTTGCTCCAAAATCTTGTGGCTTACTTGTTCCAGGTAATTTAGCTTTTTTTTTATCCTTAATAGATGGATCTGTGTTTTCTAAATCGGAGAATCTCAATTGATTATCAGATTGCATCTTAGTTATTCTTGAAGACAATTTATCCATTTTGAAATTTACTTCTTCAAATTGATTTGTAAGTTGTCTAAACTGTTCCTCTATTTCATTTAATCGTAACAAATGTTTAGTAAGAACATCTTCATTTAAATTATTGTTATTTAAAGATTTATTTTTATCAATTATATCTGAATTTTTATAAAATGCTTTTTCAAGTGTTTTTAAATCTTGTGAAATAATTTGAATTTGATCAATGACAGCGTTAATTTTTTCATCTGAGTATAAAATGTTAAAATTGAATAACGACAACACTAAAATCAAAGTTGAAAGTTTATTTTTTATTAAGCGCATAGCCTTTTTTAATTTGACATAATGGCAAAAAAAAGACCCTTTGTTTTACCAAAGGGTCTTTATAAAATATTTAAATTATAGGCTATTTTACTTTAACAGTAACCGATCTTCTATTTTGAGACCATGCTAAAGGAGTAGACTCTGAGTTTACAGGTCTTTCTTTACCGTAACTTATTACTGAAATTCTTTTTCCTGAAATTCCATAAGTCATCAGATAATCTCTAGCAGCATTAGCTCTTCTTTCACCTAATGCCAAGTTATATTCTCTTGTACCTCTCTCGTCGGCATGACCTTCTATAGTAACGTTAAGTTTTTTATTTTTTCTTAAATACGTTGCTTGTTTTCTTAGCGTTTCTCTTGAAGCCGATGTTAATGAAGATTTATTAGTGGCAAAAAATACTCGATCTTTTACTCCGCTAGCTAAATATTCAACTGTCTCATTTCCAGTGTATACATCTCCAGTAGTTTGAGATTTTTTTGCTGAACATGCGCTTAAAGCGAAAATTGCAAAAAGTATTAAAAATATATTTCTTAAATTTTTGTTAAAATTCATAGTATCCCCTAAGTTGTTGTTATCAATATTTCAAATTATCCTACATTATTCAAGTGTAAATTACACAATAAATACCTCACTTTGAAAGCAATGAAGACCAAGATGGGTCAGAAGCATCGGTTTCTGTCTTAATTTTTCTCTCATTATAACCTGTAATATCTATGGACCATAATTTTGCACTAAAACCTTTACCTTGAGGTCCTGATTTAGTTTCTCTATAAAAAACTAATACTCTGCCGTTTGGAGACCAAGATGGTGCTTCTTGATAAAAATTTTCTGTTAATAATCTTTCCCCGGTCCCATCTGATCTCATTACTCCAATATAAAATCTTCCTTTTCTAACTTTGGTAAAAGCGATTAAGTCTCCTCTAGGAGACCAAACTGGTGTTCCATAAATTCCTTTTCCAAAGGTAATTCTTTTTACATTTGTGCCATCACTTTTCATTACGTAAATTTGTTGAAGTCCGCTTCTATCAGAATTAAAACAAATATATTTTCCATCAGGTGAATAGGAGGGAGAAGTGTCTATAGATGAGTGTTCTGTAATTCTCTCCACTACTCGTGTTTCAAGATCCATAGTAAAAATATCTGAATTCCCATCTTTAGCAAAACTCATAATTATTTTTTTTCCATCAGGAGAGAATCTTGGAGCAAAAGTCATGCCAGGAAAATTACCAACCACCTCTTGTTTACCGGTTTCAATATCTAATAAATAAACTCTTGGTAAATTTCTAAAGTAAGACAAATATGTAACCATTTGATTGCTTGGATTAAATCTAGGCGTCAGAACTAGTTCATTGCCTAAAGTCAAGTATTTAGTTTTAGCTCCATCCTGATCCATAATTGCTAATTTTTTTACTCTTTGATTTTTTGGACCACTTTCAGCTACATAGATAATTCTTGTGTCAAAATATCCTGTTTCTCCAGTTAGCCTCTCATATATTTTATCTGATATAATATGAGCTACTCTTCTCCAATTAGAAGGTGTAGTAGTAAATGATAATGCTATCATTTCTTTAGAAGCTGTTAAATCCCAAAGCCTAAACTCTACTTTTAATTTGTTGTCTTTCACTGATAGCTTTCCGGTTACCAACGCTTGGGCCTTGATCAATCTCCAGTCTTCAAACCGAGGTTTTAGATGTGCGATGTCAGGTTTTTGAACAAATGCCTCTTTTTTTAAAGGATTAAAAAGACCTGTTGATTTAAAATTTTTTTCTATTATCGAAGAAATATTTACTCCAAGTTTTTTTACATCAAGATTTTCCAAATTTACTGATGTGTTATCTACGTGTAATGGGGAAACAGCAATAGGCAAAGGATCTAGATTTCCTCTTGTAATATCAACTTTAATTAATGCATTGGAATTAGAAATAAAATTTAAAAATATTAACAAAATAATGATTATTTTTTTCATGTTTATCCTTTAAGCATTTCAGTTGGGTCGAAATTTAGCTGAATGTTTTTCCATTTTTCATATCCTGTAGGAGGCACTTTCAATGGTTGACATAGCCTTACAGCTCTCAAGGCGCTTTCAGCGAGAATTTTATAAAATTTTTGTCCAGGCATATTCATTCTTTGGTGATCAACTATCTCTGACTTAAGTATTGTGCCATCTTTTTTAAGTTCTAATTTTAATCTTACTAACAAATCTTTATCATAAGGTAAACCTAGAGGAACACTCCAGCAACCAAATATTTGCGCTCTAAGCGCATCTTCTTCTGAAAGAGACAGTCCTGTAGCAAAACTATTCTTAACATCACTTTGTGTTAACTTTTTGTTTTCTATTTCCTGTAAGGCTCTTTCTTCTTTAGCTTTGTCGATCAAAGCAGCAATTTCATTAGTATTTATAAGCTCTTCTTTCTCAAATTCAGATGATTGTCTTATTTGAGGTTTAATTTCCTCCGGATTTTGTTTTTTCTTTACAATTTCTTTTTTTTCTTTTTGATCGTTTGGTAGAGGAATTCTATCAGGCTTTTCTTTTGCTTTAGCAGAAGGAGGCGCTTGCTCAGAAACTACTCTTTTTTCCTCTTTTTTAACTTTATCAATAATCTTTCTAGCTTTAGGGGCAAAGGGAATATTTGTTTTGTCAGTTATTTGAATTAGTTCAACAGAGACTATAGGTGGCAAAGATACAGGTTCTCTAGTCATGAAAGGCAGTGATAGAGCTGTAAAAACAATCATCATGGCATGAAATATAATTGAATAAAATAAACTCTTTGTCATTTAACATTTAGTTTTTATATGGCTCAGATATTAAAGCAACTTTTGAAAATCCTGCGCCAGAAAGTGTTCCCATTACTTCTAATACTCGACCATAATTAATATTTTTGTCTCCCCTGACGTAAATTCTTGTGTCAGTTCTATTTTTTGCGATCGCAAGTAATTTTGGAATAATTTTATTATAGCTAACTTTATGTTCTTGAATAAAAACCTCACCTTTGGAATTAATTGATAAAGTAAGAGGTTCTTGATCATCTGGTAAAGAATCTGCAGCTGATTCTGGTAAATCTACCTGCACTCCTACAGTTAACAAAGGTGCGGTAACCATAAATATAATTAATAAGACCAACATTACGTCTACAAAAGGTGTTACATTTATTTCGCTCATTGGTTGGTTTTTTGAGCGTTTTAAATTAAATCCCATGATAATTAAATAATAGATAAAAATCTTTTTGAAAAATTATCTAAGCGTGCAATATAATTTTTAGTATCACTATTAAATTTATTATAAGCAATAACTGCGGGTATCGCAGCTAAAAGACCAAGAGCTGTAGCAAATAAAGCTTCAGCAATACCAGGGGCAACAATCGCTAAACTCGTATTTCTAGAAATAGCTATAGATTGAAAAGAGTTCATTATTCCCCAAACAGTTCCGAACAATCCTATGAAAGGAGCGGTAGCACCTATTGTAGCTAAAAAAGTAAAATTTTTTTCAATAATTTTAATTTGATTATCAGTATTAATTTCTAAAACTCTTTCTACTCTAGCAAGTTGAACTGCGGATGATTTTGAACGAGTTTTTCTTAATTCATTCATTGCTGATCTAAAAATCAAAATTGCTGGATCATTTGATTTGACGGGTAAATTATTATCAAAACTTTCAGCAGATTTGGCTTTCCAAAATTTGTTCTCGAAGTCTAAAATTGAGCTATTTATTTTTTTAAATAATCTATATTTGTCAAAAATTAAGGCCCAAGAGTAAACAGATGCTGCGATTAAGATTATTATAACAGATTTTACCACGAAGTCGGCTCTTAGGAATAAGCTTAAAAGGGAAAAGTCTGCGCTTCCTCCTAAACCAACAACTTGAGATGCAATTTCTTGTTCCATCATAATTCAATACTTTTAGATTGTGTCATGAATTTGTCTTAATAAATTGAAACTTAGCCTTATTTTAAGTCGTCTTTAAAGCCAGTTTCGCTAAAAAATCTTGCAATTAAAATAGCATCTGACTTATTAACATCCTTTTTTTTTGACAATTGATCGGCGAAAGAAGGATACATTTCAATTGCTTTAGTGCGACTGGCATCTTTAGACGAATTTATTAATTCAAAATGCTTTTTCCACTTGGATGGCCTGACAAAAAAAATCGGTAATTTAAGAGTTGCACTAATGCCTTTAATTGCACCAAAAGTTTGACCGAAATTAAACATGCTTGTCACTCCTTGGCCAGGCATAGCATTTACTTGCTCTACAACTACTGCTGTTTTGTTTATGTCTAATATATTTCTTGAAATATATTGGGATAAATTTGCACTGTTAAGCTGTTTTTTGTTTTTTTTTCCATCAGACATTGTAGGAAGGTCTATTACATCAATAATTTTTTTTTCATCTAAAATAGCTATAGCTCCAGCTAATCCAGGATCAATTCCAAATATTCTCATATTTTTTCTTTTTTTTTAAAATTCACAGTTAATAAATATGTTTTGAATATCATCAATTTCATCTAAACTTTCTAACATTATGATAACTTTTTCTTTTTGCTCTTTCGATAATTTTAAAATATCACGTGCTCTCCACTCTATACCAGAGTAGATTAAATTACTTATTTTTTTTTCTATACTGCTTTTTACTTTATAAAAGTCTTTCATTTCACAAATAATTTCGTGATGATTATTTGAACTTTCGCATTCATTTGCTCCAGAATTAATAGCAAGCTCAAGAGCTACATCGTTATTTAAATCTTTGTTATCAATTCTAATTACGCCACAATTAAAAAAAAGATGAGAAGTTGATCCATTTTCTCCTAGCCTTCCGCCATTTTTTTGTAAAATTGTTCTTATTGTTGATGCAGTTCTATTTTTATTGTCTGTTAAAGTTTCAATTATCAAAGCAGTATTAAAAGCTCCAAAACCCTCATATCTTAAATTTTCATAATTCTCACCTGAATTTGCCTCGGACTTACTTATGGCTCGATTAATGTTTTCTTTTGGCATGTTTGATTGTTTTGCTGCCTGAATTGCTGATCTTAATCTTGGATTAATATCGGGATCTTTATCACCTAGTTTGGCAGCTACAGTAATTTCTCTTGATAATTTGGAGAATAATTTAGATCTTTGTTTATCTTGTCTTCCTTTTTTATGTTTTATTCCTGCCCAATGCGAATGTCCAGCCATTTCAGTTTTTTTGTTTTAAATTTCCACCAATAATTATTTGATCAATTGTATTAGCTAAACCTGTCTCATCATCTGCATCAACGATAACACCGCTTATAGATGCCTGGCCAGTTGCAGGAAAGTGGCTTTCAGCTGAAGGATCTTTTTTAAATTTTTTAATAGAATTTTCTTTATTCATTCCGATAACAGAGTCATAATCACCACACATTCCTAAATCAGTTTGATAAGCAGTTCCATTTTTTAAAATTTTTGTATCCGATGTTGGAACATGAGTGTGAGTACCAACGACAGTTGTAACTGTGCCATCTAAATAATGACCTAAAGCCATTTTTTCACTTGTTATTTCTCCGTGTATATCAATAATTATAAAATCAGCGTCCTTCTTCAATTTTATTTTCTTCATGATTTTTTCAGTAAATAAAAATAAATCTTGGCTTTTTTTCATAAAAACATTTCCTATCAAATTTATAACAGCAATTTTTTTATTTTTGATTTTATAAATTCCGTAACCGTTACCAGGTTGACCTTCAAGTAAATTTGCTGGTCGAATTAATTTTTTCTCTTTATCAATTATTTCTAAAATTTCTTTTTGATCCCAAATATGATTTCCAGATGTTATAACGTCAACACCAGCATCAATTAAATCCTTAAAATTATCTTTTGTAATTCCTTTACCGTTTTCTGCCGCGTTTTCACCGTTTGCAATAGTAAAGTCAATTTTTTTTTCTTTTGTAATTTCTTTTAGTTTTAATTTAATGATACTCATGCCCGATGGGCCGCAAATATCTCCTAATAATAATATTTTCACTATAAAAATCCTTTCTCTGTAAAAATACTGTTAAGTTTAAAATCAAATTTAGATATTGGAAGTTTTTTATATCTTTGAAATGAAAATGCTACTCCAATAGCCTCTGCTTTTTTGTTTAATTTTTTCAATTTAAAAAGATATCGATCATAGAAACCTTTTCCATAACCAAGTCTATTCTTTTTTTTGTCAAAAGCTAATAAAGGAACTAGAACTATGTCAGGTAAATAATTTTTTTTTGTTTTTAGAGGTTCAGGAATACCATATTTGTTAGCTTCTAATACGTCTCTCTCTTTCCATTTGATAAATTTAAGAAGATTTTCATCTTCGATTTTCGGTAAAAGTAATGTAATTTTTGATTTCTGTAAATTATCTATAATCTTAAGAATATCGATTTCAAAATTTGATGGGTAGTATAATGCTATAAAGAGTTTTCTATTTATTTTATATTTACCTCTTAAGTACTTAATGAGATCTTTAAATTTGTTGTTTGAAATCTGAAAATAGTTTTTTTTTCTTAAATTTAGAAATTTTTTTCTTAATTGTTCTTTAGTTTTCATTGCTGAGTATTGGAAGATGTTTCAGCATTTTTAATTATTTTTTCTAAGGATTCGGTTGTTTTATCCAACATATTTTCATACATTATATTTGCTTCTTCTATATTCTTTTTAATATTATCTATCTCATTATTTAAGTTATTGATTTCACCTTCTTTTACATCTTTATAATTTATGGCTAATGATTTCAGTTCTTTAAACTTTTTCGACAAATCATCTAATTTATTTTTTTGCTCACTTATTCTTCTTCTTAAATCAAAATGTTCATCTATTAATTTTATCGCGGTTATCAGTAAAAGTTTGTTTTCACCAATATTTCCTAATTTTTTTTTTAATTCTAAATACTTTTTATCTAAGAAGGAAGTTAATTTTTTTAAAGACTCCTCTTGCCCATCATCACAAGAAAGGAGATAATCTTTGCCATTAAATTTAATATTCACATTTGCCATTTTTCAATTTCCTCAACTAAACTTTGGGTTTCTTGATTTAAATCATTAATATCTTGGTTAAATTTTTTCTCAAGTGCTTTTTTGGATTTTAATTCTTTCTCTAATTTGTTTACTCTCTCAGTTAAATATTTATGCTCTCTAATAATTTCTTGATTTTTCTTTTCAAGCTCCTCTTTTTCAGTCTTAAGTAAATCTCTTTCCCTTTGAACTGATTTATCAAAGTTATGCTGTGAATAACTTACATTTAATTTTCCTAATTTTTTAATTACTTGATTTAAATTATTTTCCTTTTTTTCAAAGTTTTTCATTTTGTTAATGTATCATATTATTGATATACCTACTCTAAGTCTATATAGGTAAATTAATAGTGAAAATAAAAGTTAATCAATTAGCAAACGCAATTAGATTTTTATCTATTGATGCAGTTCAAAAAGCCAATTCAGGGCATCCTGGTATGCCTATGGGTATGGCTGATGTTGCGACAGTATTATTTAAATACCACCTGAGGTTTAATCCAAAAAATCCTTCTTGGATAAATAGGGATAGGTTTGTTTTATCTGCAGGTCATGGATCTATGTTGTTATACTCTTTGCTCTACCTAACCGGATACGAAAAAATAAAATTAGATGATATTAAAAATTTTAGACAATTAAACTCAATTTGTGCTGGGCATCCTGAATACATTTATAATTCAGGAATTGAAACTACCACTGGCCCGTTGGGACAAGGATTGGGTAATTCAGTTGGTATAGCAATTGCAGCTGAGATTTATAGAAAAAAATTTGGACCGAAAATTATTGACCATAAGACTTATGTTATTGCTAGTGATGGTGATTTAATGGAAGGAATAAGTCACGAAGCAATGAGTTTAGCTGGTCATTTAAAATTAAAAAATTTGATAGTTTTTTTTGATAATAATAAAATTTCAATTGATGGGTCTACTTCCTTAAGTGTGTCTGACGACTACAAAAAAAGGTTCGTGTCTTATGGGTGGAATTTTATAGAAATAAATGGTCATAATGAAAAACAAATTGACAATGCTATTAAAAGATCGCGAAAGTCTAATAAACCGACATTAATATCTTGTAAAACTGTAATCGGATTTGGCTCACCTAATAAATCAGGAAAATCCTCTTCTCATGGAGCACCTTTAGGTGAAGAAGAAATAAAATTAGTTCGAAAAAAATTAAAATGGTCTTCTCCTCCATTTGAAATACCAGATGAGATTTTAAAAAATTGGAGAGAAATTGGGGCTAGAGGAGAAATGCTTGAAAAAAATTGGATAAATGAACTCAATAAATCAAAGCCAGAGATAAAAGAATATTTTAATAAGTTAAATAATAAAATTTTTAAAAATGAACTTAACAGTTTGATAGCTTCAGAAAAAGAAAAGTATCATCAAGAAAAACCTTCTATGGCCACAAGACAATGTTCCATGAAGGCAATAGAAGCTATAAATAATTTAATACCAAATTTAATAGGTGGATCGGCTGACCTAAGTGGTTCAAATAATACAAAAACTTCTAACTCAATTATTTTAAATTCAAAAAATTATGGAGGTAATTATATTCATTTTGGTGTCAGGGAGCATGGAATGGCTGCAGCCATGAATGGAATTGCTCTTTATCACAACCTTATTCCTTATGGTGGAACATTTTTAATTTTTTCTGATTATTGTAAACCAGCTATAAGACTTTCAGCTTTAATGGGCTTACGTGTTATCTATATTTTTTCCCATGACTCCATTGGATTAGGAGAAGATGGTCCAACGCATCAACCTGTTGAACATTTAGCAAGTTTAAGAGCTATACCAAATTTAAATGTTTTTAGACCCGCAGATATAAATGAAACATTAGAATGTTGGGAGGCATCTTTAAATAACGACAAAGGACCTAGTGCTATAGTGCTATCAAGACAAAAATTAAATTACGTTAGTAAGTTTCCTAGCAAAGAAAATAAATGCCTTATGGGCGCCTATGAATTAAATGTTACTTCTCATGATAATAATGTTACAATAATAGCCTCTGGATCTGAAGTAAGTTTAGCTCTTTCTACTCAGGAGCTTTTAAAGGAACTTGACGTAAACTCTAAAGTTGTGTCAATGCCATGCCAAGAACTATTTGATCAACAAAGTAACGAATACAAAAATAAAATTTTAGAAAAAGACAGCCTTATTGTTTCTTTAGAGGCTGGATCTTTAATTTGTTGGTACAAATATTTAAAAAAAGATGACATTGCATTAGGAATAGAAAAATTTGGTAAAAGCGCGCCTTATAAAGAAATTTACGAAGATATGAATTTAACCTCAAATAAAATAGCATCTATAATTCAAGAAAAATTGAGAAAATAATTTATTCAAAGTCTATGGAAAAAATTAAAAGTTTTAGTGACGAAGTAAATATTGAAAATAAAAGAGTTATACTTCGTTCAGATTTTAATGTTCCGATAATAAATGAACTTATTCAAGACAAAACAAGAATAAATCAAAGTATACCTTTCATTGAAAATTTAATAAAAAAAAAAGCAAAAGTTTTGTTAATTTCTCATTTAGGAAGACCTAAAAATGAAAGTGACTTAACTTTATCTTTAAAACCTGTCTTCAACTATTTACAAGAAAAAATAAAAAGTAAGATTTATTTTTGCTCTGAAAAAATTACAGATAAAACAAAAGAAGAAATATCATTTTTAAATGCAGGTGAGATAATTCTTTTTGAAAATATTAGATTTAATAAAGGTGAATTAAAAAATGATGATAATTTTGCTAAAGTTCTGTCTTCTATGGGTGAAATATATATAAATGATGCATTTTCTTGTTCACATAGAAAACAAACATCAGTTCATAAAATAACAAAGTATATAAAAAAGTCTTACGCAGGACCGTTGCTTATGAAAGAAATGCTTACAATTGATATGGCCTTAAATAATAAAAAAAAACCTATTACATGCATTATAGGTGGCTCCAAAATCTCAACCAAAATTGGAGTTATTACTTCTTTAGTTAAAAAGGTAGATAATTTAGTTATAGTTGGAGCTATGGCAAATAACTTTTTAAAATTTAGGGGAAATAAAGTTGGAAAATCCATAATAGAGTCCGGATCAGAAAAAATTATCGAAGGAATCTATGAAAATGCCAAAGAAAATAATTGTGATATCATTATTCCAGAAGACTTTGCAGTTTCAGAGATCACAGAAGGAAATGCAAATTTAAGAGATATTAATAATTTGAAAGAGAATGAAATAATTTTGGATATTGGCCCTCAAACTATAGAGAGAATAAAAAAGATTATAGATATTTCAAAAACTGTTTTATGGAATGGCCCTGCGGGATATTTTGAAAATAAGAATTTTTCTAATGGAACTATTTCGATTGCAAAAAAAATTTCTAATAACACTAATAAAAAATCTTTAATCTCAATTATAGGTGGTGGAGATACAATTTCTGCTATTAAAAATAATGTATCAGGTCTAAATTTTACTCACTTATCAACAGCAGGGGGTGCATTTTTAGAATATATTGAGGGAAAAAACTTGCCTGGAATAGAAGTTTTAAAATAAAAAACAATTATGAACATTGAAGAAATAGCAAAAAAAATGTGTGCCAAAGGCAAAGGGATTCTTGCTGCAGATGAAAGTACTGGCACTATTGCAAAAAGATTTAAAAGTATAAATGTAGAAAATTTAGAAAAAAACAGACTTACTTTTAGACAAACTTTATTTAATTCAAGCGGTATGAAAGATTATATTGGAGGAGTTATTCTTTTTGACGAAACAATCAAACAAAAAACAACTTTAGGTCCAACTGTTCCTGAATTAATTTTAAAACAAGGCGCCATACCAGGTATAAAGGTAGATAAAGGAGCAAAGCTACTTGCTGGCTCAAATGACGAAACTGTTACGGAGGGTTTAGATGGCTTAAGGGAGAGATTGAAAGAATATTATAGTCTAGGAGCTAGATTTACAAAATGGAGAGCTGTATATAAAATTGGTGAAAAGTATCCTTCAACACAATCAATAAAATCAAATGCTCATGCTTTAGCAAGATACGCGGCTTTAGTACAAGAAGCTAATATGGTTCCAATAATAGAACCAGAAGTTTTAATGGATGGATCACATGATATCCAGAGATGTTATCAAGTAACAACTAATGTACTCAATGAGTGCTATAATGAATTAAATATTCATAAAATTAACTTAAAAGGAACTGTTTTAAAACCTAATATGATTATACCTGGATCTGACTGCAAAAAAAAATCAAGTCCAGAAGAAATAGCAAAAAAAACTTTAGACTGTCTCAAGAAAAACGTACCAAGTGAAGTTCCTGGTATTGCTTTTTTATCTGGTGGGCAATCAGAAATTGAGGCAAGCAAAAATTTAAATGAAATAAATAAAATTAACGATACAAATTTTTTAATAACTTTTTCTTATGGAAGAGGACTTCAGGCTAGTGCTTTAAAAGAGTTTGGCAAAAACCAGGAAAATATTGAAAATATACAAAAAGCTTTTAATCACAGAGCTAAAATGAATGGCCTGTCTTCAAAAGGAAAATGGTCTGAAAATTTAGAAAAAGAGTCTGCGGCTTAATTACATTGAATAAAATAGTATATTTAATTTCTCCAAATGAAATTAGTAAAAATTTTTACAATACATTAGAGAAAGTTTTATCATTTGGAAATGTAGAATTTTTTCAATTAAGATTAAAAAAAAATAAACTTAATGATGTTATAAAAATAGCAAAAAAAATTAGAAAAATTACTTATAAACACAACGTCAAATTTATAATTAATGATAATTATAAATTGGTTTCAAAAATTGAAGCAGATGGCTGCCATATGGGACAGCTTGATGGATCATTAAAATTTGCAAGAAAAAAGTTGAGAACAAAAATTTTAGGAGTTACTTGTCATAATTCAATTGCTCTTGCAGAAGATGCAAATAAAAATAAAGCAAATTATTTGGCTTTCGGCTCCTTCTTTAAATCTAGACTCAAACCTAATGCAAAAAAAGCAAATTTAAGAATTTTGGACAAAGTTAAAAAAAAATTTAAACAGCCAATTGTAGTAATTGGTGGAATTAATAATTTAAACTATAAAAAATTATTAAAATCAGGAGCTAAATATATTGCAATATCAAGTTATATTTGGGATAACCCACAACTAAAACCTGAAATAGCTATAAGAAAGTTTAAATGAAAATTACTGCAAACGAAATAAAGCCTGGAATGATTATAGAACATAAGAATGATTTATGGAATGTTTTAAAAACACAACATGTCAAACCTGGAAAAGGTGGAGCATTTAATCAGGTTGAATTAAAAAGTGTTATTAAAGGAACAAAATTGAATGAAAGATTTAGGTCAAATGAAAATATAGAAAAAGCTGAAGTTGATGAAAAAAAATTCAATTTTTTGTACTCAGATGACAAAAATTCTTACTTTATGGACAATGTATCATTCGAACAAATATCGATGATGAATGATTTAATTGGAGACAAAGCAAAATTGCTTAAAGAAAATTTAGAAGTGACAATATCATTATTGGAAGATAAACCATTATCTATTGAACTACCTAAAAATATTGATTGTGTTGTCGAAACCACTGACGCTGTAGTAAAAGGTCAAACTGCTGCCTCGTCTTATAAACCTGCAAAACTAGATAACGGTTTAACAATTTCAGTTCCGCCATTTATAGAAAACGGAGATAAAATTATTATAGACTCTAGAAATTTAGAATATGTAAAAAAAAATAATTAATATGAGATTAAATTCACCAAAATTAAACATTATGTACAAAGCCTGTATGAAAGCCTCCAAGTCACTTATCAGGGACTTTGGAGAAATAGAAAATCTACAAATTTCATCTAAGGGACCTGGAGATTTTGTATCCTCTGCTGATAAAAGAACTGAAAAAATTATAATAGACGAGTTGCTAAAAGCATATCCTGATTATGGTATTTTAAGTGAAGAGATGGGAAAAATAAACGAAAAAAATAAAACTAATAGATGGATAATTGATCCAATAGATGGGACGAGTAATTTTTTAAACGGAATACCGCAATTTGCAATCTCCATTGGTTATGAGGAGGAAAATGAAATTAAAAATGGCATAATTTATGATCCAATAAAAAATGAACTTTTTTTTGCAGAAGTAGGCGGAGGAGCATTTTTAAATAACTCTAGAATAAGAGTTTCGAAAAAAAAAAATTTGAAAAATTCTTTAATTGGGACTGGTGGCCCCAGAAGTAATAGCAAACTTAAAGATCAAATATTTAAAGAATTTTTTGAAGTTTCGAATAATACTGAAACTCCTATTAGAAGGTTTGGCAGTGCCTCCCTTGATCTTGCTAATGTAGCATGTGGAAGATATGATGGTTTTTGGCAGCGAGAACTAAGCTATTGGGATATAGCAGCAGGCATTGTTATCATTAAAGAAGCTGGTGGTTTTATTGATTTTTTAGATGGTAAAACAGATGAGAGTAAAAAAATGAATATTGTGGCATCTAACTCAATAATACATAACGAATTAGTAGATTTAATTAAAAAAAAAAATATTGAGAATAATTAATTTATAATATATTAGTCGGTCATGAAAAAAAACATACACCCAGATTATCATAAAATTAAAGTGGTCATGACCGATGGTACCGAATTTGAAACTATGTCAACTTGGGGTAAAGAGAATGATACTTTAAAACTTGATATTGATCCTAAATCTCATTTTGCATGGACTGGAGGATCCCAAAAGATATTAGATAAAGGTAGGGTGAGCCGTTATAACAAAAAATTCAGTAATTTAAGAAAAAAATAGATATGCAAGAATATCCATTTATGCCAAAAGCCACAGCTGTATGGCTTGTAGAAAACACAAATTTAACTTTTAGACAAATAGCTAAATTTTGCAATTTACATGAACTTGAAGTTAAAGGGATTGCAGATGGAGATGTAGCAAAAGGAATTAAAGCTTATAATCCAATTTTAGCCGGTCAGCTCTCTAGAAATGAAATAGATGAATGTTCAAAAAACCCTGAAAGAAATCTTAATCTTATAAAAAAAGATACTAATATACAAATTAAGGAAAGGAAAAAACCGAAATATACACCTCTATCAAAAAGACAAGATAGACCCGATGCTATTCTTTGGTTGTGTAAAAATGCATCAGAGTTAACTGACGGACAAATTTCTAAACTTGTTGGAAGTACAAAAGGAACGGTATCTTTAATAAGGAAGAGAAGCTATTGGAATTTTTCAAATCTTAAACCTAGAGACCCAGTTATTTTAGCTTTATGTTCTCAAGAGTCTTTTCAAAAAGCATGGGATAAGGCAAAAAGAAGGGTCGAAAGAGAGAAAAAAAGATTATTAAGAGAGGAAAAAAAGCTTAAAAAAGAAACTTCCGATCAGCAAATAGATTAAATAATATAATCAATTAAATTTATAAGTAATGATATAGACAATTCTTTACTTAAATGCTAACTACCAACAAAAAACAGGAGGTATTTTATTAAAATAGAAGTTAAAGATAATAATGTTGAACAGGCAATAAGAGTTTTAAAGAGAAAATTGCAAAAAGAGGGATTTTTCAAAGTAATGAAAATGAAAAGCACTTATGAAAAGCCATCTGAAAAGAAAAAAAGAATTAGAACAGAAAATTTAAAAAGAATAAAAAAACAACAAAAATTAAGAAATAGATATTAATTTAATTCTGGAGAGGAATATGCCGCAAGGAAAAGTTAAATGGTTCAGCGCAAAAAAAGGATACGGATTTATTAGGGAAGAGAGTAAAGAAAGAGATATTTTTTTACATGTTTCGGCTTTAGAAAGTTCAAAATTACGCGTTTTAAAAGAAAATCAAATTTTAAAGTTTGATATAAAAGAGGATAAAGATAAGCTCCAAGCTATTAACCTCAAGAAAATTTAAATTATCGCGGGGTGGAGCAGTCTGGTAGCTCGTCAGGCTCATAACCTGAAGGTCGTAGGTTCAAATCCTACCCCCGCAACCAAAATAATTAAAATTTTTTTCTAAAAAATACAATTTTCATTACTATTAATAAAAATCTTCCTAAAATACTATTATGTTTTACGTATCTATGAAGAGACAAAGAACGATTACTAAAATTTTCCTTATACTTTTCTTCCCCTAAACCAAAATCAAAAACTTTTATTTTATTATCTATGCACCAACTTATTATTTTAAGAATTAATATTTTTCCAGGTTTGTAATTATTGTAATCATTTGATTCTAAAAATGGGATATAATAATAAAATGTGTCATTTAAAAAGATACCAAAGCAACTGGAAATAGCTTTATTTTCAATTTTTAATGTTGCAAAAAAATACTTTATATCTTTTTTTTTAATCAAAGTATCAAATGTTTGGATAAATTTATTATCTAGATTATGCTTAATGTTTTTATTTTCTAATTGTTTTTTTTTAACTCTAATAATATCTGCAAAATTTATATTTTCGTTTGGCAGCTTGATCATACTAAACGAAACATTAAGGTTTTGTTCTAATTTATTAGATTTTATCGTAGTACGATGTAATTCGTAATATCTTTTTTTATCTTTAATTTTTTGGTTATCTAAATAATTTTTAAAATTTTCTGGAAGTAAGATCTGGTAAATCTTAGAAAATTTTGTAGATTTAAGATATTCAGTAAATGGGTTTGTGCAACTTCCAATTTGTGAAAGTTGATTATTAAAAAAAATAAGATCGTAATCCCCTAAGTGTTTAAGAATATTCTCCCAAAGATTTGTAAATTCTTTGTCTTTAATTAAAAAATTAAAATTTTTTATCAAGATTGGATTACAAACATCAGATCTTTCAGTTCCTATCCATTGCAAAATTTTAAAAATAAAATATTTTTTTATTTCTAATGGTAGAATAGCAATTATTTTTTTATTATCATATACTGCTACAATTTTAATTTTTCCTTTGTTTTCTGAAGATAAATTTTTCAAGTAATTATAGGTTTGAAAAAAATTATAATTTGCATTTTGAATTAATAATTCAAAAGTTTTAGAACATTCTTCGTCAAATTTTTCAAAAATCTTAAATTTCAACATAAATTATATACCTTTCATTTTATCTACTAAAATGAATTTAGCTTTATTAATACCTCTTTTACTACTCTCATTATTTTTTAAACAATAAATTAAAAATTTATTTTTTGTTTTTATATTTTTAATTAAATTCAAAATTTTTGTGTAATAACCCTTATTTCTGTCTTTAATATCAGTGAAAAAATCGTAAAGTATTAGGGTATTTTTTTTAAAAATTATTTTATTTATTTCTGTTATTTTCCAACTAGATTTTAAATTCATCCAGCCAAAACTTACTGCTTTTTTCTTAAAGAAAAGAACAAATAAGATTTGATTATTCTTAAATCTTTCTTTTCTATTTTTGTTAGACAAATATTTTTTAATACTTTTATGTTTAATAGAATTTATTGATCTATATTTTTTTAAATAAAAATTAACATAAAAAACTTTTTTTTTATTCCCCTTTGATTCATAGATATAAACTTCTCTAAAAAATGTTAATAAATATTTTATAATTTTTTTAAACATCCGATCAATAAAACCACATTATTTTTTTTAGTATATTTTTCGCTAAAAGCAAAATTACTATGTTTTTTAAATTTAGAATACTCCTGCTATTTTTAATAAGAAAAAACATCGTATCAAAAAAGTTTTTTTTAAATTTAATATTCATAAATTTTAATTGTAGTATTTTTTTTTTGATTATTTGAAAATTTTTTTCACTAATTTTTTTTTTGTTATTTTTTAACCAATCCTCATATTCAATAATTTCAACGCCTTTTTTCAATAAAGATAAATTTTTTTCATGAATCCTATAGGTCGCTA
>CACHJN010000005.1 GCA_902580115.1 uncultured Pelagibacteraceae bacterium | reverse complement strand
TTCTAATCCATGAGTTTCCATAAACAACAGCCACTTTTTGATCTTCAAATAATTTTATTTGCTTTTTTAACTTATCTTTCTCCCATAAATCATCTGCATCAATAAAACTTATAAAATTACCCTTTGCTTTAGAAATTGCCAAATTTCTTGCTGCATATAAGCTTGTGTGTTTCTTTGCCATAAAATATTTAAATTTTTTATTCTTAAACGAATCAAAAATTTGTTTGCTTTTATCTGAAGATTTATTATCCCAGAAAATTAATTCCCAATTTTGATAAGATTGATTTGTAATACTTTTTAAAGCATGTTTTAAATATTCCTCTCCATTAAAACAATTAAGTATTATGCTGACTAGTTTGTCTTTATTTTTCATATTTTTTAATGATCTTAAAAATAGCTTTATATAAATTTGGATAATATAATGATAATGTAAATTTTTTATTATGTATCAAAATTTTTTAAATTCTTTGCGCGAACACACTGGAATTCTTTTAAGGTTCGATGACATTGCTCCAAATATGAATTGGAAAATGATGGATAGATGTGAAAGAATATTAAATGAATACAAAATTAAACCAGTGGTAGGAGTAATACCTAATAATCAAGATACAGAACTTTTATCTTATGAAAAAAGAGACGAATTTTGGCAAATAGTAAAACATTGGCAAAACAACAACTGGACTGTAGCTATGCATGGTTATACTCACGTATATGATAGTGAAACTCGAAAAAAAGATTATTTCAAGTATGGAGGAAAATCAGAATTTTTTGGACACACATTTCAAGAACAACTATCGAGATTAAAAAAAGGGAAAAAAATATTTGATGATAATAATATAAAGGTTGATACTTTTTTTGCTCCAAATCATACTTATGATTTAAATACATTTGATGCTCTAAAAAAAGCTGGAATATTTAGAATAATTGATGGATACGGACTTTCACCGTTTATTAAAAATGAAATTAAATTTCTTCCTCAGCTTTTTTACAAATTAGTATTTATTCCTTTTGGCATACAATCAACTCAGTTACATATAAATTATTGGAATGAAAATGATTTTATAAAGTTTGAAAATTTCATAAAAAAATATCATTCAAAAATAATCGATATAGATACTGCTTATTCAAAAAAAAATGAAAATTCACTTATCAAAGTTTTAGATTTTATTATTGAACCAACTTTAAAAATAAAAAGGATATTAGCTAAATCTTAAATTTAGATTTTTTGCTATCAGATAAAAATCCTTTAACAGTATCTATTGTTAATTTTTGTGTACTTTTTCCAAACGATGATATTTGAGAAATTATTTTTGGTGGCATAGTAATGATTTGACATTTTAGTTGAGATGCTTGAATGTAATTATATGCCTCTCTTGTGCTTGCCCAAAGAATTTCAATATTTTTATTTTTTTTAGTCAAAGAAATACTCTTCTTAAATATTGGAACTGGGTCTTTTCCTTTATCTGCCATTCTTCCAGCAAATATTGAGATGATAGATTTTGTTTTTTTATTTAATTTTCTATAGATTTTTTTTGTTTGTTCAAAAGTGTAAACTGCAGTAATATTAAGTTTTATTCCTTCATCGCTTAATTCTTTAATGACTGAGCCCATAAAATGCCCTCTAGAATTAACAACTGGAATTTTTACATAAACATTTTTACCCCAAGAATTAATTTTGTAGGCCTGTTTAAGCATTTCTTTTGGATTGTCTGCAAATACCTCAAAAGAAATTGGTTTTTTTTTACAAAATCTTAAAATTTTTAGAGAATAATCTTTATAGTTTTTAGCTCCAGCCAATCTCATTAAGCTGGGATTAGTTGTAAATCCAGAAACAATAGATTTGTTATTAAAAAATTTAATAGTTTTAAAATCAGCAATATCGCAAAATATTTTTGTTTTCATTAATCTAAATTCTTAACAATATCTTCTGTCATTTTTTTTGCGTCAGAAAACAACATCAAAGTATTGTCTTTATAAAATAGCTCATTATCTATTCCAGCGTAACCAGGCGATAAACTTCTTTTGACAAATAAAACAGATTTACATTTTTCTACATCCAGTACGGGCATTCCAAATATTGGGCTTTTTGGATCTGTTTTGGCGACTGGGTTAGTAACATCGTTAGCCCCAATAACGAAAGCAACATCCGAATTAGCAAAATCATTATTTATGTCTTCAAGTTCAAAAACTTCATCATAGGGCACATTTGCTTCAGCTAACAAAACATTCATGTGCCCTGGCATTCTACCAGCCACTGGATGTATCGCGTACGTAACTTTAATGTCATTCTTTTTAAGTTTATCAACCATTTCTCTTAGCGCATGTTGAGCTTGTGCAACAGCCATTCCATACCCTGGCACTATAATTACTGATGAAGCATTTTTCATTAAAAAGGCTGCATCTTCTGCATTTCCACTTTTTACTGGTTTCTGATCTTTCTTTTCTTTTTTGTTGTCAGAACTATCATCGGCTCCAAATCCTCCAAGTATAACACTTATAAAAGATCTATTCATAGCCTTACACATTATATATGAGAGAATTGCTCCAGATGACCCGACTAGAGCACCCGTTATAATTAAAGCTGTATTTTCTAAAGTAAAGCCGATTCCTGCGGCAGCCCATCCAGAATAAGAGTTAAGCATTGAAATTACCACAGGCATATCAGCTCCACCAATAGGTATGATTAATAAAACTCCAACTAGAAAAGATATTGTGATTACTGTCCAAAATATATTCTCTGATTGAGTTTTGCATAAATAAAATATTAGGACAAATATTGCTATTCCAAGTATTAAATTTAATAAATGTTGACCACTAAAAACAATAGGTGAGCCTGACATAATTCCCCTTAACTTTAAAAATGCAATAATTGAACCCGAAAAAGTTATGGCCCCCACTGCAGCTCCTATAGACATTTCAATCAGACTTGCTAATTTAATATTACCTATTATACCAAGATTAAAAGCCTCGGGATTTAAAAAAGCTGCTATTGCAACAAAAACTGCAGCTAATCCAACAAGACTGTGAAAGCCTGCTACCAACTCAGGCATGGCAGTCATTGGTATTCTAAAAGCTATAAAGGCACCTAAAGCCCCTCCAACAACTAAAAAAATAATTACGTAAACTAATGAAGTAGAAAAATTTCCAATTGATAAAAAGGTTACAAGTATAGCAATTGTCATACCAGCAATACCAAAATAATTTCCCTGTCGCGATGTATCGGGAGAAGATAAACCTCTTAAAGCAAGAATAAATAAAATTCCTGAGATTAGATAAAAAACTGCTGAAAGATTCGCTGATATCATTATTTTTTATCTTTCTTTTTTTTATACATTTGAAGCATTCTTTGAGTAACTAAAAATCCACCAAAAATATTAATCGCTGCTAAAATAATAGCCATAAATCCAAAAATGCTAGATGTATTAAAAATATTTTCTGTAGACCCTGCTAGAGCTGCAATTATTGCTCCTACAATTATTACAGATGAAATTGCATTTGTTACTGACATTAATGGTGTATGTAAAGATGGTGTAACACTCCAAACTACATAATAACCAATAAAAATTGACAGAATAAAAATGCTTATTCTAAATATAAACGGATCTATTTCCATATTAAGTTTCTTTCTTTATAAGTGACTTATCTATTATTTCATCTTCCAAATTTATATTAAATTCTTTTTTTTCCTTACTATATAAATTTCGTATGAAGCTAAATAGGTTTTTCGCATACAGACTAGAGGCAGTAATAGGCAATCTGTTCATTAAGCTTTTTACACCTATAACTTTTACTCCATTAATTAAGTTAGTTTTTCCAGCCTCAGAAAATGCAGAATTACCTCCCTGCTCTGCTGCTAAATCATAAACTATCGAACCAGGTTTCATGAGTTTTACCAAAGCTTCTGAGAGTATTTTTGGTGCTGGTTTTCCGGGTATCAATGCAGTGCAAATAACTATATCATTTTTCTTCAACGCTTCTTGCATCATTTCAGCTTGCTTCTTTTTAAAATCATCTGATGCCTCTTTTGCATAACCACCAGATGTTTCCATGTCTTCAGATTGTTCAACCGTTAAGAATTTTCCTCCTAAACTTTCAACTTGTTCTTTTGAAGCTGATCTTACATCTGTTGCTGAAACTATGGCACCCAACCTTTTAGCTGTGGCGATAGCTTGTAAGCCAGCTACACCTGCTCCGACAACCAAAACTTTTGCTGCTGGAACAGTGCCTGCTGCTGTCATCATCATTGGTACAGCTTTTTCAAATTCAGCTACGCTTTCTACTACAGCTCTGTATCCAGCTAAATTTGATTGAGAAGATAAGACATCCATAGATTGAGCTCTGGTTATTCTTGGAAGAAGCTCCAGAGAAAATATTTTTACTTCTTTTTTTAAAATATTTTTTAATTTATCCCCATTTTTTGATGGATTAAACATGCCAACCAAAATTAAATTTTTTTTCATAGAACTAATTTGCTCTTCATCTGGACATTCAACTTTTACTAAAAGGTTTGAGTTTTCTATGACTTCTTTAGAAGAATTAATTATCTGAACACCTGTGTTTTCGTATAACTTGTCTGAAATCCCGATATGTTCAGCATAACCTTTTTCTATTTGAACCTTTATACCAAGATTAATGATATTTTTAGCTGATTCCGGGGTAATTGAAATTCTTTTTTCTAAATTTATGTTTTCTTTAATTGAACCTACTATCATATTTTTAATTTTTTAGTTGTAAAACTTTTGTGTTCATTACACCATTAAACTTATAATTTTCATTGGACTTTATATCGCATAATATTTTTTCAGATACCACATCTAAATTAAAAGGTTTTTTTGTTAAATCTATACCACTATTTTTGTCTAATCTTATAAATGGGCCAGAGTCCATGTCTTTATTTGGAATAAAATTTGGATTTTCCGGCAGGTGTTCAGTAATAACTAAATACTTATATTTATTTTTCATAAGTTTTAAAAATCTAATGATAGACTCGTTAGATAAGTGCTGTAAGACAGTTCTTAAAAAACATACCTCACCTTTTGGAAGTTCATCTTGAGTAATGTCTATTGTTTCAAAAATTACATTAAAATCATGATATTTTTTTTTATTATGTAAAATTAAATCCTCAAAAACATCTACAGCAACATAGTTTGCACAATATTTTCTTATCTTGTGACCAATCTCAAAGTCACCACATCCTAAATCGACTACATCTGGTTTGGTAGGTAATAATTGTAAAAATTCTTTTATTTTATTTATGTAAATTTTTGTAAATTCCTCATTATGTGATCCAGTTCCAGAATAGTACTTAAATTTTCCTTTTGCCTCATCTGAACTCCAAAGTTTTTTTTTATAAATTTCACCAAATATTTGTTTATTAGTCATATTTTTAAATTTTTTCTTTTCTAAATTTTCTAAAATATTCTTTATAAATTTTTGAAAAAAAGAGGGTATAATTTTTTTGATAATTTTCTTCATAACAGTTAATAAAATTAAGAAATTAATTTTGACAGTAAATAATCAGATAAGTATTTATTGCCTTTGTCATTAAAGTGAAATCTGCTCAAAAAGAGCCATTCTTCATTAAATTTATCGTGAGAGAAGTATTCATTAAGGTCTAAAAAGTTAATTCCATATTGGCTGGTTGTTTTTTTAAGAATTTCTCTCATGAAATTATATTTTTTAATATCAATATGCTTATAAATTATTTCCTGTCCTTCCATTGAAATTTCTTCTGAAAACAAATCATTTTCCTCTTTTGTAAGTTTTTTTTTAGTCCAGGTACCAACTGGCTGTAAAACAAAATCAACTTCCACATTCATGCCTTTTGATATTACAGACCAATGTCTGATATTGTTCTCAATAATAAGTTGCAAATGCTCATCTGGATTTTTTGGTACATTATTTTCTAATTTTTCAAACCTATTTGAAATTTCATTTTTCCAGTTGAGTCTATTAATTCTGTCCCAATTAATATTTTTGAAAATGTTCCCTAATAATAATTTAGCTAAACGATTTTTCCAACCACTAGCTGTTTTTTTCATAGAGGACTTAAATAATTTGTAACCATGGATTGGTTCCAAAAAATTTTCAAACATATTTTTTTTGTAGTAAGGAAGAAATGCATCGTTACAACCTGATATAATTATAATTTTATTTAATTTTCTTAAGTAATTTGAATGTAAGAGAAAATTTGTTATCTCCTGAAATCCTGAAAATCCTCTACCTGATAAATTATAAAAGTGATAGTCAGAATTTTCACTTAATAGATTTGATATAGTTTGACTATCAGATGTAGCCCCTTCGCCAAACGAAAAAGAGTTACCTACAATAACGGCTTTTTTTTTGTTTGTTTTTACATTTTCATCAAAAATAGAAACAAAATTATTTTTGTTATTAAAGTTATTAAATCTCAAACCATTTGCATCAGTGTTACAAAATTTCGATCGTAAATTTGGAAATTGACTAAACATTATGAAAGGTTTCCAGTTAGCCGCCATGGAGTCATAAAACTTAGTTTGTGGTGCTAATTTATATTTTTTTAACATATTTAATTTATAAATTCCCAAGTGTCCTTAATTTTTCTTCTTTTGTTAAATATTTTAAGAAATTGTCCAAACTCTTTATTTTCGTCAACATCATTTAAAAGTCTCAAACCATTAGATATTAGTTGAGATTTTTTTTCTAAATTGTCTGTTATTTCAACAATTCCATCAGCTAGAGAACTCGGGTTGAATGGATCAATGTAAAATACTGCTTCTTTATAAACTTTTTTTATATTGTGAATATCAGAATAAAAAACTGGTACTTCAAGCTTAAAAGCTTCCCATGGTGGAATATTTGTGGGCCCGCTAAAGGTTGGCATTACCAAAGCTAAAGAATTTTTATAAAGATACGGCAAATAATCATCTTCGACAAAATCTAAAAAATAAGTATTTTTATTTTGCCCAATATTCAATGAATATTTTTTTATTTTATCTAAGTAACCTTTATCACTACCACAAAAAACAGCAGAAATGTTTAGTTTATGTTTTTCATTCAGTAACTTAATTGTATCAATCACATATTTGTGATTTTTGTGGGGAAGATACATTGCTGGGTAAAAAATATATTTTTCTGGCAAATTAAATTTTTTTGTAATTTCCTTTGATAAATTAAGATCAAATTTTTCAAATTTTGATATTGCAAGTGAAGGCCTATGATTAATAATATAAATTCTTTCTTTTTCAACAGAGTAAAATTGTGAAATTTTATCTTTTATAATTTCAGCATTTGTAATTACAGCAATAGCTTTTACTGCAGACTTTGATAAAATTTCATCTCTCCTTAAAAATTCTGATGACTTTGTCCACTCTGGGAATTCAAGATTTTCTCTATGAGATACGTCTGGTATAGTTATTATAAAATCTGTATCTTCTAAGTACATTGAATACTGAGACGGTCCAGTAAAGTAGACTAGATCGATATTAAGTTTTTTCAAAAGAGATTCTAATTTGTTTTTGAAGAAAAAATACTTTTTAAGTCTTCTTATCGTTGGATCATAATTTCTAAGAAAAGCAATGTGCCTTTCAAAAAAATTCATTGAAAGAAAGTGAGTTGTGAATTTCTTCCCTTTAATATTTATTTGTAGATCTCTAGAGTTTGATATTATTACAATTTCAATTTTTCCTTTGTATAACGTATCCAGCCTATCAATCATATAAATTAATTCTTGATATGCTCCACCAGAATTTTTTTTGGTATCTAAAAAAATAGCTAACTTTTCTCTCATTATTTTGAGTAAATAAACTCAATCATCTTCATTATTTCAAGACCATCTTCTGCAGAAGGAGAAATCTTATTATTATTTTTAATGTTGGATATAAAACTTTCAATCTCAAGAAGATAAGAGTTAGGTTTTATATGGCTGAAGTCTTTTGAATGAAGTTTTTTTTCTTTGTTATTTGACCAATAAATCTTATCACCCCCATGGGTATCAAATCTACCATCTACATTGATATAGCCATCAGAACCATTTATCTCAAAAAAGAAATAACCTGAAAATAATCTCCACGAACAATATATCGTTGCGGTCCTGTCATCATTCGTTTTAAAAATACCGCTTGCTGTATCTTCTACTTCTATATTTTTCCAAAAAACATTAGAAGTTAAACCTTTTCCAGATGTAAAATTACCAACAAATAATCTTGATAGATCTAGTAAATGACAACCATTATCTAACAATGTTCCACCGCCACTTATTTCTTTTTTCCAAAACCAAGAGTCTTTTAAACGTTCTCCATTATGTCCTATCCTTCCATTAAAACTTAAGACTTTTCCTATAGTACCTTCGTCTACTAATTTTCTCGCATAAATAACACTTTCAAAAAATCTGTGATTTGAAGCCAGCTGCAAAATTCCTTTTGATTTTTTCGTAAAATTAAGAATTTCTTTTGCTTCACTTACATTTCGTACATAAGGTTTCTCGCAAAAAACATGTTTTCCTTTTTTTAACGAATCTATGATAATTTCTTTGTGAAATTTATTTGGGGTGCAAACACAAATTACTTCTATTTCTTTATCGTTTAAAATTTCATCATAATTTTTTATAGGAACCCCAAGTTTTTCTGAAGCTTTTTTAGCATTCTCATCATCAACGTCATAAATATATTTTAATTTTGCTTGCTTTGAGTCATTAACCGCTGAAGCTCTTTTTATACCAAATGATCCAAGTCCGATAACAGCAAAATTCATTTAAATCCTATATTATTTTGAAACTTTTTTAATAATGTCGCAAACTATATCAATTTCATCATTTGTAATTGTATTACCAGATGGCAAATAAAAACCATTTTTCATAATATAATTAGCGTTTGGACAATCATCTTTATTGAATAATTTATATTTATCAATAAGCACTTGTTGCATATTAATTGGAACAAATGCATCTCTTGTATCAATGTTATTTTCTTTTAAAACCTTAACGAGTTCATCCCTGGAAATAGGAAACTCTTTGTCCAAATATAAATTATACACCCACATTATATACTTTGTAACCCAACTACGTATCGCAGGTATTTTTACTCCTTTAATATTTTGAAGATTTTCTGTGTATCTTTTGTAAATTCTTTCTTTTTCTTTAAAAACATTTTCAATATTTTCAAACTGTCCTAAACCCATAGCAGCACTGATATTTGGTAGTCGATAATTAAATCCTATTGCATCATGCATAAATTTATTTGTCTTACCATAAGCTAAATTTTTTAAACTTTTTGCCTTTTCTGCAAGTTCAGGTGAATTAGTGGTAACCATACCACCTTCTCCACAAGTAATTGTTTTATTAGCAAAAAAGCTAAAGGCCCCGATATCTCCAATAGAACCGACTTTTTTTCCTTTATATTCTACGCCATGGGACTCTGCGCAGTCTTCAATAATTTTCAAATTATATTTTTTTGCAATTTTTAAAACTGGATCCATATCAACTGGGTGCCCAAACAGATGCACTACCATAATTGCTTTTGTTTTTTTATTTATTTTTTCTTCAATTTTACTTACATCCATTTGCCATGTATCTTTTTCTATATCGATTGGAATAGGAATAGCGCCACAATAGTCTATTGCAAATGGACAGGCCATATTAGTGCTTGATGAAACTAAAACTTGATCGTCTTTTTTTAAACCTATTGTAGCACAAGCTAAATGCAGAGCAGTTGTTCCGCTAGTTGTTGTTATGCCAAATTTACAATCAACAAAAGCGCTAAATTTTTCCTCTAACTTCTTAACATAAGGTCCTTGACCTATAAAAGAAGTGTCTACACAATCTTTAATATACTTTTTTTCTATTTCTCCTAAAGCTATGTCAAAGACAGGAATTTTTTTATTATTCATAATTTGTAAAATTTTAAAGCAAAGTTAGTGCAAGAATAATTAAGATTAAAACAACTATAATAGTGCCCCATAAAACAAATTTCGTGAATCCAACCCAAGTATCTTTATGATCTTGATTGTTCATAGCTATCCTTGGCGTGCTTTAAATTTTGGATTTTTTTTGTTTATTATATAGACCTTCCCTCTTCGCTTAACTAATTTTGAGTTAAGATCTCTTTTTTTTAGTGATTTTAATGAGCTAGCAACTTTCATAAATATTTAGCCTGGCAACGACCTACTCTCCCGTGCCTTAAGACAAAGTACCATCGGCGCTGAAGGACTTGACTTCCGAGTTCGGAATGGGATCGGGTATAACCCCTTCGCAATAATTACCAGGCAAATTCTTATATTATTTAATGGAATGCTTGTAAATAGATCAAAACTGTTTTTTTTAAAATAAACTGCTTATTATTTAAAGCTTTTATATCTCATTTCATTTAAACCAAGTAAAAAACCTAAAATTAAAAAGGTGTACGCTGAATTAAATGTTGAAAAAAAACTACCTGAACTTTTAAAAGGAAAAAATTGGATTATAGTTGACATTATAATTGCAAGATATATCCAATTTGAGATATTATTGTTTCTTTCCTCACCCTTAAGATATTCTTTATAAACGTTGAATAAGAGTATTAAAACAGGTATTAAAATTAAAACCAAACCTAAAAAACCCGTATCATTTAATATATCAAGGTAAAAATTATGCGGGTGACTCTCACAAACTCTATTAGGAAGATGCATTATACTAGAACAATTATTTCTGTATGACTTAATACCTTTGCCAATTAAGGGATTATCAATAATAAGATCAGTTGAAGTAATAAAAATTTGAGCATGCCCTGTATAAAAGGGAAGAGAATTTAAAAGTTCTTTAGAATTTTGAAATTCTTTATTATTACTGAAAATAATCCCTGAATTTTTATATTTATCTAATTTTGGATACTCTTTTGAAGCTTCACTCAAAACTACTATTGGATTAGGTATTCCAACTAAAAAACTTTGAAATCTTTTGTTAATCATTTCTGATTTATAAAAAATTGCAGTGCTTATAAATAAAACTAAAAAACTTAAAATTAAGAATCTTTTTTTATACTCTTTATTTTTGATAATCATTGATAATATAACGGCAAAAACTGCAAACATAATAACTGGCATTCTATTCCCTGCTAAAAGTAGAGAAACAGCGAATAATGAAAATGTTATTAAAAAAAGTAAAGTTATAAGGTACTTTTTTTGATTTTTAAATAAAAGTGGAATTGCAAAAATTCCCAAGGACGCAAACATTAATATAAAGCCTCCAGCTATCAATTCCTTATTGAAAAAACCTGTATAATAAACCATGCCAGGAAAAGTGACAGGTACATTTCCAACCAAATCATATCCTAGAAAAAATTGAATTACTATGTCTAAAGAAATAATTGAAGAAATAAAAAAACAAATGTAGATGAAGTTATTCAAATTTATTACTTTTTTATAAACCATTGCTTTAATAACAATTAATAATAAAAAAAATCTTATATACAAAACTGATTTTATCCAATCAGGGTATTTTTTAAAAAAATAGATTTGGTTAAGTGTTGAAATCAAAATTAAAAAGAAAAAAAGTAAAATTAATAAAATCGATATTTTATGATTCCAAATAAGGAGATCTCTTTTAAAAATAAAAATCCCTAAAGCTCCAATTAAAAAAATAAGAATATTGGTAAACAGATTGCCAAAAATAAATGTGAAAGGAAAAAGATATACTAGATATATCAATAAATTTGTTAAATAGTTTGTAGTCTTGCTCATATTTAAATTATGTACATGAATTTTTAAAATGTTATACCATTATTTATTTATAAGTTTAAGGGTGTGTAGTTCAGTGGTAGAACGCTACGTTGACATCGTAGAGGTCATAAGTTCAATTCTTATCACACCCACCATCTAATTTATCTTAATAACTTATCTATAAGACTTTATTGTTTGACTAAGTCCAGAGTTTATTGAAATTTTTGGTTTCCAAGAGAGTATTTTTGATAATTTTTGAGTACTTGGAAAATACTTCATTTGTTCATCTTTTCTCATGGAAATTTCTCCAAATAAAGGTTGGCCTTTTTTAATCTTATTTTGAATTGTATTTATTATATCTATAACTCTTTTAGGATTATTTGAACCAACATTATAAATGCCTCTGATCTTTTTTTTGGTACAGATTATTTTATTGATTAAATTTATTAAATCTTCCACATATAAAAAATCTCTTATTTGGATGCCGGATGAACATTTAAATTTTTTATTTTTTAAACATGAGTCAATTACTATTGGTATAAGTCTGTTAATGCTCTGATTGGGTCCATAAATTTGATATAATCGTAATATTATACTAGGTAAATTTTTTTTTTTTGAAATTTTTAAAATATATTTTGTCGACTTTAATTTTGATTTTCCGTAAGTACCTATTGGATAACATTTAAGTTTCTCATGATGGGGTGTTTTTTGATTTCCATACTCTAAGCTGCTACCTATTTGAATAAATAATTTAATTTTTTTTGAAGTAAAAAAGTCTACAAGATGTTTGCAGCCGTGATAATGGGTTTCTGAGGTTTTTTTCTTATTTGAATGATCAACATATCCAGCAAGATTTATAACATAATCTATTTTTCTTAGTTTATTTAATTTATTAAAAAGACTTTTCTTTTTAGATATATCACAGTTTAAATATTTTACGTTTTTAATTTTTCTTTTAGTACTTGGTTTTTTGGACGATAAAGAAAAAATCAAAAATTTTCTCTTTAATTTTTTAAGTAAATGGTAGCCTATAAAGCCAGTTCCACCAGTTACAAGCATAGTTTCTTTCATTGAAAAATCATCTTTTCAAAATTTTTTCAAGGATCTCTTTGTCTCTTTTAGTGTCAACACACTGCCAAAATTTATAATGTTTAAAAGCCATCAGTTCATTTCTTTTACTTAAATTTTCCATCGGCTCTCTTTCCAAAAAAGTTTTATCATTTTTGAGAAATTTAAATATTTTTGGCTCCATAACAAAAAATCCTCCATTGATCCATCCTTCATCAATTTTAGATTTTTCTTTAAAATAAGTTACTTTGTTACCTTTAAGTTTAATCGCACCAAATCTTGCGGGTGGTCTAACGGCAGTAAGAGTTAAAATCTTTTTATTTTTTTTATGAAATTTGACGAGTTTTTTCAAGTTTACATTTGAAACTCCATCACCGTATGTTAGTAAAAAAGTCTCTTTATCTAAGTGTTTTTTTAATCTTTTTAATCTTCCGCCTGTCATTGTTTTTTGACCAGTTTCAATTAAATTAATCTTCCAATCTTTGAACTTTTTTGTTTTAAAAAATTTTTTTATAATTTCTCCTTTATAACCTAAAGCAATATAAAAATTATTAAATCCATACTTAGCGAAGTGCTTCATAATATGTAATATTAAAGGTTTTTTATTTATATTAATCATAGGTTTTGGAATAGTTTTAGTATACTCTGAAATTCTTGTTCCTAATCCTCCTGCTAAAATTACCACTTTCATTTTAAACCTTAATTTTTTTATTTCGAAAATGTTTCATAAGTTTTTTTTCATAAAAAAATAACTGTTTAGATGAAAGACTAAAACAATCAATTTTTTTTGAATAATACTCTTTGTACCACAAAGTTGTGAGTTTCACTGAGTCCTTAAAAGTTAAAACTGGCTCCCAACTTAAGACTTTTTTAGATTTTAAAGAATTTAGTTTTAATAATTTATATTCTTTTTTTTTTGTTTTATCTTTTTTAATTTTCCATTTCACTTTTTTCCAGTGAGTTTTCATCTCTTTTACTAATTGAATTACTGTCTTATTCTGATTTATTCTGGGTCCAAAATTAAAAGCTTCACCATTAATTGTTTCTTTATATTTTTTACTCTGAATCCCACATTGTATATAGCCCCTAATGACTTCTAAAACATGTTGCCATGGCCTTGTAGAATTGGGATTTCTAATTTGTACAGATTTGTTCTTTGACCATGACTTCACACAATCCGGAACTACTCTATCATCAGACCAGTCACCACCACCTATAACATTTCCTGCTCGAGCAACTGTAACAGAAAGATTTTTTTTAAACCTTAAAACTGATTTATAATATGAATTTATAATAAGCTCAGCGGCGCCTTTGGAAGCGCTGTAAGGATCATCGCCTCCTAATAAATCATTTTCTGTGTAACCTCTTTCTATTTCTAAATTTTTATAACTTTTATCACTTGTAATAATAACTGCATGACACCTTGTTTTTAATAATGATAATGACTCTAAAATATTCATTGTTCCTAAAGTGTTACTCATAAAAGTTTCAACAGGTTTTTCGAAAGATTTTTTAACTAAAGATTGTGCAGCTAAGTGAAAAACATAGTCTGGTCGGTTTTTGACAAATATTTTTTTTAGTTTTGGTAAATTTTTAATATCTAGTTTGATATTTTTCATTTTTTTATGAAGCTGCAGTCTTTTAAAGTGTGACGGACTACTTGTTAAGTAGTCTGATATTCCAATAACTTTAGCACCAGATAAAACACACCACAGGGTTAACCAAGATCCTTTAAAACCTGTGTGACCAGTTATAATTATTCTTTTATTTTTAAGATGTTTTCTGAAAATTGTCATAAAAAAATTCCAAATTAATTTTATTTTTCCAAGAAAAAAGGATTTTTTAATAAAGATTCATCAAATTTTTTAGCATTTAAATCAATTTTCTTTGAAAAAAATTTTTTGATAACTTCTTCTGAAAAGTCTTTGCTTTTAGAGTATCTTATTTCTTTAATTTTTTCTTGATTGCTTATTGGCATATTTAATATTTTACCATTATTAATTCTTTCTGAAATGGAATGAAACGCTGATTTAACTGTAGACATAGTATACTCAAAAGGATTAGTTTTAAGTTTTGATAGCGCATGGTAAATTATCGGGCCACTGTCTAAACCTTTTGAAAGCAAATGAATTGTTGCACCAACTAGATGAGGATTATCATCATAAAGTGCCCAAAAATTACAGTCTGTTCCTCTATAGTATGGTGAGAGACCCATATGAATATTTATTGCCTTTTTTTTAATAAGGAAATTTACTAAATCTCCTTTGATATAACTTGATCCAAAAATTATATATAGATCGCTTTCTAAAAACTTACTTAGTGATGTAAATTCATATTGATTTAAATCACCCATAGAAAGCGGAAGTATGTTAATATTTTTGTTTAAATTTTTGATATAGCTATTACCAAAAATTTTATTTTGAGCCTTGTTGACGCTTTCAAAATAGTTTTTAATTGTATTTGAAACTTGATAGTGGCCAGGCATAGAACCTTGAAAAATTGTAGAACTTTCCTGTACAACAAACAACTCTTTGCAATTTTTAGATAATAAATTAATAAAATAATTATGTCTGCTTTTATTTGAAGTAAATAAAGTTATTTTCACTCATTAATCCTTCTGATTATTTCAGCATGATCTTGTCTTGCGATCTCCAAAGGTGAATTATTTATTTTTAACATTCCTTTGTCTGATTCTATGTTCATGATTTGTTTAAAACCAATTTCAATACCTAAGTCTTTTAAAACTTTTAAGGTATACTTATTGTAACTTCCACACGGATGTGACATGCATTTTATTTCGTCTTCTTTTTTGTTTAGAATTTTTGCTAATATATATAAATTTTTCTTATACTCTTTTTCTTGATCTTCTTGATTAAGCTCTTTAAATGAAGTGGGATGCGAGTGAGAATGTAATCCAATAGAATGTCCTAATTTACTCAGGTTAATAACGTCTTCTTTATTAAAAAAAATTTTTGATTTTACTGTCTCGGGATCAAATTTTTTTCTTTTCATCATTTCAAACATTGATTTTTCATATTCTTTTTTACTTAAAAATTGATCTCTTACTAATCTAAATTTTATGTCTTCTATAGAGTAATAGGGAAATTTAATCTTTTTTTCTTGTATTATGGATATTTTTTCTTCAAAAAAATTCGATAGATCTCTATCTAAAATCTTATAAAAATTATTATAAAATTCGTCAATATTTTCAAAATAATTCATTCTGAAGTATCTAAAAAATTCTAAGTTATCTGGTTGATTTTCAAATATTGAAGAATAAACGAAAAAAAAGCTTTTAATTTTAAATTCCTCTAAAACTGGGAGTGCTATGTCGATTTGACTTTTAACTGAGTCATCAAAAGTAAAACAAACTTCATTTTTTTTTAAATTGTTATCTTTGAGTTTTTTTTGAAATAAATCTGCATTAATTATATTTTCTCTTCCTATAAATTTTATAATTTTGCAAAAATCTTCTTTTGAAATTGATCCTTGGCTTTTTTTATGCTTCAAGTTGTCGTGAAAATGATGAAACATTATTCCATGAAAAAAATTATTTTTTTTGTTGAAATACATTTTTTTATATTTTATTTTATAATTTTACCTTTATCTAGACCAATAGAAGCAGGTAAATTTGTATTTTCATAATTAAAAAATGTAAATAAAATTATTCGTTTAAAATAAAAATATGGAATTGAAATTATATGCTTCAATCGTCTATTTTTAATAGTATTTTTCCAGGTTAAAAACTCACATTTAAAAGGTAATGTATGTAAATTTAAACTTTGTTCTGAAATAATTTCATAACAATAGGTTTTCAATTTTAAATTTAATTTATTTTGAAAAAAAGCTAAATTATTTTTTGTAAAATATTTTATATCATAACTTACCTTATGTTTTTTGTTTATACCTGATTTATCTTTTCCACTTATTTTATCACCCCACCATTTTAGATTATGAAAGGTTGAATTTTTTAATTTATTAGAAAATTTAATTTTAAAAATTTTACAAAAATTTTTAAGAACGATGTTAGATTTTTGATGTAAGTTTTCTAGTTGAATTATATATATTTTTTTATTCAATTTTACTATCTCATCGATCCCAAAAAAAACCAGTTTGAGATTGTAGTATAATTCTTTTGGAGTAAAAAAATATCCATTTTTATACTTTATCCAATTTTTAATTGTTGAAGAGATTGATGCAAGTGGATTTCTAATCGTATGTATAATGTCAAATTTTACGTTGTTAAAATAAGAATTAAAATTAATTACATAAGGTATTATGTGGGCATTGATAACAAAAACTTTAATGTTACTCTCTTTAAGTTTAAAATTATATGCTAAATGTATAAGATAAAGATTTTGGAACCATTCATTTTGAAATCTTTTTTTTTTTTTGGAAATTTGTACAAATTTTTTAATAAAAAAATTTTTGTTAACTCTGTAGTGATCTTTTTTTTTTAAGCCTAGCATATTATGTCTTTCAATATTAGATTTTCTTGAGTCAAAATAATATTCATATTTTTTTATGAATTCTTCTGCTAAATTTTTTTTTGATTTGATAGACAAAATTTTAATTAATTCGTCATTAACGTGAAGTATGCCTGGCAATTGCAAAATTTGTTTATGCCCATCTAATAGACTTTGCAAAAACTCTGCGCCAGCTCTTGCTCCAGCCATTAAAACTAATATTTTCATTTATTTTAAAATTGAAATTTATTTTTTTCTATAGAATATTCTAAGTACTTGTCTTGAAGTTTTAGATGGCATTGAGCCGCGGTGAACTCCGAATTCATCAAATATTACCACTCCACCTCTCCCCATTTCTAGGTCAAACTTTTCTGTATCTTTATCTTTATTTTCTATAAACTTTGTATTTTCAATAAATTTCTCAAACTTTTCTTCTCCTGTGACATTTAAAATTTGATTTAAATTATCTTTTGATAAAACTAAATTTCTCAACTTTTGAAGATCCCAGTAAGGAGTATATTTAATTTTTTTTGATACTATCAACTCTGCTACTGCTTTTGTAATTACATTGCTATATGGCACGTATGCCAGACAACCATTTTTGCTTTGAACATCTGTCAAATAAAAAAAGAATTTTAGTGAAGCTATATTGATATTGTAATTTATTCCAGGTTTAAAAGTCATGTCTGAATGCCAATCAATACATGGCTCCTTTGATACAGGACTATAGTAACTATCAATCATATGTAAGTTCACATCACTTTTAAAAAAATTCTCTGCAATTTTTTTTAATTCTAATTTTTCTGCCATTTTTATTAGCATGCTAGAAGTTATGAGGGATTTAAAATCTAATTTTAAAAATTTGGCCAGTTTAGCCTTAGCTGTAACTGGAAAATATCCTCTCTGATCCCCGTGGCCTATATTTTCAAGAGGAACTTCCTTAAGTCGATTCACAATTTTTTCAACTTCTTTTTTATCAAGAAAATTTTTTATTGTTAAAAAACCCTTATCTTTTAATTGCTCTATGTTGATGTTTTCTTGCATATTAATTAATTCCATCTTCAAGTGATCCGGTGTCTTTCCAACTATTTTCACTTATAGGAAAAACCCCAACTTTGCCGCCTTTATTTTTAACTTTTTTTAATAAAATGTCCATATCAAGATGTTTATTTTTTGCCACACTTTTTATTACACTTGGTTTGATAAGATATAATCCTACAGATACTAGGTAATTAAAATTTGGCTTCTCTGATATTTTTATAAGTTGTCCATTTTTTTTATTTATTTTACATGCTCCATAAGAAATTTGGAAATTTTTCGATGCTGCTACGAGAGTTATACTAAAATTATTTTTTTTGTGAAAATCATAAAATTTTTCTAAATTAATAGATAGGATTGTGTCACAATTAATTAGAAAAAAATCATTTTTAATTTTTCCTTTTAATAAACCAATAGAGCCTGCTGTACCGAGGGGGATACGTTCATCCAAAAATTTAACATTTTTAATATTATTTTCTTTAAGGTAAGTCTTTATCAAATTTTTTTTATAATGGACACTTGCAAAAAAATTTTTAACTCCATATTTAGAAAAATTATTAATTATATTTTCCATTGCCGTTTCATTATTTATAGGTACAAGTGGTTTGGGGAAATAATTTGTAAAATCTTTAAGTCTTTGTCCACGTCCACCAGCCATAATCAAAACTGAATTTTCTCTTAATTTTTTCTTATTTTTAAAAAATTTTTTTAAATTTTTTTTATAAATTATTTTTTTTATTTCTTTTTTTTTGTTAATTACAGGAATAATATCAATATGATCGTCACTAATTTTTTCTATTAATTTAATTAATTTTTTATTTTTTGATAAATCATTTACTGAGTTTTCCAAGTCAATATCCTTCATGAAAATTGGATTTTTTTTTACATATTTAAAAATATTGGAGTTAATACTTGCCCCATTTAATAAAGCTCTTCTTATATCTCCATCTGTAAGTGTGCCTACTAAAAATCTTTCTTTTTGAGTAATGATAAGACACTTTTCTGAATTTTTTTCTAATTGTAAAAGAGCTTCTTTGAAAGTCTTATTTTTATTGAGTAAATATTCTATCATTCTAAATTCTATATATATTTGAATTTTCTAAATTTCTATTTGATCTTATCCAATCAATTGTTTTTTTAAGCCCCATATCAAAAGTTACTTTAGGTTTCCAAGAGCTTTTTTTTAATATAAGTTTATTGTTGCACCTTAGTCTTTGAACCTCGCTTTGAAGTGGTCTAATTCTTTTTTTTTCTATGACGACTTTTAATTTAGGATTTACTTGTTTAATTATTTTTTTTGCAATATCGATAATTTTAAATTCATTATTTGAACCTACGTTGATTGGTTCACCATAAATATTTTTAACTTTGAGCAAATGTAAATATGCATTACAAACATCGGTCACATACGTATAGTCTCTTGTTGTTTTTACGCTACCAAGTTTAATATTTTTGTTATTAAGTGCTTGATAAATAATTGTTGGTATCACTGCTCTTGAAGACTGTCTTGGACCAAATGTATTAAAAGGTCTTATTATTTTGACTGGGAGTTTGTAAGATTTCCAATAACTAATTGATAATTGGTCAGCAGATATTTTTGATGCTGAGTAAGGAGATTGCCCAATAAGTCTATGATTTTCTTTTATTGGGACTTCTAATGCTGAACCATATGTTTCACTTGTGGAAGTGATAACAATCTCTTTTGTACTCAAAGTTTTTGCAGCTTCTAAAACATTATAGGTACCTTCTATGTTAGTTTTTATATATGCCAATGGTGAATAGTATGAATAAGGTATGCCAACTAGAGCGGCTAAATGAAAAATTAAATCCTTGCCTTTAGATGCTTTATAAACTGAGTCGTAATCTCTTATGTCTCCAAATACAAAATTTATATCTTTTTTATATTGAGATTTTGAGAGACAGCCAAGATTGTAAGTTGTATTATACCTATCAAAGGCTGTTACATTAAAACCTTTTTTAACAAGCAATTCGACAAGGTGAGATCCTATAAATCCAGTAGCACCTGTAACTAAAATTTTTTTGTTCATCATACTATCTTTTAACATCAATAAATCTTTTTTTGATTAATTTTTTTGATTTACTTAATTTTATTAGAATTTTGGTAATTTTATTAACATTAATTTTAGACTCATAGGGATTTTTAAGATTTTTTATTTTTTTTTTAAAATTTTTGCTTAAAGCTTTACTAATGCTACTTAAAATCTTTTTATGATTATAGTTTGTATCTATGACATTTTTTGGCTTAAATTTACCTGTTTGTCTTGAGCCTATGTTAACCACTGGCAATTTAAAAGATGCTGCCTCTACTATTCCACTTGAACTATTTCCAATCATTAATTTTGCTTTTTTCATGAGTTTAAAATAATTTTTTTCTCCAGCAGATTTCAAAATTAAAAATTTTTTATTGTTTTTGAATTGTTTTTTAAAAATTTTGATTATTTCATTAAACTTTGGATCAGGGTTAGGGTATGTCAGGACTACGTTTAATTTACTAATTTTAATTGCTTTTATCAACTCATTTACTTGTTTGGTTAAGTATTTGAGCTCTAAAGTTACTGGATGGAAAGTCAAAATCATAAATGGTTTTTCAAAATCAAAATTAGATTTAAAATTAAGTCTTATTGGTGTTTTTATTTTAAGATTAATTTTTTTATTTAGAGTTGGCATACCAATTGTTTTAATTCTCCAATTCTCTTCACCTAAGTTTTGCAATCTCCTCCTGTATTTTTCTAATAAAACAAAATGATAGTGACTCATTTTTGAAATACTATGTCTTACAAGTTCATCAATCGCACCCTCAGTTATAGCTCCGCCAAAAAAATGAACTACTGGTATGTTAAAAGGTATGGCTGATAAAGGACCAACTAACATTTCGTACCTATCTCCCATAACTAAAATAACATCAGGTTTAATTTTTTTAATATGTTTCGACAAGTGAGATATATCTAAACTTAAATTTTGTATCATTTCATATGGACTATCTTTAAAATTTTTATTTTTACGATTATTGTGTAATACATTGAATTCTTGTTTAATCATTTTTATGTCACTACCAAAAGTATCATTGTAATTTGCCTGAGTAAGGTAAATAAATAGTTTTGCTTTTGAAGATTTTTTAAGGTCCATTAATAATGGATAAAATCTGTCATAATCAGATCTGCCAGCAGAAATTGCTATAAATTTTTTTTTCACTTGTAATTTATTTTTGGACTACTTGGAAAATTAATTGCCACTTCAAAGAAATTATTTGAATTTTTCATTGTATCTTTTGGGCAGTGTTTAAAAATCTTCAAAGAATGAAGTGGTCTCCAAGTTGTCCGCAATCCATATCCCTTTGGTTTAAGTTTTTTAAGCAATTTGTTTTTAATGTTTTTATTTTCCAATATTGCTGTAATCAACCAGTAATTAGTTTTTGAAAATTTAGGCTCTTTTAAAATTTTTACATATTTAAGCCTTTTAAAAATTTTTTGGTACCACTTAAAATTTTTTCTTTTGGCTAAAAGAATTTTTTTAATATTTTCGATTTGCGCACAACCTACAGCTGCTGAAAGATTGTTCATTCTATAGTTGTAACCAATTTCATCATGCACGTGGTCGTACAAACTATTTTTTTTTGCGTGCGTTGATAAATGTTTAAGTCTTTTACTCATTCCTTTATTATTAACTAAAATTGCTCCTCCACTTCCACAAGTAATTGGTTTATTGCCATTAAAACTTAAAATTCCAGCATCTCCAAATGTTCCTAAATGTTTTTTATCAAAATAAGAACCAAAAGCCTCGGCTGCATCTTCTATTAAAAGAATATTATGTTTCTTACAAATTTTTCTAATTTCTTTTATTCGACATGGAAAACCATAGAGATGTACAGCAATAAGTGCCTTGATTTTTCTTTTTGTTTTTTTATTAAACAAATGTGAACCAACTTTTACTGTAGTTTTATTAATATACATTTGAAGTTTTTTTGGACAAATACCCAAAGAATCATTTTCAATATCAAGAAAATTTGGTGTAGCCCCACAATACGTAATAGCATTAGCAGTTGCAACGTAAGTTAAACTTGGTAATAAAACTTCGTCTTTTTCACTTAAATTAAAATATTTAAGAACTAAATGAAGAGCTGATGTTCCAGATGAAGTGGCTACTGCAAACTTAGATTTCGTAAAAGATGAAACCTTCTTTTCAAATAAATTTACAAAATTTCCAACATAAGAAACATATCCAGAGGAAATACATTGATTTAGATACTTTTTTTCATTTCCTAAAAAAATAGGATCATGGTGCCCTTTAGGTTTATTTTTAAAAGCCTTTTTAAAAGTATTATAAATTTCTGAGATTTTAAAATTATTATTTTTCATTTTAATTAATTATTTACAAGAATTTTTTTGCCGTAATGTATTCTTTTTTGGTGTCAATATCTACATTTAATCTTTTTGAATTTAGGATAACAGGTAATGTTTTTCCATCTTGAAAAAAAGATTTATTCTTTTTCAAAAAGTTTTTACTAGCAATATAAAAATTTCCATTCATCTGATATTTTTGTTTTTTTTTGTCTTTTTTTGATATCTTCAGAAATTGATTTGAAATTATAAAACTCCTTCCTTTTTTTTTTATATTTTTTGAAACACTTACAATAGATCTTTGCATTTTTAAATTTTTATAACTTCTAAAAGCAATGTTAATTTTTTTTTTTGACCTAAACGGTGAAGTGGCTTGTAGTAATATGATAGTATTAATTTTATTATATTTTTTTTCATATTTTTTGATAACATCATAAATTACTTTGATTGTTTCAATTTTGCTTCCACCTAAACTATGGGGTCTTTTAAAGACCTTTATTTTTGGATCATTTTTATAATATTTAATAATTTTTTTATCATCAGTCGATATTACGATATCGTTAACGTATTTAATTTTAAGTGCAAAACTTGTGGACCAATTAACTAAGGGTTTTCCCCCAAAAGTAAGTCTATTTTTGTTTTTTAACCTTATTGATCCAGCTCTAGCTGGAATAATTGCTAAGACCTTCACTGTATATAGCTTTTTTTTAAAACTTTATTTTCTTTTATATTTTTTTTTATTTTTTTTCCAACTAGGTAGCTTATCATTGTTGGTGGCAAACCAGTTCCTGGTCTTTTAAAAGTTAAATCTGATTTTTTTATTATATGGCCTTTTTGTAAAGATCGAGAGGTAACAATGCTTTTTCGCGCCATTTTTTTAATTTCTAATTCATTTTTTGAGAACTTTTTTTCTTCAGTTCCTAGAATTATTTCTAGTTTACGTATTTTTTTTACCAATTTTTTGAAGTCATTGATATTCATTGATGCTTTATGATCAGGGCCAGCTTGCTTAGATGATGTTGTTACATGTTTTTCGATTATTTTAGCGCCTTTCGCTACAGCCGCTAAACAAGCCTGGCTTCCAATCGAATGATCTGAATAACCTATCTCACATCCAAATTTTTTTTTTAGTGTGTCAAGAATATTTAAATTTATATCTTTTTCTTCAACTGGATAAGAACTTACACAATGTAGTAAAGTTATCCTTTTATTTCCAAATTTTTTCAATTTTTTAACAGTATTTTTTATCTCATTTAAAGTTGACATGCCTGTTGACAAAATTATCTTTTTATTTCTTCTTGAAATGTAACTTATCATATCTGAAGAATTTATTTCTCCAGATGGTATTTTGAAGAAAGGGACTTTTAATTTCTTATCAAGAAACGATAAGCTTTCTAAATCAAAAGCAGAACAAGAATATGTAATTCCCCGAGCTTTACAACGTTTTTTTAATTTAATATGACCTTGTTTTGAGATTTGAAGTTTTTGACTCATTTTTAAAACTGTTTCGGATTTATCATTTTTTTTTTGATAAGCAGCTTTAAAAGCATCGTAGCTATAAACTTCTTTTGGATTAGCCAATTGAAACTTCACAGCATCAATATCTGCTTTAGAAAGTTGGTCAATCATTGATAGTGCTTTTTTTAAAGATCCGTTGTGATTTGTTCCAATTTCAGCAATTATATATACTCCCTTTTTTTTCATAAATTTAAAATTCCAAGTGTTTTTGCTGAAGTTATTAGTTTTGGCTCTTTAATCCTTGTTTTTTTTCCTTTTACTAAATTAATGAGAACCTCAATGAAGTTCATTCCTGACAGATGAGTGAATGGATAACCCCCACCAAGTCTTGGATTAAAATCTATAAAATGAACTTTACCTTTATTGTCAATAATTGCATCACAATCTAAATTTCCCTGATGTTTAATCTTTTTTGATATTTGTTTAGCTAAAAATGTGTATTCCTTTTTTTTTACAATTTTAGCAATATCAGTTTCACCATTTCTTATTGCGATTTTCTCCTTCACACATGAAGAAATATATCTGCCATTGAAATCATTTAAAATATCAAAATGTAATTCTTTTCCGTTAATGAATTTTTGGTAAATAAAATTTTTCTTAATTTTAATTTTTGATCCCTTATTTAAAACTTTTATGTTTTTTGATGCACTCCCTGATATTTCTTTTTCAATTAATGAATAATCTTTATTAAATTTTTTAATTTTTTTTGGTTCTATCACTTCTGGACTCAAAATATTGTGTTTTTTGCAAAAAAAATTAGTTTTAAGTTTATTATGTAAAATTTTCGTTATTTCAATATTCGGTACAGCAATTTCACATCCTAACTTTCTAAATTTCTTTTTTAGTGAAGCTAATATTAATATGTCATGGTCTGTTACAGGCAAAATTAATTTAATTTTATTTTTTTTAACGATATTTATAATTTTCAATTTATATCTTTTTTTACTTTCTCTAACCTTTGGTACTAGGTGGGTTTTTAAATTTTTAATATTCATTGTCGGCAAATAAATATTGCAATCACTTACATGAATTTTAAGACTTCTGTATTTTTTTTTAATATCAAGAAGAAATTTAATAAAATATATTCTTCTCCCTGGATTTGTGATTAAAACATTCATATTAAGTTTTTTTTTGTAATTACATTTTTTAGTTTTTTATTTTTAGAAAAATTTTTTAGGTTGTCTTTTATAAGTTTATCATTTCTTATAATAAAGTTATCTGAGATACTTGCGATATGAGGTGTAAATACAAAATTTTTTAATTTGTTAAATTTACTTTTTTTATTAATCTTATTATTTTTCGCAAAAACGTCTAATCCAGCTCCACTTAAATAATTATTTTTTAAATTTTTATAAAGAGTTTTTTCGCATACAACTTCACCCCTGCTAACATTAATTAAAATCGCACCTTTTTTAAAATATTTGGAAACTTTTGAATTATACATTTTTTTTGTTTTTTTTGTTAAAGGTACTGAATAAATAACTACGTCTTTGTCACTTAAAGCCTTTTTATATTGTTTAAAACTATAAAGTTTTTTTACGTAATTTGGAACTTTACAAGGATTTAAATTTAAAGCACTAATGTTCATGCCAAATCCTTTAGCTCTTTCAGATACACACCTTCCGATTCCACCAAAACCTATTATTAGAATTTTTTTATCTTTCAATTCAATAGGCCTTTTTAAAAATTTTACTTTATGACCAAACTTTATTGTTAAATTCAAATTTCTTGTTAATGAAAGTAGTAACGCAAAAACATGGTCTGCAACTTCAGGGCCTTGTATTATTTTTGAATTAGTCAATGTAAATTTAGTTTTTTTTAATATTTTTGGATAATTATCAATTCCTGAAGCAGATACATGCAGCCAAGATAAATGGGATTTAATTTTTTGATAATCATTATTATAAAAAGTTTCAAAACTTTTTCTATCTTTTGATACAAATGCGCTGAAGATAATTTTTGAATTTTTAAAGTTTTCGTATTCAAAAAAAGTCAAGTTCTTAAATTTTTTTTTGAAATCTGATAACTCTTTTTTATTAAAACCTGAAAGTAATATATTTTTATTATTTTTCATTTATTTTATTAATTTGAATTGCAAAAATATTCCAGAAATCTAAGTCCATTTTTACTGCTCTTTTCCGGATGAAATTGACAACCTATGACATTATTTTTTTTGATTATAGAGGGAATTTTAAGGTCGTAATAATTACAATGTGCAATAGTCTCATTTTTATTCTCAGTAACTGATATAAATGAATGAACAAAATAAAAACTTTTGTTGTTGAAAGTCTCAAATGATTTCTCTTTCTCTATTTTAATTTCACTCCATCCAATATTTGGAACTTTAATTTTAGAATTTGTTGAATGATTAATCTTTATTACTTTCCCATTTATAATGCCTAATCCCTCATGTTCACCAAATTCGAAACTTTTCGATAACAATAACTGCATTCCCAAACAAATTCCGAGCAGAGGTTTTTTCATCTCAAGGGCATATTTTTTAATTATATTTTCTAAATCAAATTTCTTTAACAAGTCCATAGCATTTCCAAATGCTCCGACACCAGGTAAAATTAGATGCGTTGAGTTTAAAATTTTATTTTGATCTCTGCTTATTTCAGAGGTCAAACCTATCTTTTCAATTCCCCTTTTTAAACTGAGTAAATTTCCACAATCGTAATCAACAATTACAATTTTTTTCATTTTAATCTAATTGCCTTATTTTTATTTTTGATTTTAAAGCCTCATTTCTTACATCTAAAAGACTGCATTTGTTGTAATGAAAAGCGTAAGCGATAGCTATTGCATCTATTTTTGAACAATTATTTAGTTTTGAGAGATCTGACGGTTTTCCAAAACCTCCGCTCGCGATAAGAGGAATACTAGTAGATTTAGTTACTGTTGAATATAAATCGTAATCGAAACCTTTACCTGTACCTTCCATATCGACAGAGGTAAGTAAAATCTCCCCTGCGCCTCTGTTTTCGCAATCCGCTACCCAATCAACAACATTAAGTCCAGTTTCCTGACGTCCATTATTAGTAAAAACCTCCCAAGTATTATTTTTAATTTTTTTTGCCTCAATTGATACCACGATAGATTGTGATCCAAATTTTTCACTTAAAAGATTTATAAGATTTTTATTTTCTACTGCAGCTGTATTTACAGCAACTTTGTCAGCGCCAAATTTGAAGGCTTTTAAAGCATCATCAATGCTTCTTATTCCACCTCCAACTGTAATAGGAATAAAAATGTTTTTTGAAGCCTCTGAAATAATTTCGTATAAATTATTTCTCCCATATAAACTAGCAACTGCGTCCATAAATATTATTTCGTCTATTCCTTCCTTATAATACTTTGTTGCATATTTATTAGGTTCCCCAACTATTCTTAATCCCTCTAAATTAATACCTTTAATTAAGTTGCTGTTTTTAATATCTAACCTAGAAATTATTCTCATATTAATTAGATTTTAAGCTTTAAGAAACTTTGCAGTTCATTTCTTTTTCATAACAACATGAACTTCCGAACAAATCTTGTTCCTGTCTAAAACATTTTGAAGTTCATTAATAACTGAAAAAAAATTTTTGTCTAATTCAGATTTGTACTTATTTAAATTTGTTGTATTTGATGAGTGGATGAAACTTCTATATAAATCTGCAAAATCTGCTCCAAACCACCACTCTCCAATTATATCTAAATTATATTTTTTTGCCATATAGTATAAAGACTCTTTTGTATATAAATTGGTATGACCAGCTCCAAGATGTCTAGGAGCTACATTTTTAAAAGCATTCTCAATAAAAACTGAAAGTGAAAAAATTGGTATTGAAAAAAATATATATTTTAAATTTGATTTTTTAAATGCTTCAATCATAGCATTTGGCTCTTCTAGGTGAACTAAAACACAAATTAAAGATAAAACATTAGATTCTTTATCGTTTAAAATTGTATGAAAAGTTTTGTTCATATCTAAATGAACTAATTTATTTTTTTTTAAAATTTTTTTCCCTACTTTTACAAAAGATTTACTTGGTTCGTATCCTATACCTTTAATTTTTCTTAGTTCTAAGGCTTTCAAAAACTGTCCAGATCCTGCTCCAATATCTAAAACTTTTATTTTTGATTTTATGGCTTGTCTTAAGAAATCAACTTTAGGTAAGTGAATATTTTTAACTCTTTGAAAAAAATAATTGTAGTCTTTATCGTGATCATAATTTTTTCCTTTGTTAGCACTATAAAGTTTGTGAAGAAATTTTGGGCTATCATAATTAATTGCATTTAAATGATTACACTTTTTACACAAAGTATAGTTCATTCCAAACTGAGAGAGAAATTTTGGTGACGATTTATAACCACAATTTTTGCAAAATTTTCTTAAGCCTTCATTTTTTAAAGACTTATTTGATTTAAGTATAAACTTTAAACGCTTTGTATTTTCTTTATATAGTGATTTTTTTATTGAGAAAATATCATTGTAACTTTTTGAAAATTTAACTAATTTTTTTTTTCTCATTATTTTTCTTAAATATTAGATCTATTGTATTTAATTGAATTAAGCAATTTAATATTTTCTAATGTAATTTATCAAGGTGCATTAAAATTGTTTTCCAATCACCATATGTTTTTGCTCCAGGAAAATGGATATAATTTTCTTTATAATTATTATATTTTTTAGAATTAATTTTTGCTGAAGTAATTTTATTTATCATGCTTTTATTGGGATAAAATTTTTTTCCAATTTTAATTAAAGACGTACCAAGTGCTTTGGAGAGTTCATTAGTGAGCAGATGGCTGTGGTAATGGTAAGACTCATAGTAATCAGAGGTAAGAAAAACTAAAGGTTTTTTAAATAAAACAGCAAGCTGACAGGCAAATGAATTATGACATAAAACTAATTTTGAGCTTTTTATAAGCTCACTTGTTTTGTCAAATATAAATTTATTATTTTTAATAGGAATATCATATTTATTTCTCCTATGATGTGATGCAATAATAATTTTATAGCTAGGAAGCTTTTCTTTTACAAAATTTAAAAAATCTCCCATTGGGCCCCAGTAATCTTCTTTTTTTCTGCTGTTGTCTTGGGTACGACCAAGTTTATAATCAAAACTTCCTTCAACCACATCATCGATAAATACAATTGTCTTATTATTGTTTCTATAATTTTTAGTTTTTAAAAAAAGCTGATATTCGGGTCCATCAACTTTAACAAGTTTATTTTTTTCAAATTTTTTATGCATTTTCATATAGGTTGAGTTGTTAAAAACAAAGGTAAGTGAAGCTTTTACATTTTTAATCTTATATGAAATAAATGAAAGAATTTTTTTTTTTAACATAAAAATTAATCGTTTAATTATTTTTAATAAATTATTTCTTTTTATGTAGTTTTTTATATTTCCAAATGTATAAAAATCTATGTCTATCTCGGGACCAGTGATAAAAGTTATTTTTTTTCCTTCTATAAATTTTAAAATTCTTTCTAAAATTGAAATTGAAATATAATTTCCAGATAAATTTAAATAAAAAAAATTTTTTGGTAACTTTTTCAATTGATTATAAACATCTGAAAAAGAAAATATTTCAACAAAATTTTTATTTTTTTTATACCTGCTCCCCTTTTGGGTATATAATCTATATATATTTTTGTTAACAAATGGCAATATTGTCCAGTACTTAATCTTCCATCCTTTATACTTTGTGCCAACACCTAATCTTTTAAAATTATGCTTTGTTAAAGGTTGATTGGTTAATACTAATAATATTTTTGACTGACTCATTTCACGAAATTTATGGAATTAATTCTATTTTATCCAAACAGCTTGTTTTAATTTCCAGCCGTCCTTATTTTTTTTCCAAAGATAATCTGGCCTAAAACTGTCTATAGTTTTCACAAATTCATCTTCACTAATTTGAAGATAATCTAAAATTTCTTTAAAATATCTTTTTGGAAATTCTCCATCATATTTTTTTACCAACGCGATTGCTTCCTCCCTTGTAATAATTTTGTTCCTAACCTCTAAAGCTGCGTCCTCGGTCGCTCTTCCTCTGCCAGTTTTAATAAACCATGTATAAAAGTGAAGATTATCTAATTTGTCATCCAAACTAGAATATTTTGTGTAAGTACCTTCGCTTCTGTATGGATTAACTTTAAATTCTGAGTGTTCCGAAGCAAAATAGAAATTACTTTGAGGGTTATAATTTAAATAAAACGGAAGATTCAGAACGGTAAGTTTGTTTATTTCATCTTCTTTGTTTTTTAAAGGTAGATACGGAAATAAATCTCTTTTTGAAATGTCGTATTTTTCTAATTCTGATATATGAACTCCCCCGAAATAAAGATCTTCGCTATTAGAATAAAAAAGTGCCTTGTTCTTGTGTCCTGAAATATTATATAGATTTCCACCTACTCCTTTTTCAAAATAAGCGTCACCATAAATAATTAAGTCTATTTTTTTTTCTAAGGCTAATTTAGGTGCTAGATAAGTTTGTCCAATTACAAAAGGTTGAAATGGATGCAATAAATTTGTAAATGCGAGTTTTGTCAGTTTTTTATGTATCAGAGGATTGGGTGTGTGTAGTTCATTATTAAAACCCATTCTTTGCCAAGCTTTAAAATTATGCCACCCAATGTCAGTATAAATATGTGGCGCCCAAGTAATAGTGAGGGGGTTCATTTTATATTTGTATTTTAGAATGTGTGATAAAAAAATACTATCTTTGCCGCCGCTTCCAGGTAAAAGCACATCATAACTTCCATCTGTTTTTCTGTGTTTGTCTAAAATTTCAACTAATTCTTTTTCTCTATCTTGCCAATTTATGTTTTTCTTTTCTTCGAAGTATTTACATGCACCACAAACACCATCTTCCAATGATGTCCTCTGTTTGAAGTTGTCTTTTGTGTCCAGATGTTGGATAGAACCCATATACCTCTGGTTCGACTCGACGCATTTTGTACAAAAAATTACTTTATCAATTGATTTTTCGTTCATACAATTTAGTCAAAACTTTTTTTTCCTAAAAACTCTATATGATAAGTGTGTGAGTAGTTGTAAAGCTTTGTGTTCCAACGTTTTTGAAAATTCCAGTTATAAAATCCTTGAGCATTATACTTCTCAGTTCTAGGATTGGGTCTATTAACACTATAAAAATATTTTTTTGTAATTCTCTCAATATTATTTAAATAAAAATTTTGAGTTTTATTTGTCATTTCGCCCATTGAAATAGTATTAATTGTTAAATCAGTTAAATTATCAGCTACCAACTTAATTTTAGGCTGAGGCAAAACAATAAAATCATAAATTTTTGCTTGTTTTGAATCTATTAAATTTACATCTTCAAAGTCTAAAGCTTGACCGATTTTACAATTAGGAAAATTTTTTTTTAAAAAATATGTTGCAAGTATACAAGCTTCTGGAATTTCAAATATTATAAAAGTTGACTTTTTAAAGATATGTTTCAGAATTCTTATTAAACTTCCATATCCGCCTCCAATATCAACTATTATATTATTTTCTTCTGGATTTAATTTAGTAAATTTTAATATTTGTGAAGAAAAGTAAGCGTGTCTCAATAAAGTATGAGATAATCTTTGGTCTCTATAATTTAAACAAATGTTTTTTCCTACGTAACTTTCGGAAACTAATCTTAAAATCTCTAAATCCAAATATTCAGATAATTTGTGATAAAGATTTATCAAACTTAGTGATTTAATCTTATCAATTCTATTAACACTGCTTTTTAGATATGATAAATCACTTATAATCGCTGAACTTGTTTTTGTTTTAGATCTAAAATTTTCAAGAGCTAACAAATTTAATTTTTCATTTTTTAAAAACTCGTGTTGATATTCCTCTCTACATTTTTTCCACCATTCAGAGTCCTCAAAATCTTTTTCACTTGATATAAGCTTAATATTGTAATTATAATTTTTTTGAATTAAATCGATAAAACCTTTATCTAGCTGTTTACTTGAACTTTCAAAATATTTTAATGATTGTTTAGGCCATACATGTTTATTATCTCTAAAATTTAAATCTTTATTTTTATCATCCTGTCTTTCACCATTATCAATAAAAATATTTTTGCTATAAAATCTATTAAACAAAATGATTGTAAAAAAATTCAAAATGATAATGAATATTCTTCCAATAGAATTGAGATAAATAATCGAGTCAGGAGGATTTTTTAATAAAAACATTTTTTCAGAAAATATTTTAGTTTTTTTATTAAAAAATAAACTTTTAATAAAAACAAAAATATGCAAAATTTTTGCTGAGGGCCTGTGATAGGATTTAAATATATAATATTTTATTTTAGATAGCATAAAAAATTTTGATTTTATTCATAAAGTTCTCCTACTCCTTTACCAAATAAAATATATTCTTCATTTTTTTTATTTAAGTTAATATTTCTATTTTTAATAAATTCTTTATCAAGAATATCTTTAATATTATTATTAATTTCATTATTTTTTGTATTTTTAAAATGTGCGCTAGGGCCAGTAAATTTAAACTTATTAATATCTTCTTGTATCCAATAATTTTTGTTTTTAGATTTATTGAGAACTAAAGCGAGTGAATTGGCATCAATTTCAAGCCAATCACAAAACTTATCTAAATTTTCTGGTTTCTTATGTTCATAAAAGTTAACTAATTCTATTCCTTGTTCTCTTGTTAATCTTTTATGTCTTATCTCTCTACACACATGATCAGTAATTTTTGAGTAACCTCTTTTAGAGAGTTTTAGTATATCATGCAAGTTCATATAATTATAACAATCAACATGGTCATATGTATCGAAAGTTCTAGGAAGTTGACAAGATTTATATCCATACTTTTTAATCATTAACTGATGTTGAGAAGTAGGATCCCATCTAATATAATTTCCTAAGTATATCCCTCTTATTCCTATTTCATCTATTGATTTGTCATCAGGGTAAACGTATTGAGAAATATCTTCCTCCGTCAAATCACTATCAATAGTTATCAAGTCTTGAGCTTCCATCCCGAACAGATCGTGATTTTCTCTATACCTTCTGCTCATTTCTACTTCGTGCTCATGTGAAAACATTCCAACTTGCTCCAAACCTTGATGAGCTCCCCAAATTATTAAGGGAATTTTATAATTTACTGCAACCTCCAAAGGAAACACAGTGTGGCCTGCTAAAATTGGCCAATAGATATTTTGATGTTCTAATAACGTGAATTTTGTTATTTTTTTAACTGAATTCATATTGATGTTTTTGAAAAGAATATCTAAATCAAATTTTAACCTTAAATTTGCTAAATTACTTATTCCTATAGGAGTATTAAAATATTTATTATAATTTACCAATAACGGATTCATTCCTAGAATGTTTTTAACGATGTGTACAATAAAATGACTATCATTAGCTCCAGTGACAGGCACTATACAATCATAATTTTTCCTAGATTTGGATTTGTAAGATTTAACAATTTTTTTTAATTTTTGTAATCTTAATTTCCAATCTAGATTATTTTTTTCCTCATGAATTAAACATCCTGAACAAATGCCTTCCTCATTAAATGTAATACTGAATGGGTGTAAATTAGTATAAAGACATCTCTTACAAAAGATTATTTTTTTTGTTTGCATATTCACGAATGTATCGAATAAAAAGGTTTTCTTAGATAGCTTGATTTAAGACTTGATTTAAATTTTTGTATCCTGTGTTCGCCGTAATTTAGATTGTTTCCTACAGCACTCGCAACAACTCTTTTATCTCTAAAAATTTTTTTAAAGTCATTTTTTTTATAAATTCCACCGCTCAGAATTAGATCATTTGTATAATTTAGTTTCTTTATTATCCTTAGATCAAATCCATTCATCATGCCTTGATTTTTATAATCTGATATTAATATCTCTGATATTAAATCATCTTTAATCGCTTTTATAAAATTGTCACTTATTTCATATTCTTTTTGAGTCTTATGATCAAAAAATCTAATTTCGTTATCTTGATTTATTGATAAAGGCATACTTAAAATAATAGATTGCTTGCCGATATTTTTCGATATCTCCTCAAACTGACTATAATTTGTATCAATGATACTCTCAACAACAATTCTGTCTGCACCAAGTGCAATTACCTTTTTTGCATCATCAAGATTAGAAATACCTCCACCGTATATAATTGGGGTTTCAATATTTAAATTTTTAATTTTCTTCAATAAATCAAAATCAGGTCCAATTTTTTTTTTTGACCTTTCAATTGATAATATAAGAATCTCATCTGCATTCCATCTATTCAAATTTTTAACAGATGACTCTATGCTGCCGATAGGTAAAAATGTTTTATAATTAAATGATTGAACAACGCTGTCATCTTTATAGATAATTGATGAAACTAATCTCTTCTTAATCATTTAAATTTTCTAGATAAAGTTTAAAAAAATCTAAACCTGCATTTTGACTTTTTTCCGGATGAAATTGTACTCCCAAAATATTTCTTTTCTTAATCATGGCAATAAATTTTTTATTGTTTATTTTAAAAAATCCTTTTTCAGCAGAAATTTTTGTTTCGATAAAATATTGATGCTGAAAATAAAAGTTCTTTCCATTCAAACATTCAAAAACTGATTTTTTTTTAAAAAAAACTTCATTCCAACCTACGTGATTTTTAAATGGCATTTTTTTAGTTTTACCTCTTATAAACTTTAAACCCTCTGTATCTTTAATTTCTGGAGAGAATTCTGTAAACAATTGCATACCTAAACAAATACCCAAAATATTTTTTCCTGAGAAAACTATTGATTTTATTTTTTTTAAGATTGAATTTTTTCTCATTTGTTGCATTGCTTGAGGAAATGTGCCAACTCCTGGAAAAATTATAACATCTGAGTTATTTATAAATTTCTTAGAGTTTCCAACCATAACATTTGTATTAAATCTCTTTAACGTTTTCTCAATTGAAGAGTAATTTCCTGATCCATAATCAAATATTAAAATGTTTTTCCTCATCACAGTCCAATTCCTACTTTAAATTTTGGTAAATATTTTTCTGAGTCTTTTTTATTATTCAAAGTAAATAATTTTTTATTTACAAAATTGGAAACAGTACTCCAAAATTCACTCTCACTGATGTTAATATAATTACAAAAACTCCTGATATACTTTGGATCACATTTGCCATCGTATTTTTCAACAAGTTTAATTGCATCTTCTCTCTTGATTTTTCCTTGTCGAATTTCATAGTTTAAATAGTCTGTTACACGTCCAAATCCAAATTTGTAGTATTTGATCATTTGGTTTACAATTACCCAGTCTTCATCTAGGGCCATTGACCCATACAGATCTCCAGTATTTTCTACAACGTCAGATCTTAATTTTAAGCCATTTAAAGAGGAATATTTGGCATTATTTAAAATAGACCAATCCTTCATGAACCATCCTAAATATATAATTTGAATTTTATTTTTAACAAAATCTCTTTCAGTAGGATATTTATAAGGTATTAATTTTGCTTCATCCTCAATAATATCTTTAGTCCAAGATAAATCACAGTTTTTTAGAGTATCCTGCTTTCTTAAAAGATTGCCATCATATTCTTTCTTTTTGACTATAGTAGTAATATCAGTTGTTTTGCCGTTACCACCCTCTCCCCAAAAAATTAATTTAATATTATATTTAATTGCAATTTGAGGCAGTGAGGAATATAGCGCTAACTCTGGACCTCTTAGATAATTTCCACCGTAAAAACCTTTTTTTAAAAGTTTTTTCCATGTTTGAGGGCCTGGTGCAGTCACAATTAAATCGAAACCTAATTTAATAAGATTTGATAGATTTCTTGCTCCTAAATCTGTTAATTGTTCAGGGGGATAAGTGCAACAAACTAATAATGGTCGCAATTTTAATTTGTCTCTTATCCATAGAGCTTGCCTTGTGCTATCTTTTCCTCCACTTACACCAATTATGCAATCAAAGGTATTTTTACTGTTTTTATATTTTTGAGTGATCTCTTTTAGAATTTGTAGTTTTTGACCCTCATCAAAATTTTTTATAAATTTTAAGTAATATTGACAAGTTGAACATAATCCTTTTTTATTAAATTTCGTTATAGGAAAAGTACTTGGCTCTAAACAATTTTTACAATATTTCATTATTTTATAAATTTATCTAATGTTTTTGAAAATATAATATTTTTAGGGCTGTAAATTATAATGTTGTGTATTTCTCTGGATACAATGTTTTCCCACTTTTTTTGATTGAGTTTTATCACCTTACTTATTTTGGAAAATAATACTTTTTTATAGATAGATGTGGACCAAAAAAAACCTTGTTTTTTTTTAAAAATTTTACTGTAATTTTTGTAAGGAAAAACATCTGGGAAACATACCCCTTTAATATTTTTTGAGAAAGCTTCATACCCTAAAGTCGAATTTTCAAAGACTATAAATTGAGAGTCATTTATTGCCTTATAAGTTTCCTTGGTACTTTTTTTTGGTACAAACTTCCAATTTCCATTACCATAATATTCTTTATATTTATTTAAAATATTACCTTTATATTTTGAAAGTAAAAATAATTTTATATTTTTTTTACTACAATAATTTTCGAGATAATTAAAAATTTTAATTGCTCTTTTACATTTTGTACTAGTATCATTTTTGCTTTTAGGTAATGATCCAGAAATAAACAAAATTTTATTAATTTTTTTATTATAATTTTTTTTTATTGGAAAATTATTATTTCTGATACTTCCTAGCGAAATCAATTTTGATTTTAAATATTTTTTATATTTATTTTTATCATTATTTCCTAAAACAAAACTTACATCTGACTTAAACTGGAATTTATTATTTTTTTTTTTAAAATCTTGGATGTATCTATAAAATTGATTGTCTTTAAATGCTATTTGGACACTTATATATTTTGCAGATGGATACAAGGTTTTAAGTTTAAAAAAACCAGGATTTTCATCTATAAGTGTAATTACAACTTTTGGAGAAACAAATTTGAAATAATTTAATTTATAGTTTTCTTTTAAATTTTTAATCCCATTAATAAAAATTGTGTATAAAATTATAAAAATATTTAATTGTTCGTATCTTGTATGAAAAATTTCATAGTTTTTATTTTTTAAATAAAAATATAATTCTTCAATACTTTCATTATCATAAATTAAAATATTAGATTTTTTTGGTTTCAAAAATTTCCACTTCGTTTCTAATAAAAATTTTAAAAAAAAACGCATAATTTGAATTATTTCTTTTAATACTTTTTATTTTTTTTCTATAATTGTTTGATTTTTAATTTCATAAACTTTATTAAAAATTTTATAATTTTCTATATTGTGGCTCACTAAAATTATAGTTTTGTGTTTATTCAACTTTTGAAGAGTATTAAATAATTCACTTGATGTTAAAGAGTCTAGAGCGCTACTAGGCTCATCTAATATTAAAATTTCTGGGTCATGGTATAAAGCTCTAGCAATTGCTATTCTTTGTTTTTGACCGCCTGATATTTGTTTTCCATCTTCACCAATTATAGTATTAATTTTATTTTCTGTTTTTTCTACAAAATTACTTAACTGTGCATATGAAACACTTCTCTCAATATTCTTCTCAGAGATTTCTTGATCGTTTAAACCAAAGGCAATATTTTTTTTAATACTATCATCTAAAAGATTGATGTTTTGAGGTACAAATCCAATTTTTTTTCTCCAATTGAACAAGTTATCTTGGATATTTTTTCCATCTACCGTAATTGCTCCTGAAGTTACCTCTATAAGTCCCATAATAATGTTTAAAAATGTTGTTTTTCCTGTACCTGTAGGACCCACTATTGCAACAAAATCTCCTCGTGAAATACTTAAATTTAAGTTTTTCAAAATTTCATTTTTCGATTTATCAAATTTGAACCCTACATTCTTAAAAGAAATACTATTTTTAAAATTTATAAAATATTTATTTTCATAATTACTTTCCTCATGTTTTTTAATCTGGTCTAAATCACTAGATAAATTATTCACTGCGGTTTCAGAATATTTTAAAATTTGTAGTGAAACTAATATTTTAATAATTGAAGGTATTATTTTTAAAGCAGAAACTAAAAATATTCCTAAGGTGGCTAGTATTTCTGGTGACGATTCGTTTACTAAAGTGGAATAAATAATTATAAAAGAAATTATGGTTAAAGCAGCCATTTCAAACCAAACCCTTGGTAGTTTATTTATAAATGACATTTTGTAACCCAATTCAGAGACCTGCATACTTTTATCTCTAAAAATTTTAAAAAAATATGTTTTTACACTAAATATTATTATTTCTTTAACTGATTTCAAACTTTCATTTAATACTTTCATTTTTTGTTTTTGAGCTAACACTAAGGTTTTTCCTAATGAGTATGAAATTCTTCTTGTAAAGAAGTAAAATAAAAGACCAAGAATTAAAATGATAGAAATTACACACAAAGTTTCAAAGGTTTTTAAAAATAATAATAATATAGTTATTCCTAAAACAACAAAAAACTCAGTTATTATTGCACTCAAACTCATAAGAGCACTTCCAAATTGAGCAGTTTGTTGTACAATTTTAGTAATTAATACCGAAGAATTATTTTCAATGTGGTAATCATAAGACTTACTAAGGTAATTTTGATATAGTCTGCTTCCCAAATTATATCTTGTATTGTAAGCAAAGGCATTCTCAAACCAATAAAAAATTGATAAGTAGATATTTTTCGAAAGATAAATAACAAAGACGATAGCAACTAAAGAAATTATATTATTTTCATTTAAAAAACTAACTTTGTCAGTGATATTATTTAAAAAACTTAGTGAAGTTCCATTTCCAATAAAAAAATTTATTAAAGGGAAAATAGAAGCTATACCTATTGTTTCTAAAATTGAAGCAAAAAGCATAAAAAAAGAAAGTTTAAAAAATTTATATTTTTCCTTCTTATCTAGTAAAAAAAGTATTTTTTTTAAATATGCGATCATTGTGTTAAAATTTGAGAATTGCTAATTTATTTTTGTTAAAATTGCTAAATTAAGTGTATTAAAAATAAATTTTGACTCTATGTTATTTAAGTGAGTTTTTTTTAATATTCCATCAATGCTATTTTTGTCTAAATATTTGTTTACTAGGTCGCTCTGATATAGCTTATCTTTAAATTTTTTATTTTTGATATCAAAAAACTCTTTTAGGTTTGCATAAAATCCAATTTTTTCCCTAAATTTTAATATTGAGCCAGGAACTATCGTTTTGAGTGCATCTCTTAATATTCTTTTACCAAAACCATCTTGTATTAAGTAATGATCAGGTAATGAGTTAGTAAAGCTAAAAATATCTCTTGCAAGAAAAGGGTTTCTATTTTCAATGGAAAAATGCATTGAGATTTGATCTGCAGATAAATTGTGAGGAGGAACACTATGTTCAAAAAGATCAAGTGAAAGTTGATTTCTAAAAAAGTTATTTGAGTATTTTTTAGTTGAAATTTTAGGCGTTTTTTTTGATCTTAAATATTTTTTTACTTCACCTTTTTCATGAAATGAGTAATTTTTATTTATCAATTGTGTTTTAAAATAACTAAAGTCTGACAATATTTTTGTTTTTATTAAAGGTTTAGTAAATCTTTCCCATTGATTGTAAAAATTTTTAAATTTTTTATCTCTCTGATTTGAAATAAGGTAACACATATGATGAAGATAATATCCAGCAAACATCTCATCACCTCCTAGACCGCTTAGTAAAACTCTATGACCTTCGTCTCTGGCAGCTTTATTTAAATTTGCATATGCTAAATAAGATATTGAACTTAAAGGACAATTGTTTTCCTCAATAATCTTTTCTAAAAATTTATAGTTATCTAAAGCATTCATTTTTATATATTTTGGCTGTATTTCGTAAGTCTCACAAAAAGAGTTTATTTGTTTACTTTCGTCATAGCTTTTTTCTTTGTTGAAGATTGAATAACAATTTAATTTTTTATTAAAAAATTTTTTTGTATATCCAGCTATTGCTGTGGAGTCGATTCCTCCACTTAACAAACATGCTACTGGGAAGTCTGACCTTAACCTCCTAGAAAATGAAGTCTTAAGCAAGTCCCTTAATAATAAAACATTTTCTTGATAGTTATTTGAGATCATCTTTTTTTCAGGTTTTTTATCCCAGATTTTTATCTTTTTTGGATTTAAAGAGTGGTCTATTGATAACGCTGTTGATGATTCAAGAACTTTTATTTTTTTATCAAAAGTTTGAGTATCAGAAGAGATAGCTTTAAAGCCATAAGAGAGAAATGTTGCTATCTTTTCCTCGTTAATTTCTATATTTCTTCCACTCAGAACGTTTATATAATTTATGTTTGATCCATAAAATAAACATTTGTTTTTATAAAGATAATACAAAGGCTTTTCCCCAAACCAATCTCTACATATTGTAAGTTTTTTCTGTTTTTTATTTAAATATGCGTATGACCACATGCCGTCTAGGTCTTTGTTTGGTAAGTTATTGTTAATGTTAATAAATTTCAAAAGTACTTCTGTATCTGATTTCGTTTTAAGATTTTGAAGTTTATATTTTTTAATAAGCTCTAAATAATTAAAAATTTCACCATTATAAGAAATTATTCCATTTTCATCTTCCATTGGTTGATGAGCAAATTTGGATGGGTCAATAATTGACAATCTTGAATGTATCATAATTGAAGAAATATTATTAAAAGTGTTTTTCGAATAATTTTGGAAGTCAGGGCCTCTTCTTTTCATCAAAACTATACATTTTTTTATTAACTCTTTAGATGGCTCAAGTTTTTTTGGTCCAAAAAATCCAGCTATTCCACACATAATTTAATTAAGAATTTTTATTTATATCGCTTTAGCAATTTTCCAGTCTAACTCAGAATTGATAACGTGAGATGACTTTTGATCTAAAATATAATGACCAGTTTTTACCTTGTAATTTTTTTTTCCAATAATAGATTTTTTAAAAAGTCTTATCCCGTCAACACTTTTGAATAGTTGATCTCTCTCAAGTTTCAAATTTGAACTTTTATTAACTATTTTAAGACCACTACCATCATGTTTGTAAATTCGATCTAATTCGGTTCTAACACCTAATACTTCATCTGTATCAAAGAAATCTATTAGATTAACAAAACCATCTATATCCTTGCTTTTGAGGAAAGGAGTTTTATAACTTAATTCAAAAATATAATTGAATTTTATTTTTTTTTTGATGGCAAATTTTGTTGCCAGTTTAATCGTTTCATCGATTTCAATATTTATCCCCCCAAGTTTTTCATCTCTTTTATGTAAAAGTATTTTATTTTTATAAATTTTTTTTAAAAAACTTAAAATATTTCTATCTGGAGAAGTAACACATATTTTGGAAATATTTTTTGCTTCAAGCAAACTTTCAATTGTCCATAAAAGCAAAGGTTTTCCTTTAAGTTTTTTTAAAACTAATGCAGATGGATTTATTTGTAATCCTCTTATCGGAAGAATTGCTAATGCCTTTTTTTTGAAATTTTTTTTGGATAAGTTGGATCTTATTATTTCTGACCTAGTAGAAAGAATTTTTTCTTCATTTTTACTTAAACTGCTATCATGTTTTCTATAAAAAAATAATGGCAGATTTGTATTTATAACTTCATACCTTTGAATAAATTTAATCCAAAGATAGTATCCATCTTGTCTATCATATTTTTCGTTATAACCTCCTATTTTTTCAAGACAATCTTTTCTAATCATTGTACATGCGCCGTGAGCAGGTTGATCGTAAAGTTTTACTTTTTTAAAATCGTGTCTTCTTACTAAATTTAATACCTTGCCATTTCTATCAACCTCAAAATAGTCAGGAAAAACAAGACCGATTTTTGAATTTCTCTCTAAAATATTAGACATAATCTCCAATGCATGAGAGTCTAACCAATCATCGGCGTCCAATCTCATTATATATTTTCCTCTCGCTAATCTTAAAGCTAGGTTATTTGAAACAATAAGACCTCTATTTTTTTGAAATATAGAAGTTATTTTTTTATTATTTTTATAGTTATTAATAATTTTTTTTGAATTATCTTTCGAACCATCATCTATAATAATAAGTTCAAAGTTCTTAATGGATTGATTAAGCACACTTTTGATGGCCTTATTTATAAATTTTCCGTAATTATGATTTGTAATATATACAGTTATTAACGGTGTATTTATTGCTTTACTATTTTTTCCCATTCAAGTTCTGTATTAAGCTTAATAGTTTTATTAATAATATTTTTTTTTCTTTTATTCTTTTTGAGATAATTGATAATATGATCCATAGTATACTCATATTTTAAATTTCTTTTTTTCATATTGTTTAAAAAATTTTTAACAAACAAAAAATCTGCACTAGTATCTATTGTTAGGCTGTGTTGAGATATATGTTTTTTAGGAATTACTAATGAACTATTGATAAATTGATCTTTATAATCATTAATAAAGAAAGTCAGATATTCTGTATTATTTGGTTCTTTAATACATTTCATTAAAAAATTTAACAAATCTAAATTAAAAATTTCTACCTCTGTTCCTCCGGGAAGATCTTTGTTATTAGAATATTCTAAATTATTATTAAGATGAAAATTAATCAATTTATCTAAATATACTGGATCAATTAATATATCATCACCAGTAACTCTTATTACAATATTACTTTTAAATTTTTTAGCAGCTTCACACATTCTTTTAAGAACATTTTTTTCATCTCCCCTGAATACTAAAACCTTATTTTTTTTTGCTATCCTTATTATTTTGTTATCTTCTTTATGTTTTGGAGTTGCAACAATGATTTTATTTATTCTCTTTGACCTCTTAAGTCTTTTAATAAGATGTTCAATTAAAGTTTCACCATTAATTTTTTTTAAGGCTTTACCAGGAAGCCTCTTCGATTTGTATCTAGCTACGATTATAGCTGCAATATTATTTTTAAATAAAGATCTTGTTATACTTATTTGGCCTTGGACTTTTTCTTTGATATTTCGATCTTTAAAATTCTCTATAAAATTTGGAGCTATTTCTGGTTTGGGGGGTCTGAGCATTATAAGATTATTTTTATTTACTTTAGAATTAGATTTTAAATTTTTTTTAGTGAACCAGATTTTCTTCACTTCATTTCTATACTTTTTCTCACTTCTGCTAAATGTGAACAAATTAGTGCCAAAGCTTTTTTTTACTTTTTCAAAGTTTTTTAAAAAATTTTTAAGCTGATCGGGTTCAATCGAAGAGTAATAGTCAACTCCTTTATCTGACCGATTAAGAGTAACATGTTTTTCAATAAAATTAATATTCATAGATAGAGACACAAATGGAATAATTGAACTCATTTCATCATCACCGGCAATATGGTCCTGATAGCCGTAAGAACAATTATTCTTAAAAACTTTTTTAAAAAGCAATATCCTGTTTAAATTTGTATCTTCAACTTTAGTTGGATAGGATTGATAGCCATGCATTAATACAGGTTTGATGCTCAATTTATTACAAATTGAAACTGCATAGGAAATCTCTCTTAATGTGCTACCACCCGTTGATAAAAAAATTTCTTTCTTATTAACTTTGCAAAGTTTATCAAGCAAATTTCTATTTATTAAATCTGAAGAATGAATTTTAAACCCATCTACGTATTTATTATTTGCTACTAGGAAAGATTTTTCTCCAAATATATCGCAATATATTTTTGAATTTTTCTTATTAATATTTTTAAAAATTTTGTTCCATTGAGATGAACTAAAAGATTGATTTTGAAAGTGATTATATCTTTTATGAGATTTATGTAGTAGCTCATCTGCAAAATAAACCTGAAATTTGATTGCATGTACACCTGAGTTAATACACTTGTTACCCAAGTTTATAGCATTAATTGCGCTGCCTTGATGAGAATTTGCAATTTCTGCAATGACTTTAGTGCTATTGATTAATTTATTTTTTTCCACTTGTAAGTTTCTTTAAAAGGACAAACTTTGCAAATATCTATAGACCCTGCTTTATTCTCAATGTGTGCCTTTCTTACTTTATTTATATCTTCACCGTGCCAGATATCTTTCAAATTTTGAACTTCTTTTTTTGGTAAATTATTTTTTTTTGGCATTTCTAAGTTCATCATTTCAAAACCTTTAGATTTATTATCAGCTTTATCCTTTACTTTTTTATATTCTTTCTCTCCATTGCTAAAACCCGATTTATCTAAATAACCAACGGTGTGTGTCGCTCCCCAATCGTAACAACACATGCCTACTTTCCCATCATAAGTAGTAAGAAGTCTTTGGAAAGGCTGTTCACAAGGCAATCTGCCCTCCGAAACAAATATATTATTTTTTGAATCTTTCATTAAAACAGCATCTTTGCCATAATTGTCCATCAATTCTTCCTTTTTGTTTTTGATTTCTTTTTCAAATTTTTTATCAAGATCGCTTAAATTTCCACCTCGTTCCGTATATTGTTTTACCGAGACTTCATCTACTATATCCTTAAATAATTTAAAGTATTCCTTTTGGACTTTTCTAGTTTCGTCAGTAAGTATCATTTGAATTTTTGTCCTTGGGAATGGTGAGTTCATTTTTTTTCTAATTTTACTGAAATTTGAAATATTCCTATAAATATCATCAAAATTATTTTTATTAAATCTGCCTGGACGCATTTTCTCATAGGTCTCTTTTGTTCCACCATCGAAAGAATAAATCATTATATCGAGACCAGATCTTATGATTTCTTCTGACATTTTCTCAGTAAGTTTTGTAGCATTTGTATTAATTATTGTTTCCAAAATTCCTTTTTTTTTGGCATGATCAATTATTTTTGGTAATTGTGGATTTAAAAGTGGTTCACCTCTCCAATTAAATTTCATCGAGGGAACTTGTAACTCAGCAGCTTGATCAATTAAATTAAAGGCAAGTTCTTTACTCATAATTTTATCAGGCGTTGAAATATATTGCCTATAACAAAAACCACATGCAAGATCACAAACTGATGCTACTTCTAAATCAAAACATAAAGGATTTATATTCTCTTTTTTAAAACTTTTACCGTGTAGTCTTTTTTTAAAAGAATTAATTGGCTGATTTTTCCAGCTTTTTCGATAAGTTAGGTAATCTTTTGTAAATTTTTGTAGAACTAATAATTTTTCCTCATCATTTTTCCCTTCAATTTCATATGCATAAGCTTTATTTTTATGCATATTGTTAATCATCCATTTAACTCTCTCAATTTCACCGCCAGTTAAACTTTCTATTGCTAATTTTCTCGAATTATCATCAGATTCTGACTGAAAATCGCAACCAATTCCCACAATTTTAATTTTTGATTTAGACATTTTTGTTAAAAAATAATTTTTCTAATTTTAAAATATTTCTTTTGGCTTTTTTTCCGATTACTTTTGAATATAATCTTGCGTCAACACCAACGTTTGGTCTAAGACTTATCAAATCTTTTTCCTCAATTACTTGCCCTTTTGATATGTTTTTATTTAAAAACACACCTCTTCTGAATGAATAAATATGTTTGCTTTTTATCTCATTTTTAGTTGGTTTTTTTTCACCTGATCCCAACATATCTTTTATTCGTCTTAAGTCCTTTATTAACTCTTTTGTTTCTGCAAGATTTAAAGAAACTTTATGATCTCTAAAAGACTTATTTTTTCTTGTATCCGTAAAATGAAATTCTAATACTTGTGCACCCAAAGAATAAGCCGTTTTGAGAGCGAGGCTTCCTAAAGTATGATCTGAATAACCAGCAGTAATACCCTTTTTTTTTGACAAATTTGTAATCACGCGCAAATTTGTCTCGAAATCATTTGTGGGATAACTTGATGTACATTGCATGACTGATAAATTTTCACTTTTCTGATATTTTCTATTATTTTTTATAATGAAATTAATGGTTTGATCAACTTCTCTCATAGTTGATAGACCGCTAGACAAAATAATAGGTTTGCCCCTTTTTGCAAATTTTTTTATTAATTGGTAACAGGTCAAATCTCCTGAGCCTATTTTATAAAAGTAAAGATATTTATCTATCCATTTCAGAACATTAATATCCCATATTGATGCCAGATACTTTACGCCGCTATCCTTGCACATTTTTGCAAGGTGGATATGTTGATTTTTTGTAAGTTGAAATTTTTTAAAGTGTTGGTGTCTTTGTGGAGATTGAATTTTGTTAACTAAAGTATCGCCTGAGTAAATTTGATACTTAATGACATCAACACCACTTTTAATTGCTAATTTTGTTAATCTTTTTGCATAACTAAAATCTCCTTCATGATTTCCTCCAATTTCTGCGATTAATAAAGGTCCATTTTTACCTTTCCATGTCTTGGTTTTCATATTTATAATCTCCAATCAGTCTGACTTGAGGGGAAAGTAGATTTCAAATCAAAAATTAAACCGTTTTTTTTTATATTTTTTTTGATAAATTTACTTCCCATAATTTTAAATTTATCATGCTTTGTAGAAATTATAATAGCATCAAAAAATTTTTTTTTGTTTAATTTTATCAATATATTTTTCGCTACTTTTCTTAAAATTTTTTTTGGAACTAAAGGATCATAAATATAAACTTTTGATCCTTTTTTTTCTAAATATTTAATTGTGTCAAATATCTTTGAATTTCTTAAATCAGAACAATTTTCTTTAAATGATGCGCCTAAAACTAATATTTTTTTGGATTTTACTTTTCTATCTTTTAATTGATTTAAAACATTTTTAGCGACGTAATCACCCATATCGTCATTAATTTTTCTTCCAGCTAATATAACTTTAGGTTTATAATTAAGTTTTTCAGACTTGTAGGTAAGATAGTATGGATCAACACCGATACAATGACCTCCGACTAAACCTGGTTCAAATTTCATAAAATTCCATTTCGTACTAGCAGCCTTTAAAACTTTGTTTATGTCTAAATTCATTTTTTTAAAAATTATAGATAGCTCATTAATGAGAGCAATGTTTAAATCTCTTTGAGTATTTTCTATTATTTTTGCTGCCTCGGCAGTTTTAATGTCATTGACAGTATGAACTCTTAAACAAATTTTACTATATATTTTGGATAAAAAATTGAGAACTTTACTATTGGATGATCCGATCACCTTCACAGTATTCTTAAGTTTGTATTTGGACTTACCAGGATTAATTCTTTCTGGTGAGTAGGCTACATGAAAATCTTTATTAGATTTTAGATTTGATATTTTTTCTAAAATCGGCAAACATACTTCTTCTGTACAACCTGGGTATACTGTTGACTCATAAACCACGATTGAATTTTTTTTTAAATTTTTTGCGGCTATTTCAGTAGCTTTAATTAAATATTTTAAATCTGGTTTTTTATAAATATTTATTGGAGTTGGAACTGTAATAAAAAAAATATTAGCATTTTTAAGATCAGATATATTACTTGAAAATTTTAAATTATTCAGATTGTCTAATTGATTAATGCTAAATTCTTTTGTTATATCAATGTTATCTTTCAGCTCTTTTATCCTTCTTTTATCTATATCAAAACCTAATACTTGATTATGTTTTGATAAAGACGCGGCCAGAGGCAAACCTACATAACCGATACCGATAACAGCCAGTTTATGTTTAAACATAATATTTGTTATACCAATTCACAAATTTTTTAATTCCAGTTGATATACTTGTTTTTGGTTTAAAATTAATAATCTTATTTAATTTTTTAACACTAGCATGAGTATGCTTAACATCTCCTTTTTGCATAGGATATCTTTTTTTTATTGATTTAATTTTCAATTCTTTTTCTAAAGCATAAATATACTTTTTTAAATCTATAGGTTTGCTGCTTCCGATGTTCAAAATTCTGTGGGGTGGACTGTTTTTTTCTTTTGGAATTTTTTTAATTAATTTATCAATGGAAATTGTAATATCATCAATATAAGTAAAATCTCTAACCATATTGCCTTTGTTAAACATTTTAATTTTTTTTTTATTTTTAATTGCATCTGTAAATAAAAATAGAGCCATATCCGGTCTTCCCCAAGGGCCGTATACTGTGAAAAATCTTAAACCTGTAGTCGGTAATTTAAATAAATAACTATAGGAATATGCCATATATTCGTTAGCTAGTTTGGTTGCTCCGTAATAACTTATTGGTTTAATTTCATTTTGACTTTCTGACAAAGGAAATTTTTTTGATTTTCCATAAACACTTGAACTGCTTGCATAAATTAAATGTTTTATTTTGTTTAATTTTGAACATTCTAAAATATTTGCAAAACCAACTAAGTTTGATGAAGTATAATCTTGGGGGTGTGAAATAGAATGTCTTACGCCAGCTTGCGCAGCTAAATGTAAAACAAAATCTGGTTTAAATTTTTTAAAAATATTAAAAATACCCTTATGTGAAATATCAATCCTTTTAAAATGGAATTTTTTAAATTTTTTTAAAATTTTAATTCTGTTAAGTTTTAAATTCTTATCGTAATAATTATTAAGATTATCAATACCCAAAACTGTAAACTTTGACTTAAGCAACTTTAAACAAGATTGCATGCCAATAAAGCCGGCTGCACCTGTGACTATTATTTTCATTTATGCAAAGCTCCGCACTTTGTAAAAGGACGATTTTACAAAAATGGTTTTCATAAAAATTAAATTGGGCTTATTAAATACTTTTGTTTATTAATTGTAGTTTTAATATTCCCCATTAAAATATCAATTTTATTCTTTTGTAAATTGATAATCTTAAAAATTGTTTCTGCAAAAGGACCAGATGAAAACTTATAATTTTTATTTTTCTTTAAATTTAAAAAATTTGTTGACAAATATCCATTTGTGTTTTCATTATCTTGACACCTCGTAACAAAATTTTTAATTTCATCTTGTGATTGACTAAAACCTCCTAAAAAATATTTTAGTCCTCTTACAAATTTAAGTTTATTTATTGTTATTGGATTTTTGAATTCGTAGTGAAAGCAAAACAAATAATCACCAAGTAAGTCAAATTCTTTATTCACCAATTTATTATTTATATATTTTTGAACTAATAATTTGGGTGAATAGATTACAAGATTCTTTCCAAGCTTTTTATTAAAATCTTCTTTAAGAAGCTTCTTTTTTTTTCTATCAATTTTAATTATTGTCCACATCTTTTTTATTTCCCTCAAGTTCATTTTTCAACTCATCGTATTCTTTCATTTTTCTCTTCATGAAATTTATAGTTAGCCTAGTTCTTTCTGCTAAGCCCTCAGGTGTAATGATGTATTTAAAATATTGAATTTTTTTCTCTTTTTTTTGAAAATTTTGAATCTTTATCAAACCCTTATCTTTAAGTGCTTTCAGGCAATAATTTAATTTACCTAAGCTAAAACCTAAATTTTTTGCTAATTTACGTTGAGATAATGTTGGTTGATTATTTATTGATCTTAAAACGTTTAAATGATCTTGATTATCATCCATAAGTTATATAATGTTCATTTTTTGAACAATCTAGCGTTCAATGTTTGAACTGTAAAGGTAAAAAATACGTTGTTATTAGCCGTTTTTTGATAGATTTTTGTAGAATTTTAGGTCTGAGACTTAACTAGCTTAGCCTTTAATTAATAAGTTTTTTATTATCTCTTTATCGAGCGTAACAGGATTATTAGATAATCTTTGGTCGTTTATATCAGTTAAAATCTTTGAAATTGAAGAGTTGATATCGATACCAAGTTTGTTGAAGTCATTTTCCAGTTTTACTTCTTTTGTAATATTTAATAAAAAAGAATTAAAGTCTTCGATATTCTTTGTTTTAGTAAGATAAAATAGGGTATTAAATCTTTCTTTTAAATTAAAATTTACACTTGAAGAATGTGAATTTTTAAAATTATAGATCATAAACTTATTTAAAGTTAAAGATACGGCATGACCGTGACTTATATTAAATAAAGCAGTAAATGGATAAGAAACAGCATGTGGAGCAGTAGTTTTTGAAATACTAATTGCTTTTCCGGAAAGATTAGCCGCCAATGACATCGCACAAGTATTTTCTTGATTTGGTTTTAAAACAAAATTCGTAAAATGTTTTAATGAAAGATTTAATGATTTTTTAGCAAATTCAACACTATCATTATTTGATTTTCTTGACATAAGTGACTCTATTGCTTGGGCAATAGCATCGAAACCAGCAGAAGCTTTTATCTTCATTGATGCTCCTATAATAAAATCGGGAATCAAAAAAAAATAATCAGGTTTTATTAATTCACCTTCGACTGAATATTTTACATCATTTATATATATTACTGCGTTAGAAGTAACTTCTGCTCCTGATCCTGCTGTAGTAGGGATAGCTAGTAACTTTCGATTTGAATTTTTAAGTTTACAGGATGAATTTTTAATATTTAGAATGGTTTTTGAATCTATATTTATTACATTAGCAATTTTAGCGTAATCTATTACAGAACCACCACCAGCTGCGATAATAAGATCAGGGGAAAATAATGCTATCTCTTTTGTAATTTTTATTAATTCTTCATACTTGGGATAAGGATTTACTTTAAAAAAAAATTTTATATTTTTATTTTTTATATTCTGAAAAAATTTTTTAAGTCCACTCAAATTAAATGATTGATTGCCTGCAATGATAAATATTTTTTTGAAAGATTTATCATCAATAAATTTTTTTAAGTCATTCGTAGAAGATGTTTTTATCTGGTTCATTTTTTTTTAAACATTTTCTTAGCTAATTTAAAATCATTATAAGTATCAATCTCCATATATTTCCCATTTACACTGCAAGCATTTATTTTGAAATTTTTTTTAATTAAAAAATTTAAAAAATTATGGACTTGCATTTTTTTAACTTGATGTTTTGGAATTAATTTAAAACATTTCTTAAATATTTTGCAACCATTATTTGATAGTTTCAGGATACCTAAAAATTCAGCTTTAGTTTTTTTTAAATTTAATTTTTTTCCTATCATATTAATTTGATTTTTATTTGATATTGAAACTTTATCTGCTTGCTCAACTGGGTGATCATATCTAAATCGGTATCTTTTTTTCCAATTTCTATCAACACCTAAAATTATATCTCCATTTTTAAATTTTAATATTTTTTTTAGTATCTTTTCTTCGTAAATAATATCTGAAAACAATATTATTATATTTCCTTTTAAGAATTTTTCAGCACAAAATAACGACGATAGTTGTTCGCTTTTTTTAAAATTTTTATTTTCTACATAATTAACAGATTTAAATTTAATATAATTTTTTTTATAACCTCTAATAATTATAATATTTTTTATTTTTGAATTTTTTAAAAATTTAACCTGACGAGACAAAATTGGAGAGCCATTAATATTTATTAAGCATTTTGGTTTATTGTTGGAAATTTCAGGTATTCTAGATCCTCTCCCAGCTGCTAAAATAATACTGTTCATTGATTTAAGAATGTATTTTTTATTTTAATCAAATTTTTAGGCCTAGGTAATTTTAAATCTAAGTTTGTGTTAATCTTAACCTCTAAAAATGAGCAATCTTTTTTTCTTAAAAAACTTGATAAAATAGGCTTTATTTCACTATCTTTTTTAATTTTGTAAAAATATTTATACCCGAGACTTTTTGATAAATTTTTGAAATTTATTTTATTTGCGTTTGTAACTTGACCCCCTACAGACTCATGAGAATTATTATTTAATAAAATGTGTTTTAATCTTATTTTATCATTGAATCCTGCTGTAAACATTGATCCTAAGTGCATTAATAAAGATCCATCACCATCTAAACAAATAATTTGTTTTTTAGATCTTAAACTCATGCCTATTGCAACAGATAGCGCATGACCCATGCCACCAACCATATAAAAATCTTGACCCTTATTTAGTTTCATTTCATCTCGAATTTGCATTAATTCTCTTGATGTGTGACCTGTAGTGGAAATAATTTTAGTTTTTTTATTTATATTTTTTAACAAATATTGAATAAAGCTTTTTCTATTAGCATATTTATTTTTATTAGAATTATAATTTTTTGATTTTATATTTGCATTTAATACATTTTTTTCTACTAAACATGCTATTACCTTTTTTTCTTTTTTTCCTTGAATTATTAAATTATTTAACTTTTTAAAATCCTTTTGATTTTTAACAATGCAATATTTAATATTTAATAATTTTAAAAGACTTGGTGTTATTTTGCCTTTTACTTTGTGTTGAGGCTCATCTTTCTGAGATGGTGAGCCACGCCATCCTATCAAAAGTAAGAGGGGTATGCTGTAGACCTTTTGATGAGCAATTGAAATTAATGGATTGATTGCATTACCCAAACCAGAGTTTTGCATGTAGACACACGGCATTTTTTTTGTTGATAGGTAATGCCCTATGCCTATTCCTACTGCGCTACCTTCATTTACTGCAATTTTGTGTTTTGAAGAGGGAAATTTATCTATTCTTGAAGATAATTTTTTTAGTACACTATCTGGAACACCTGTAAAAAAACTTATTTTTTTTTTGTTTAGAAGTTTTAAAAGTTTATCAACTTTAATCATTTATTTAATTAGATTAATTACATCTTTAACAGAACTTATTTTTTTCTCCAATTCAAAAGATCTTTGATTTTTTAAAATAGTTTCAGCAGCGTTTTTCATAGCAGGATAGGCAGCTCTTAACATATGATTTGCATAAATTACTATTTTAAAACCATTTCTTATTAAATCTTTTTCGCTAGTCTTAGAGTAAGTTGATGGTACTGAAACTAATGGTTTATACTGTTTCGTTTTTTTAAAAATTTTTGCAAATGAAAAAATTTCCTTTGAAGTTTTTGCCTTACTGTGTATTAATATTAAATCTGCACCAGCTTCTGAATATGCCTTAGCTCTTTTTAATCCATCGTTTAGCCCTTTGCCTAAAATAAAACTTTCTATTCTTGCGCCTATTAAAAAATCTTTTGAGTTTCGTGTCTTTTTAATTAAATCAATTTTTTTACAAAAACTTTTTATTGAATCTTGAGTTGCACCAGATTGATCACTAAAGAGTGAGTTTTTTTTTAAGCCTATTTTATCTTCCATCATAATTGCTGAAACACCTAGTCTTTCTAATGTTCTTACAGTGAATGGAATGTGCTCTAATCTGCCACCATTATCTGCATCAAAAATTAATGGCTTGGTAGTCACGTCCATTAGATCACCCAATCCGTTAAACCTGGAAGAAAAGTCTAAAGATTGATTATCTGGTTTTCCTTTAATACTTGAGTCAGTAAGACTTGAAGACCACATTGCATCGAATTGTTCAATTTTTTTCTTGTTTTCAAATTTTAAGTTTTCAATTATTAGTCCTGAAAGAGGGCTATGAGATTCTATAACTCGTACAATTCTCTTAGATTGAATAAGTCTATTTAAGATAGAGGTTCTAGAGGGGGGAGTTAAGTAGTTTATCAAACTTGATTTGATAGCAGAGGAAGAAATATTTTTAGTATATGGAACCTCTATTAACTTTCCATTATTTTTTTCCAGTATCTTTTTTACTTTTTCTCTTGTTTTTTTTTGTATACCAACTTTCCAATCATCGCCATGAATAAAATAATCAGGTTTTAATTTTTCTAAAACTTTTGAATAATCCCATGTTTCTTGTTTAATAATTTTTGTCACATTTTTCAAACTTTTTACAATATTAAGTCTTTCATCATATCCAAGTGAAGGCAGAGACTTGTATTCGGCAATAGCTTTGTCAGATAAAAGACCAATGATAACGTCTCCATATTTTTTTGCTTTATTAATAATGTTTAAATGGCCTGTATGTAAAATATCAACAGCTAACGGAACGTAAATTATTTTATTTTTCTTCATTTTAGATATTTAATTCTTTAACAATTTTTTTTGCTATTTTTTCTGGTGTTTCATTTTCAGTTTCTATAACCAAGTTGGCATTTGTTGGCTTTTCAAAAGGAATATCTACATCCACTACAAATTTTTTTTCACCATTTAAAGCTGGTTTGTAAAGTTTTTTTTTATCTCTTTTGATTCTCTCTTCTAAACTGCATTTTAAGTATACTTCATGGTAGTTGTTAATTTTTTCTCTACAATAACCTCTGTCTTTTTCAAATGCATTTATTGCAGCAACTATTGTTGATACTCCAAAAGAATTAAGCCAACTTACAACTCCAACATATTTTTTTATATTATTACTTCTTGATACTGGATCATAACCAGACTCATTGACAAATATTTTTCTTGCGTGATCTCCATCTAATAATACGATATTCTTGTAGTTAGCTGATAACAATTCATAAATTTTTTCTGAAACTGTTGTTTTGCCTGATGCTGATGGTCCTATAAGCCAGATACTAAATGCATCTTTATTTTTCATCATGCCCCCAATTTTGCATATCACCTCGAACTCTTTTTAAAACTCCATTAATATTATATGTGTTTGTTAGATCTTCTTTATCCAAATAGCTTATGTTTTGACCGTCTGATATTTTTAATAAAGATCCAGAGCCAGTAAATCCATGATGAGTGAAAGCTGAAATCCATAAACAATCACCGTTGTTTAAATTTTTAGTGATCTTTTTATTTTTAGAGTTTATGTGAATTTTAATTTTTCCACCTGTAACAAAGTAGTGTGAACACTTAGAATCAAATAAGTCATTAAAAAAAGTATTTTTTTTATTGTCTACTTTCATAAAATAACCTGATAGGTCGGGGAATCTTTTAGAATTTGCGATAGAAGCAACTCGATATGATTTAAATTTTCTAATACTTTTAATCGAGTCTTTATAATCAAAATAAAGTTTTCCAACTGAGTCCTCTTTTTGTTTTTTATCTAGGAAAAAATATGGGTCAGAATTTAAAATTTGACAAATTTTAATTATGTACTTTTTATCTAATATTAATTTTGAATTATTGAAAAAATTTTTTAATTTTTTCAATGATAGATTAATTTTTTTTGCTATCTCATCAATTGAAAAACCTTTGCTCTCTATTTCAAGCTTTAATAGTGTCCTATTAATTTTTTTTCCCTTATTTGCTTTTGCAAGATTTTGAAAAGAATTATCATTCAATTTATCATTAAGTAAACTTTCTATATTTGATTTAGTTGTGTAAGAAATGATCCTTCCTAATCCACTGTCTACTCGGGAATAAGAGTGTCTACAAAATGAAGGCTCGAAATAACTTGAGCCAACAATCCAATTAGTATTTTTATCTTTATTAACCTTAAACTTAATCCATGAGTCTTTGCTTAACTTTTCAGTAAATCTTGCATAAATATCATTTGGTCCCATGCTTATTGTTATTGCGGGCTCTAAGTGTCCATTGTTTAATTTTGGTAATTTGTTTTTTGGACACATTATATCTAGCAAAACTGGCGCGACATAACCACTTGGAGTTGGAAGAGTATAATAATTATAAAAATGTATTCCGTCTTTTGTTATAGGTCTTTTGGTATTTTCAATTTCTTTTTTAGTTTTTAAGATGAAAGTCGGAACAAAATTGTGTTTAATAATTTTTGAAGGAGAAACTTCAAGGCAGTCAGAAACTAATGAAATTGCGTAATTGTCAATTGTTTCACAATTATTAAAAGATATTTCGAAATTTAACTTACCTTTAAGTTTGCGATTGAGTTCTTTTAACGTTGTTTTTCTTATGTTAAGCCAACGATTAAATTTGGTTTTATCAAGTGATGAGTGACTTTTTTCCATAAACAAATTTCTTTTTAATTGTGATACAATCAGAATTGTTAGTGGCGTCACTTAGCCAAATTGAGACAAGAATGCGTTCTCAATTATTATCTTAATATCATAAACATTTTTTGCCTGCAACTAATTATATTTTTAGCAATTAAGGACTTTGAATCTTTTTCAGTGCATAAATCAAGCCAATTGAGCTATTAGTACTGGTCAGCTACACGTGTTGCCACGCTTCCACACCCAGCCTATCAACGTAGTGGTCTACTACGGCTCTAAAGGAAGAACTAGTTTTGAGGTGAGTTTCCCACTTAGATGCTTTCAGCGGTTATCTCTTCCATACTTAGCTACCCGGCACTGCAGCTGGCGCTACAACCGGTCCACCAGTGGTATGTCCATCCCGGTCCTCTCGTACTAGGGACAGCTCCTCTCAATTCTTCTACACCCATGGCAGATAGGGACCGAACTGTCTCACGACGTTCTGAACCCAGCTCACGTACCACTTTAATTGGCGAACAGCCAAACCCTTGGGACCTGCTCCAGCCCCAGGATGTGATGAGCCGACATCGAGGTGCCAAACACCCTCGTCGATATGGACTCTTGGAGGGTATCAGCCTGTTATCCCCGGCGTACCTTTTATCCGTTGAGCGATGGCCCTTCCACTCAGAACCACCGGATCACTATGACCGTCTTTCGACTCTGCTCGACTTGTCAGTCTTGCAGTCAGGCAGGCTTATGCCATTGCACTCTACGAACGATTTCTGACCGTTCTGAGCCTACCTTCGCACGCCTCCGTTACTCTTTGGGAGGCGACCGCCCCAGTCAAACTACCCACCATACAATGTCTTGCTGCCGGATTACGGCAAGCAGTTAGATGTCAAGAATAATAAGAGAGGTATTTCACTGGTGACTCCACTAAAGCTGACGCTAAAGCTTCAAAGTCTCCCTCCTATACTAAACATATCATTCCTAACACCAATATAAAGTTGTAGTAAAGGTGCACGGGGTCTTTCCGTCTAACCACGGGAACTCCGCATCTTCACGGAGAATTCAATTTCACTGAGTTGATGTTGGAGACAGCGGAGAAATCGTTACGCCATTCATGCAGGTCGGAACTTACCCGACAAGGAATTTCGCTACCTTAGGACCGTTATAGTTACGGCCGCCGTTCACTGGGGCTTCAGGAGTGAGCTTGCACTCACCACATTAACCTTCCAGCACCGGGCAGGCGTCAGACCCTATACATCCACTTACGTGTTAGCAGAGCCCTGTGTTTTTGATAAACAGTCGCTTCTCCCTGGCTTGTGCCACCTTTAATAAGTTGCCTTATCAAAGGTCCTCTTTCTTCCGAAGTTACAGAGGCATTTTGCCGAGTTCCTTCAACATCATTCTCTCAAGCGCCTAATTATACTCTAATAATCCACCTGTGTCGGTTTAGGGTACGGTCTAATGATGGAGCTATTTCCTGGGACTTCTTCACAGCTAACTCAATCCATTAAGAGTTAACAATATACGAAATCCGTCACTTCCATCTGGTCAAGGAATATTAACCTTGTTCCCATCGTCTACGGCTCTCGCCCTCGACTTAGGGACCGACTAACCCTGCGCGGATTAACCTTGCGCAGGAACCCTGGGATTTTCGGCGACAGAGTTTTTCACTCTGTTAATCGTTACTTATGTCAGCATTCGCACTTCTGATACCTCCAGTGTCCCTCACGGGTACACCTTTACAGGCTTACAGAACGTTCCGCTACCGCGTGTATGATCCGAAGAAAATACACACCCACAGATTCGGTACATGATTTGAGCCCCGTTACATCTTAGGCGCAGAAACTCTATTAGACCGGTGAGCTGTTACGCTATCTTTAAAGGATGGCTGCTTCTAAGCCAACCTCCCGGCTGTTAAGGAATCTCCACATCCTTTCACACTTAATCATGATTTAGGGACCTTATCTGGTGATCTGGGCTGTTCCCCTCTCGACCATGGACCTTAGCACCCACAGTCTGTCTGTTGAGGAATTATGTTTGGCATTCGGAGTTTTATCAGGTTTGGTAAAGATTTCTCTCCCCTAGCCCGTTTAGTGCTCTACCTCCAAACATATGTTTGTTCAACGCACTACCTAAATAGTTTTCGCGGAAAACCAGCTATCTACGAATTTGGTTGGCCTTTCACCCCTTACCACAAGTCATCCAAAGACTTTTCAACGTCAACTGGTTCGGTCCTCCGGCAAGTGTTACCCTGCTTTCAACCTGCTCATGGTAAGCTCATTCGTTTTCGGGTCTAATTCATACAACTAATCGCCCATTTAAGACTCGCTTTCGCTACGCCTACACCTTACGGCTTAAGCTTGCTGGATAAATTAAGTCACTGACCCATTATACAAAAGGTACGCCGTCACTCTAAAAAGAGCTTCGACTGTTTGTAGGCATACGGTTTCAGGTTCTATTTCACTCCCCTAATAGGGGTTCTTTTCACCTTTCCCTCACGGTACTAGTTCACTATCGGTCACTGAAGAGTATTTAGGCTTAGAGGGTGGTCCCCCTATATTCAAACAAGATTTCACGTGTCCCGCTCTACTCAAGAACAATATTAAACATTACTCCTACGGGACTATCACCCTCTATGGTTAGCTTTTCCAAACTATTTAGATTATTTTAATACTATTACTGGCCTGTTCCGCGTTCGCTCGCCACTACTAACGGAATCTCAATTGATTTCTTTTCCTCCGGTTACTTAGATGTTTCAGTTCTCCGGGTTAGCTCTTTAAACCTATGAATTCAGTTTAAAGTACCACATAAAGTGGTGGGTTTTCCCATTCGGAAATTTTCGGATCAAAGCCTGCATACAGCTCCCCGAAACTTATCGCAGTATACCACGTCCTTCATCGCCTTTCAGTGCCTAGGCATCCGCCATACGCCCTTAAACGCTTGAATTATGCACAGAAAAAAATTTTTCTGTCCTAATTAAATTTTTGTTGGAATGTTCATTCGAACATTCTTGATTGTTCATCTATTCGAACAATCGGATATAGATATTGATAATTATTTACAATTTAAAAAAGCTAAAAATGTCAATGGTGGAGGATAGCGGGATCGAACCGCTGACCTCCTGAATGCAAATCAGGCGCTCTCCCAGCTGAGCTAATCCCCCAAGTAAATGGTGGGCCGAGGACGACTCGAACGTCCGACCTCACCCTTATCAGGGGTGCGCTCTAACCACCTGAGCTACCGGCCCCTAGCATTAAAGAGACATTTTAATTTGAAAGAAGAGAAATGAGGACGGCCACATTAACTTAATTTTTAGTGACCAAAAGAAATTTTTTGGTCATCCTTAGAAAGGAGGTAATCCAGCCGCAGGTTCCCCTACGGCTACCTTGTTACGACTTCACCCCAGTTGCTGATCGTACCGTAGTCAAATGTCTCCCGAAGGTTGACGATTTGCCTTAAGGTGTAACCAACTTCCATGGTGTGACGGGCGGTGTGTACAAGACCCGGGAACGTATTCACCGCGACGCGCTGATTCGCGATTACTAGCAATTCCAGCTTCATGCACTCGAGTTGCAGAGTGCAATCCGAACTGAGACACATTTTTGGGATTAGCTAGGAGTCACCTCTTTGCTTCCCATTGTAAGTGCCATTGTAGCACGTGTGTAGCCCAACACGTAAGGGCCATGAGGACTTGACGTCATCCCCACCTTCCTCCAGCTTATCACTGGCAGTTCTTTTAAAGTGCCCAACTAAATGGTGGCAACTAAAAGTAGGGGTTGCGCTCGTTGCGGGACTTAACCCAACATCTCACGACACGAGCTGACGACAGCCATGCAGCACCTGTGTTTCGTCCAACTAAATGAAGAAACCAATCTCTTGGTCTCGCGACGAACATGTCAAGTGTTGGTAAGGTTCTGCGCGTATCTTCGAATTAAACCACATGCTCCACTGCTTGTGCGGGTCCCCGTCAATTCATTTGAGTTTTAACCTTGCGGTCGTACTCCCCAGGCGGTGTGCTTAATGCTTTCGCTGCGACACTGAAAAATATATTTCCAACGTCTAGCACACATCGTTTACGGCATGGACTACGAGGGTATCTAATCCTCTTCGCTACCCATGCTTTCGCTCCTCAGTGTCAGTAGTGACCCAGAAAGTTGCCTTCGCATTTGGTGTTCTTTCTAATATCTACGAATTTCACCTCTACACTAGAAATTCCACTTTCCTCTATCACACTCTAGCTAAAAAGTTTTGATGGCAGTTCCAAGGTTGAGCCTTGGGATTTCACCATCAACTTTTTTAACCACCTACGAGCTCTTTAAGCCCAGTAATTCCGAACTACGCTAGGTCCCTTCGTATTACCGCGGCTGCTGGCACGAAGTTAGCCGGACCTTCTTATTCGGGTACAGTCATTTTCTTCCCCGACGAAAGAGTTTTACAACCCAAGGGCCTTCTTCACTCACGCGGCATCGCTGCATCAGGGTTTCCCCCATTGTGCAAGATTCCTTACTGCTGCCTCCCGTAGGAGTCTGGGCCGTGTCTCAGTCCCAATGTGGCTGATCGTCCTCTCAGACCAGCTATTGATAATTGTCTTGGTGAGCCATTACCTCACCAACAAACTAATCAAGTGCGGGCTCATCTTTCGGCGTATAAAACTTTCCCTGTGAAGGCTTATTCGGTATTAGCACAAGTTTCCTCATGTTATTCCAAACCAAAAGGCAGATACCCACATTATACTCACCCGTTTGCCACTCAGTATTGCTACTGCGTTCGACTTGCATGTATAAGGCGTGCCGCCAGCGTACGTTCTGAGCCATGATCAAACTCTCAAGTTTAATAACGGCGCACACTAGCTTTATAACTTTTAGGTAATAAAAGTTATTTTCGTTAAAGCGTGTACGACAATTTCTCTATTAACCTAGCCGTCCACACTTCTCTTCTTAAAAATTCACAATTTAAAAAAGCTAAGATTTTATACTAAAATCTAAACACACCTCTGCTATTGATAAAATTGTATCGTAGAGGTGAGCGCTCGTTGTATTACAATAGATGAAATTGTCAAGGCGTATATTGGCGAAAAAACCCTTTAAAATTAGGCTTAAAGAGCGACTTATAATTGCAAAATTTATCTAATTTTTATAGAAAACAACTATGGCGATAAAAGAATTACTTAAAAAACTCCCTTTATTTTTTTCAGCTGAATATGAAAAAAAAAGCGAAATTAATTTTTTAAAAAAACTAAGTTTTATTATTTATCCTGTAACTTTAATAGTTATTTTAATAATTTATTCCTTAACTTATAATTCCATTAATAATAAAAATAGGGATAATGAAAAAAATTTAGAGAATTTTTTTAATTCAAAAGAATTTGTTAATACTAAAAACTCAAATTTCGATATACTTAACAGCCCATACAGAGAGTTTAAATATAAAATAGAAAATAATGATTCAATAGGGAAAATACTAAAAAAATTTAGAGTTTCAAATAATGAAGTTCAAAAAATTATTGAGGGTTTAAAAAAAAAGAAATTAACAAATGTTTACACCGGGAGAGAGTTGAACATTGTTCTTAAAGAGTTAAGCGATGGCACCTATAGCATAATAAGTGTTCTGTATCCCATTAATAACACCCTTAGTGTAGAAATTAGAAAAAAAAAAGATATTATCGAAATTAAAGAAAACATTCTTAAATTAAATAAAAAAGAAGTCGTAATAGAAAACTTTATAAATAATAACCTGTACTCGGCTGCAATGGAAGCTGGAATAGAGCCAAATATTATTATTGAATTTGCAAGAATATATGGGTTTGAAATAGATTTTCAAAGAGACATTAGAAAAGGAGATATTTTTGAAATTTATTATGAAAAATTTATAGATGATAATGGCGTTGTAAGAGATACAGGAAAAATAATTTATGCCCATATGAATGTAAATAATAGAGAGATAAATCTTTATAATTTTAAAGATAAAAATGAAACTGGATATTATGACATCAATGGTAAGAGTATTGTTAAATCATTAATGAAGACACCTATAAATGGTGCAAGACTTTCATCAGCTTTCGGAATGAGAAAACATCCAATACTTGGATTTAATAAGATGCACAGAGGTACAGATTTTGCTGCTCCAACTGGAACACCTATTATGGCTTCAGGATCGGGAACAGTTACAAGAGCTCGATGGTGTGGAGGTGGGGGTAATTGCGTTAAAATCAGACACAACTCAACTTATGAAACTATTTATGCACACATGTCGAAGTTTGCAAGAGGGATAAAGGAAGGAAAAAAAGTTAAACAAGGTCAAATTATTGGATACGTAGGATCAACAGGTATGTCAACTGGCCCACATCTTCACTATGAAGTAGTTGTAAATGGAAAAAAAGTAAATTCTCAAAAATTAAAATTACCTTCGGGTAAAATATTAAAAAATGAAGCTAGAGAAAAATTTGAGTTAGAGAGAATTAAAATTGATTTAAAAATTGCTGAATTAAAAACAAAGAGTTAATTTATAGTTATATCTTTTTTTCGTCAGATAATTCTGAATTTCGATTAGGATCATCATTTGTCATATTTTTTTCTGTAATTAATTCAGTTCTGTGATTAATTTCTGCAAGTTTTCTATAGTAATGTTCAGCGTGTTGTAAATAGTTTTCTATTAAAACCGGATCTCCACTACTTTGTGCATCTTTTGCTAGTTGTTGATATTTGGAGATTACTTTTTCAATGCTAACAGGATTTGATAGAGATCCATTGCGACTAAAATTTTTATTTCCAGTGTTATTTGAGAAATGACCATTAGAGCTATGATTAGATGATGGTCTTCTACGAAAATTACTTTTTTGTTGTCTGCCCCTAAAATTTCTTCTTCTATTATTGTTCATAAATTAATTAATAATGATTTAGCATTGAAAAAATACATCTTATATTATCTTTGTAATCTCTAATTATAATCTTTTCCCTAAATTTATTTAACTTCAAAATTTGTGAAACTTTTTTATATTGCCCGTTTCCAATTTCTAAGGCGAGCATTCCATTAATTTTTAAGATTTTTCTCGATTTGTAGATAACTTTTCTCATTACGTCAAGCCCATCATTTCCTCCATCTAAGGCTAATTTTGGCTCAAAAAATTTAATGTCATCTTCTAAATTTTTTAATTGATGATTAGCAATATAAGGCGGATTAGAAACAATTAAATCAAATTTAGAACCAGAAAAATTACATATAGAAGAATTTATAAATTTAATCCTGTCAAAAGTGTTATTAATTTTAGAGTTTTTTTTTGCGATTTTTAATGCTTTATTAGAAACGTCTATTGCTATTCCACTCGATTTTTTAAGCTCTTGTAATAATGAAATAATAATACAACCAGATCCGGTGCCAACATCTAACATGAAAAGCTTACGATTTTTGAAATATTTTGCTAATCCCTCAACTAACATTTCTGTTTCCGGTCTAGGTATTAAAACACCTTTGTCTATATTTAATTTATTACTCCAAAATTCTTTTTTATTTAAAAGATAGGCAATTGGCTCTTTACTTAAAGCTCTTCTTGAAATCAAATGATTAAAAGTGTCAATTTGTGCTTGACTACATTTGATGTCTTGATTTGTTAAAAATTTTTCTCTAGATTGCCCAAAAATATTTGACAATATCAACTCTGTGTCAATTGTATATGACTTAATATTATTTTTTTTAAGGAATACTGAGCCAATTTTTATTAATTCATCTGATGTCATCAAGTAAGCTCTTGTAACTTTAAGTTTTGGTCTTTTAATCTTAGACTTTCATTCATTTCCTCATGTATCTCACCACTGAGAAACTCTTCTAACTTATGTAAAGTTAAATTGATACGATGGTCAGTTACTCGTCCTTGTGGGAAATTATATGTTCTGATTCTTTCAGATCTATCACCACTTCCTATTTGGTTTTTTCTATTTTCTGACCTTTCTTTATCTTTTTTTTGTCTCTCCGCTTCATAAACCCTAGCTCTTAAAATTTTAAGAGCTTTTGCTTTATTTTTATGTTGTGATTTTTCATCTTGCTGACTTACAACAACGCCTGTTGGCAAGTGCGTAATTCTCACTGCGCTATCTGTAGTGTTAACAGATTGTCCTCCTGGACCTCCAGATCGAAAAACATCTATTCTTAAATCACTATCTTTTATTTTTATATCTAATTCTTCAGCTTCAGGCAGTACAGCTACTGTGGCGGCTGAGGTGTGAACTCTTCCCTGAGTTTCTGTATCAGGAACTCTTTGTACTCTGTGAACCCCTGATTCATATTTAAGATAAGAATAAATATCACTCCCTGTGACCGAAAATATAATTTCTTTAAATCCGCCAGCTTCACTTTTGGAAATATTAATAATTTCCATCTTCCATTTTTTCTTTGAGCAAACTTTCTCATACATTTTAAACAAATCTGAACAAAACAAAGTTGCTTCTAATCCTCCAGTGCCTGCTCTTATCTCTACAATCGCGTTTTTTTTGTCATCTAAATCTTTAGGCAATAAAAATATTTTAAGTTTATTCTCATTAATTTCATTCTGTTTATCTAAATCAATGAGCTCTTTTTTAGCTAAATTGATCATTTCACTGTCACTTTTTTCATCATTAATAATATTTTCAAGATCATTCTTATCATTTTTAAAATTAAGATAGCCTTTAGCATTTTTTAAAATTACTCCTAACTCAGCATATTCTTTTGATTTTTCTGCGAAGCTTTTAGGATCAATATTTCCACTTGCAAGTTCCTTTTCTATAGAATTATGTTTTGAAACAATTGCTTCAACTTTTTCTTTAGGTATCATATTTAATTATTTTTTTCTTTAGCCTTTTCTTCTACTAATTTAACGACCTGACTGACAATGTTGTCATTAATGACTTTTTTATGAGGAATTCCAGATAGATAAAGTAAGTTACTGTCATTGCCACCGCCGGTAATCCCTATTTCTGTTTGAGCAGCTTCTCCAGGTCCGTTTACTACACATCCGATAATGGATAAAGTAATCGGTTTTTTAATATGAGATAATTTTTCTTCTAATATTTTAACTGTTTCAATTACTGGAAAAGCTTGTCTAGCACAAGATGGGCAAGAAATTATTTTGACACCTCGCGATCTAATATTCAGAGATTTTAAGATTTCATAACCAGCTTTAACTTCTTCTTCAGGATCTGCCGATAGTGAAACTCTAATGGTGTCTCCAATTCCATTCATTAATAAATGTCCCATGCCTATTGAAGACTTAATGCTTCCTGTAATCAAACCTCCTGCCTCAGTTATTCCTAAATGTAACGGGTAATCACATTCTTGAGATAACTTTTCATAAGACTTAATCGCTAAAAAAATATCTGAAGACTTAACACTTAACTTAAAATTAAAAAAATTATTATCTTCAAATAACTTTACATTGTAAATCGCACTTTCAACTAGTGCTTCTGGGCATGGTTCTTTATACTTATCTAATAACTTTTTTTCTAAAGATCCTGCATTTACTCCAATCCTTATTGAACAATTAAAATCTTTTGCAGCCTTTACAACATCCAAAATACGATCTTTTGCTCCAATATTGCCTGGATTAATTCTAAGACATGCAGCTCCATTTTTTGCTGCCTCGATTGCTCTCTTATAATGAAAATGAATGTCTGCGACTATAGGAACATTCACATTTTTAGTTATTTCCTTCAACGATTTGGTAGAGCTTTCATCTGGACAGGATACCCTAACGATATCAGCTCCCCTTTCTTCTAAGTTGTTAATTTGATTAATTGTAGATTTTGCATCTGTGGTTAAAGTGTTAGTCATTGATTGCACGCTGATAGGTGAGTTTCCTCCGACTGAAACTTTTCCTACTTTAATTACTCTCGTTTTTTTTCTTTTTACTTCCCTGTAAGGTCTTATTTCCATTTCAATCCAAATTAAATATATTATGTAATTTTTTAACCGCCTTTACTGTAAATCCTTCATCAATAATTACAGAAATTTTTATTTCAGAAGTTGATATAGCTAGAATATTAATATTTTCCTCTGACAAAGCTCTAAACATTTTATATGTTACACCAGGAGTGGTTACCATTCCAGCTCCTACAATAGATATTTTTGCTACATTATTTTTGTAGCTTAAATTTTTAAACTTAATTTTATTGTTTTTTTTTAAAATTTCTAAAGATTTATTCAGATCTTCTCTTTTTGTGGTAAATGTAATATCTGTTGTTTTACCGTCTGAAGATACATTTTGAATTACCATATCTATATTTATTTTATTTTTTTCAAAAGGTTCAAAAACTTCAGCAGCTACACCTGGTTTATCTTCAACTGATTGTAGTGTGATTTTAGCATCATCTTTAGAGTAAGCTACTCCAGTCACTGCTTTGCTATAATCTAAATTCTCTTTATTAAAAATTATTGTTCCTTGACGATCAGTAAAGGTTGATCTTACTTGTAAAGGTATATCGTAAATCATAGCAGTTTGAACTGCGGATGACTGCATAACTTTAGCTCCTAGGGAAGACAGTTCCAACATTTCTTCGTAAGATATTTTATCAATTTTTTTAGCAATAGGTATTTTATTAGGATCCGTTGAGTATACTCCATCAACGTCGGTATATATTTCACAGCTGTCAGTATCGAAGATCTTTGCAATTGCAACTGCTGTTGCGTCTGATCCTCCTCTACCGATTGTAGTAATTTCACCTAGATTTGAGATACCTTGATATCCAGGTATTATAGCTACTCCTCCACCAGCTAAATAATTATTAATTTTAGTTACATTCATATTTATTATTCTAGCGTTATTATTTTCTCCCTCAGTTAAAATTGGAATTTGCCAATTCATGAATGATTTAGCTTTAATGCCTATTTCATTTAACGCGCCAGAAAGTAAAGCACAGGAAACCTGCTCACCTGTAGATAGTAAAACATCCAATTCTCTTTTTGAAAAGTTATTAGATACTGATTTTGACATCGATATAAGTTCATTTGTCTTTCCCGCCATTGCAGAAACAACTACTATAAGTTTATTACCTGAGTCCGACTCTCTTTTAATGATTTTTGACGCATGAACAATTCTTTCGATAGAACCAACTGATGTACCGCCAAATTTTAAAACTTTTTTTTTCATAATTTAGTTTTAGTATAGTATGAATATGAATAATAAAATACTTTTAAAAATTTTATGACTACAATAAATCAAGAGGAAATTCAAAAATTTTCAAAACTTGCTGAAGAATGGTGGGATGTATCAGGTAAATTTAAACCTCTTCATATGTTTAATCCTATTAGAATCGAATATATTTTAGATAAAACATCAAGTCATTTTAAAAGAAATGATAAAAAACTTCCTCTTAAAGGGTTAAAATTTTTGGATATAGGTTGTGGTGGCGGATTAATATCTGAGCCTATGTGCAGGTTAGGAGCAGATGTAACTGGTATAGATGCCTCTTTAAAAAATATAAAAATTGCAGAAACTCACTCTAAAAAAAATAATCTTAAAATAAATTATCTAAATACTTCGCCAGAAAAGTTTGAAGAGTATGAAAAATTTGATGTAATTTTAAATCTTGAGATAGTGGAGCATGTTGAGGATGTTGATTTATACTTTAAAAGTTGTGCAAAATTATTAAAAAAAAATGGTATAATGTTTACAGCAACTTTAAATCGAACTTTCATGTCATATTTAAAAGCAATAATAGGAGCAGAATATATTTTAAGATGGTTACCTATTGGTACTCATGATTGGAACAAATTTTTTAAACCAAGCGAAATTGAAGAAAAAATTAGTAGCTTAGATTTCTCAGTTATAGAAACCAAAGGTTTAGAATTTAATCCTTTTACCCAAAAATGGAAAACATCAAACAATTTATCTGTGAACTATATTGTAACAAGTGTAAAAAACTAATTATCTTTTTCAACCCAAGGTATACTTACTAGATCAATACCTTCTTCTTTTAATTCTTCTTTTTCTTCATCAGTTGTTTTTCCGTAGATATTTTTTTTACTTTTTTTATCATAGTAAACCTCTCTTACTTTATTAGCAAAATTCTTTTCAACATATTCGAAGTTTTTTTCTACAAATTTTCTTAAATTTTGAAGATCCTTTTTAAAATTTTTTATATCTAAATTAGAAACATTTTTTTGACTGTTTTTGGCTTTAGGGTTAACGACTCGTGGTGCCATTATAGATTTTTCTACCTTTTTGGATTGACAAAATATACACTCAATTAATTTTTTGTTTTTTAATCTGTCGAATTCTTTAGAATCTGAAAACCAACTTTCAAATTCATGTTTGTTTTCACATTTTAGATTGTATTTTATCATGTCTTATAATTAAGATTTATTTTACTTATTTCAAGTAGAATTTTTGTAATCCGCGTTAATGTCTATATAGTCATGAGTAAAGTCACATGTATAACATTCGAATGACTCGGGTCCAGAATTTAGATCTATTTCAATTTGAATTGAGTCCCATTGCATATATTCTCTTAATTTAATTGTATCAATGTTTTCAGCAGGCATTCCATTTTCTGCTAAGGAAAATTCTCCAAATTTTATGGAAATTTTGTTTTTATCAATCTTTTCACCAGACTTACCTATGCCCATTATTACTCTCCCCCAATTAGGATCCTCGCCTGCAATAGCAGTTTTAACAAGTGGTGAACTAGCTACTGAAAAAGCTATTTTTTTTGCACTAGATACAGATTTCGCATTTACAACTTTTATTGTTAAAAATTTTTTTGCACCCTCTCCATCCACGACTATTTGCTTAGCTAAATTTAAACAAACACTTTTAAGAGATGTTTCAAATTTTTGAATAACAGGATCGGTTATTCCTCTATTATGACCTATCTTTATTTTTCTGGTAGAAAAAATTGATACCATGTCATTTGTAGATTGATCATTATCGACTGTAATTGCATTAAATGTATTAGCAACAGCTTTTTTTAATAAAATTTTTAAAAGATTTGATGGGATATCTGCATCAGTAAAAATAAAAGAAAGCATCGTTGCAAGATTGGGTGCGATCATCCCAGATCCTTTTGCAACTGCTGCTATGCGAATAATTTTGTTGTTAAAAGTAAATTCTTCATAAGCTAATTTTGGCTTTGTATCTGTCGTCATTATAGCTGAAGCGGTTTTTATCCAAATCAATTTATTTTGATCATCTCTTAATTTAGCAACAAGATCACTTATCCTATTGGAAATTTGTTCTGTTGGGAATTTTTCTCCTATAATGCCTGTTGAAGCGAAGATAAGATCTTTAATCTTAATTGTTTCTGATATCCCTTCTTCTTTTTTTGACTCTCTTAAAGTTAAATTTTTAGCCAAACTTTTTGCAACAGTATCAATACCTTCAAATCCTTGCTTTCCAGTGAAAGTGTTAGCGTTTTTTGTGTTAACCAACAAAGCCTTCACTATTTTTTTGTTAGATTTTTCATTCCATATAATTGTTTCAGAAACTATAGAATTAGTAGTTGTGAGGGTCGCATAATTTGCTCCCTCTTTAAAATAAAAAAGAGCTAAGTCATCCCTTCCATTATTATAAAGATCTGCTGATATAGATGAAACTTCTAGGCCATCTAAAGGCTTTAGATCCTGAAATTCACCCATTTTTGATAATTTGGATTTATCTGAAAGAAAATTTTTTAAATTTATTGTCATTGTTAATATTTAATTTAAGTTATAAATACATATATAGAATATTAATGAATTTATTTACAGCAGCTTTTAGTAAAATATTTAAAAGTGGTAATCAACAGGTATTAGATAAGATAAAACCTTTAATTGTTGAGATTAATAGTAGAGAAAGTTCATTATCATCATTAAATGACCAAGATTTTAAGGAAAAAACACACTCGCTTAAAAAACAAGTGTTGGGTGGAGAAAAATTAGAAAAGTTAATTCCTGAGAGTTTTTCTTTGGTAAGAGAGGCTGCTAACAGAGTTTTAGGTGAACGCCATTTCGATGTTCAGTTAGCAGGGGGGATAATTCTTCATCAAGGAAAGATAGCTGAAATGAAAACTGGAGAAGGCAAAACCCTTGTTTCTACCCTGCCTGCTTTTTTAAATTCTTTGACAGGGAAAGGAGTTCATATTGTAACTGTAAATGATTATTTGGCTAAAAGAGACTCTGCTTGGATGGGAAAAGTTTTTAATTTTTTGGGAGTCTCAACTGGTTGCGTAACTTCAAGCCTTGAAGATAACGAGAGAAAAAAAAATTATAATTGTGATATCACTTACGGAACCAATAACGAGTTGGGTTTTGATTATTTAAGAGACAATATGAAATATAATTTAAATGATATGGTTCAAAGGCAACACAACTTTTGTATTGTTGATGAAGTTGATAGTATTCTTATTGATGAGTCTAGAACTCCTTTAATAATATCTGGTAAAGTTGAAGACAAAAGTAATTTGTATTTAATAGCAAATGAATTTGTAATCAAATTACAAAAAAGTGATTACGACCTGGATGAAAAAAATAAAAATGCAATTTTAACAGATGTGGGAATCGACAAAATAGAAAAGCTTGCAATACAAAAAAGGCTTTTAAAAAATAATAACTTTTATGATCCTCAAAATTTAAATTTAGTACATCATGTTAATCAGTCCTTAAAAGCAAACTTGTTATTTCAAAAAGATAAAGATTACATAGTGAAAGATGGAAAAGTACAAATAATAGATGAATTCACTGGTAGAATTTTAAGTGGAAGACGATTTTCTGATGGTCTCCATCAAGCGATAGAAGCAAAAGAAAATGTTTCAATACAAGAGGAAAATCAAACTCTTGCATCTATTACTTATCAAAATTACTTCAGATTATATAAAAAACTATCTGGGATGACTGGTACCGCTATGACAGAAGCTGAAGAATTTTTCGATATTTATAAATTGAATGTAGTATCAGTTCCTACAAATAATAAAATGATCCGAAAAGATTTTAATGATCTAATTTTTAGAACTGAGAAAGAAAAGTATGATGCAATAACCAAAAAAATTTTGGAATGTAATAAAACTGGTCAACCAATTTTAGTTGGTACAACAAGTATAGAAAAGTCTGAAAAAATTTCTCAATTTTTAAATGCTAAAAATTTAAAGCACAATATTTTAAATGCAAAATTTCATGAAGAAGAGGCAAAAATTATTGCTGAAGCTGGCAAAGTAAATGCAATAACAATTGCTACAAATATGGCAGGAAGAGGTACAGATATTAAGCTAGGTGGAAAATTAGAAACCAAAGAAGATAAAAATTTAACTGACCAAGAAATAAAAAAAAATGAGGCAAAAGTAAAATCAATTGGAGGTTTGTGTGTAATAGGCACTGAAAGACACGAAAGCAGAAGAATAGATAATCAGCTTAGAGGTAGATCTGGAAGACAGGGAGATCCTGGTACTTCAATTTTCTTTATTAGTTTACAAGATGAATTGATGAGATTATTTGGAGGAGATCAAATTGACGGAGTTTTGAAAAAACTTGGTCTTAAAGAAAATGAGTCAATAGATCATCCTTGGATAAATAAAGCTATGGAAAGAGCGCAAAAAAAAGTTGAAGCAAGAAACTTTGATATAAGAAAAACCCTTATAAAATTTGATGATGTAATGAATGATCAGAGACAAGTTATTTTCACTCAAAGACTTAATATTTTAAAACAATCTAATATTAACACAATGCTTGAAGATTTTTTTACTGAGTTGTCTCAAAAGATTTTAAAAGTGAAAATAGACTACAAAACAACAAACGATAAAAAAGTATTCTTGGCTGGAGTTAAAAATTTTACAGGAAATGTCATTAATGATGATGACTTATTAAAATATGGAGGTTTAGAAGATAAAGATTTTTTAAAAAAGATTAAAGAAATTTTTAATAATAAAAGGCAAGAAAAAATTAAACTAATAGGTGATGAACAATATAATGATTTAGAAAAAAAGATTTTTTTACAAATTTTAGATTTTTCTTGGAGAGCACATCTTCAGTACTTAGAACAATTAAGGCAGGTAATAGGATTAAGAAGTTATGGTCAAAAAGATCCTTTATCTGAGTTTAAAAAAGAAGCATTTACACTTTTTGAAATACTGTTAGAAAAAGTAAAAATCGATGTTATAAAATTTCTACTAAATATGAACTTGATTGTTACTAATGAAAACGAGCAAAAAAAACAGCCGCGAGAAACTAATCAAAAAGTGGGTAGAAATGATAAATGTCCTTGTGGTTCAGGAAAAAAATATAAACACTGTTGCGGATCCATATAATTAGAAAAAAGGATCATAAGCCCATTGCAGTAAAGCCTGTCTTTGTCTTTTTCTGCATTGATAGTCTCCTTCTTCACAATTTTTTCTTACTGCAGGTCCATGTCTATCGCCAAAAGCTTTCCATCTTTTAATTTGAATTATGTCGATTTCAGGTATTCTTCGGCCATTTTTAAATCTACAATACCACTGGAACCAACCCAACGGATCTTGTTTAAAAATCCAACCTTTTTTTATCCATTCTTTTCTTGGTAATCCAGACTCAATTTTGAAACGATTTATATTAACATCAAACTCTTTGCTCATTTTTGCTTTTTTAAACCATTCTTTTGGGAATTCTTTAATGCTTCCATCGCTAAAATATGATCCCCCAAAAACACCTAGCTCCAACATTTTTTTTGGTGTTAGTTGTGGTTTAAAAATTTTATAAATTTCTTTTTCACTCATTTTGGTGGTGGCCTTGGTTTGAATCGCACAAACGACACATACCTTTTCAGGGTACTGCTCTACTACTGAGCTACAAGGCCTAAAATCTAAAAGTTATTCTTCCTTTAGTAAGGTCATATGGAGTCATTTCAACCATCACATTATCTCCAGCAAGAACTCTTATTCTATTCTTTCTTAATTTTCCAGCAGTATGTGCGAGAATTTCATGATTGTTTTCAAGTTTTACTCTGAACATAGCATTGGGTAATAATTCTGTAACCTTTCCTTTAAATTCTAAAGTTTCTTGCTTGGCCAATTATTTTTCTCCAAAATTAATTTTTTTCATTATAAATCCTCATGCTTAGGTCTATTTTTGCTTTCCCAAGGAGATCCTTGGTCATCTAACGTTACTTCGATAGCTTCAGCTAATAATTTTATAATTATATCACCAGAAAATATTAAATTCATTTCATAATTTTTATCAGGCATTTTAAGCGTTTCAATAGCTAAAAAGTCCAAAAATCTGTCATTTTTTTTTTGATTTATATTTTTTGATGTCACTTTAATAACATTTTCAAATTTAAGCACAGTTCGAATTCTTTTATTTTTCCTAAAAACACCTTTTTCAACATCTTCCCACATGAATCTATTTAATTGCATAAGAAAAATCCTATTTTTTTTTAAATTTGCAATATCTGATGTTTTAACTATTGAGTCTTGTAAATGAGCGGATATTACTCTTAGGTCTTCGTCAGTTTTAGCTATAAGTTTTAAATTTTTAACTTTCACTTTAAACTCTTTTTATTCTCGCTTTACATTTAATCAATTTTTTTTCAAGATCTTGGTATCCTCTATCAAGATGGTATATTCTATTTATATTAGTTCTTTTTTCTGCAATCAAACCAGCTAAAACCAAGCTAACTGAGGCTCTAAGATCTGTAGCCATTACTTCTGCGCCAGTTAAAGAGCAAGGTCCCGATATAAAAGCACAGTTATTACGTATATCTATTTTTGCTCCCATTCTTTTTAGCTCTGGAACATGCATAAATCTGTTTTCAAAAATATTCTCTCTTATTTTCGACAAACCCTTAGCTTGTGTCATTAATATCATCATTTGGGCTTGCAAGTCTGTAGGAAAACCAGGATAAGGTTCTGTTTTTATATTTATATTTTTTATATTTTTAGACTTGAAAACTTCTATATAATTTTTTTTGATATTCATTTTAACACCCATTTTTTTTAAAATATTAATTTCTTTTCTAATTAGATTTGAATTGATGTTTTTCAACTTTAACTTTTTTGCAGTTAATGCTCCCCCAATAAGATAGGTTCCAAGTTCAATTCTATCACTTATCACTTCATGTGAGATTTTTTTTTCTACAATTGATTTCTTGATTGTTATTTTCCTGTTTTTAACTTTTATATTAACCCCAAGCTTTTTCAAAAAATTAATTAGATCTTTAATTTCAGGTTCAACTGCACAGTTATCGATAATGGTTGGACCTTTAGCTTGAACCGCAGCTAAAATTGCATTTTCGGTAGCCCCCACAGAAATACTTGGAAATTTAAATTTTGTTCCTTTTAATCCTTTGTTTGCTGAAGCAAATATATATCCATTTTTAATTTTTATTTTAGCCCCGAGTTTCTTAAGAGCATATAAATGTAAATCTACTGGTCTAGTTCCAATAGCACATCCTCCAGGAAGTGAGACTTTTGCTTTCTTATATTTTGCTAGTAAAGGTCCTAATACTAAAACACCTGCTCTCATTGTTTTAACAAGTTTATAAGGTGCAACAGTGTTTATGTTTTTATTTTGATTAAAAACTTCTACTGAATTTTTTTTTTTTGATAACTTATATTCTAATCCAACAAATTTTAGAAGATTCAACATAGTAAAAATATCATTAACGAAAGGAATGTTTTTAATTATAGTATGTTTGTTAAGTATTGTTGCAGCAAGTATAGGTAAAGTAGAATTTTTTGAACCAGATATATTTATGCTTCCAGATAAGATTTTTTTCCCATCTATAAGTAATTTTTGCATTAAAGTTATATTTTTGGAAGTGTTACACCTTTTTGTTTCATATATTTACCTTTTCTCTTGTCATAGGTAATATTAGGAACTTCATTTCCTTTGATAAAAACAAATTGTGCAACTCCCTCATTGGCATAGATTTTTGCTGGTAGAGGTGTTGTATTAGAAAACTCTAATGTCACATGCCCTTCCCAACCAGGTTCTAAAGGTGTTACATTTACTATAATTCCGCAACGAGCATATGTAGATTTTCCCAAACAAATTACAAGAACATTTTTAGGAATCTTAAAATATTCTACTGTTCTTGCTAAAGCGAAAGAGTTAGGTGGTATAATACATTCCTTGGCCTTTTTTGTTACAAAACTGTCCTTTTTAAAAACTTTAGGGTCAACAATGCCTGAATTTACATTAGTAAAAATTTTAAATTCATTTGAAACTCTTGCATCATATCCATAAGACGACAAACCAAATGAGACTTTCCCTTTTCTTTTTTGTTTATCTACAAATGGTTTGATCATGCCTTTTGTTTGAGACATTTTTTTAATCCATCTATCTGAAAGAACAGTCATCTAATTAAAATTATTTTTTTTTTCTCTTTTTTAAGTTTTCTTTTAATTTTTTTTTACGTTTTTCGTAAACATCTTTTTGTTTTTGTGAATCTATAGATCTTTTCATATCGAAGTAAAGTTGTCCGAAGCTTTGTTTAGACATTATGATTTGTCTGGATTTGTCAAATCTTCCAACGTTATAGGTTTATCAATATCGTGCATTTTATCTTCTTTTTTAGATATTGGATTATCTTTTATTTTTTTTGCTCTTCTTTGCTCTATACGTGCTTTCTTTTTTGCCTCTTTCTTCAAAGCTTTTTCACCACGTGTAGATTTATAATCATAATGAATTCCCATAACTGCTCCTGCATATTTATACTTGTACTTCTTGGATAGAAATTATGCAACCCTCTTATATTCTTAAGCTGTGGGCTTATTAGTTTCTGTATTTTTTAATATAGATAAAAAATAATGATAAAATTACTGCTATCAACACATCGTAAAAAGGTGAGGCTTCGGGATATCCATAATTCCAGAGGACAACTAAAAACAACCAAAAAAACCATTCAAAATATTTTTTTTTCAAATTTGACAACCCTCTGTATTACAATTTTTACCATCATTTATCTCTTTAAAAATATCTAAAGCTTTTAAAGAACTAATCATATAATTTTTGTAAATATTTAAATAGCCATTTAAACTTTCAGATAATTCTTTTGCTTTGTCTTTGTAGCCCAATCTAGAAAGATTTATCAGCATAACTGAGTTACCATTGGGTAAAATATTATCACTTATATCTATAGGGCTCATAAAGATGTCATTTTTATTTTTTTCATTTTTTTGAAAAATTTTTTTATTATCATCGTAAAATTTGCTCAAAGCTTCATCGCAGTATTTTTTTGCTAATAGTCTATATTTGGGATTCATAGTTGCATCAGATAAGTCCAATAAACATTGTATAAGGTAAGCGTAATCTTCGATAAAAGAAATATCCTCAGAGTAACTATGAAAAATATTTTTAATGCAGAATTTTTTTTCTATTGTTTCATAAAAATTTTCTGCGTCTTTTAAATAACTTTCATTAGGTATTGTACTATTTAAAGAAATTAACGCACTTACCCAAAGACAGTTTAAATCTAATTGGTTTTTTTTATCAAAAAAAGGTTTTTCTCTCTTAGCTCTTATTTCTAATAATTGATTAATTATTTCTTTATTTGGTTTTTTATGCTCATCCAATATAATTTTGCCTTCCCAGTTTCCTTCTGGTTTTATGTCAAAAAATTTCTCTATATCTTTAATATTTTTTAATTCATTGTAATCATAAACATAGTATTTTCCTTCAGTGCCCTCACTATCAGCATCATAAGCAGATCCAAGTAAATTTGTTTCTTTTGATGTAAAATTTTTTATTAAAAAATTTGTAGTTTGTTTAATTTTTTCTAAATAGTATTCATTAGGTTTAATTTTTATTAATTTTGATAATAATAAAATAAACTGAATATTATCATAGAGCATTTTTTCAAAATGAGGTATTAACCAATTTTCATCTACTGTATATCGAGAAATTCCACCTTCAACGTGATCATAGATTCCTTTGGAACAAAGTTTTTTCAAAATTAATTCAACAGGTTTTAAATATTTTGTATTTTTAGTTTTATTGTAAAAATAAATCAAAGTATCGAATACATAGAAAGTAGGAAACTTTGGAGCTCCCTTGTAACCACCGTTTTTTTCATCTAAATTATTTAAAATGTTTTCTAGGATGGGTTCTGGTCCTTGCCCTATAACATTCGTTTTTTTAAGCTCCAAGTTTTTTGTAATTAAACTTTTTTGTTCTATTATCTTTACTCTTTGATCAACATATGCCTCATGTACTTTTTGTAAAATAGTTTTAAACGCTGGCAAGCCATGTTTTTCCTCTTTAGGAAAATAAGTACCGCCCATAAAAGGGACGCCGTTTTCATCTAAAAACATTGTTAAGGGCCATCCACCTCCACTTTGATTAAAAAGTTGATATGAGCTTTGGAATACAAAATCTAGATCTGGTCTTTCTTCCCTATCAACTTTTATATTTATAAAAAATTTATTCATTAACTCTGCAGTTTTTTGATCTTCAAAACTTTCATGCGCCATAACATGACACCAATGGCAACTTGAGTAACCAATGCTCAATAAAATTGGTTTTTTTTCAATTTTAGCCAAGTTTAAAGAATTTTTTGACCAGGTTTGCCAGAGAACTGGATTATTTTTATGTTGTTGTAAATAAGGGCTAGGATCAACAGATAAAATATTTTTCATTTTTTAAAATAAATTTTTCTCAATAAAAAAGATAAAAATAATATTATAAAAAAACCAAGAATAGGAAAATATATTTCTTTATTTTGAATCATTGTTAAAAAACTTGGATCAATATTACTTTCAATAATCTTTTCAATCCCTGAGCCGATTGCACATAATATGAAAACCATTGGAAAGAGACCGATTAAGGTAGAAAAAAAATAATTTTTTATCTTCATATTAAAAAGTACTGGTAATAAATTTTGTATAGCAAAGGGAGTCCCGCCGCCACCGGCAAACCTGAAAATCATAAAATAAAAAAATTCATTCTTGTTAAAAATTTCTTTAAATTTAGATATTCTTTTTGATAGTTTCTCAAGTATTAAACTTTTAAAATATTGATTAGCAAATATATAAAGAAGCGTACATCCAATGGTAAAACCGAAAACTGAAATCAAAGTTCCATATATCTTTCCAAATAAAAATCCAGCTACCAAAGCCATTGGGGTCGCAAATCCTAAAAGAAGTATCCAAAGAATCAAAAATAGAAAAAACAGAGTAGTAAACCACACCAAATTTTGATCTCTAATTTCTATCAAAAATTGAGTTTTGTCCCTTATATAACCGTAGTTGTTAAGTTGAGTTACATCAACGAAAATAAAAAATCCGTATAATATTAGACTAAGACAAAGAATATATATAAGGCCCAGTGCAATTTTAATATTTTTAGTCATCAAATAATTTTAACTGTACAACAGTGATATTATTAAATATATAACTAAAATTATTTTATGAAAAGAACATACCAACCAAGTAAATTAGTTAGAAAAAGAAGACACGGATTTAGATCTAGAATGGCTACTAAAGGCGGAAGAAAGCTTATTGCTAGAAGACGAGCAAAAGGAAGAAAAACCATATCAACCTAAAATGATTAAGCTTGAAAGTTTAAAAAAAAGCGATCATTTCAAGCTTGTTTTAAATGGTAAGAAAGTCCATACCAATTTTTACTCAATTTTTGCAACTAAAAATTTTTTAAATCTTAAAAAAAATACTTTACTAATAAGCTTTGTAGCAAAGAAAAAAATAGGTAACGCAGTAAAAAGAAATAGAATAAGGCGAAAATTGAAAGCAATAACTCAGAAAATTTTAAAAATAAAAGGTGCAATTAATACTAATTATACTTATATAATAATTTGTAAAACAAAATCCTATACGGAGAAGTACGACAAAATATTTTTAGAGATGCAAAAAAGTTTTAAAAAATTAAATTAAATGAATAAGATCTTAATAAAAGCTGTAATTTTAATTATTAATATATACAAATATTTTTTTTCTCCACTGTTAGGAAATAAATGTAGGTTTTTACCATCATGTTCAGATTACTGTATCGAATGTTTAAAAGAGCATGGTTTCTTCAAAGGGCTCTATTTAAGTTTTAAAAGAATTATTAAATGTCATCCTATCAAATTTTTAGGTGGAAACTCAGGGTTAGATTTGGTGCCAAAAAAAGGAAATATAAAAAATGGACAATAAGAATGTTTTTGTAGCAATTGCTTTATCAATGGCCGTTCTTCTTTTCTGGGGTGCTTTTTTTGAGACGCCTAGGCAAGTTAAAGAAAATCAAACACTTAATAATGTTCAAACTAATCAGAATGAAACACAAAATGATATAACACCAAATATTAATCAAGAAAGAGTTATAAAAAAAATTTCTAGAAAAGACGCACTAACAGAAAATGATAGAGTAATTATTGAGAATGAAAAAGTTATAGGATCTATTTCATTAAAGGGAGCTATATTCGATGACTTGTCATTTAAAAATTATAAAAAAGATTTGAAATCTGAAGAGAATGTTGTGCTTCTTAATCCAAAAGATATAGAGGATGGATATTTTATAGAATCTGGATGGGCAAGTGTTGGAAATGAAGTTAAAGTTCCTGGAGCAGACTCCCTCTGGCAAGTCAAAGGAAACAGAGTTTTAAGTGAAAAAAGTGATGTTGTTTTAGAATGGAATAACGGAAAAGGTTTAATTTTCAAAAAAACAATAAAATTAGATAAAAAATATTTGTTTAAAATAAAGCAAGAGGTGAAGAATAACACATCTTCAAAGATAAATCTTTATCCATATTCTCAAATTACTAGAAATAAAAAACCTGACGATGTCATGGGTTTCTATATTTTGCACGAAGGTTTTATTGGAGTATTCGATGGTGAATTAAAAGAGGATGATTATGATGATATTAAAGATAAAAAAATCGTAAGAAATTCAGATAATGGTTGGTTAGGAATTACAGATAAATATTGGGTAACTGCTATTGTCCCTCCAAAAGATAAAAATTTCAAATCTACATTTCTTTATAAAGATAATTTTAGAGCGAATTATATATTAAATTCACCCGTTACGATTAATCCTAAAAGCACTTCAAGTAACGAGGTAAGGTTATTTGTTGCGGCTAAAGAGGTAGAAACAGTAGACGGATACGCTGAAAGTGAAAATATTGAAAAATTTGATTTAACAATTGACTGGGGTTGGTTTTATTTTTTCACTAAACCTTTATTTTTTGTAATTGATTATTTATTTAAGCTTTCAGGTAACTTTGGAATAGCAATTGTTCTTATAACCCTAGCTATTAGAATTATATTCTTTCCACTTGCAAATTACTCATTCAGATCAATGGCTAAAATGAAGGCTGTTCAACCTGAAATGACAAGACTTAAGGAACTTCATAAAGAAGATAAAGTCAAATTGCAGCAAGAAATGATGGCTTTATATAGAAAAGAAAAAATCAATCCAGCTTCTGGATGTTTACCAATTTTAATACAAATACCTTTTTTCTTCGCAATATATAAAATGTTATTTATATCTTTAGAGATGAGACATCAGCCTTTTTTTGGGTGGATACAAGATTTGTCTGCTAAAGATCCAACTACAATTTTTAATTTATTTGGATTAATACCTTGGGATCCTCCTGGATTTCTAATTATAGGTATATGGCCAATATTAATGGGGCTTTCAATGTACGTGCAGCAAAAGCTAAATCCTGCACCAGCTGATCCGATACAGGCTAAAATTTTTGCGTTCTTTCCCTTATTTTTAACAATTATTTTAGCACCCTTCCCATCCGGATTAGTTGTTTATTGGACGGTTAATAACATTCTCACGATAGCTCAGCAGTGGGTTATTATGAGAAAAACAAAAGTTAAAACCAACTAAATGTCCAAGGTAAACAAAGTAGATGAAATAAAAAAATTTTGGCCTAAGAATGCTCCAAATTTTGATAACGTTCCAAAATATATTAATAAGTATAAAAAAGAGCTTATAGTAATAAAATATGGTGGAAACGTATTAATTGATAGAAATATTTTTAATAACTTTATTGAAGATATAAGTGTTTTAAACAAATTAGGACTTTCGATCATTGTTGTGCACGGAGGTGGTCCAAGAATAGAAAGAAAGTTAAAAGAGGAAAATATTCAAACAAAATTTATAAATGGATTAAGAGTAACTGATAAAAAAGTAATTTCTATAGTTGAGGATGTATTAATCGATTTTAACAAGGATATTGTGGACTCTTTGAAAAAAAAAAGTTCAGAGGCTGTTTCGATTACATCAAAAACTAATAATGTAATTAATGTTATTCCTGATAATAAAGAACTCGGATTTGTTGGTATCCCAGAAAGTATAAACATTAAGTTTCTTAAAGAAATCATAAATAAAAAACAGATACCGGTTATAGCTCCCTTAGGAATTGATAATAATGGAAATACTTACAACATCAATGGTGATACTGCAGCTAGCGCAATAGCAAAAAAACTTAAATCAAGAAGACTTTTGCTTATGACAAACGTTGAGGGTGTTTATGACGATAGAAAAACATTAATTTCTGAAATTAAGCCTTTCGATATCGAAAATTTAGTAAAATTGAAAATAGTACAAGGAGGAATGATACCTAAAATAAAAAATTGTATAGATGCAGTTGAAAATGGAGTTAGGGGGGTTGTTATACTTGATGGTAGAAAACCTCATTCAATATTAGATGAAATATTTTCGGATAAAGGTTCGGGAACGCTGATAAGAAAATGAAAGAATTAAAGAATATTAAATTTTGGCTTTTTGATCTAGATAATACTTTATATTCAGGAGCTACTAAAGTTTTTGAACAAGTTGATAAAAAAATGACCTACTATATTTCTTCTAAATTGAATATCAGCAAAGAAGAGGCAAGAAAAATTCAAAAAAATTATTTTGTGGAATATAACACAACACTTAATGGTATGATTAAAAATCATAAAATTGATGCAAATGAATTTCTAGAATTTGTTCATGATATTGATCTAAGCTTTTTGAAAGAGGACAAGCAGTTAGATGAGCAAATTGAAAAAATTGAGGGCAAAAAGATTATTTTTACTAATGGGTCACTAGCACATGCTAAAAATGTAACAAAAAGACTTGGAATTGAAAGGCATTTCGATGACATTTTCGACATAGTGAGTGCGGACTTTATACCCAAGCCTTCTATTGAAACTTATAAAAAAATTATAGAAAAATACAAAATTGAGCCACAATATAGTATATTTATTGAAGATATTGCGCGAAATTTAAAACCCGCTCACGAACTAGGAATGAAAACAGTATGGATAATAAATGACGAGCCTTGGGCTGCTGAGTTTTCAAACTCAAATTTTATTAACTATAGGACAGATAAATTGTCAAAATTTTTAAAGGAGATAAATGAAAGTAAATGAACTTGAAAAAATAATTAATGATGCATTTGAGGATAAACAAAATATATCGGACTCTTCTGATAAAAGGATTTTAGATGCTATAAATGAAACAATTAATTTGACTGACAAAGGATCAATAAGAGTGGCAGAAAAGAAAAATGGCAAATGGTCTGTCAATCAATGGGTAAAAAAGGCAATTTTATTAAGTTTCAGAACAAACAAAATGACAATGTCTAAAGGTCCTTACACAACTTGGTATGATAAAGTTCCAGGCAAATCAGTTAGTTGGAATGAAGCAGATTGGAAAAAAGCTGGTTACCGTCATGTTCCAAACGGAGTTGTAAGAAGAGGTTCTTACATTGCAAAAAATGTTGTCCTAATGCCATGTTTTGTTAACTTGGGTGCATATGTAGACGAAGGAACTATGATAGATACTTGGGCGTCTGTTGGCTCATGTGCACAAATAGGAAAAAACTGTCATGTTTCAGGTGGTGCCGGGATCGGAGGAGTTTTAGAACCTTTACAAGCGGGGCCGGTTATCATAGAGGATGATTGCTTTATAGGCGCTAGATCAGAAATAGCTGAAGGAGTCCTTGTTGAAAAAGGAGCAGTCATTTCTATGGGTGTTTATATTGGTGCGTCAACCAAAATTGTAGACAGGAACACCGGTGAAGTAACTTATGGAAAAGTTCCAGCATACTCAGTAGTAGTACCAGGAAGTTTGCCAAATAAAAAAAATCCTGACGGGCCAAGTTTATATTGTGCAGTTATCGTCAAAAAGGTTGATGAAAAAACTAGAAGCAAAACCTCAATTAATGATTTATTAAGAGACTAATGCAATTAATAAACGAGTTAACTCTATCTAAAGATTTAATTAAATTTCCAAGCATTACTCCTGTTGATGCAGGCGCAATAAAATATCTTAGTAAAAAGTTAAAGTCATTAGGTTTCAATTGTAAAATTCTGGTGTTTAAAAAAGGTAAAGGTAAACCGATAAAAAATCTTTACGCAAGACTGGGTAAAAAACAACCTAATCTATGTTATGCGGGACATACAGACGTTGTTCCTCCAGGAAATTATAGTGATTGGACAGTGAATCCTTTTAAACCTCAAGTTAAGAAAGGTTATTTGATCGGTAGAGGTGCGAACGATATGAAAAGTTCAATTGCTTGTTTTGTTTCTGCTGTTAGTAAATTTGTTAAAGAAAACAAAAATTTTAATGGTTCAATAAGTTTCCTCATCACTGGAGATGAAGAGGGATATGCTACCAATGGAACTAAAAAAGTCGTTGATTATCTGAAAAAGAAAAAAGAGAAAATAAATTTTTGTATAGTTGGAGAACCAACAAATCCAAAAAAATTAGGTGAAATGATCAAAATTGGACGTAGAGGTAGTCTTACAGCTGAGTTAGAAATATTTGGAACCCAAGGTCATATTGCATATCCACATCTATCAAATAACCCTATTAATACGTTAGTAAAAATCTGTTCAGAGCTAAAAAGGAAAAAATTAGATAAAGGAAACAAAAATTTTCAACCTTCAAATCTAGAATTCACAAGGCTTTACGTGGATAATAAAGCGCATAATGTAATTCCATCATCTGCCAAAACACAATTTAATGTCAGATACAATAATCTTCAGACAGCATCAAAACTAAAAAGAAAAATTAATTTAATTCTAAAAAAGATTTCTAAAAAAAATAAATGTAAATATAAAATTGATTATTTAGAAAATGGTGACTCCTTTTTAACAAAGCCAGGAAAAAACATTTTTTTAGCAAGAAAAGTTATTAAAAAAATCACTAATGTTAATCCTATTTTTTCTACCACTGGAGGTACTTCGGATGCACGATTTATAAAAAAAATTGCTCCATGTCTTGAATTTGGATTAGTCAATAAAACTATGCATAAAGTAGATGAATGTGTTTCTTTGAAGGATCTAAGTAATTTAAAAAAGATTTATTACAACTTTTTACTTGAGTTTTTTAAGTGAAGACTGGATTTATATTTTCAAAAAGCTCATTAAACCACGATACTGGTGATGGGCATCCAGAAAATAAATTTAGAATAAAATCTATTTTAGAGAGATTAGAAAAAAAGAATTTTTCTGATCTCGAATGGAGTGAGCCAGTTAAGTTTGATAAATCTTATCTCAACAAAACACATAACAGTCTTTATATTGATGAGGTAAATAAAGCCTTTCCAACTAAAGGAAAATTTTTTTTAGACGGTGATACTGTAATTTCTCCTGGAAGCAAAGAAGCTTCTTATGATGCTGTATCATCGATCATTACTGCAATAGACTCTGTAAAAAATAAAAAATTTAAGAATGCATTTTGTGCGGTTAGACCGCCTGGCCATCATGCTGAATATGACAAAGCAATGGGGTTCTGTATCTTTAATAATGTAGCTGTAGGTGCAAATTATTTAATTGAAAAATATAAGTTACAAAGAGTTGCAATAATAGACTTTGATGTTCATCATGGTAATGGAACACAAAATATTTTTTATTCAAATAAAAAAGTCTTATATATTTCTACACATCAATACCCTCATTTTCCTGGGACTGGTTCGAGCCACGAGAAAGGATCTCACAATAATATATTTAATTTACCTTTGCCTGCAGGAACTAATTCTAATGAGTATTTTGAAGCGTATGAACATGTTTTAAAAAAACTAAATGAATTTAAACCAGAGTTTATTTTTTTTTCAGCGGGCTTTGATGCACATAAAGATGATCCTCTTTCAAATATCAATTTAAATTCTCAAGATTATTATGAAATTACAAAAAGAACATTGATAGCTTCTAAAGATTATTGTAAAGGAAATATTGTTTCAATTCTTGAAGGTGGTTACGATCTAAATGCTTTAGCTGAAAGTACTGAGGAACATATTAAAGCATTAATAGAATTTTGATTATGAAGAAACTTTACAAAATTAAAAAATCCAACATAGATAACAGGGGTTTGTACGCTACCACAAATATAAAAAGGAATACCAAAATTATAGAATATAAAGGAAAAATTATTACGGTCAAAGAAACTGAGAAAAATCCTAAGTTTGATAATAACAAAGCTATTTATTTATTTAATTTAAACAAGAAATATGATTTAGACGGTGATTTTAAGTATAATACTGCAAGACTTATAAATCACTCTTGCGATCCTAACTGTGAAGTTGATGGTGTTGGTTTTAAATTATGGATTTATTCTATTAAAGATATTAAAAAAAATGAAGAACTAACCTATGATTATGGATTTAGCTTTGACGAAGATTACAAAGATTTTCCTTGTAGATGTGGTGCAAAAAAGTGTGTGGGTTTTATTGTTAACTCACAATCCAGATGGAGAATTAAAAAGTTAAAAAAGAAAAAATATATTAATAAATAACTTTATATAAATATAATCCATTTGAAGGCGCAGGAGGTGCGCATAGAGATCTCTTTTTTGATTTAAATAGTATTTTTAAATTGCCTACATTCCATTTTCCCTCTCCGATTACTTTTAAACAACCCACCATAGATCTTACTTGATGTTGTAGGAAAGACCTCGATGAAAAAGTTATTAAAATTTTATCACCTTTTTTTGTAAGTGTAGACCTTTCAATTGTTCTCACAGGTGATTTTGCCCCACAAGATGTAGATCTAAAAGCATTAAAATTATGTGTTCCTAAAAATAATTTTAAAGCTTTTTTCATAGAGTAAACATTCAATTTTTTTTTTACTAACCAAGCTCTATTTTTATCTAATACTAAAAAATTTCTTCTATTAACTATTATATATTTATAAATTCTTTTTTTCGCGTCAAATCTTGAATGAAAACTCAACCCCTTTTTTTTAATTGAGATAATGCTAATACTTTTTTTACTTAAGAAATAGTTTAAAGAATTCAAAAATTTTTTAAGATTTTCTATTTTATCACAAAAAAAATTTGCTGATTGACCTATAGCATGAACTCCAGCGTCAGTTCTTCCTGAACCAATTATGCGTATTTTTTTTTTTAATACTTTCTTTATTGCTTTCTCTACTTCATTTTGAATTGATGGTCCGTTTTTTTGATACTGCCAACCCTTGTAATTAGTACCCTCATATTCAAGAGTTATTTGATAATTAGATTTCAATTTAATTCAGTTCCTTTCTCTAAATTATTACCTGCTAAAAATTCAACGACATCCATGTCTCTTTTACCTTCTTTCTGTAATTTTAAAATCTGTATCGCGTTTACAGAACATCCTACCGTTAATTTATTATCAAGAATTATCCCTGGGTCACCTTTTTGTAAAATTTCTTTAGCTTTTAGAATTTTTACTCTCTCATTTTTAAGTAAAAACCATGCACCTGGTTTAGGGTTAAATGCATTAATTTTTGCAATTATATTTTCTGCTTTATCTTTCCAGTTTATTCGAGTTTCAATTTTATCAATTTTTTTTGCATAAGATGCTTCCTTTTCATTTTGTTTTTTAAAAATTGCTTTACCTGATAATATTAATTCAATTGAATCTTTTAAAGCTTCAGCGCCAATGACTGATAATTTTTTAATTAGTTCACCACTTGTTGTCTCTTCATTAATATTTACTTTTACTTGTTTTATAAAAGGCCCGGTATCAAGTTTTTTTTCAATTTTCATAATTGAAATTCCTGTTTCTTTATCTTTGTTTAAAATAGCTCTTTCTATTGGAGCAGCACCTCTCCATTTTGGAAGTAGTGATGCGTGTACATTTAAGAAAATTAAGTTTGGTTTTTTTAAGTAAATATCAGGGATAATCTGACCATAAGCTATGACTACAACAAGATCCGGATTTAGTTTTGTAAAATCCTCATATTCTTTTTCATCACTTAACTTATTTGTTTTTACTTTTATACCTTCATTTTCGGAAAAAACATGTACCGCAGTTTTTTTTATTTTTTGACCTCTTGACTGTTTTTTAGGTGGTTGAGTATAAACACAAACAATTTTATGTTTAGATTGTTTTAAAATTTTTAATGCTGGTATAGAGAACTCAGGAGTTCCCATAAAAACAATTTTTAATGACATTTGATTATTGAAGTTAAACTATTACCCTATCAATTTCTTTTTTTTGTTTTTTTGTTTTTTTTAAAATTAAATCTTTTTTAAGTTTTGACAAGTGATCTATGAACAATATTCCATTTAAATGATCAACCTCATGCTGAATGCAAGTAGCCAAAAGACCGTCGGCATTAATTTCACTTTTTTTTCCATTGTAATCCAAAAAATTTATTTTGCATGAGCTAGGTCTTTTAACCTCTGCAAATTGATTAGGTATAGATAAGCATCCTTCTTCGTAAGAAATTAACTCTTTTGATTTAGAGGTTATTTCAGGGTTGACTATAAACAAGGGATTTTTTTTTTCATCTTGTTTTGATAAATCAATGACAATTACTCTCATTAAAACTCCAATTTGAACTGCTGCTAAACCTATCCCAGGTGCCGCATACATAGTGTCCAACATATCATCCATTAATTTTTTAACCTCCGAATTAACTG
>CACHJN010000004.1 GCA_902580115.1 uncultured Pelagibacteraceae bacterium | reverse complement strand
TTATAGAACTTACGTTTGGACTATAAAGTGCAAAGGTTCTTTCTACACCTTCTCCAAAAGATATTTTTCTAACTGTAAATGAAGAATTTATATCTCTATTTTTTTTTGCTATACAAACACCTTCAAAATATTGAATTCTCTCTCTTTTGCCTTCGATAATTTTCACACCTACTTTAATTGTATCTCCAGGAGAAAAATCGGCTATCTTTTTTGAAGAAAGTATTTTTTTTACAGATTCTCTATTTATGTCTTCTATATTTTTCATTATTTTTTATCTTTTAAATATTTTTCCCAAAGATCAGGTCTCTGGCGACGTGTTATATCCTCAGATTGAGATAAACGCCAGCTTTTAATTTTCGCATGATCGCCTGAAAATAGTACATCTGGAACACTTTTGCCTTCCCAAATTTTAGGTTTTGTAAATTGAGGGTACTCCAAAAGACTATTTTCAAAAGTTTCATCTTTTATGGATTCTTTGTTTCCTAACACTCCTGGTATAAGTCTTAAAACAGCATCTAATATTACAAATGCAGCGGTTTCACCGCCTGATAAAACATAATCTCCTATGCTTATTTCCTCAATATTTCTCGTGGACAATAAACGATCATCTACTCCTTCAAAATGACCACAAATTAAATTAATACCATTTTGTTTACTTAAAGAATTAGCAAAACTTTGATTAAATTTTTTACCTTTTGGAGACAAATAAAAAATTTTTTCTCCCTTGGAAATATTTTTATCTAAAGAATTCGCTACTATGTCAGGCTTCATTAACATTCCACTTCCACCACCAAATACAGTGTCGTCAACAGTTTTGTGTTTATCATCAGCGTAGTCTCTAATATTTACAGTTTTTAAACTCCATAGGCCATTTCTCATAGCCTTTCCGTAAATCCCTCCGGCTAAAGGGCCGGGAAAAATCTCTGGATATAAAGTAAATATTTTTACTGCGTACATTATTTTTTAGGTTCCTCTTTTTTTGCTTCTTGTTTAGGAGCTTCTTTTTTAGGTTCCTCTTTTTTTGCTTCTTTTTTAGGTTCCTCTTTTTTTGCCTCTTGTTTAGGAGCTTCTTTTTTAGGTTCCTCCGTTTTTTTTCTTTCTTTTTTCGGAACAGCTTTTTGAGGATTATTACCCGGTTTTGGCATTGGCATTAACTGAGCCTCACCTAAAATTCTTGAAACCCTTAAAGTTGGCTTAGCCCCTTTACTTATCCAATATTTTACTCTTTCGGCCTCTACCTTTATTCTCTCTTTCTTGTCTTTAGGAAGAAGTGGATTAAACAATCCAATCTTTTCTACAAATCTTCCATCTCTTGGTGCTCTACTGTCGGCTACAACAATTTTGTATACAGGTCTTTTTCTTACTCCCCCCATTGATAGTCTTATTTTTAACATATGTTACCTCTCATTTTAGTTGATTTAATAATTCATCAGGAATATTTCCTGATGGAATTCCTTTTCCTTTAGACATTTTTTTCATCATGTCTGACATCATCTTAAATTGTTTTAAAAGTTTATTAATTTTAGAAATATCTAGGCCACAGCCTGTTGCTATTCTTTTTTTTCTTGATCCGCTTATAATTTTAGGATTTTCTCTTTCATTTGGCGTCATTGAAAGAATAATCGCTTCATTGTCACTTAACATTTTTTCATCAAACGATGAGTTTTCCATTTGCTGTTTAATCTTATTAGCTCCAGGCAACATAGACATTACACTTCCCATGCCACCCATTTTTTTCATTTGTCTTAGTTGGGATAGATAATTTTCCATTGTGAAAATTCCCTCTTTTAATTGTGCTTCAGTGTCTTTTAACTTTTTTTCATCAAGGTCTTTAGTTGCTTTCTCAACTAAAGAAACAATATCACCCATCCCTAAAATACGCTTAGCTATTCTTTCAGGGTGAAAACTCTCGAGTTCATCAATCTTTTCACCAACACCCATCAATTTTATTGGTTTGCCGGTAACCTCCTTCATACTTAAAGCGGCTCCACCTCTTCCGTCGCCATCTACTCTGGTTAAAATTATACTTGAAATATTTACTGCTTTATCAAATTCACTTGCAACATTTACAGCTATCTGACCAGTAAGAGAGTCTGCTACTAATATTGTTTCTGTTGGTTTCACTAAACTTTTGATTTGCTTTACTTCTGTCATCATTGGTAAATCTATTTGAGTTCTACCTGCTGTATCGAATATAATTACATCTGCTCCATTTAGATTTGCTGTATTCATTGCGCGACTTGCAATTTCAGAGGGTTGCTGATTTTGAACAATTGGTAAACTTAAAATATCATTATTATCTGCAAGAATTTTTAATTGTTCTTGAGCAGCAGGTCTATAGACATCCAAACTCACTAGCATAGTCTTTTTCTTAAATTTTTTTTCTATAAAATGAGCTAACTTTGCTGATGTTGTTGTTTTACCAGAACCTTGTAGTCCTAAAATTAATAAACTAACTGGGCTTGAAGATTTTAAATTTATTTCTTCATTTTTGTTACCCAATAAATTTATTAATTCATCATTAACAATTTTAACTACCATTTGACCAGGGGTAGTGGACTCTATAATTTCTTGTCCTATAGCTTTTGGCTTAACTCTTTCTATAAAATTTTTTGTGACTTGAAGTGAGACATCTGCTTCTAATAGCGCTTGCCTAATTTCTACTAAACCAATATCTACTTGCTCCTTTGTCAAAGAAGGAGCCTGTTTTAATTTAGAAAAAATATTTTCTAATCTATTTGTTAAATTTTCAAACATTTAAAATCATCCAACACCTATCGCACCAGTGGGCGAACCCTCGCTGACTGGTGTCGATCCTCTTATTTCTAAGAGCACCGCAAAAACACATGTATTTGCGGAAAGTGGCTGAAGTTACAATTAGGGGTTTTAAAAGTCAATGAATAATTATACTAATCAATTATGGCAGCGATTAACGCTTATAGAATGGATGGATTAGGAAATGATTTTATCATCATAGATAGAAGAGAAAAATCTATAGAAATAAAAAAGAGTAAAATTATTGAACTTGGAAACAGAGCTAATATTGGCTTTGATCAAATAATTTTTATCGAAAAACAAAAAGAAGATTCCTATCCTATTACAATTTATAACTCTGATGGTGGAGAGGTAAGTGCGTGTGGAAACGGAGCAAGATGTGTAGCTTATCTTTTAAGTGAAAACTTAAATAAAAAAGAAATACAAATTAAAACAAATAACAGATTACTTAATGCAAAAATAGTTGGGGATTTTCAGGTAGAGCTGGAAATGGGAAAACCTTTATTTGAGTCTGAAGAGATACCGCTGTCAAAAAAAATTAATCCTAGTAACGTAGTTTTGGATATTAATGATCAAACTTTTTCTGAAGGTTTTTGTGTAAACGTAGGAAATCCGCATATAATTTTTTTTGATAAAGATTATCTAAAGCATGACTTAAGAGTTATAGGTCCTAAAATTGAAAATCATAATCTATTTCCAGAAAAAACTAATGTTACATTTGCTAATGTAATTGATAAAAAAAATATCAAAATTAATGTTTGGGAACGTGGTGCGGGACTTACAAAAGCTTGTGGCACAGCTGCTTGTGCAACTGCTGTTGCTTCTTTTACTAAAAATCTCACTGAAAGAAAAGTACAAATTGCTTTTGATCAAGGATCTTTAAAAATTGAGTATAATAAAGATAAAAATATTTTTATGACAGGACCTGTTTCAAAAATTAATGGATTAAGTATTTCAATATAATGAATTTATTAGAAAAATTTAAATTAGGATTAAATAAGAGTTCCTCCTCTTTATCTGAGGGAATAAATAACATCTTTAAAAAGAGAAAAGTTGATCAAGATATTTTACATGAATTTGAAGATTTACTAATTAGTTCAGATGTTGGTATTGAAACTGCTCAAAATCTTAAGAATGATTTTGAAAAATTTAGAATAGATAAAAAAATAGATGATCACAAAGAAATTCTTAAATTGTTAGCTGATAAACTTTCTCTAGAACTACTTAAGTACGAAAAGAATTTAAATGACCTTGGAAATAATAAATCCGCAGTTATTGTTGTCTCAGGTGTAAATGGAGTTGGAAAGACTACAACGATTGGAAAAATGGGAAAATTTTTTAAAGACAATAACAAGTCAGTTGTTTTTGGAGCCGCAGACACTTTCAGGGCTGCTGCTATTGATCAATTAGAGCTTTGGGCTAGAAAAATAAAAGTAGATATTATCAAATCTGAAACTGGTAGCGATCCCGCGTCTGTAGCTTTCAAAACTGCTGAATTCACCAAAAAAAATCGTATTGATATTGCACTAATAGATACAGCGGGAAGATTACAAAACAAAAAGAACTTAATGGAGGAATATAAAAAAATAATCAATGTTCTTAAAAAAATAGATAATGATTATCCTAATGAAATAATTTTAGTTCTTGATGCTACAACAGGGCAAAACGCTTTAAACCAAGTAGAAGAATTTTCTAAAATACATAACTTGACTGGCTTAATAATTACTAAATTAGATAGTACTGCAAAAGGTGGTATAGTTTTAGCCATCTGTAAGAAATACAAATTACCAATAATTGCTGTTGGGATGGGAGAAAAAGAAGATGACCTTCAGCCCTTTAAAGCAGATTTGTTTGCAAAAACTTTGCTCTCAATTAATTAATATTTATTTATAAAGTTTTTAATTTCTGAAAGTAAATTATCATTAAAAGTAAGCATGTGATCATCCTCTTCTACTTGTAAAAATTTTTTTGGTTTATTTGCAATTTCAAATAATCTTTTTCCCATATAGAATGGAACGATGTTGTCCTTTTTACCATGCATTATCAAAATTGGAGTTTTTATGTTTTTAATTTTTTTTTCTGAATTATATTTATCTTTTAATAACAATTTCACTGGTAAATATGGATAATAAATTTTTGCTGCTTTTTCCATTGATGTGTATGGTGACTCCAAAATGATACTATTAAATTCATTTGTTTGACCAATTTCAACCGCAACTCCTGTTCCAAGCGACTCCCCGTATAATATAATGTTTTCGGTTGCGACTCCCTTGTCGTTTAACCACTTCACTGCCTTTTTTGCATCTTCATATAGATTGACCTCATTAGGCTTTCCAGAGTTACCACTAAAGCTTCTCCAAGAAATAATTAAAACGTTCAAGTTTAGTTCATTAAATCTGTTGAGCTTGTATGATCTATTAAATAAATTTCCTGCGTTTCCGTGTAAAAATAAAATTGTTTTATATTTTTTTAAATCTTTTTCAATCAACCAAGATTTTAATTTAATATTTTTATCAACTTCTATAAAAAGTTCTTTGTAATTAAAATTAATAGGATCGTCTAAATAATTGTTTTCGCTAGGAAGATAAAGTAATTTTCTTTGATTTACATAAATCAAAGTTAACAAAATCAAATAAATTAATAATGCTGAAGAAATTAGAATATAAATATATTTCATTTTGTTTTTATTTTTCTTGCTATATATACACCAGCAAAAACTAATGCACCTCCATAATAATGGAAAGGCAGTAACATTTCTTCAAAAAGAATAATTCCAAATATTGCACCATAAACAGCGAACAAATAAAGTGTGAATCCTGTTAACGATGCGCCTAAATATCTTTGTACCTTTGTGTACAAACTAAATGCGATTATACCTGGTGAAATAGCAGCAAACAAAACCCATGCTAAAAAAGTAGAATTGAATTTGGTATCAAAAAATAAAGATTCTTCTAATATATAAAAAGGAAACAATGAGATAAAACCAAAAAAGGCGATTAAAGTAAATCTTCCCATTAAACTAAATTTACTTTTCCAGTTTAAAAGATAAATTGAATATAGGGCCCAACCAATTGCAGCACCTAACATCCAAAAATCTCCGGTGGTAAAACTAAAATTTATTAGGTAATTAAAATTACCTTTTGTAATTATGGTGATAACTCCGACCAAACAAATTATGAGTCCTACTATTCTATTTAAACTAATTTTTTCACTAAACAAAAATACTGACAAAATTACAATAAAAACTGGAGAAGAGGTATATATGATTCCCATATTGGCCATTGTGGTAGACATACCAGCAATAAAAGGGAATGCTCCACAAACTCCACACCCCATTAAACCCAAGAAAAATAATTTATAAAATTCTTTTTTTAAAAATTTTTTTTTTTTATAAATTTCAGAATAAAAAAAAGGCAATAAAATTACAAATACAAAAAACCATCTCCAAAAAGCTAATGAAATTGGTGGAACATATTCTACACCGCCTCTTGCAACTATTATATTTGTTGCCATAAATATAGGCTGTACAAATAATAATATATAAGGAAAAAAATTATTATTTTTTGTCGTAGAAGGCTTCATAAAGCATCATGACAATTACTATTCCCATTAGAATATAAACTGGCAAAACGTCAGTGAAACCAATCATCATAGATCTTGTTAAAGTAGTTGCTAATCCAAGAAGAAAAGCAATACATAAAACACATCCGGTAATAGTAGCAAATTTTCTATTCATCTTTACAATTTTTCTCCAGCCAATTAGCAGTTCCTAAAAATCTTAAATCATCTAACTTGTCGCCAACAAGCTGAACACCCAATGGTAAGTCATTTTCACCGGTAAGTAAAGGAAGTGAAATAGCTGGTAATCCCATATAGGTCCAAATTTTTTGAAAATCTGCACTGCCGGTGGATTTCAAGCCTTTGTCTGCAACTCCGCTGGAAGATGGAGTAATAATACCATGGTAGTCCTCAAAAACTTCTTTATAAGACTCATAACTTCTTTTCATAAAATCTATAGCATCTGTATATTCTTTGGCTGAATATTTTAATCCCCTTCCAATCGCCTCCCTCATCTCTTTTGAAAGTTTTGTTTTATCTTTATTATAGTAAACCTGAAAATTATTAGCTAAATCAGTTTCATGAATAATTTGGTGATATTTAGGAATTTCTTTAAAATATGAGGGAGTATCAAAGACCTCAATATTTTTTTTAAAATTTTTAATCAAAAATTCAAAAGCTTTTTGGGACTCCTTGCCAATATTTTTCCACTTGTCAGTTTTATAAAAAATGAATTTTGGTTCAAAATGCGGACCTTCATCACAAACTTTAAGCATGTCATCTGCAGCAAAATGAACTGTCGCTGGATCATATAAGTCTTTTTTAATTAAAGATTTTGCCAATAAAGCCACATCTTTAACTTTTTTACCAAAAACTCCCATTGTGTCTAATTTATCAGAACACTTTAGCACTCCACTTCTTGAGATTAAGCCATAAGAGGGTTTGTAACCAACTACCCCACAGTAGGAAGCAGGTCTAATTATTGACCCTCCAGTTTGAGATCCAATCGAAAGATGGGCCATGTGAGATGCAATTACAGCAGCTGATCCACTTGATGATCCACCAGGAGTTCTTGTGTAATCGTGAGGATTAGTTGTTTTGCTAGGATGTATATAAGCTAATTCACAGGTTACCGTTTTACCCATAATAATCGCACCAGCATTTTTTAAAAGATTCACTATTTCAGAGTCTTGAGAGCTTGACATTTTTTTTCGAAAAACTGTGCCACATTCTGTCGGCATGTCAAACGTGCCAATAATATCTTTTACAGCTACAGGTAGGCCATGAAGTGCACCTAAGGGTTTGCCTGACTTTCTGTACTCGTCTTTTTCTTTTGCTTTTTCAATTAGAAGTTTTTTGTCAAAGAAAGCCCAAGCCTTGACGTCTTTATCAAACTTTTTAATTCTTTCTATATAAGCTTCGCAAACTTCGACAGAAGATATTTCACCTTTTTTAATCTTCTCAACTAAATCGTGAGCCGAGGTTGTTGTAATATTTTCCATCGAAAATTAATTTGCAAATAATGTGTCGGGTAACCACAATGCGATACCTGGAAATAAGTACATTAAAACCATTGATAAAATTACTATCGATAAAAATGGCATTATTCCTCTAAATATTTCCATTAACTCAACATTTTTAGTTTGAACTCCCTTTAAATAATATGCTGACATAGCCATGGGGGGAGTTAAAAATGAAGTTTGAAGGTTAAGTGCAATTAACATAGCAAAGAAATAAGGATTAACACCAAAAAATTCTACAAGAGGTAAAAAAATTGGAACAAAAATAATTAAAATTTCTGTCCACTCTAATGGCCAACCTAAGAGAAAAATTATTATCTGTGTAATAACCAAAAATTGCCAAGGTTGTATATTCATAGATTTAAAGAAATGTTCAAATACCTCGTGACCACCTAAATACGAGAATACTGATGCAAATGTCCAAGAACCGATGAACAGCCACATTATCATTGCTGTTGTTTTAGCCGTAAGAAATACTGACTCTTTAAAGTTTTTCCACTTAAGCGTTTTATAAAAATAAGATAATACTAAAGATCCGAAAGCTCCAACTGCTGCTGCCTCTGCAGGCGTAGCTAAACCTCCAAGAATTGTACCCAAAACAAGTATAATTAAAGAGAACAGTGGTAAAAAAGATACTAGAACTTCTTTTAATATAACTGCTCTAGGTGGTATCTCTTCCGCAGGCGGCTTTGGTGCAAGTGAAGGATTTAAATAAGCTCTAGTAATTGCATAAAGTATATAAAGACCTGCTAACATTAATCCTGGAAAAATTGCAGCTGCAAATAATCTTAAAGGTGATAGTTGTGCAATAACAGAGTAAACTATGAGCATAATACTTGGTGGAATTAGTATTCCTAAACAACCACCTGAACAGATAACTCCTGAAGCGAATTTTTTATCATAACCAGCTTTCACCATAGCAGGCCATGCTAGTAATCCCATTAACGTTACAACAGCTCCTATAATTCCTGTTGCTGTTGAAAATAAAGCACAAGTAATTAATGCTGCTACTGCCATTGAAGCAGGCAGTCCGTGACAAGCTAATCTTATTGCAAAAAACAATCTTGAAACTATTCCAGCTCGCTCTACAAGATATCCCATAAATAAAAATAACGGGACGGCAGTTAGCACTGTATTGTCCATTACAGTATAAGTGTTTTGAACAAATAGTTGAAAAATTCTATTGTCCAATAAATGCTCCATACGTGTTGGATCAAAATAAGCGTAGTATCCAAAGCCAACACCCATTGCCATTAGTGTAAATGCAATTGGGAATCCAAGAAGCACCGCAAATAAAAATATTACCATCATTAAAATTGCAATTTCTGGATTAGTTAAACTAAATAACATCTTTTTGATCCTCGTCTTGAGAAGTTCTCATTAAAATTTTTTCAGTTTCTTCTGCTACAACCATCCTAGCAGGCCAGTGTCCTGATTGTATACATATGATGGATCTACAAACTTCACTTATACCCTGTATGATTAATAAAATACCTGCTGCTGGAATTAAAGATTTCGCCATATAGATCTGTATTTGTGCTGGACTATTCCAGCTTGTCTCTTTAATTTTCCAAGCTAAAGACGCGTACTCATAGCCATAAAAAGCAAGTGCAATTACACCAGGAAAGAAAAATATAAAATATAAAACTAAATCAATATAACCTTGTGTTCTAGGTTTAAAAAGTCTGTAAATAACGTCCCCCCTTACGTGAGCTTCAGTTGATAAAGTATAAGCGCCTGCCATCATAAATATTGCTCCGTACATCTGTAAGCTAAAGTCAAAATTCCACAGTGTTGGAGCATTAAAAGCTTTTGCCATGAAAACCTCATAGCATGTTCCACCCATTAAGATCACGATACACCAGGAAAATGCTTTTCCTACTGATGTGCTTAATTGATCTGCAAAAAAGATAAAAGAACGCATAAAAATAAACTATTCCAATTTTTAAAGAATTTCCATAAAAAAAGGGGGCAAAAATGCCCCCTCAATTTTTTTAGTTAAATATTAGATTTTAACTTTAGCTAAAGAGCCAAATTCATTCTCATAAGCCAGTTTATAGTTAGGCTGATTCATGAGTAAGTATTTCATAACTCTTTTCGCATAAGCTTTTTGTGAGTTCACAATTTTCTTAAAGAAAGGATCTTTTTTGTTAAAGTCACCTATAACTTTATCCCAACCTTTAAGCTGTTGAGCTAAAATCTCATCAGAAGTTTGATAAACATTTACTTTGTGTTGGTTCATCAACTTAGATAAGTCAGCTGAGTATCTCACTAGAGCTTTAAAGTAGTTGTCTGTGTTTGCAGCATAAGCAGCGTTTTTTAGGATCGCCTGATGTTGAGGACTTAATCCATTAAACGTTTTCTTATTTACTGGAATTTCAAACATCTCTTGTGATTGGTGGAAGCTTCCTAAGTGATAGTGCTTAGAAACATCTTGCATACCAAACTGAGAGTCTGAAGTAGGGTTGTTAAACTCCGCAGCTTCAATCAAACCTGTTTTCATTGCAGGTTGAATTTCACCGCCTGGAAGTTGTCTTACAACCATTCCCATAGCCGTTAAAACGTTAGTAGCTAGACCAACTGTTCTATATTTCATACCTTTAACATCAGACACTTTAGTTACGTTCTTTTTGAACCAACCAAATGGCTGTGCAGGCATTGGCATATGGAAGAAACCAATATAATCAAACCCTACTTTTGCAAGTGTTTCATCATAAAGTTTTCTACCTCCACCGTACTCCATCCATCCCATTACTTCTTGAGATGACATACCGTACGACGGACCTGTTCCGAATAGAGATGCTGCTGGATTTTTTCCATACCAGTAAGCTGTTACCCAGTGTCCCATATCTAGAACCCCAGAACTTACTGCTTGTCCGATCTCTGATGTTTTTACAACTGCACCAACTGGCTGAAGGTCAATTTTTAATTGTCCACCAGACATGTCGCTAACCATTTTTGCATAGTCTCCTGCCATTTCAAAAAATATGTTAGCTCCCGAAGGCCAAGCTGCTTGCATCTTTAAAGTCTTAGGAGCTCCTAAAGCAATGTTTGGCATTGCTACAGTTGCTGCCGCTGCTGCACCTGTTGCAGCTGCTGCTTTAAAGAACTTACGTCTTGAAGGAGTTTTAACTCCTTTTATTTTTTTAGACATATTTGTCCCCCTTAATTATTAATAATTAAAATTATTTAAACATATTAATTTTTGAGAGTCCCACCAAAATTTAAATAATTTGACGCTTACAACCTTAACTAGAATATAAGAATAAATGTTTAATTTACTTTGTTTTTGCAGCTGCCAGTTTTAAAAAACTCATCGATATTATCTATCGCTAAATTCCCCATAGCAGTTCGAGTTTGTTTTGAGGCACTTCCTAAGTGTGGAAGAATAAAAGCACTCTTATGTTTTAAATAGCCTGGATTTAAATTTGGTTCTCCCTGATAAACGTCTAATCCAACAGCATAAACCTTTCTAGAATTAAGTGCTTCAATTAAAGCTTCATCATCAACGATATCTCCCCTTGCAACATTTGTTACAACAGCTCCAGTAGGCAAGAATTCTAAAGTTTTTTTATTAATCAAATTTGTGGTTTCCTTTGTTGCAGGGCAACAAACTGACAATACATCAGCAACGCTCATCAAGCTTTTTAGATCCTTGTGGTAAGTGGCTCCATTTTCTTTATCTTTGCTAAGTTTTGAACGATTATGATAATGTATTACCATTCCCAAAGATTTTGCAATACTTGCTATTTTTTGACCTATTCTCCCCATACCTAGAATACCTAATCTTGTTCCTGTCAATTGTTTTCCTATCAAATAGTCGGCAGACCATTTCCAATTAGACTCTTTAGCAGCTTCAATTCCTTCGGGCGCTCTTCTGCAAGCCCCTAATATTAATAAAATTCCAATTTCAGCTGTAGCGTCGGTCAAAACGTCAGGGGTGTTGGTTACAATTATATTTCTTTTTTTGGCTGCGTCTAAATCAATATTTCCAAATCCTACTGCAAAGTTTGATAATATTTTAATACTCCCTGGTAATTTATTAATAGTTGCAGCATCCAATTTATCCGTAAGAGCAGATAAAATTCCGTCACATCCTTCGCTTAGCTTAATCAATTTTTCTTGTGAATGTAGTTCATCATTAGAATTAAATTTTGCATTGAAAATTTTACCAGCCTTATCTTCACAAGATCTAAGCAGTTTTCTAGTGATAAGAATTTTTTTCATCTGAATTATTAGTTTAAGTCAAAAATCTTGCCAGGATTCATTATATTATTTGGATCTAGAGTTCTTTTTATAGATTTCATAACTGGGATATTATCTCCATGTTCTTTTATAAGATATTCTTTTTTATGAAGTCCTATTCCATGTTCACCAGTAATAGTTCCTTTTAATTCCAATGTCTTCTTAATTAGTAAATCGCTGAACTCTCTAATCTTTTTGTAAGTCTCTTTTTTTTGAGGATCATAGGGCAAAATCACATGAAAATTACCATCTCCTAAGTGTCCAACCATTGGAGCTCTTAGTCCAAATTTTTTTGTTTCCTCTTCTGCAAAATTTACGCACTCAGTTATCTTTGAAATCGGAAGGCATACATCTGTTGAATAAACTCTTCCATTTTTTATCAATGCTTTCACTGAATAATAAACATCCCATCGAGCTTGCCATAATTTGTTTCTCTCTGCTAGATCTTTAGCCCACTTGAAAGAGCTTCCGTTATTGTCATTAGATATTTCTTCAACAACTTTAATATTTTCTTTATTGGAAGACTCTGATCCATGGAATTCAAAGAACAATGTTGGTAAAACCTTAAGATCCTTTAACTTCGAATAGTTAATACTTATATCCATTTGATCTTTATTTAGCATTTCAATTCTTGCAATAGGCACACCGTATTGAATAATTTGTTGTGCAGTTTTAACTGCATCTTCTAATGATTGGAAATGGCAAACTGCACTCATAATACTCTCTGGTATAGGGGATAATCTTAATTGTATTTCAGTGATTATTCCTAGGGTACCCTCTGAACCAATAAACAAATTTGTTAAATTATATCCAGCTGAAGTCTTTTTGGTTCTACTTCCAGTATTAATTATATCACCATTAGGAAGAACAACTGTTAAACCTGTAATTACTGTTTTCATGGTTCCATATTTTACAGCCATCGTTCCAGAAGCTGAGGTTGAGGCCATACCTCCAATTGCAGCATTAGCGCCAGGGTCAATTGGGAAAAAAACTCCGTCCTCTCTTAAATAGTCATTTAATTGTTCTTTAGTCACACATGCTTGAACTCTACAATCAAAATCTTCAACGTTTACACTTAAAATTTTATTCATTTTTTCTAAAGATATAGTTATGCCTTTGTCATTTCCTACAACATTGCCCTCTAAAGAAGTTCCTGTTCCAAATGGTACAACTGGTACTTTATGATGATTGCAAAGTTTTAAAATTTTTGAAACTTCATCGTTTGTTTCTGGAAAAACTACTGCCTGAGATAAAACAGGATCAAAGGTGTCCTCACCTCTAGCATAATTAGATCTGGTCGAGACAGATGTGGAAAATCTGCCATTAAAAATTTTTTTAAGTTCTGATTGAACTTGTTCATTCATAAAGGAAGATATTAATTGAAATTTAGAGAAAATACAGCCTATTTAGCTAGCATTTTTTTTATATTTTCAAGAGCTTGTGAAATATTAGCTTGTGACGCAGCAAAACTAAATCTTACATAATCTTTTGCGGTCTTTCCAAACGCAGTTCCAGGCACTATGGCAACACCAGCTTCATGCATACATTTTTTGGCGAACTCCGCGCCATTCATCCCTGTACCGATAACCTTTGGAAAGGCATAAAAAGCTCCACCAGGCAAACTACATTCTACACCTGGAAGATTGTTTAAACCTTCATGAATAAGTTTTCTTCTAATTGTGAACTTATTCATCATATGATCTATCGATTCGTCTGAACCATCTAAAGCAGCAATGCCCGCAAATTGTGCAGCAGCATTTACACAAGAAACACTATTAATTAATAATTTATTTACATGTTCTACTAATTTTTCTGGCCAGAAACTCCAACCGAGTCTCCATCCTGTCATAGAGTATGCTTTACTCCATCCCTCAAGAACAATTAACCTTTCTCTAAGTTCAGGGTAATTAAAAAATGTTGGCATCTCTTTTCCGTCAAATATTTGTCTACTATAAATCTCGTCACTTAAAATAGTAACATGAGGATGTTTTTTGAGTCCTTCTGCCAAAACATCGATATCAGATTTATCAACAAAGCTTCCTGTGGGATTATTTGGATTGATTAAAACTAGTAGTCTAGTTTTATCAGTTATTAATGATAAAATTTTTTCTGGATTAAATTTCAAATCTTTATCCTCAGTTAAATCGTAAGGAACAGGTTTTGCTCCTGTAAAATTTATCATAGACTCGTAAATTGGAAATGCTGGTGTTGGGTGAATTATTTCGACGCCCGGTTCGCCAAAACATTGAATTGCATAACTCATCGTAGGCTTTCCACCTGGCATTATTATAATTCTTTCTGGATCAACATCCTGATTGTATAATTTTTTAATCTTTCTTGTAACTGCCTGTCTACATTCAAGAATTCCATTTGATAAAACATAACCGTGATGGCCATCATCTAAAGCTTTCTTTGCAGCATCAACAATATGTTTTGGAGTTTTAAAATCTGGTTGACCTAATCCAAGATGTATCATCGGCTTTCCTGCTGCTTCCAATTTCTTTGCTTCAGCAAGCACGCTAAAAGCAGTTTCAGTTCCTAATCTATCTAAGCTTTTTGCTAATTTCATATCTAATATTAGAATCCTTAGTCTCTAAATGCAAGATTCTCTTTAGACAAATCTCCTATGTTTTTTTTACCCAGAAGTATCATGTCTCTTCTTAATTCTTCTTTCATTCTTTGAAGTATCATTTCTACCCCTTTTTGTCCTCCTGCACTTAATGCAAAAAGGAAGCCTTTGCCAAAACTGCAGGCTGTCGCGCCTAATGATAGGGCTTTTAAAACATGTGTTCCTCTTCTTATTCCTCCATCGACAATAATTTCTATCTTCCCTCCCACTGCGTCAACTATAGTTTTTAATTGATCAAATGGTGATCTTGATCCATCCAGTTGCCTGCCTCCATGATTTGATAGCATAATTGCGCTTGCACCAATATCAATTGCCCTTTTAGCATCCTCAACTGACATTACCCCTTTTAGAGCGAAAGGACCCTTCCATCTTTTTACGCAATATTCCGCATCTTTCCAGCTCATAGCTGGATCATATTGTTCGTTTATATATTCCATAACACCTTTTGCAATTGAAGAACCTTTTTTTGTAAAATGAGACACATTTGCTAACTCGAATTTTTCGTGAGTTAAATAATTAAATGTCCATTTAGGATGTGTAATAAAACTCATTAGGCTTTTTAAGGTGAGTTTAGGTGGAGTAGTAAATCCCCATCGATGGTCTCTTTCCCTATTACCTGCAACAACAGTGTCTACAGTCAAACACAAGGATTTAAAACCTGAGCTTTTACATCTATCAATTAAATTGTCCGTTAAGGCTTGATCTTTATGAATATATAATTGAAACATCTTTGGTCCGCCTGAAACATTTGCAATTTGTTCTATGGATGAAGTAGCCATTGTGGACATGCTATAGAAAGTACCGTATTTTTCGGCTGCTCTCGCTGATGCCTTGTCACCATCATGATGATAAAGTCGTTGCATCGCCGTTGGAGATAAAAAAAGAGGCATATCTATTTTTGTGCCTAATACTGTTGTAGATAAATCAGGCTCACCAACACTTGCTAAAATGTTTGGAACTAAGTCGTATTTTGAAAATGACTCAGTATTTCTTTTCAATGTAACTTCGTCATCAGAACCGCCATCTATGTAATGAAATATCGGAGCAGGTAAATTTTTTTTCGCTAGTTTTCTAAAATCTTCAAAATTGTAACAATTTTTAAGACTCATTACCTTCTGAATCTTAAATTTTTTCTACTTAGTTCGCTTATCTTTGTACAACCCATTAGTTTCATATCTCTCTCTAACTCAGCTTTGTACTGACCTAGAGCTCTTTCTACGCCAGCTTGACCAGCTGCAGCTAACGCGTATAAATAAAGTCTTCCGCCAGAGCATGCTTTTGCGCCCAATGATAAAGCTTTGAGCATGTGGGTTCCTCTATGAATTCCACCTTCACAAATAACATCAAGTTTATCTCCTACGGCATCAACTATTTCAGCTAATTGGTCAAAAGGAGATCTTGATCCATCGAGTTGTCTTCCTCCGTGATTTGAAACCATAATTCCAGTACATCCAATGTCTACAGCTCTTTTAGCGTCTTCAACACTCATAACTCCTTTTAATGCAAAATGCCCTCCCCACTGGGCACAAAGTTTTTCAGCATCTTTCCAATTCATAGATTGGTCTAACATTGTAGAAAAATAGTTTCCTATTGAAGTATTAGTGCTAGTTCCAGCTTCAAGGTGATCTTGTATATGTGGTAATTCAAACTTACCTTTGGTGAGGTAATTTATGCCCCACATTGGTTTTGTTGCGAAACTAAATAAGCTTGCAAGAGTTAATTTTGGAGGAGATGTAAAGCCAGTCCTTAAATCTCTTTCTCTGTTTCCTCCTGTTATTGTATCAACTGTTAAAGCCATGACGTCAAATTTTGCAGCTTTTGCTCTTTCTAAGCAAGAAGTATTCAAACCTCTATCTTTATGAAAATAAAACTGAAACATTTTTGGAGTATCAATCATAGAAGATATTTCTTCTACGCTAACTGTTGCTAGTGCAGAAACTCCAAACATCGTATTAAATTTTTGTGCAGCTTTTCCTACAGCTCTTTCTCCTTCGTAATGAAAAAGTCTTTGTAATGCAGTTGGTGCAAGGTAAAAAGGTAAGTCTAGTTTTTTTCCAAAAATTGTGGTTGATAGATCAACATTTTCTACACCTCTCAAAACATTTGGTACTAAATCTACGTCGTCAAAAGCACTAGTGTTTCGAGCATAGGTAATTTCATCGTCAGCTGCTCCATCTATGTAATGAAATATTGGACTAGGCAACTTTCTTTTTGCTAATTTACGAAAGTCACTAAAATTATGGCAATTTTTTAAAGACATTTAAAATTTTGATGAAAATATTATTTGTTGATTGTCTGTACCAGGATTTTTACTTCCCCAATCATTGTTTGATATGTGACTATAGCTGTAGCCTAGTTTTGAATCTTTTAAAATATCAAAGCCAACTTTAATTTCGCTTTTGAACTCCAGTGCACTTCCAAGATCTTTACCACTACCTTTTTCATAGTAACCAGGCGTAAAGCTTGGAGAAATATTCATTAGACCAATACTATACTGCCCTTCTACGCCAGTGTAAAAATATAGTGAGTCCTTGCCAGTAACAAATGCGCCTGTAACGGGAGCGAGCTTACCTAAAAAAGTATTTCTAAATAAATCTGTATCTCTGTGTTCGACACCTATCATTGAGGTTTGGTCATCTCCCTCTTTATCGATTACGTCAAATGTACCTGTGTAGACAGAAATATCTAAGTTTTCGCTTAAAGCAATTGGTTGCCTTAAAACGAGTAATAATAAAATACACGTAAAAAATTTTATATTCATAACAATAAATTACTACGTTAAATCAAAAATGTATAGTCAGTAAGACTAAATTACTGTCTTCTCTTCCTAAAATATTTGAAAATCAAATACCCGCCGAGAATTAAAACAATATAAGGTGAAATCCATAAAAGTGAATTTATGTAATTAAATTTAGGTTTATAAACAATCCATTCTCCATATTTTTCTGATAAAAATTCATAGATTTCTTTTTCATTGCTACCCTGACTAATTTTGTCTCTCACCACTATTTTTATTGTCTGTGCGAAATCAGAATTAGACTCTGCGATAGTTTGTCCTTGGCAAACTAAACACCTGAGATTTTTAAAGATTTTTGTGTCTATCCCAATATTTTCATTAGCGCTAAGATTAATGTTAAATATTAGTAAGATAATAATTAAAAATTTAGTTTTCATAAATAACATTTAATATATTTTTATAATCATTTGTATCTAATGGTCCAATAAACTTTTTAATTACAATGTGCTTTTCATTTATTAAAATTGTCTCTGGTACTCCAAAAACACCAAAAGAAATGGAACTGGTTCCGTCTGTATCGCTTAAAATAACATTGTATGGATTTCCTAAATCTTTCAAAAAATTATTTGCATTCTTTTTTTTGTCTTTAAAATTGATACCAATTAAATTTAGATTATCTTCATTACTTAATTTCATTAAAATTGGATGTTCTTTTTTGCATGGTAAACACCACGAAGCCCATATATTAATTAAATGATACTTATCGTTTGATAAATCCTTATTCTCAAAATTTTGGTCATGTGAAAGAAATTTAATTTTAAAATTATCAATTTTTTTTCCTATTATATTTTCAGTGCTATATCTTTTATCGATATTCAAGGCTATAAAAAAAACTATGATAGTAAAAATTACTAAGCAAAAAGAAATTATTTTTAAAAAACTTACTTTCATTTTTTTAAAAAGACTCTTACCAGTCCACCACTAGCTGTAAGGAATGCAGCGAGCCAAATCCACAGCATAAATGGTTTAACTTGAAATTTGATATTATAAAAATCTGACCCATCGATATTACTCATAGTTAGATAAATATCCTGTTTTAAATTTGAATTAATTGCAGACTCAAATGTAAGTGTTTGTGGATTTTCATAAACTCTTATTTCGGGATTTAACTTTTTTAAATAATTTCTTTGAAAATCTTGAATATTAAAATCTCCTATTACAGCATTATAATTTTCCCTATTTTCAATCTTTAAGTTATTAAATTTGATTTCCATATTTCCTATTTTTTTTGTTTGACCAACTTTTATATTAAGGTCGAATTCTTCGCTAAAATTGTGATTCAAAACTATAAAAAGAATTAAAATTCCAAATCCTAAATGAGAGAAAAAGCTTGCTAAGTTTAAATAAGAATTTGACTTAACATTAGTAATAAAATCTTTAAGAGAGTGTAAAATTAGAAATAATGAGGAAATAACAATTAAATTTGAAATCAGATTATAGCTTTTCAAAAAATAGGAAATTAAAAAGTTAATTAGAAGAGATAAAACTATTATTATAAAAAAAGGCTTGTACGTGATAAACTTACTTTTCACCCATCCAATTTTTGGACCTACCGCCATAAATATTAAAAAAGGAATTAAAATTGGAGCAATTACTTGATTGTAAAATGGTGGTCCTACTGAAATATTTGTATTGTAGAGTACTTGAGTAAATATTGGATAAATTGTGCCGACAAAAACAGTGGCTAAATAAAACATCATGAACCAGTTGTTGCCTAAAATAAAAGTTTCTTTACTAATCGCATTAAGATTAAACTGATCGTTAATTCTTCTTTTAAAAAAGATTATAAACGAAGAAAATATCATTAAAGACAAAAAAATCAAAATGTAAAGCCCTCTCGAAGGATCATTGGCAAAAGTATGAACTGAATTTAAAATTCCTGATCTAACTAGAAACGTTCCAGTAACGCTGGAAATAAATGTAATTAAAGATAAAATTAGAACCCAGTTGTAAAGATAATTTCTTTTTTCTAATACCAAAACAGAGTGAGCTAATGCTGTCATACAAAACCAAGGTATTAATGAAGCATTTTCTACTGGATCCCAAAACCAAAATCCACCCCAACCTAATTCATAATAAGCCCAAATGGATCCAACAATGATACCAAGTGATTGAAAAGACCAAGAAATTAATACCCATTTTTTTATCGATAATGCAAAATTTTTACCGTTACTGTTGGAAAGTATGGCTGCCACTGCAGCAGAAAAATAAATAGATGAACCAACAAAGCCTAGGTACAGCAATGGAGGATGTATTGCCAAAGCAGGATCTTGTAAAATAGGATTTAATCCTAAGCCTTCAATCGGAGTTGGTAAAATTTTGAAAAAGGGATTTGAGTCAAATATTAAAAATATTAAAAATCCTAAAATCAAAATATTTTGCACCACCAAAGTATACAGGCTGAAAGCACTATTAGTTTTGTTGTTAAAAACAAAAAATAAATAGGAAAAAAGTACCATAATATTTATCCATAAAAGCATACTTCCTTCATGGTTTCCCCATACTCCTGATATCTTATAAAAAAGAGGTTTGGCGGTGTGAGAATTTTGATAAACAGCTAGTAAAGAAAAATCTGAAAAAACAAAAGCAAATATTAATAATAAGAATGAAGCAATTACAAAAGTTATTTGTAAAAATGACCAATAAATTATATTTTTTTTTATTTGGAAACTTCTTTCTTTTAAGCTTTGATAAGTAAAGTAAATTATTAGAAAAGTAGAAACTATACTTCCAATTAATAAAATGTTTCCAGTATTACTTAGCATTTTCTAATATTTTTTTCATCTCTGGGGGCATATAGTTTTCATCATGTTTCGCTAGTATTCTATCTGCTATAAGATAGCTCTTATCATTAAGTTTTCCTTCAACTACAGCTCCACGTTCTTCTGAAAATAAGTTTGGAATCGCACCGTTATAAACTACTATTAATTCTTTCTTATAATCAGTTAAAATAAATTTGATTTCTTTATTATTTTGTTGAATCGAATCTTTTTTTACCATACCTCCTACCCTAATCTTTGAATTACTCTTAATTCCATCGACTATAAAAATCTCCGAAGGAGTTTTAAAATATAAAATATTTTGTTTCAGACTAAAGTAAATGAAAGCTAAAAAAAGAAGTGTTATAAAAATAACTGATAAAAGAAAAAACAATCTTGTTTTAATTTTTTTTGTAAGCATCTAAAATGCTTTAACTTAATTTATTTTGTGATGCTAAAATACTACTTATAACTTTAGATGATCTTGCTATTCTTTTTCTATGTTCTATAGGCAACTTTTCTAATTCTTGAGCTAATTCTTTTTCATATTTTTTGAGTGTTTTTTTTGTTTTATAGTAAAGTATAAAACAAAAAACTGTAACTATAAGGAAAGATGTCCAAATATAAAAACCATATCCACCCATATTTAAAAATTCGTTAATCATAATCTTTTAATATTTCGTTTCTTTATTTTAATGATTTCTGTTTTGTATTTCATTAGAAAAATTAACGCACAATACAACAATAAAACCAATAACATCAAGAATAAAGGAACTAACATACTAGAATGTATGCTTGACGTGCCCATAATTTTTATACTAGCTGGTTGGTGTAATGTTGACCACCATTCCACTGAGTATTTTATTATTGGAATGTTTATAATCCCCAAAATAGAAATCGCCGATAAAATTTGAGGTAATTTCTCACTATCTTTAAATATTTTAAAAGACATTATAAAAAAAACATAAAATAACATTAAGATTAACATCGAAGTTAGTCTGGCGTCCCAAGCCCACCATGTTCCCCACGTCGGCTTACCCCAAAGAGAGCCTGTTACTATTGCCAAGCATGTAAATAGTAAACCTATAGGTGCTAAACTTTTTACAAACAAATATAAATTTTTAATTTTAAATACAAAATTTAATAAAGTTCCAATCGCTATTATTGAAAAAATTGAAAGTCCTATCCATGCTGAAGGTACATGTACATACATAATTCTTACAGTATCACCTTGTAAATAATCCATGGGTGAAATGATAAGCGCAAAGGAGAGACCTATTATCAAAACTAAGAAAAAAATTGAATTTATAAACTTAATAAATTTATCTATATATACAATTATTTTTCCAAAAGAAAAAAAATCCATCTTAATGTAATTACTACAGTATTTTTTTTAAGGGAAGATGCATTTTTGCCTAATTGAGAATTGAGAGGGAGTAAGAAGTATGAGTAATCCCCAATTAGGCTTTAACAGTAAAACTGTATTTAAATTTTTAGGCCGAGTTTTGGACCAAAAATGTTTAATTTATGGCGATAAAGATTAATTAGAAGGTTTTAGATAGCTAGTCCCTTTTTTTCCAACAAATATTTCTTCTATCATGGGATGCTTAACGGGTTCGTTAGAATCGTCAATTAAAAGATTCTGTTCAGAAACATAAGCTTCATACGTTACATCGTTGCTCTCAGCAAGGAGATGATAAAAAGGTTGATTCTTTCTTGGCCTTACATCTTTAGGAATAGACTGATACCATTCTTCAGAATTATTAAATTCAAAATCAACGTCATAAATCACCCCTCTGAAATCAAAATGTCGGTGCTTAACTACTTCACCTATTGAAAATTTTGCTTTATTAGTAGACATATTCAATACTTAATAATTTTTAATCTAAAATCAATATATAAATTTAATAATAATTTTATTTATGTTAGAGTTTGAATGTGAATAAGTCTTTATTGAAATTTGTCACAGACTTTGGGCCTTTATTAATATTTTTTTACTTTTATAAGACGAACGGCAACAATTTAAGTATTGCCATACCTCCACTAATTATTTCAACGATAATAGCGGTAATTATAGTTTATGCAGTTGAAAAGAAGGTTCCTTATGTTCCTCTTGTAGGCGCAGCGTTAATATCATTATTTGGTGGATTGACACTTTATTTTAATAATCCAATTTTCATATACTTGAAACCAACAATTATAAATTTAATATTCGCAGCAGCTTTACTGATTAGTGACACTTTTCTCAAAAAAAATCTTTTAAAATTATTTCTCGGTAATGCTTTCAAATTAAATGATTTTGGTTGGACATTGCTTAACAGAAGATGGGCCTACTTTTTTATTTTTTTAGCAATTTTAAATGAGATTGTTTGGAGATCTTTCGCTCCTGAAAAAGAATATATTTGGGTAAATTTTAAAGTTTGGGGAATTTTACCTTTAACTTTTATATTTACAGCATTACAATTACCATTAATTAATAAATATAAGAAGAATGAAGAATATTAGATTAATTGTAGATAATGATCGTAAGGCAAAGCAACCTTATTTTATCAAAAAAGAACTTCAAACTATTTTAAATCTATATGCAAAAATGGTTTCAAATGGAACTTGGAAAGATTATAGCCTTTATACAGGAAATAAAGAGATATCATTTAATATATATAAAAGAGCCTCAGAAAAACCAATCTTAAGAATTCTGAAAAATTTAAAACCTAACTATAAAAATGAGAAGTATTTAATTAAAGATAAAAATGGTAAAGTTATTCAAAAATCAGAAAATTTAAAATTACTTATCGACAGAACTAGTTTGGGGAAAATTGAATTAATTAAGTAGACTATCTTCTTTGGCCAAAAAGTCTTAAGAGCATTATAAAAAGATTTATGAAATCAAGATAAAGAGTAAGAGCTCCCATCACAGCTTTTTTACCCATTAATTCTCCGCTGTCACTTGCTAAATACATATTTTTAATCTTTTGAGTATCATAGGCAGTTAGACCTACAAATACTAAAACACCAATTATTGAAATCACAAAATACATCATCGAAGATTTCAAAAATATATTTACTAATGATGCGATAATGATTCCAATTAATCCCATCATCAAAAATGAACCTAATTTTGTTAAATCTCTTTTAGTTGTGTAACCGTAAATACTCATTGCTCCAAAAGTACCAGCTGTAATAAAAAAGACCCTAGTGATACTAGTGCCTGTATAAGCGAGAAAAATAGAAGATAGTGAAGCTCCCATTAAGGCTGCAAATATCCAAAATACCGTTTGGGCTTTAGACGCGCTCATTTTTGCAATACCAAAACTCATATAAAAAACAACACCAAGCGGTGCCAACATTACTACCCAAGCTAAACCTGAGTTATATAAAGTGTTACCTAATTGCGTAAGTCCTAAAATTTCTCCGTTCGGACCGCTCACGACTGCCATCTTAAACAAAAGCAGAGCTATAAAACCTGTAAGCGCAACTCCAGATGCCATGTAGTTATAAACTTTAAGCATATAAGCTCTCAAGCCCTGATCAATTATTGCTTCAGATGCTGAAGATCTTGTTGCTGAACTTTGTTTGTTAAAAACCATGAGTTTAATATAAGAAATTTTATTGACTTTTCAATAGGCAAATTTTCCTTTAAAAAAACATTGCAAATATATGAAATTCAAAAAATTAGGCAATACCGATCTAGAAGTAAGCCTTATTTGTCTAGGAACAATGACCTGGGGTACTCAAAACACTGAGAAAGAGGCTTTTGAACAAATGGATTATTCGCTTGAAAATGGAGTAAATTTTTTTGATACAGCTGAACTTTATTCAGTACCGCCCACACCAGATTCATACGGAAAAACTGAATTAATGATAGGAAACTGGTTTAATAAAAGAAAAAATAGGGATAAAATAATTTTAGCTACGAAAGTCGCTGGACCTGGTTGTGACTGGATAAGAGGAGGTGGAAACAACTTCTCCGAAAAAAAAATAGGCTTAGCTATAGATGGCAGTCTAAAAAGGTTAAAAACAGATTATATAGATCTTTATCAATTACATTGGCCAGAAAGATCTACAAACTGTTTTGGCAGAAGAGAATTTTCTGTAAATGAAAACGAAAGAGATTGGAACGATTTTGAGTCTATTTTAAAAGCGTTAGATAAATTTATTAAAAGTGGAAAAATTAGATATATTGGAATGTCTAATGAAACTCCTTACGGTCTATCAAAATATTTAGAATTATCAAAAAATAAAAATCTTCCAAGAATGATGTCAGTTCAAAATCCATATAGTCTGGTAAATAGGACATATGAAGTTGGTATGTCAGAAATATCGATTAGAGAAAAATGTGGTTTGCTAGTTTATTACCCTTTGGCTGCAGGTGCGCTTTCTGGAAAATACATGGATGGCCAAATGCCAAAAAATGCAAGAATGAGTTTATTTAAAGGATGGGAAAGAATGATTAATCCTTTAGCTATGAAGGCATATAAAGAGTATTACAAGCTAGCAAAGGAAAATGATATTACTATGGTCCAACTAGCGCAGGCTTTTGTCAATTCAAGGCCATTTGTAACAAGTAACATAATTGGAGCTACATCTATGGACCAATTAAAAGAAAATATTGGGAGTATTGATATTAAACTAAATCAAGATACGCTTGATAAAATCAATTTAATTCACAATAATAATCCAAATCCAGCACCGTAATACAAACCATTGAATTAGATTTTTTTTAGTATAAAAAAGTACTTATGAAATTAAAAACTATAATATATTTTTTATTATTTTATTTTATAGCTTCAAATAGTTTTGCCAATACACCTAAATCCTCTGGTAAGTATAAGAACTGGGAAAGTTTTACGATGATGACTGACAAAGGAAAGGTTTGTTTTGCACAAACAAAGCCAGTTAAAAGAGCTCCTGCAGCGATAAAGAGAAAAGACTCTAGAATATTCGTAACATTTAGACCAAACGAAAATATTAAAGACGAAATAAGTATTACGAGTGGTCATACTTATAAAAACTCTACTGTTTCTGCAAAATCAGGGAAAAGTAATTTTTCTTTTTTTTCACAAGGAGACTTTGCTTGGTTACTTGATGAGAATGAGGAAAAAAAATTTATAAAGTTAATGAAAAGAGCAACAGATTTGATGATTAAAGGTAAAACAAAAGATGGTGCTGAAACAACAGACCACTATTCTATGATGGGATTTACCAAGGCATATAACACAGCCAAAAAAGTTTGTAGTTAATGAAAAAAATTGTTTTAGCTTACTCTGGGGGTTTAGATACCTCAATAATTCTTAAATGGTTGCAAATAAATTATAAAGCTGAAGTCATCGCTTATACTTCAAATATAGGTCAAGATTTAAATAAGAAGAAAATAATTCAAAATGCAAAAAGACTGGGCGTAAAAAAGATTATAATTGAGGATTTAAAAAATATTTTTGTCAAAGATTATGTTTTCCCAATGATAAGAGCTCATGCTGTTTATGAGGGTGTTTATTTACTTGGAACCTCAATAGCTAGACCTTTAATAGCAAAAAGACAAATTGAAATTGCGAAAAAATTTAAAGCTTTTGCTGTTTCGCACGGTGCTACTGGAAAAGGAAACGATCAAGTTAGATTTGAACTTGGATATTCTTTTTTTGGTAAAAAAATAAAAGTAATCGCGCCTTGGAGAGAATGGAAGCTACAGTCTAGAACAGATTTAATTAAATATGCAAAAAAATATAAAATTCCAATTCCAAAAGACAAAAAAGGGGCCCCCCCGTTTTCAGTTGATGATAATTTATTTCATGTTTCGACTGAAGGCAAAGTTCTAGAAAATCCAAGAAACGCACCTCCAGAATTTATTTTTCAAAAAACTATTTCACCAGAAAAAGCAAAAAATAAAGTCGTTAAAATAAAAATAGGTTTTAAAAATAGCGATCCTGTCTCAATTAATGGAAAAAAATATAAACCAGAATTTTTATTAGAAAAATTAAATAAAATTGGAGGAGCAAATGGCATTGGTAGAGTCGATCTTGTGGAAAATAGATTTATTGGTATAAAATCCAGAGGGGTTTATGAAACGCCTGGTGGAACTATATTGTATTTTGCGCACAGAGCAATTGAGTCTGTGACTTTAGATAAAACTACAATGCATGCTAAAGAAAGAATAATGCCATTGTATGCTGAATTAGTTTATAATGGCTATTGGTTTTCAAAAAAAAGACTGAATCTTCAAAAAATAATTGACAAAAAAAGAAATCAAGTAAATGGGGAGGTAATCCTTAAAATTTATAAGGGTAATATTACTATTGTATCAAGAAGATCAAAAAACAAAGCTTATTCATTAAAAAAAGTTTCTTTTGAAGAAAACAAATCATTCAAAAAATCTAAAATTGAGAAATTCATTAAATTTCATTCAAAACAATTACATAAACAATAAAAATTTGTTAAAAGAATAGATATGAATGCAACGATTCGGAATATTCAGTTAGTAGCAGTATTAATCGTCCTAGCCGCAACAGTTATTGCTTTCTTTCTTGAAATTCATGAAATGTATCAGAACAGGGACATAAGTTTAGCAGATCTGCTTCTTATGTTTATCTATATTGAGGTTATTGGACTAGTAAGATCTTATTGGGAAACAAGATCGGTTAGAATAACGTATCCTATGATCATCGCTATAACTGCTTTGGCTCGATTTATAATTCTTCAAGACAAAGACCAAGATCCAACAAATTTAATTTATATATCTCTTGCAATTTTAATTGTAGCAGCAGCAACTGTAATTATAAGATTTAGAAATAGTAAAATATTAAAACTTGACTCTTCAAGATCTAACGAGCTTTAAAACATTCTAAAGTATTACTGAGTAAACATGCTATTGTCATGGGTCCTACTCCACCAGGCACTGGTGTTATTGCTTTTGCCTTACTTTTTACTTCATCAAATTTGACATCACCTACAATTTGACTTCCTAGTTTATTAATTCCAACATCTATTACAATGCAATTCTTTTTCACCCAATCAGATTTTACTAAATTCGCCATTCCTGCGGCAGCAACTAAAATATCAGCTCTTTTACATTCTTCTTTAATATCTCTAGACTTAGAATGAAGTATAGTAACTGTGCAATTTTCTTTTAATAAAAGTTGAGCCATCGGTTTTCCATTTAAATTAGATCTACCAATTATTGCAGCGTGCAAACCTTTTAGATCTTCTTGAACAGATTTTATAAGTTTAAGACACCCTAATGGTGTACACGGCACGATGGCATCATAGCCCGAAGCTAAATTTCCAACATTTAAAGGGTTAAAACCATCAACATCTTTTTTAGGATCAATTGAATTTATTATTTTTTTCTGACTAATTTGTTTTGGTAATGGTAACTGAACCAATATACCAGTAACCTCTTTATCATTGTTAAGAGATTTTATCTTATCCAATACATCTTTTTCTGAAACTGTTTCAGGATACTTTATAACTTCAGATTTTATACCCACCTCTATAGCCTTCTTTTGTTTATTTTTTACATATATCTGACTTGGTAAATAATCACCTATTAATATCACGCTCAGCTTGGGAACATCTTTTGTATTTTGGCATATTTTTGTTAATTCATCTTTGATTTTTTTTCTTAATTTTTCAGAATGTAATTTGCCATCTATAATCATATTTAAAATAAACTAGGTGCTAAATATTCAAAAACTAGGTTTCTAAAAAACATCAATGCTAATATTAATACTACGGGTGAAATATCTATCGATCCTAAATTTGGCATATATCTTCTAATAAAATTTAAAGGCGGTGCAGTTAGTCTATATGATACATCAAGGATTGCATAAACAAATCTATTGCCCGTATTAAGTATATTAAATGCGACTAACCAACTTAAAACAGCATTAATTATTAAAATCCAAATATAAAGTGTAACAATATTATCAAACAAAATTAATGCGGACTTCATCAGTTTTTCTCCACATAAATTGATGTACTTGGAAATGCAAAGGATGCTCCATTGCTCTCTACAATTTTTTTAACTTCCACAGCTAATCTTTCTTTTACTTTGAGCCATTCGCCCCATTCATTAGTTTTTGTAAAACATCTTACATAGAGGTCTATTGAGCTATCGGAAAATTTATCAATCCTAACTGCGTGTTCAGTGTCATCTCCAATCTTAAAATCTTTATTATTCTCAATATATTTCTCAATTTGATCTCTTATATTTTTTAATTGATCTATTGTAGAGTTGTATTGGAGTGTAATTATCCAACTTATCCTCCAATTAGTAGTCTCGCTAATATTAACCACTGCATTTTCAGCGAAAGATGAATTGGGGATTGTTGCGATTGATTTATCAAATTTTCTTATAACCGTTGATCTGAAGCCAATTCTCTCAACAATACCCTCTGTAATTCCTTCAACATAAATCCAATCACCAATTTTAAATCTTTTTTCTACTAAAACTAAAACTCCTGAAATTAAATTTTTAAATAAATCTTGGGCGCCTAAAGCGACTGCAACACCAAATAAACCTAATCCAGCAATTATGGGTGCAATTTTTATGCCCCAAATATCCAATGTTGCTGCAAAACCAAAAAAAATAATTAAAATTTTATTTGCTTTTACAACCCAATTTAACAAATCTTTAGATAACAGTTCCTCTACCCTTCGAATTAAATAAGTCAGTGGTTCAACAATTTGGTGAATAAGCCAAAATATTAAAATTGTTATTAGAGAACGATTGATGTTGTCTACAAAAACTAACATTTTTCCATCAAATTCCATATAAGAACTTGCAACGAAAATTCCTAAAACAATCGGAAGAAATTTAATTGGCCCGGTAGAAGCTTTAACTAAAGCATCATCAAACTTGTTAGACGTTTTGTCGACATAGTTTTGCAGTCTTTTTAAAATGAAATTTGAAATTAAACCTCTTAATAAAAGGAACAATAAAAAAATTACTATGCCTATTCCTATCTGTGTAAAATTAATTCCAGCTATTCCTTGCTGCCAGATTTCAATAAATAAGTCTTTAAAGTTTTCCAGTACATTCATTTTATTTTTTCAAGTTCTATAATTTCATTTCCAGGATTAAAAATTTTGTTATTTTTCCACCCAGCTTTATTAAAAAAATCTACAATTTTTTTACTTATACACATAACAACTGATTGTGTCATCATTGGAGCTAAAGAATAATTAGTGACAATACTATTAAAACTCTCTGCGCTTCTTAAAGAATAAACAAATATTACGTTGGGTGGATATTTTTTGATTAAATCAATATTAGCATCATTTAAAGAGGTTATTTTCTCTGAAAAATAATTAATGATTTTTTTTACTTTAAACCCCTCTCTTCCAAGTTCCTTATCTAGCTCTAAAGTTATTTGATCCCCACAAATATAGGCTAATTTGTCATTTTTCTTGAGCTCTTTAGAATTAATAATTAAATTTTTTAAAGCGTTAACATTACCGCTTGCTGATATTGTTTTTGAAAATCCACTTAGTCTCGCAATTTTTTCAGTAACTGAACCTACACAAAAACATTTTATATTTTTTTTCTCTCCATTAACATTAAGATTTCTCACAGCATTTGAGCTTGTAAAAACTAACGCATTATAATCTTCTAAGTTGATTTTTTCTAAATTTGCATTTTTAATTTTTAAAGTTGGTATATGCATAATTTTATGTCCTAAACTAAAAAGTTCTTGCATCAAATTTTCAGTATCATTCAAAGGTCTTGTTAAAATTATATTCATCTTTTTTTTTTATATTTGCCTTCAGATTGTTTTAATAAATCTTTACCGGCAGAAATTCCAAGTTGTGCTGGAAATTTTTTATCTCCACTTTTTTGTACCGAAAATGATTTAAGGCCATCATCTGAAAACAATTGTGATATTATAGTAATATTGTCTTTATCTATTTTTGCATAAGCTCCCACTGCTGTGTGGCAATCTCCTCCAATAGTCTTTAATAAACTTCTTTCTGTTAGTGCACAAATTTTTGTATTTTCATCATTCATTTTTTCCAAAATTTTTAGATTTTCAAAGTCATCTTTTCTACATTGAACGGCTATCACTCCCTGACCAGCAGAGGGAATGATTTTTTTCTCTGAAAATATTTCTTTAATCTCTTCCTCAAGATTTAATGTTTTAATACCAGCTAAGGCTAGAATAATACCATCATATTCACCTTTTTTTACTCTCGAGATTCTACTATCAATATTTCCTCTTATATTTTTGCAGGTTATATTTTTGAAGTGTAATTTGAATTGAAGTTCTCTTCTTTTTGAACTTGAACCAATTGTAAGCTTATCACTATTAAGTGATTTATCTTTTTTAAGAACTATAACATCTCTTGGATCGTTTCTTTTCAAATATGCACCTATAATTAAATCGTTTTCCTCAAAAGAATCCATGTCTTTTAATGAATGTACCGCAATATCAATTTTTTTTTCAGATAATTGTCTTTCGATTTCTTTACAAAAGATATTTTTACCTCCGATATCGGAAATCTTTTTATCATGAAATATATCTCCAGAAGTTTTGATGGTTTGAATATCAATTTCCATTTTTTGATCTGACACTGAAGAAAACAACTTTTTTACTGTTTCAGCGTAAGAAACTGAAAGTTTACTGCCGCGTGCACCAATTATAATTTTTTTATCCATTTAAGTATTTTAAAGTTTATTTTATAATATCTAATCTTATGGGAAAAAAACTAATTTTTTTAGGTATTGAAACTAGCTGTGACGAAACAGCGGCCTCAATAGTTCAAGAAAATTTAGATGGTACTGCAAAAGTTTTGTCATCTGTTGTCTCGAGTCAAATAAAGGAGCATGAAAAATTTGGAGGTATAGTCCCAGAACTGGCAGCCAGATCTCATGTTGAAAATATTGACTTTATAATTTCAAAAGCTCTTAAAGACGCTAAAATAAATTTTGAGCTAATTGATGGTGTTGCCGCTACAGCTGGACCAGGTCTAATTGTCTGTTTAACGGTCGGATTAAATATTGGTAAGGCAATAGCAGGATTTAGTGAAAAACCATTTGTGGCTGTTAATCATCTAGAGGGACATGCTCTTAGCCCAGCTTTAAGTAATAAAATTAAATTTCCTTATTTGTTGCTATTAATTTCTGGAGGTCATTCTCAATACTTAATTGTTAAAAATGTAAACGAGTATAAACAAATAGGTACCACAATAGACGATGCTTTGGGTGAAGCTTTTGATAAAACAGCAAAGATGTTAAATCTTGGATATCCCGGCGGTCCTGCTGTTGAAAAATTTGCAAAACAAGGAGATAAAAATTTTTATAAATTACCGGAGCCGATAATAAATAAAGCGGGATGTAATTTATCTTTTGCAGGATTAAAAACAGCAGTTTTACTCCAGTCAAAGAAAATTAAAAATGATAAAAAACTTAAATTAAATTTAGCAGCCTCGTTTCAAGAAACTATAATTAAGATTCTTAAAAAAAAAACTGAAGTTGCATTTGAAGAATTTAAAAGATTTTCTAAAAAAGAAAAAAATGTATTTGTAGTTGCTGGAGGTGTTGCTGCTAACCAAAGCATTCGAAGAAGTTTGGAACAACTGTCAAAAAAAAATAATTTTGAGCCAATTTTTTCTGATCTTAAGTTTTGCGGGGATAATGCGGCAATGATCGCTTGGGCAGGAATACAAAGATATAAAAAAAAATTAGTAGACAACTTAAATGTAGAGCCAAAATCAAGATGGCCACTGGATAAATTTGCTCCTTATATGAAAGGGCCAGGACTAAAACTTTGAAAAATTACTGGTTAATAAAATCTGAGCCATATGTTTGGTCTATTGATCAACAAAAAAAAGCTGGTCATAAAGGAGCTACTTGGGATGGTGTTAGAAATTATCAAGCTGCAAATAATTTAAAAAAAATGAAAATTGGAGATGAATGTTTTTTCTATCATTCAAACGAAGGGAAGGAAATTGTAGGAGTAGTGTCGGTCATTAAAAAAGCTTTTATTGATAAAACTGATAAGAAAAAAAAATTTGTTGCTGTTCAGGTTAGGTTTAAAAAAAAGTTAAAAACTCCAGTTTCATTGGAAAATATAAAAAAAACAAAGCAAATTTCGCATTTACCTTTAATAAAACAAAGCAGATTATCAGTAATGCCTATTGATTTTAAAAGCTGGAAAATAATTTGTAAGATGGGTAAAATCTGAGAAAAAAATAAAAAAGGTTTATCGTGGCTAGAAGATCAAAAAAAAAGAATAAACGGAAAAAAACTAGATCGAAAAAAAAATCTAGAAGAACAAAAAGACTTAAAAAAAAAGTAAGAAAAATTAAGTCTTCAAAGTCTAGAGGTGGAAGATCTAAAAAAAGTATTATTGTAAAAGATGAAGAGGGAAATTCAGTTATAAAAGTTTCAGAAGCTTGGTCTAATCAAGCTTTAATAAATAGTTCTAAATACAAAAAAAAATATAATTTATCGGTAAAGGAAAATGAAAAATTTTGGAAAAAAGAAGGAAAAAGAATTACCTGGATTAAACCATACACTAAAATTAAGGATGTGAAATATAGCAAAGATGAAGTAAAGATTAAATGGTTTTACGATGGCACTTTAAACGTTTCAGCAAATTGCATTGACAGGCATTTAAAAAAGAATGGTAAAAAAACTGCAATAATTTGGGTAGGAGATGATCCTGCAGATACGAAAAAAATTACTTATAAAGAATTACATAAAAATGTTAGCAAGGCTGCAAATGCTCTTAAAAGTATTGGAATACAAAAGGGTGACAGAGTAACTATTTATTTAACAATGATACCTGAGCTTGCATATACAATGCTTGCATGCGCAAGAATAGGGGCAGTTCATTCAATAATTTTTGGTGGTTTCTCACCAGACTCAATCGCAACAAGGATTAATGATTGCGAGTCTGATTATTTAATTACTGCGGATGAAGGTGTAAGAGGAGGAAAAATAATTCCTCTTAAAAAAATAGCTGATGAAGCTTTATCTCAGTGTCCTAATGTAAAAAAATGTATAGTAGTTAAAAGGACCGGAAATCAGGTGAGTTGGGATGATGAACGAGATGTTTCTTATGAAGAGCTAATAAAAAAAGCATCAGCTAAATGTGATCCTGAAGAAATGAGCGCTGAAGATCCTTTGTTCATATTGTATACATCAGGTTCTACAGGAAAACCTAAAGGTGTGCTTCATACATCTGGTGGTTATTTAGTTTATGCATCAATGACCCACCAATACATATTTGATTATAAACCTAAAGATATTTATTGGTGTACAGCTGATATAGGTTGGGTAACTGGACATAGTTATATAATTTATGGACCTTTATCTAATGGAGCTACAACAATTATGTTTGAGGGTGTTCCAAATTATCCGGACAGCTCAAGGTGGTGGCAAATCGTGGACAAATACAAAGTAAACATTTTTTATACAGCTCCGACAGCCATCAGAGCTTTAATGAGAGAAGGTGATCAACCAGTGAAAAAGACTAGCAGAAAATCATTAAAATTACTTGGTACAGTTGGGGAACCTATCAATCCAGAAGCTTGGATGTGGTACTACAAAACAGTAGGCGATGGACGTTGTCCAATTGTCGACACTTGGTGGCAAACTGAGACAGGAGGAATTTTGATTGCTCCTCAACCCGGTGCGATTGACCTTAAACCAGGATCAGCGACGAAACCATTTTATGGAATTAAACCGGTAATCGTAGATGAGGCTGGTAAGGTTCTTAAAGGAGCATGTAAAGGAAGATTGTGTATGTCTGCTTCATGGCCAGGGCAAATGCGAACAGTTTACGGTGATCATAAAAGATTCATAGACACATATTTTTCTCAATTTGATGGTAAATATTTTACTGGAGACGGCTGCAGAAGAGATAAAGACGGTTATTATTGGATAACTGGAAGAGTTGATGATGTCATAATAGTTTCCGGTCATAATTTAGGGACGGCTGAAATAGAAAGCGCCTTTGTAGCTCACCCTAAAGTAGCGGAAGCTGCAGTTGTAGGTTACCCTCATGATATTAAAGGAAATGGTTTGTATTGTTATGTCACTTTAAATGCTGGTGAACAACCTGATGGTGACCTAGAAAGAGAACTTAAACTTTGGGTGAGAAAACAAATTGGACCTATAGCTACTCCAGATTTAATCCAATTTGCGCCTGGCTTGCCAAAAACAAGATCAGGTAAAATAATGAGAAGAATTTTAAGAAAGATCGCCGCTAATGAATATAACGAATTAGGTGATACGACTACCCTTGCAGACCCATCCGTAGTAGAATCTTTAGTAGAAAATAGGCAAAATAAAGATTAACTATTTTAGATTTACTGGAATTTTTTCAAAATCAGCAACCACCAACATCCATTTATTTTTAATAGAATTTATTACAATTTCTTTATCCAATTCTTTTAATTCATCCGCTATTGGTGCCCAATGAAATAAAGCGTTACAACTATTAGAGAAAGGCTTGTCGCTACAATATTCTTCTATATTAAAACTATTTAATTTCTCTTTAAATCTTGATTTGTATTTTTCACACATTTCATTTGGTAAACCATTTATAATTTCATTATCTAAAATAGTTTGATAAATTTTATTTGGATCTAAAATATCGACGTTATGTTTTGTATTCAAATATGAGACGGCAAAAAAAGTTAAATCTGTTACAGCCTCAGAAAAAATGTTCCACTTGGCCTTATTAACAGAATCGATAAAAATATCATCTGTAAACATCATATTTTGTTTTAAACCCATCCTGGTTTTTAAATAACCGTAAAGGGTTGACTGAGTTACAAAAGCTGATTTTTCTTTTATAAAATTAATTAAATCACTTTCATTATTAATTTTTAAAAATTTTTTGCTTATTTTTTCGTAAGGAAATAGATAGTCTTTTACTGCTGATAAGACCTCAGATATTGCTTTTAGATTCAATTTCAAGTTGTATGCTCTTTTGTCTCTTTTTTTTTCTATATTTTTAGCGATTTATAGCACTTCAAAATAGGTTTTTTAACTTTTAATTACTCTCAAAATAGGTAGGATCACAACCATTAAGTTACGTTAACGTAAATATAGGGGGAAATATGTCAAATAAAGAAAAACATTGGCAGAAAACCAAAGGTCATATGATAATGACTCTATGTCTTTGGGCATTCTTCTCAATGGTAATTTTCCTTTTTGGATATGAAATCAACGGAATGAGCTTTCTAGGATATCCGTTAGCTTATTACATGACAGCACAAGGATCACTTCTTGCGTTCGTTATCATCATTTTCTGGTTTGCAAACAAGCAAGAGAAAATCGATGAGGAGTTTGGTTTCGGAGAGAAGGAGGATTAATGTTTAAAGGTGGATTTATACAAAACCTTCCTAAGATTTATGGTTTGTATACCGGAGGCTTCTTAGTTTTCATCTTAATGATGGCAATAGCTGAGCAAGCTGGTGTAACAGCAAAAACAATTGGTATTTTGTTTGTTGCATTTACCGTGGCGATATATGCCTTAATTGGTTATTTATCGAGAACGATACAGGTAGACGCATATTATCTTGCAGGAAGACAAGTCCCAACAGTGTTTAATGGAATGGCGACAGCAGCTGACTGGATGTCAGGTGCTTCGTTCGTAGCATTAGCAGGTGGTGTTTACTTTGGTGGCTATAGTTATATGGCTTTCTTAGTTGGTTGGACAGGTGGTTATGTGCTTGTGTCAACTTTATTAGCACCATACTTAAGAAAATTTGGATGTTACACAGTGCCAGATTTTATAGGAACAAGATACGGCGGAAACGGTGTACGTTTCTGTGCAGTGTTAGTTCTTGTATTAGCTTCTTTCACTTACGTGACAGCTCAGATAAATGCTACAGGAACTATTGCTGCTAGAGCATTAGGTATTCCGTTTGAAGCAGGTGTATGGGTAGGTTTAGTTAGTATCTTACTTTGTTCAATGTTAGGTGGAATGAGAGCAGTAACATGGACACAGGTTGCACAATATATCGTATTGATTGTTGCTTATTTAATACCAGTTTTCTGGATTAGTAACAAAATCGGTGCCGGTGTATTCCCACACTTAATGTTAGGTGATGAGGTGCAAAGAATAACTGACCTTGAAAGTCAATTCGGTTTAGTCAAAAACAGTGCCGCTGATGTAAAAGCAGCAGGTGTTCCTGGTGGATTAAAATCTATCGCGGTAGCACATGCTGGAGTAGGTGCAGGTGGAATGGCAGTATGGAAATACATATCGCTAGCTATCTGTATGATGGTAGGAACTGCGTCGTTACCTCATATCTTAATGAGATACTTCACAACTCCTTCAGTAAAATCAGCTAGAAAATCAGTAGCTTGGTCGCTATTCTTTATTTTCTTGCTTTACTCTTCAGCTCCAATGCTTGCAACTTTGTCTAAAATTTCATTGATGGATCCAAACTTACCGACAGGTATTATTGGAAAATCTATCGCTGATGTACAAAGTTTAGAGTGGGTCAAACAATGGTCTTCTCAAAAACAAGTGTTCATTGCTGACTTTAACGGTGACGGCATACTACAGTTAAACGAGTGGTTCATGAGAACGGGTGTAGTAGTTCTTGCAACTCCTGAAGTTGCTGGATTACCATACGTAATCTCTGGATTAGTTGCTGCCGGTGGTATGGCTGCAGCGATGTCAACTGCTGATGGATTAGTACTTGCGATTTCAAATGCGTTATCGCACGATGTTTACTACAACATGATTGATCCAAAAGCGGATGTTAGAAAACGATTAATAGTAGCACGTGTTCTATTAGTTGTTGTAGGTGCGGCTGGTGCATACATTGCATCAATGCGTATCACTAGTATCCTTGGAGCAGTTGCATGGGCGTTTGACTTTGCGATGTCAGGCTTATTCTTCCCACTTGTACTTGGAGTATGGTGGAAGAGAGCTACTAGAGAAGGTGCAATAGCAGGAATGCTATCTGGACTTGCGGCTGGAACAGCTTATCTAATTTATGTATATCCTAAGTTTTTGGGTAACCCTGCATGGTTAGGTATTGACCACTTAAGATTTGGTCTAATCGGTGCTCCAGTATGTTTAGTAGTTATGGTTGTTGTAAGTTTAATGACCAAAGCTCCTGATGCAGCAACACAAAGAATGGTTGATGAAGTTAGGGTTCCTAGCGGAAAATCTATTCTTGGTAGAGCGCACTAAGGAATAAAATTAAATCATTTAAAGGGGCGATTTATTCGCCCCTTTTTTTTTGTCTCAATAATGATAATGTGAATTATGCCTATTTGGGTTTATGTTTTAGACTATATTTTAGGAATAGTGATGTACACTTTAATTGGAAGAGCGGCAATGAATATCTTTCAAAGAGAGGACTCTAACTTTTTCTTCATGAGAATATTTGTTAAATTCACAAATCCTGTTCTAAAGGTTTTTGATAAAATTACACCTGAATTTTTAGCTAGACCAATTGTTCCATTATATGTTGCATTTTATTTCTATTTAATAAGATTTTATTTAATGCCATGGTTATTGGGTTATGGGTCTATGGGGATGTTATCTTTTCCAATAGATCATGAGTTCTCAAGAGAACTATACAGATTATTTAGTCCTGACAAATAATTTTTTTGACAAGATTATTATATAAAATATAAATAAAATATATGTCTACTAATATAAAGATTTCACCGTCAATTTTATCAGCTGATTTTAGTAAACTGGGTGAAGAAATAATCTCTTTAGATAAAGCAGGGGCTGATTATATACATGTAGATGTAATGGATGGACATTTTGTTCCTAACATTACTATAGGGCCAGAAATTATAAAAAAATTAAGACCTGTAACAAAAAAAATTTTTGATGTTCATTTAATGATAGAGCCGGTAGATAAGTATATTAAGGATTTTGCAGATGCTGGTGCAGATATCATTACATTTCATCCAGAGGCTACTCCTAGTACTGAAGAAACAATAGAACTAATAAAAAAATTTAATAAAAAGGTTGGCATATCTTTGAAGCCAAAATCTGATATTAGTTTAATTGAAAAGTATCTTGAAAAAATTGATCTAATATTAATTATGAGTGTAGAACCAGGATTTGCTGGCCAAAAATTTATGCCAGATGTTTTGCCAAAACTAAAAAAACTTAAAGAAATAATTACTGAAAAAAAATTGAAAGTAGATCTAGAAATAGATGGAGGTATAAATTTTGAAAATTGCAAGACCGCTATAAATGCTGGAGCAAATGTTTTGGTTTCCGGCTCTACTATTTTTAAACAGAATAATGGAGATTTAAAAAAAAATATTAGCTTATTAAGATCGAGTTAAAAAATGATCAGTCTAAAAACTGCTTATTATTATATTTTGGCAGTTAAAATAAATTTTATAAAAATTTTTAAAAAGATTTATTTTACCACAGGATTTTACAAAAAATCCTTAATATCTAGAATTCCAAATCAGTTCTTTTTTTTTCCCAATCCATTTTTAATGTCATCTTTTTCTAATTATAGAAAGTTTGCTTTTCAAATTAAGAATCTGGACCCAAATAATTTTTGGAATAAGAAATATTCACACAAAGAAAAAAGAGAGCTTCACAATTTTCTTTGGTTAACTTCAATTGATCGAAAGGATGATGCTTCTACTCTCAGACAAATTATATATCTTTGGAACCAAAGCAATCTTAAGTACAAATCGCTCATTTGGGAAACGAGTGTAATCAGCAAAAGAATAATGAGTTGGATCTTAAACGCTGACATAATTTTGAAAAACTCAAATTTTGCTTTTAAAAGAGATTTCATTGAGTCTATAATTATTCAAACAAATCATTTAAAAAAGAATTTTAAATACGAGATAGATCACCAAAAAAAAATTGAGATTTTGACTGTGTTAATTTTGTCCGGGTTAGTATTTAAAGAATACGAAGAAAATTATAAATACAGTTTAAATGAGTTAGAAAAATTAATTGAAACTTTTTTTGATGATAAAGGCTTTCCTTTAACTAGAAGTCCAAACGATCTTCTAAATCATACGAAATATTTTTTATTAATAAAGGAAGTTATAAAAGATGCTCAAAAATATGTACCCGATTCTTTGGAGAATATACTCGAAAAAAATTTGGAGTGTATAAAGCAATTAACTACTCCAGCGAATTCACTTCCTTTGTTCAACGGTTCCGTAGAAGATGATTTAGCTAATTTCTATAATTATATAAACCACTTTAAAATTAAAATTAAAAAACCCAAAATTAATTTAGGTAATATTCATGTTCTTAAAAATAAAAAAGATGTTATTTATTTTGAAGCAGGAAATCCCCCAAAGAAAAACTTCTCCTCTTGTTATCAATCTGGTCCATTATCTTTTGAATATTATTATGATGACCAAAAAATTATTACAAATAGTGGATTTGGGGTAAATATTTCAAAAAAAGCAAGACTCTTAAGTCGTTTTACATCTTCTCAGTCAGCACTTTGTTTAAACGACACTTCAATAGTTGGATTTGAAAAAAGTAATATGATGAATAAAGCTTATGGATATTTAATTAAGAGAGATTTTAAAATTTTAAATTTGGAACACAAGAACAGCTCAAACGAAATTCAAGTTAAAGCTGGACATGATGCATACCTTAAAAATTTAAACTGTTTACATTATAGATCTATAGGTATTGATAAAATCAACAATAGAGTCACTGGCCAAGATAATATTATACAAAAAAGTACAAATCTAAAGATTAAGTATGACATACGTTTTCATCTATATCCAGGTCTTACTGCTGTTCAAACTATAGGTGGTAATACTTTGCTTATTCAGATAAATAAAAATAAAGCTTTACTGTTCTCTACAAATGAGAAAAACCTAAAAATTGAAAAAAGTATTTTTTTTGGAGGGCAGAAAGTGTTAGATAACCATTGTATTGTAATTTCTGGTATCATGGAAAATAATGAAAAAACTATCGACTGGAAAATAATGAAAAAAATATAAAATGAGTAAAATTAAAAATGCTCTTGTATCTGTGTTTGATAAAGAAAATCTTAAGAACGTTTTACAAGTTCTAAAGAAAAATAAGATAAATGTAATTAGTTCTGGAGGAACTTATAAATCAATAAAAAAATTAGGTTTTAAGTGTAAAGAAGTTTCAGAATATACCGGTTTTGAAGAAATGTTGGATGGAAGAGTAAAAACTTTACATCCAAAAATTCACTCTGGTATTCTTTTTAAAAGAGATAAAAAAAAACACAAAAAACAAATGCAAAAAAAACAATTCGAACCCATAGATTTAGTAATTGTTAATTTTTATCCGTTTGAGTCAGTTATCAAAAAAACTTCTAATAAGGAAAAGATTATTGAAAATATTGATATTGGAGGTCCGAGCATGGTGAGATCAGCTGCTAAAAATTTCAAAAGTGTAACAATTATAACTGAAAAAGAGGACTATTCTGAACTAATAAAAGAGTTAAAAAAGTTTAAAGGTAAAACATCTTTTGATTTTAGAAGAAAAATGGCTAGTAAGGCTTATGGTTTGACAGCGTATTACGACGCTGTCGTGTCAGAATGGTTTAACAGAGATGTGGGCTTAAGGTTTCCTGCTAGGAAAACTTTTTTTGGAAAGAAAATAAATCAATTAAGATATGGTGAAAACCCACATCAAAAAAGTTCTATATATGTTAATAGCCTCAAGAATGATGATATTAATTTACAAAAATTAAGTGGCAAAGATTTAAGTTACAACAATTATAATGATATATTTGCTGGACTAGATATTCTTTTTTCAAATTTAGGAACACCATCAACCGTGATAATTAAACACGCAAACCCATGTGGAGTTTCTTCAAATAAGTCTGCTATTCAATCTTTTTTAAATGCACAAGCTAGTGATCCAATTAGTGCTTTTGGAGGAATAGTGGCTTGCAATTATAAAATAAACAATAAGATTGCTTCTGAAATAAATAAAACTTTTTTTGAAGTAATTTTAGCAAAAGGTTTTGATAAAAACGCTTTGCGAATATTAAAAATGAAAAAAAACATGAGAATTATTGATATTTCAAAATTTAATTATGAGTCTAAATCAACAGTAAAGTTTTTTGATAATTCATTTCTTTTACAAGAAAAAGATGACTTAATTTTCCAAAAAAAAAAGTTGAAATGTGTAACAAAAAATAAACCGTCCAGAAAAGAACTTAAAGATATAGAATTTGCTTTTAGAGTATGCAAACATGTAAAATCAAATGCGATTGTAGTGGTAAAAGATAATTCAACTATTGGAATTGGCGCTGGACAACAAAATAGGTTAGATAGTTGTAAAATAGCTGTTCAAAAGGCAAGACAATTTCAACCTAAACTTTTGCTAAATTCAATAGCTGCATCTGATGCTTTTTTTCCTTTTGCAGATGGAATTAAAACTTTAATTAATGCTGGTATAAAAACTATCGTTCAGCCAGGTGGCTCGATTAGAGATAAAGAAGTGATAGAAGCTGCAAATAAAGCTAAAGTTAAAATGATCTTTACTGGTATCAGACACTTTAATCATTAACTAAATTTTATCTATTTTTGCAGCTAAAACGAAGTCACTTTCTGCTAAGCCTTTAATAGCATGTGTTGAAATTTTAATTTTAACATAGCCCCAGCCAAAAGTGATATCTGGATGGTGGCCTTCAGTTTCCGCAATCTTGCCAACACCGATAACAAATTTTTCACTTTCTACATAATTATTAAATTTAAAATTCTTTTCAATATGAAAATTTTTATCTTTATCTTCTAGGACATCCCATCCATCAATTCTTTTTAAATATTTATGTATCTGCTTAATATCAAAGGCTGGTATACCACCTTCACATGGCACACATTTTTTGTTAGCTAAATCTTCCATAATTAATCTTTGATTATCTTTGCAATCATTCCAGCTTCATAATGACCAGGTACATTACATGCAATTTCTAATTTCGCGGATGTGCTGAACTTCCAAATTATTTCTCCAGTTTCTTTTGGTTCAAGTAAGACACTATTAGCATGTTTGTGTGCCAAAGAGTGATCCATTTTTGCCATTTTTTTCATTTTCTTTTTATCTATTCTGTCCGCTAAAAGTATTTCATGTTCCACCATTTTTGCCATCTCGGGTTGATGCTTTACATGCATTTCTTTAGTAGCAATATTCAATTCATGTACAAGTTCGCCCATGTTTTTAACTATAAACTTTATTGTTTCACCCTCTTTGACAACAATTTCATTTGGCTCATAATAATTATCAAACATATTTACAGTAACAACCTTCGTAACATTTTTGATATCGCCCTTTTCACCAATCATCTTCATTGAAGAGGCGTAACAAACGGATGGTATTAACATTAAAAAAATTGCAATTAATCTATACATAATCATACGTTATCAAAAAATAAGTTTCGTAAAAACGGAAATTTAGTCGCTATTTAATTTGGAGCGGGCAAAGGGACTTGAACCCTCGACCTTCTCGTTGGCAACGAGACGCTCTACCACTGAGCTATGCCCGCAAATTGATAACTAGTATAATTAATTTATTCATTAACGTAAACAGATACTCCTTGAATATTTATATATATGTCACAATTCTTATTTGAAGGTGAAAGGGTCTTCGGTAGAAATGAGGGGCTCTACTAAATCAAAGCTCTTTATGCCCACACATAGTTAATTATTACAAATTGACAGTGCTAAATTATTAATCTTATAATTAGCATATGGATAAAAAATTTCCTAAGCAAATACCAGTCTTCCCACTGAGTGGAGTGATTTATTTCCCGAAAACAAATTTGCCGCTAAACATCTTTGAAGAGAGGTATCTTGATTTAGTAAATGATTCATTTAGAAATGATAAGTTAATGGGTATGGTTCAATCAAAAAAAGAAAACAGCTTAGTTTATAAAGTTGGTTGTCTTGGTAAAATAAGTGATTATCAAGAGACTTCTGATGGTAGAGTTCTGATAAACTTGACTGGGCTTACGAGATTTGAAATTACAAAAGAAGTTGCTAATAAAAAAAAATATAGGGAGTTCGAGGTGGACTATAAAAAATTTTACAAAGATGTTCTAGATAACGAAAAATTAGCTCTTGCATATGACAAATTAAACTTTATGGAAAAAGTAAAAAAATTTTTTGAGAAAAATGGTCTAATGATTAATTGGAAAGAGTTTGAAAAACTTGATGAAGCCCAAAAAATAAACACCCTTTCAATGATAGCTCCAATTTCTAATGAGGAAAAACAAAAACTTTTAGAGACTGTTAGCTTTAATGACAAAACTAATACTTTATTGAATATAATTGAGTTTTATTCTTACGAGAATGTTTCTGATAATGAAACGATACAATAAATTAAACATAAATTTTATCAGCTAAACCATAACAAAGTATCGCACTCATGACTACTAAGATTAAAGGAGCATATATTCCGTCATCTTTAGTCTTTTTTGTTAAACCCGTCTTATCAATTCTTAAAGAGTAAAAATTTATAATTAATATTGAAACATTAATTATGAAAACTAAATTAAAAAAAGCCCAAGTAGCATCTAGCCCCCCCGATCTGATAAATGCAATGTAAATTGCCATCAAAACTATTCCAATCATAAATGAGCCCGCGAATCTTGTGATTAAAGTTGCGGTTTTGTCAACTCCTCTTCCTTTAAGAAATTTTTTAGTGTCAAAAACTAGTTGGTAGGCGTAACTTCCTACTATTAAAAAATGAGCAAAATATATAATTAAATAAAATAAATTATTGAATTTATCTAACATATTAATATTTTATAAGAAAAAAAAGAAGATTACAAATTAAGTTTAATTTGATTTGTTCATAGAATTAAAAAAATCAGAATTATTTTTAGTGTCTTTAATTTTGGATATTAAAAATTCTATACCGTCCATAGTGCCCATAGGGCTAATTATTCTTCTTAAAACGTTCATTTTTGATAGATCATCTTTAGCAAATAAAAGTTCTTCTCTTCTTGTTCCAGATCTTGTTACATCTAATGCAGGGTATATTCTTTTATCTGCGACCTTTCTATCCAATATAAGTTCCGAGTTTCCGGTTCCCTTAAACTCCTCAAATATTACTTCGTCCATTCTACTTCCAGTATCAATTAAAGCTGTTGAAATAATTGTGAGTGACCCACCTTGTTCCACGTTTCTGGCAGCACCAAAAAATCTTTTTGGTCTTTGCAAAGCGTTAGCATCTACACCACCAGTTAAAACTTTTCCTGAACTAGGCACAACAGCGTTATAGGCTCTGCCGAGTCTAGTTATAGAATCTAATAGAATAACAACATCTTTTTTGTGTTCTACAAGTCTCTTGGCTTTTTCTATTACCATCTCTGCGACTGCAACGTGCCTTGAAGCTGGTTCGTCAAACGTAGAGGAAACAACTTCACCCTTAACAGATCTTTGCATGTCTGTAACTTCTTCCGGTCTTTCATCTATTAATAAAACCATTAAATATATTTCTGGGTGGTTGGCAGTAATTGATTGAGCAATATTTTGTAAAATGATAGTTTTTCCCGCTCTAGGAGGAGAGACTATAAGAGATCTTTGTCCTTTTCCTATTGGACTAACTAGATCAATTAATCTAGCTGTATTGTCTGGTTTCTTTTCTACCTTTGTGGTTTCAACTTCTAATTTTATTCTTTTATTTGGATACAAAGGAGTAAGGTTGTCAAAGGCTATTTTATTTCTCCCCTTCTCTGGTTCGTCAAAATTTATTTTATTTACTTTTAAAAGTGCAAAATATCTTTCTGCATCTTTAGGGGCTCTCACTTCTCCCTCAACTGTGTCGCCTGTTCTTAATCCGAATCTTCTAATTTGACTAGGGCTTACATATATATCGTCTGGGCCAGGTAAATAATTTGACTCGATCGCTCTCAAAAAACCAAAGCCATCCTGTAAGACTTCAAGCACTCCAGAAGCACTAATCTGCTCATTTTTTTCAGCTAATTTTTTTAATATTGCAAATAGAATTTCTTGTTTTCTTAACGTGCTTGGGTTTTCAATACCAAGTTTTTCTGCTTGCGATATTAGATCAGCTGGGCTTTGTTTTTTTAGTTCTTGTAAGTTCATTTAATTGATTGGTTGGTTACGAGGTAAGTAAGATAAATATAGGTCTTTTTAGTAAAATTTCAAGTATTATAATGGTTTAAAAATTACTACAAAAATGATGATAATAAGCAATAATGTAGGCACCTCATTGATAATCCTAAAAAATTTGGAGCTTTTAGTATTATTGTCAATTTGAAAATCTCTTAGGACGGCAAGCAGATAAAAGTGATAACCAGTTAAAATTATAACTAATCCAATTTTAATTTTCATCCATAATAGACCAAGACTTAGAAGGCCTTGTGAATGAATAAGAAGCACACCGAAAACCCAAGACAAAATCATTGCCGGATTCATAATATAAAAATACAATCTTTTTTCCATCAGCTTGAATGTTTCTGATTGTCCCTTGTTTTCTTTTGTCTCTGCGTGATAAACAAAAATTCTCGGTAAATAAAGTAGTCCTGCCATCCAAGATATAACTGCTATTAAATGAAGGGCTTTAAATGTCAGATATGCATTCATTTATAAAACTTTTTTTATTAATTTTTCTAACAAGTTTATATGATCTTCATTGTCATTTAAACAGGGCGCAACATCGAAATTTTTTCCTCCAGATTTAAAAAAGGTTTCTTTACCTTGTATAGATATCTCTTCAAGAGTTTCGACACAATCGGAAGAAAAACCTGGGCAAATCACTAAAATATTTTTTTTTCCTTCTTTTGGTAAATTTTCTAAAGTCTTATCAGTATAAGGTTTTAACCATGCTTCTGGACCAAATCTAGATTGAAAAGTAGTTTTTATTTCGATGCTTTTAAATTCTTCCGAAAGCAGTCTGGAAGTCTTATGACAATAACAGTGATAAGGATCCCCTTTATCAAAATATTTTTGGGGAATACCGTGATATGAAGCTATTACTAAATCTGGTTTCCAATTTAATTCTGCTACTTTCGAATTTAGACTATTCGAAAGTGCCTTAATGTAAAGAGGATCTGACTCATAATGGGGTACAATATTCAAACTTGGTTGCCACCTCATTCCCATTAAAACTCTGTACACCTCATCACAAACAGTAGCAGTTGTTGCTGCAGCATATTGAGGGTAAAGTGGCAAAACAATTAGTCTCTCACAACCAACCTCATGTAATTTTTGAATTTTACTTTTTATGCTCGGATTTCCATACCGCATAGCATAATCAACGATTACATCTTTATTGCTAATTCTGTCCAATAGCTTTTTAGTTTGCATTATTGTGAAGTATCTTAGTGGAGACATGTCTTCTTTTTTCATCCATATTTCTTTGTAAGCCTTCGCGGTTTTCGATGGCCTTAAGTTAAGAATAAATAAATTTAAAATAATTTTCCAAAGAAATGGGTTTACCTCTATCACTCTCTTATCTGATAAAAATTCTTTTAAATATCTCCTAATATCTAACCATTTGGTTGAGTCTGGTGTGCCTAGGTTTACTAGAAGAACTCCTGTTTTACCAAAGTTTACTTGCGGGTGATCTTTGTTCATCTTTTTATTAAATTCACTTTATCTACAATTGTTTTTATAACGTTTGGATTTGTTTGTGGTAGAATACCATGTCCGAGATTAAATATGTAGGGGTCGTTCTTGAAAATATCTATGTACCGCTCGGTTTCTTTTAATACTTCTTCCTGGCTTTTGAGGAGAAGGTTGGGATTCATTCCCCCTTGTATACATATTTTGTTCAAGTTGTCTCTTGCCCACAGGGGATCAATATCTTGATCAATATTAATTGCATCTGGTTTCACTTCTTCTACAAATTTTTTATAATTTTTTTTTAAACCTTTGGGAAAGCAGATTGAAGGAATTTTATTATCCCTGCAAAATTTTACCAAGCTTTTGTTTGGTACAAAACAATATTCATTTAAATCTTCTTCATGAATAAGCCCAGCCCAAGAGTCAAAAATTTGTATTACTTCTGCGCCAGCCTCCTTTTGTTTAATTATATGAATTTTTAAAAACTCATCTAATTTTTTTAAAACTAATTTTATCTCTTCCTTATTTTTTATACTTATTTTTTTGTTAATATCATTTTGATTTTTTAAACTGAACAAATATATTATAAGTGTCCATGGAGCCCCAACAAAGGCTATTAAGGATTTATTTTTTCCAAGTGCATTTTTAGTTTTCTTTATTGTTTCATAAACAGGGTTTAATGTTAATAAAAATTCTTTTTCAGAAGCTTCTAAAAATTTATTTATATTAAAGTTTGGGCACCAGGGTCCCCCTTTATTTCTAAATTCTATCTGTTGTTTTAAAGCATAGGGGATGACTAATATATCTGAAAAAATAATTGCGGCATCTAAATTAAATTTTTTAAGAGGTTGTAAGGTTATTTCTGTAGCTAGAGTACTATTAAAACATAGTTTTAAAAAATCAGGATTGTTTGATCTTATTTGTCTAAATTCTGGAAGATATCTTCCTGCTTGTCTCATAAACCAGACAGGTACACAAGAAGTATCTTTTCTAATCAAGCAATTTAATAATTTACTCATAAATTAAATAATATATTGATAAAGGTAATTATTGTAATAGGTCATGTTAGTAACGATTACATTTAATTATACCAAGTTTTAAACATTTTATACCCATTAACTTGTCTAAATTTACCCTTATTTGAATTATACTCACAGTTTAAAGTTTTTATGTATTAAATTGTTCACATAGAATAAAATGTACCAAATATGTTAACTAATGTGAGTAAATCTTTTTTGATATTAAAAATAAAATATAAAACCAAGTTATTCGATATTTATTAACAAAATTATGAACGAAAAATACAATGTATATCTTATTTCAGACTCCACGGGTGAAACACTTGATAGAATATTTCTATCATTACAATCACAATTTAAAAATTTTAAGTATGAAAAAAAAGAATTTTTCTTTGTAAGAACAGAACAACAAGTAGACAAAATAATAAACGACGGAATAAAGGGCAACAACCCAATTATACTTTACACCATTGTAGAAACAAAACTTGCTAAATACTTGTCTAAAAAAAGTGAGGAAACAAACATTCCTTGTTTTGGCGTATTAGGCAGTCTAATCTTGGCTTTCTCAAAATTATTAAATCAGAAAGCTATACACAAGCCAAGTGCTCAACATGTACTAGATGAGGATTATTACAAAAGAATAGAAGCAATACAATTTACAATGTCGCATGATGATGGAAAACGAACAGAAGATTTATCTAATTCAGACGTCGTGTTGTTAGGCGTTAGTAGAACAAGCAAAACACCTACATCTATTTATTTAGCTAATAGAGGTTTTAAAACCACAAACATACCTTTAGTCCCCAACCAAGAAATACCAGAAGACTTAAAAAACAAAAACTTTAAGTCATGTATAATAGGACTTTTTGCAGACCCAGAAAGATTATCTGATATAAGACGTAATCGGGTAGCACTGATGCAAGAAAACAGATCCTCCACTTATACAGATATTAGCTCTATTAAAAAAGAGGTAGAAGACTCAAAGGCTTTATTTAAGAAATACAATTGGCCCACAATAGATGTCACAAGAAAATCAGTTGAAGAAACAGCAGCTTCGATAATAAAAATAATTGATATTAAAAAAAACAAATGAAAATTATTTTAGCTTCTAAGAGCGGGGTAAGAAAAGATATACTTGATAAACATGGTTTTCAAACTACAGTTTCGCCCTCAAATGTAGATGAAGATCAGGTAAAGGAGGCGCTTTTAGAAAAGGGAGCAGACCCTGAAATTATTTCTAAAAACCTTGCAGAATTAAAGTCAATTAAAGTAGGCGCCAAATTCCCAGACCAGCTCGTATTAGGTGCTGATAGCGTAATATCACTTAATGAAAATTTAATAAATAAACCTAGTTCTAGAGAAGAAGCATTTAAAATTTTAAAGTTATTAAATGGACACAAGCATTATCTAATAAGCTCCGCTTGTATATCTAAAAATAGCTCAATGATTTGGAATCATACTGATAAATCTGAACTCAAGATGAAAAACTTGTCTGATGGAGAATTAAAATTGTACCTTAGTAAAATAAAAACTGAAACGTTATTAGCCTACGGTGTTTATCAAATTGAAGCAGGTGGATTAAATTTATTTGAGTATGTAAAGGGCGATAAAGACTCTATAATGGGATTGCCGATAAAACAAATTAAAGCATATATCAAAAATTATAAAAAATGAAAAAAAACAGATTTGCAATAATAGGCAGACCAATATCTCATTCTCTTTCACCGATCATGCATAATTATTGGTTTGATAAATATAAAATCAACGCAGAGTACGAACTTCTTGATATAAATGAAAATGAAATACAAAGTGTAATTAATAAAGTAAGGGATAAGGAGATAAAAGGAATTAACGTTACTCTGCCTTATAAAAAATCTGTGATACCTTTTTTGAGCAAAACAGTAAATGATGCCAATGAGACTCACTCCGTTAACACAATAATGTTGGATAAAAATAATGATGTAATAGGAGAAAACACCGATGTATTTGGCTTTCAAGCAGCTTATTTAAAATCAATATCTAATCAAGAAAAGAAAAATAAAAAGGTTCTAATTTTTGGAGCTGGAGGGGTCGCCCCATCAATTATATTAGCTTTATTAAAATCTAACATTTTAAATATTTCAATAGCAAATAGAACCCATGAGAAATCACTATTTTTAAAAAAAAACTTTAAAAGCATAAATGTTATAAAATGGAATGATTGCTCTAAAGAGTTAGATAAATTTGATATTGTTATAAACGCAACAAGCGTAGGCTTAAAAAAAAACGATGAATTTAAAATTGATTTTGGTAATTTTAAAAAAAATATGATTTATATAGATACTATCTATAATCCCCCTCAGACTAAATTGATAAAGTATTTTAAATCAAAAAATATAAGATCGTTCAATGGCTTAAATATGTTTATTTATCAAGGACAAAAATCTTTTTATTTATGGAATAAAATTAACCCTGAGGTAGATGATGAGTTATTAAAATTATTGGAGTCAAAATTAAACCGATGAAAATTGGAATAACAGGGTCTCTATCTTCAGGAAAATCATCAGTTGCTAAAATATTATCAAAAAACAATAGACTACTTTTTAGTGCAGACAAGGTTGTTAAAGATCTGTATTCAAATAATAAATTTAAAAAAAAAATAAAAAAAAAATTTAAATTAAAAAAAAAAAATATTAAAGAGGAAATAAGGACTAAATTATTAAAGGAAGAAATATCCTTGGTAGAACTAGGAGCAATAATTCATCCTTTTGTTAGAAGAAAAATGAGAGAGTTTTATAAAAAAAATATAAAAAAAGAAATTGTATTTTTTGAAATTCCTCTTCTTATAGAGAGTAAATTAATGAACTTTTTTGATTATATAATTTTAGTAGTAGCTCCTAGAAAAAATAGACTGAAACGTTATCTTAAAAATGGTGGGAAAAAGGAAATGTTTTATCTTTTGGATAAAAACCAAATATCTGCAAAAAAAAAAATTAAATATTGTGATTATTTAATTGTTAATAATAAGTCAAAAAACTATCTTAAAAAAAAAGTAACTGATATAATTAAATAATGTCAGAAATATTTCTTGATATAGAAACTACAGGGCTTTCATTCAAAGACAATCATAAAATCGTAGAGATTGCTTGTATTGAAACTAATGAACTAATCCCTACTAAAAAGGTATTTCATAAAATTATAAATCCTGAGCGCAATGTTCCGGATGAAGCCTTTAAAATTCATGGTTTTTCAACTTCTTTCCTAAAAGATAAACCCAAATTCAGAGAAATTGCTGACGAACTTTTACACTTTATTAATGGAAAGGACCTAATTATTCACAATGCATCTTTTGATATACCTTTTATAAATTATGAACTTAAATTAATTAAAAAAAATATAATTACTAAGAATAAAATTATTGACAGCCTAGAATTAGCAAGAAGTAAGTTCCCAGGGACATCTAATTCTTTAGATGCGCTTTGCAAAAGGTTTAATGTAGATCTTTCTAGAAGATCAAAGCATAACGCTGTTTTAGATTGTAATTTATTACGGGAAGTTTATATCAACCTTCTTGATGCCAAGGAGCCTAAATTATCTTTCAGTTCTTCTATTGAGCAAAAAAGCAATCAAAGTTCAGTTTTAAAATACTCCAAAAAAGTAATTCATCTGACAGAGGAAGAATTGAAAAATCACAATTTATTTTTGAAAACAGAGCTTAAAAAAAATTTTTTTTAATTCTGTCTTGATAAATAAAGTTTTTTAAAATCAACATTTGGATCTATTTTGATTTCTCTAAATCCTGAACTCTCAAAAATAAAAATAAAAACTTTTCTTAGTTCAGGGTAAACTTCAGTAGGAATTTTTACTAGTATAATCTCCTCTAATTTTTTTTTATCAGTGAAATCCTTATCTAATTCAACTAAAGTCGAATACGTAACTAGAGCATCAATTTTATCTAGGTTGCTTTCTCTAGGCTCTAAGGCAAGAGTTGTTTGTATTTCTATAATATTATCTTTAAATCTATTACTTTTAATATCTATTTTAAATTTATAATTAGAAATATCTTTTGCAAGAGATAAGAATTTATCAGGTTTGGAAATGTCAAAACTTAGTGATTTTACATATTTTGCAATTATTTTATAATTCATCTTTTTTATCGTCTATTATTTCAGCTTCAATAATTTCTTCATTTTTTGTCTGGTTTTTACTTTTTTTCATTATTGGAGAAAGTAGTATTTTTCTTGTAATTGGAATTAGTAAAAGGAAACCAATAGCATCAGTAAAAAAACCCGGAATAATTAGAAAAACAGCAGCTACTGCAATTGACGCTCCGGATAATATTTCATAAATTGGTAGCTTATTTTGGTAAATATTTATAAACCCGGACTTTATAGTTTTGATACCTTGAATCCTTGCAAAATAAAGGCCCACTACGGCAGTAAAAATTATTAATAAAATAGTGTTTATTGCCCCAATATTCTCTCCAATTTTAATAAAAAGCAATATTTCTATTATTGGTACAGCTATAATTGATATTAGTATTGTGTTCATTTGTCTGATACAAAAATATATTAATAATGTATATTTAGCAAATTATGAGTAGTAACTTTGGATATATAGATATTATATTGTTGGCTATGATAGCTGGCTTTATAATTTTGAGATTAAGAAGTATTTTAGGCAGAAAAACCGGCCATGAAGAGAAAATTTATCCCAGATTTTCTGAAAAAAAATTTGAAGAATTTAGCAAACAACAAGAGGTAAAATTTAAAAAGAAAAATCCTAATGAACTTGAAGGAGAAGATAAAGAAAAGTTTATCCGTGGAGCAGAAATAGCTTATGAGACAATAATCACTTCATTTGCAAAAGGTGATAAAAAAAGTTTAAAAAACCTTTTAACTCCAAGAATGGCTACTAATTTTAACCAAGCAATCTCCGAAAGAGAAGATAAAGGCATTAAGTCTGAATTAACATTTATTGGTATAAAAGAGTCAAATGTTGAAAAATACGAAACAATTCAAGATAATATTTTCGCTACAGTTAAATTTGTATCTGACATAATTTCTGTTAAAAAAGACAAGAATAATAATGTAGTTGAAGGAAATCCAGATAGAATAAAAACTGTAACAGATCAATGGAAATTTTCAAAAAAAGTTTCTAGTAATAGTCCCAATTGGTATTTAGCTGAAATTTTAAGCTAGTGAAAAAAAAAGACAATCTCTCACAAAAAGATAAAGAAGACTGGAAAAATTTTTTAGAGGACACATCACGGATACCAGATAAAGATAAAATAAATCAATTAAGAAAAAGAAATGAAACTTTTAGATTTGATTTGCACGGACTCACACTAAATGAGGCGAACAAAAAAGTTAGAGACATTATAATTTCATGTAGTGAAAAAAATTTTAAAAAGATACTTTTAATTACTGGTAAAGGATTGCATTCTAAAGATAACGATGTCTATAAATCCTCCAGGCTGAGCAAACTTAAATACTCAGTACCTGAATATATTAACTCAGAACCAGAAATCTCTAAATTAATATTATCGATTACAACACCTGCTCAAAAAGATGGAGGCGAAGGGGCTCTTCTTATTCAATTAAAAAAGTTATAAAATAAATTTCGATAAATCAGTATCTTTAACTAAATCTCCTAAGTTTTTCTTCACATATTCTTTATCAACAATTACTTTTTCTCCAGATTTATCTGTTGCGTTAAAGCTTATATCATCAAGAACTTTTTCAATAATAGTGTGTAATCTCCTCGCCCCAATATTTTCAATTGAAGAGTTTACTTCTGTTGAAATTTTAGCAAGCATTTCAATACCATCATCTTTAAATTCCAGATCAACATTTTCTGTTTTCAAAAGAGCCTTGTATTGTTTAATCAAACTGTTATCTGGTTCTTTCAAAATTCTGATAAAATCTTTTTCATTTAATGCACTTAATTCCACCCTAATAGGCAATCTACCTTGTAACTCAGGAAGTAAATCTGAAGGCTTCGCAAGTTGAAAAGCTCCAGACGCAATAAATAATATATGGTCTGTTTTAATTGGACCATGTTTAGTATTAACTGTTGTTCCTTCTATGAGAGGTAAAAGATCTCTTTGTACTCCTTCTCTCGATACATCTCCACCCACTCTATCACCTCTTGCAGAAACTTTGTCTATTTCATCTAAAAAAACTATTCCATTGTCTTCTGTAGATTTTTTTGCCTCTTGAACAATTTTATCTTCCTCAATCATTTTATCGGACTCTTGTGACACTAAAATCTCATGAGATTCTTTAACAGTCATCTTTTTCTTTTTCCCTTTTTTATTTCCCATAGATTTACCTAGTATCTCTCCAATGTTTACCATTCCAACATTTGCACCAGGCATACCTGGAATTTCAAAACTAGGCATTGATGAATTTGTATCTAAAACTTCTATTTCAATTTGGTTGTTGTCCAGGTCACCGTTTCTAAGTCTTTTTCTAAAACTTTCTCTTGTTGCAACAGAAGCTTTATTACCTACTAAAGCATCTAAAACTTTGTCCTCTGCTAATAACTGAGCTTTTGCATGAACTTCTTTCCTTTTTTTGTCTCTTTCCATTGCTATCGCAATTTCAATCAAATCTCTAATAATCTGTTCAACATCTCGACCAACATATCCAACTTCAGTAAATCTAGTGGCTTCAACTTTAATAAATGGTGCTTCTGCTAATTTTGATAACCTTCTAGAAATTTCAGTTTTGCCAACTCCAGTAGGCCCAATCATTAATATATTTTTAGGCAAAACTTCATCCCTCATTTCATCTGATAAGGCTTGTCGTCTCCATCTATTTCGTAAAGCAACTGCTACAGCTTTTTTTGCTTCTTTTTGACCAATGACGTATCTATCTAACTCTGAAACTATTTCTCTTGGAGACAAGGCGCTCACTTTACTTTGTTCTACTTTTTTTTGTTTATCTTTTACTAAATTTAAATTAGTAATTTTTTTTGATCCTGACATTTTATAATTTTTCCATTGTAATATTGTTATTAGTGAAAACACAAATTTCTGAAGCAACTTTAATTGCTTTCTTTGCTATATCTTCAGCTTTCATATCAGTTTCCATCAGCACTTTAGCTGCTGCCAATGCATAATTTCCTCCCGAGCCAATACCAATAATTCCGTCTTCTGGCTCTAGAACATCCCCAGTTCCTGAAATGATAAAGCTTTTTTCTTTATCGGCAACTGCCATTAAAGCTTCTAGTCTTCTTAAATATTTATCGCTTCGCCAATCTTTTGCTAACTCTACAGCTGCCCTTGAAAGATTTCCTGCATGTTTTTCAAGCTTAGCCTCTAATCTCTCAAATAATGTGAGTGCGTCAGCTGTAGAACCAGCAAAACCCGCTATTACATTTCTTTTCTCAATTTTTCTTACTTTTTTTGCTTTGCTCTTTAGCACAGTATTACCTAGGCTTACTTGCCCATCCCCAACCACAATAGTTTCATTGTTCTTCCTTAAAAGAACAATTGTGGTTCCATGCCATTTTTCAGCTGTATTCATATTGTTTTATGTGGAGATTAATTTTATTTCTTCAATAGACATTTTGTGTTTATTGATAAAAAGTCTAATTATATATATATCATAAGATTAATCGGCTATTTTATGAAAAGAAAAGCTAAAATACTTAGAAAAACTAAAGAAACAAGTATTTCTGTGGAAGCCAACATTGATGGTAAAGGCAAATACAATATAAATACCGGTATAGGGTTTTTAGACCACATGCTTGAACAACTTTCTAAGCATTCACTGATAGATTTAAATATTAAGGCAAAAGGAGATACTCATATTGATCTTCACCACACAACAGAAGATAGTGGAATAGCAATAGGAGAAGCGATTAAAAAAGCTGCAGGAAATTTAAAAGGAATTAAAAGATATGCTTCTGCCATGATACCTATGGACGAGACTTTAAGCAGAGTTTCTTTAGATGTGTCTAATAGGCCGTATCTAATTTGGAAAGTAGATCTAAAAGTTGAAAAATTAGGTGAAATGGATACTGAGCTTTTTAAAGAATGGTTCCAAGCTTTTTCACAATCTGCAGGGATAACACTTCACGTTGAGAATTTGTATGGTGATAACAGTCACCATAAAATCGAGTCATGTTTTAAAGGATTAGCTAGGTCTTTAAAGGAAGCTTTTACTATCGATAAAAGAATCAAGACCTCAATTCCTTCTACAAAAGGCTCGCTTTAAGTCTGTAACAAATATGAACATATTTCCAGCAATTGATCTTAAAAATCAAAAATGCGTTAGATTAACCAAGGGAGAGTTCTCTAGCGCAAAGATATACAATGAAGATCCAGTTCGCCAAGCTGAAATTTTTTTTGAGAATGGATTAAAATTTTTACATATTGTTGATTTGGATGGTGCCTTAGCTGGTGAATTAAAAAATTTAAATATAATTGAGAGTATAATAAAAAAATTTAATTTAAGAGTACAAGTCGGGGGCGGAATAAGAAATGAAGAAAGTATAAAAAAATTAATAGGGATAGGTGCGGATAAAATTATTTTAGGAACTGCTGCAATTAAAGATGATGTTTTTTTAAAAAAAAGTTGCAGCAGATACTCAAAATCAATTGCTTTAGCTTTAGATGTGAGAGCAAATAAAATTGCTGTGTCAGGATGGAAAGATCAAACAGATTTGGACGTCTTTGACTATTTAGAAAAAGTAAAAGACTATGGAGTCTCAAGAGTGATTTACACAGATATTAATAAAGATGGTATGATAAATGGCCCTAACTTTAAAGACACCTACAAGTTGGCAAATACATTTGATATTCCCTTCTTAATCTCTGGAGGAATTAGTTCATTGGACGATGTTAAAAAAGTGATTGAAGAAAATAAAAAGATTGAAGGTATAATAATTGGGAAAGCAATTTATGAAAACAAAATCAAACTTTCAGAGTTAGGAAAAATTTAATGGCAAAAGTCAGAATTATACCTTGTTTAGATGTAGAAAATGGAAGAGTTGTGAAAGGAGTAAATTTTGTTGATCTAGCAGATGCAGGAGATCCAGTAGCTCAAGCACAATTATATTATGAAGGAGGTGCTGATGAAATATGTTTCTTAGATATAACCGCTTCTCATGAAAAAAGAAAAGCAATGCTAGAAGTTGTTAAAAAGACTACTAGGAATTGTTTTATACCAATTACAGTAGGCGGTGGAGTAAGCAGTTTAGAGGATATTAATAGTCTACTTCTTTCTGGAGCTGATAAAGTTTCGATTAATACAGCTGCTGTAAAAGATATAAATTTTATCAAAGAAGCTTCAAGGAAATTTGGTGCTCAATGCATAGTAGTAGCTGTAGATGCAAAAAAAATATCAGAAAAAAAATGGGAAGTGTTCACTCATGGAGGAAGAAATAGTACAGGTATAGACGCAATCGAGTATGCAAAAAAAGCTCAAAATAATGGAGCTGGTGAGATTTTACTTACTTCAATGGATAAAGATGGAACAAAATCGGGATATGATTTAGAGTTACTTAAAAAGATTACATCTTCTTTATCAATACCGGTTATAGCATCTGGAGGCGTTGGGAATTTAGATCACCTTTATGAAGGAGTAAAAGAAGGAGGAGCTAGTGCTTTACTGGCAGCATCTATCTTTCACTTTGGAGAACTTTCAATTAAAGAGGTAAAGGATTATTTGAACTCTAAAGGAATACCCGTTAGGATTTAAAATGCTTAAAGATTTAGAAGATTTAATAAAAACAATCAGAGATCGAAAAAACTCTCCACCAAATGAATCTTACACAAAAAAACTTTTAAATGATAAAAATTTATCTGTTTCTAAAGTGAGAGAGGAGATAGGTGAATTGATAGAATCTGTGGAAAAAAACACAAATAAAATTCATGAAAGCGCTGATGTGATATATCATCTTCTAGTATATTTTGAAGCAAATAATATAAAAATTGAAGACGTGATAAAAGAACTGGTAAAAAGAAAAAAGTAAATGCCTTACGATAAAAATAATATTTTTGCTAAGATTTTAAGAGGAGAAATACCCTGTAAAAAGATTTTTGAAAACGATCACGTTTTATCATTTCATGACATAAATCCTCAAAAAAAAATACATGCACTTGTAATACCCAAAGGAGAATATATCGACTTAGATGATTTTAACAAAAAAGCGAGTGATAAGGAAATTGTTGAATTTCATAAAGCAGTAAGCCATGTGTCGAGTTTATTAGGAGCTTCAAGCAAAGGTTATAGAGTGCTTTCGAATATTGGATCTGATGGTGGTCAAGAAGTTCCCCACCTTCATTTTCATATATTTGCTGGAGAAAAAATCGGAAAGATGGTCTTGTAAGATGAAAAAAGTACAAAGATATTTTTTAGATTATGAATTTTCAAAAAATGATAAAATTCCAGAAATCAAAAATAAAAACTTATTTAAGTTTTCTCTAAATGAAAAAAAAAATTATGAAATAAACAAATTTTTCTACAAACAAATCGGAAAAGAACATTTTTGGAGGGATAGACTTATATGGACTGATAAACAATGGTTGAAATATTCTTCCAACCCGCTTTTAGAAACTTGGATACTTAAAAATAATAAGGGTGAATTGATTGGTTATTATGAAATTGAAAAACACGAAAGTAAAGAATTTGAGCTTATAAATATGGGAATATTAAGTGAATATAGATCAAAAGGATTTGGATCTTTATTGTTAAAGCACGTGCTTAAAAAATCATTTGATAATAAAGCAGATAAAGTTTGGGTTCATACTTGCTCACTAGATCATAAGTTTGCTTTAACAAATTACTTATCAAGAGGTTTTAAAATATTTAAAAAAGAGCAAATAAACTTTGTAGCCTAACTTTTACTTGGTAAAGTGAAGATATCATTGTTAATCATTTGATTAACAGATATAATCTCAATTTCAAAATTTATTTGATTATTGTATTGATCTGATGAGACCCATCCTGCCAATAAGAAATCTTTTTTATTAAATCTAATTAATGTTTTGGATTCATTTTTATCGGAAAAAACAATATTTATATAATCATCTATTATTGTTTCATTTTCATTTATTATTTTTTTTAATTCATTCTTACTAAGAATATTTATAAAAGCAGATTTGGATAACGGATAAAAAATTGTCTTTCCATATCTTTTCTGAGTAATTGCTATCATTTTTTTATTTACAATAAGCTCTTTTTTATTTTTATCATCGTAATCACATTTCAATTTGCTTGGAAAAACAAGAGTACATTCTCCTTTTTCTATTTTCTCATTTGTTTTTTGAATAAATTTAAACTGAATATTATTTATGTAGTTTAATTTATTAATAATTTTAGATTTCTCATTTGCATTTGAGTGTGTAAAAATTAAATATAAACAAAAAAAAATACCAGCTCTAGATAGTTTCAATCTTAAAGTACCTCTCGTTTACCAACATGATTTGCTTTGCTGACGACACCTTTTTCCTCCATCATATCAATAATTCTAGCAGCTCTATTGTATCCGATTTGTAGTTTTCTCTGTAAAAAACTAGTCGAAGCTTTTCCCTCAGTTTTAACGATATTTATAGCCTCGTTATAGAGCTCGTCACCCTCCTCATCTGAAATGTTTTTATCACCATCATTAGCGTTAGAAACGGCAGTAATATCCTCAATGTAGTCAGGTTCTCCTTGAGCACGTAAAACGCTACTTATTTTTTCTATTTCTTTTTCTGAAACATATGGACCATGAATTCTTATAATTCTATTTGCTGATGACATAAATAGCATATCTCCTTTTCCTAATAACTGTTCTGCTCCTTGTTCCCCTAGTATGGTTCTACTATCAATTTTTGAGCTTACCTGAAAAGAAACTCTTGTTGGAAAATTAGCTTTGATGGTTCCTGTAATTACATCTACGCTAGGTCTTTGAGTTGCCATTATGATATGAATTCCGGCAGCCCGTGCCATTTGAGATAATTTTTGAATGTAATTTTCAATTTCTTTTCCTGCCACTAACATCAGGTCTGACATTTCATCAACAACTACAACAATAAAAGGCATTTTTAATTTATGTTTTTCATTATAACCATCAATATTTCTCACTCCTACTTTTGACATAAGTTTATATCTGTTATTCATCTCTCTAACAGTCCACCCAAGAGCTGAAGTAGCTTTTTTTGCATCAGTAATAACAGGGGACAATAAATGGGGAATTCCCTCATAGGCAGAAAGCTCTAACATTTTCGGGTCAATCAAAATTAATTTACATAGCTCAGGACTTAGTTTGTATAACAAAGATGTAATTATTGTGTTAACGCAGACAGATTTTCCTGACCCTGTTGTACCAGCAATTAATAAGTGAGGCATTGAAGTCAAGTCACCTATTATAGGTACGCCTGAAATACTTTTTCCTAACGCTATAGGTAATTTTAAATCACGACTTCTAAACCGCTCATTTGATATAATTTCTCTTAAAAAAACTCCTTCCCTGTTTTCATTAGGTATTTCTATCCCTACAGTATTCTTACCTGGGATGACAGCTACTCTTGCTGATGTTGAACTGGTGTTTCGTGCCAGGTCGTCAGATAAGTTTACAATTTTTGAAACTTTAACTCCAGCAGCAGGTTCAAATTCATACAAACTTACAACTGGTCCATTATTAATTTTTTGTATTTGTCCATTAATACCAAAGTCTTGCAAGATACCTTCCATAAATTTCCCATCAGGCCTATTTTTATTCATTTCTTGTGGAGATAATTTTGAATTATTTTTTTCAAGTAAATCAATTGATGGTAATTGAAATTTTTTTGATTTTTCTAATGTTTTAGCTTGTTCTTTATTATTAAAGAAAAAACTTTGTTGAGTTTCTTTTTGTTCATCATGTACTATATTTTCTTCTATTACTTCATTACTATTATTCTCGATAACTGCATTCTTTTTACTAGAAGAAAATGAAAATAGCTTTGAAACAATTTTTTTTAAATTGATTTCAGAGCTAAGAATAAAAAATAGTATTGTTGAAGCAATTAGAGCAAAACTTGTATATTGATTTTCAATTAATGGTGTGTATTGGTATATAAAATTATATACCAATTCTCCGATGAAACCAGAGTTGCCATTATCAAGTAGCCAAAAAGAATTATTAAATGTTATATGTAAGAATGTGCATCCAAAAATTAGATACAAAGTTAAAAAAAATAATTTGTAAATAATATTTTTCAACTCTTTTTCAATTAATAATTTTAAACCCCATGAAATTAAAGTAATCAGTAATAAAAATGAAATTAAACCAAAACTTTGTAATAAAAAGTCCGAAACTTTACTTCCATATATCCCAAAGAAATTTTTTATATTTGAGCCAGATTCCCCATATACCCAGGATGGATCTGATGGAGAATAAGTGGCGAATGAAATAGTTAAAGCTATTCCTAACGAAATTAGAAGTAATCCAACAAACTCAAAGGTTCGTTTTTTTAAAAAATTTGTTAAACTGTTTAAAAAGTTTGTATTCATATCGAATCGTAATACTTACTTTTTATCATTATTATGAAAAAACATAAAATATGCATTGTAGGTGGCGGCTTAACTGGCCTGATATCTGCGCTTGTTTTAAGCGAAAGAGGATTAGATATTGATCTAATACTAGAAAATGCTGCTTCTAAAAACAAGGATTTAAGAGTTACAGCAATATCTGAAAAAAATATGGAATTTTTAAAATCTACAATAAATAATATCAATTTAAAATTATTCTATCCTGTAAAAAAAATTAATCTTTTTTTTGAGAAGAATAATAAAATTAAAAATTTTTTAAATTTTGATGAAAATAAGAATTTAATGTACTTTTTTGAAAACAGATTGACCAAAGAACATTTATCTAAATTATTAAAAAAAACAAAAATTAAAGTTCAAAAAAAAACAATAAAATCAATCGATCTAGCTGAAAATAAAGTTTTTACTAATCTGTCCTCAAAATCTTACGATTTAGTAGTTTTATGTTTGGGATCAAACTCTCCAATTTATCAAAAGATAAATGGCAACAGAGAAATCCGAAAAAATTACAAAGAACACTCCTTAACTTGTTCCGTTAAACATAAAATTAAAGATATTGGAGCTCAGCAGTTTTTTTTGAAAGAAGGACCTCTTGCAATCTTACCATTTAATAAAAATAAATTTTCTGTGGTATGGAGTATTGAAAATAAGTATTATATAAAAAATAAAAAAAATATTTCAAAATATTTAAAAACTAAACTCTCAAACTTATTAAAAACAAATAAAATATCTTTAGGAAATATTCAAAGTTATCCTTTAATGTTATCATTAAAAAGAAACTACTATAAAAAAAACGCAATAATTTTAGGAGATGGCCTGCATGTAGTTCACCCTTTAGCAGGACAAGGGTTCAATCTGATTCTAAGAGATATTGAAAAATTGAACGAACTTATTTCTTATAACCTAAGGTTGGGCTTAACTATAAAAGATTCGAATATTCCAAAAGATTTATCAAATAGTAGGAAACCAGAAAACTTACTAATGGGATTGGGTATAGACACAACAAGAAAATTCTTTAAGAGTAATAAATATCTAGATCCAATAAAAGAAAATATTTTAAATAATTTTTCCAAATCAACATTATTAAAAAAAATTACTAAAAGAGTTGCAAACCTAGGTTTAAACTAATGAATATTTTTGCTTTGTCCTCCGGCAGAGGTCCATGTGGTATAGCTATTATTAGAATGTCGGGACCTGATACTTTAAGTATATGCAAACTGATTTCTAAAGAGGATAAAATAAAAGAAAATGAAATAAACCTATGTAAATTCTTTGATCCAAGCAATGATACTATTATTGATCCAGAAGCTTTAATTTTATGGTTTCCAAAGCCAAATAGTTTTACGGGCGACGATTTAGCGGAATTTCATGTACATGGAAGTAACGCAATAATTAGTTATTTTCTTAAAGTATTATCAAGTCAAAAAAACTGTAGAATGGCCGAGCCTGGTGAATTCACAAAATTAGCTTTTCAAAATAACAAAATTGACCTTTTAAAAGCCGAGAGTATTGGAGATTTAATACATTCTGAAACTGAATTACAAAGAAAGCAAGCAGTAAATTTAGTTAATGGCCATGCTTCCAAATATTACGATGATTTAAGATCAAAACTAATAAAATCCCTCTCTTTTATCGAAGCCAAAATTGATTTTGCTGAGGACGATCTTCCTGAAAATGTTTTAAAAGAAGCTCACAAATCAATTAAAATAATACACAGTGATATAAGTAAAATTATTAATGATAACAAAGTAGGTGAAAAAATCAGGGATGGATTTAGAGTATCAATTATTGGAGAAACAAATGTTGGGAAATCTTCTTTATTAAATTTATTATCAAAAAGAGATGCAGCCATAGTGTCTGATGAAGCTGGAACAACTAGAGATGTCATTGAAACTTATCTTAACTTAGATGGCTTTCCAGTTATACTTGCAGATACAGCTGGTATCAGAGAAGCAAAGAATGAAGTTGAAAAAAAAGGAATATCATTGGCTTTAAGTAAATTTAAAGAAGCTGATTTAAATATTGTAGTAGTTGATAATTCAAATAAAAAAATTAGCGATAAAATAAAGTCTATGATTAATAAAAACTCAATAGTTTTACTAAATAAATCTGATGTTCAAGGTAAAGAGAATCACAAATTTGATGTAGATACCATATTAGCTTCTGTAAAAGATAATAAGAATATTGATAAATTAATAAATTTAATCAAACAAAAGCTTAATAAAAAATTTTCATCAAATAACAGTGCTTTAATTACAAGAGAGAGACATAGAGTAAAGCTAAATGAGTGTTTGAAAGAGATAGATAAGTTTCTAAAGAAAGATCAAAATAAAGACTTAGAATTAGCTGCTGAGGATCTAAGAATGGCTACTAGACACCTTGGTAGTATTGTAGGAAAAGTAGATGTAGAGGAGATTTTAGGCTCAATTTTCAAAGATTTTTGCATAGGCAAATAATAATATTAATTTTGTGTAGAAATTAATTCTTGTAATATAAACAATCAGAGTTACATTCTAATTATGACTGAACAAAACTATGATGTAGTAGTTATAGGTGGTGGACATGCAGGTTGCGAGGCTGCTGCAGCTTCCGCTAGAATGGGCGTCAATACTGCACTTTTTACACATAAAATCGAGACCATTGGTGAGATGTCTTGTAATCCAGCGATAGGGGGACTAGGAAAAGGGCATCTGGTTCGTGAAATAGATGCGCTTGATGGTGTTATGGGTGTTGTTTCTGATAAATCAGGTATCCAGTTTCGATTATTAAATAGAAGTAGGGGACCAGCCGTTAGAGGACCACGAACACAATCAGATAGAGCTCTTTATAAGGAGCACATGCAAAAAATTCTACTAAATTATAAAAACTTAACTGTAATAGCTGATCCAGTAGTTCAATTTTTGTTTAATAATAATCAGGTTGAAGGATTTTTATGTCAGAGTGGTAATGAGATCAGATGTAAAGAGCTCATTTTGACGACTGGAACATTTTTAAATGGATTAATACATATTGGTGAAACACAAATCCCTGCTGGTAGATACGACGAAAAACCATCTACCGGTCTAAGCGAGCAACTTGCTAAATTCAAAATGAAAATAGGTAGACTTAAAACTGGTACACCTCCTAGGTTGGATGGGTCTACAATTAATTACGATGATTTAGAAATGCAGCCAGCCGATAATCATCCTTACTTTTTTTCTTTCTTAACGTCTAAACTAGAAAACAAACAAATTTCTTGTGGCATGACACACACAAATGATGAGGTTCATAAAATCATTAGTGATAATATTAATAGGAGCGCGATGTATTCTGGCAATATTAAAAGTGTTGGACCAAGATATTGTCCTTCCATTGAAGATAAAATTGTAAAGTTTAAAGAAAAACAAAAACATCAAATCTTCTTAGAACCAGAAGGATTAAAGGACAATACTGTTTACCCAAATGGTATATCTACATCTTTACCAGAGGAGGTCCAACTCAAAATATTAAGTAAAATCAAGGGTTTAGAGACCGTTAAAATGAAAAGGGCTGGTTATGCCATAGAATACGATTATGTAGATCCTAGAGAGCTAAATCCGACTTTAGAGACAAAAAAAATTAAATCGCTATTTCTAGCAGGACAAATTAATGGAACTACTGGTTATGAGGAAGCTGCTGCTCAGGGACTTATTGCCGGTATAAATGCTGCTCTTAAAATTTTAAGAAAAGAAGAATTTATTTTAGATAGATCCGAGTCTTATATTGGAGTGATGATTGATGATTTAATTACTAAAGGTGTATCAGAGCCATATCGTATGTTTACATCTAGAGCAGAATATAGATTATCTTTAAGAGCAGATAATGCAGATCAAAGATTAACTCCGTCAGGTATTAAAATTAATTGTGTGGGGAGAACCAGAACAAAAATATTTTTAGAGAAACAAAAAAAATTAATACAGATTTTAGATTACCTTAAATCCAATTTAATATCTCCTAATGAAGCAAGTAAGTATGAAATTAAAATAGCTCAGGATGGTGTGAAAAGATCTGGTATTGAGCTGATGTCACAACGAAATTTAAATATGGCTAAAATAAGGCAGATATGGCCTTCAATACCATCGTTTGGAGCTGATTTAGATGATCAAGTTGAAATTGATGCTCACTACTCTGGATACCTTAAAAGACAGTCGCATGATATAGCCGCTTTCAAAAAAGATGAAGGTATAAAAATACCAGATAAGATCGACTACGATATCTTCAGCGGTCTCTCTAATGAGATCAAATCAAAACTAAAGACAGTTAGACCTAAAACATTGGGACAAGCATTAAGAATCGATGGAGTAACTCCAGCCGCAGCGATTATTCTGCTCGGCTACATCAAATCCAGAAAAAAAAGGGCTTCAGCTTGATAACCGAGTCCAATGTTAAAAGAATACTCATTAAAGATTTAAATTTCGATCCTCCAAAGATAAAAAAATTAGATAATTTTGCAAAAAAACTCCTTATTTATAATAAAAAATATAATTTAATATCGAAAAATACTGAAAAACAAATATGGGATAGGCATATCTTAGATAGTGCGCAATTAATTAAATTTATAGATGTTAAAAGCTGTTCAGGGATAGCTGATTTGGGTACCGGCGGCGGTTTTCCTGGTATTATTTTAGCTATATACTTTCAAAATTTCAATTTTCACGTGAAACTATATGAAAAATCTCCAGTAAAATCGTCATTTTTGACTGATATTTCAAATATTTTAGGTTTGAACTGCAACATTATACGTAATGACATAAATTCAGTAAAAATTGACTCCAATTATATAGTTTGTAGAGCTTTTCGAAAATTATCCTATATATTGAATATTTCACGTGAAAAATGTGTAAAAAATCATAAAATTATCATTTTGAAGGGAAAAAATGCACAAGAGGAGATAAATAATACTTCCCAGATGAAAAATTATAAGTATAGATTAGAGAATAGCATTACAAATAATGATTCTAAAATAATTATTCTAAATGCTAAATAAATTTTGTGAAACCGAACATCATAGCTGTTATAAATCAAAAGGGTGGAGTAGGTAAAACCACTACTGTTATTAATTTAGCTGCTTCACTGTCCATTATGGGTCAAAATAATCTTGTTATTGATTTAGATCCCCAGGGTAACGCTACCACTGGTTTAGGAAAGTCAAATAACGATGACAATAAAAATATTTATAATCTTCTTATAAAAAAAATAAATTTAAAAGATGGTTTACAAAAAACTGATATCAGCAACTTAGATATCTTTGGGTCAAATGTAAATCTTTCGGGCTTAGAAGTCGAAACTGCTAATGATGAAAATAGAGCCTTCATACTTAAGGAAATTCTTAAAACTAACTCTGAAATAATAAATGTATATGATAATATTTTTATAGATTGCCCACCTTCATTGAGTTTGTTAACAATAATGGCTTTAGTTTCGGCTAATGAAATATTAGTTCCTCTTCAAACTGAATTTTTTGCTTTAGAGGGAATAACTCAACTAGTTAAAACAATAGACAGAATAAAAGTTAATTTAAATCCATCTTTAAGCGTTAGAGGAATTTTGCTTACGATGTTTGATAAAAGAAATAAGTTATCATCTCAGGTTGATAAAGAAGCAAGAAATTATTTTAAAGAAAAAGTATACCAGTCTGTAATTCCAAGAAATGTAAGACTGTCCGAAGCACCCTCTCATGGCCAACCTTGTGTAACGTATGACAAGTCCTGTAGTGGAAGTAAGGCATATTTCAAATTGGCGGAAGAGTTTAAAAATCAATCAAATAAAATAGGAAGTGCAGCATGAATGCAAAGAAAAATAAAGGATTGGGAAAAGGATTATCAGCATTGTTCGGGGATCAAAAAAAGCCCGAAAATATTGATAAAATTGAAGGGGGCGCTCAAAAAGCTCTGATTGGAGAGCTAGCTAGAAATAAGTATCAACCTAGATCAACCTTTGATGAAAATAAATTGGAAGAACTTTCTCAATCTATAAAAAAAAATGGGATTATCCAACCAATTGCAGTCCGCAAGAATAAATCTTCATCTGAACCATATGAAATTGTCGCTGGTGAAAGACGATGGCTAGCAGCGCAAAAGGCTGGCTTGCACGAAGTTCCTATTACCATTCTGGATTTAAATGATAGTGAAACTTTAGAGGTTGCTATTGTTGAAAATATTCAAAGAGAAGATTTAAATATTGTTGAAGAAGCAAAAGGATACAAAAGACTAAATGAGGAATTTGGATATGACCAAGATAAGATTGCAATTATGATGTCTAGAAGTAGGAGTCACATAAGCAATACTTTAAGGTTATTAAATCTTCCAAAAGATATTATTGCAATGTTAGAACAAGGTGAACTAACAGCAGGTCAAGCTAGACCTTTAATAGGAATGCCAAACGCTTCATCGATTGCAGAGGAAATAGTTGCAAAAAAACTTTCTGCAAGATCAATAGAGAATATTAAAAAAAAAAACACCAAATCATTTACTATTGATCCAAACATTTTTGACGCTCAAAGAGAAATTGAGAGATCTCTTGGCTTAAAAGTATCAATTAAGAATAAAAAAAATAACTCAGGAAAATTAACTGTCGAGTATAAAAATTTAGATCAATTAGAGCTTGTGTCAGATCTCCTTAGAAATAAGTCCAAGAATTAGAACAAATATTTGTAATTGTGTTTTTTACAATTGTTAAATTATTTAATGCGGTGTTATATTTTATATTGTTTTCAATTTTGCCCAAATACTTTAATGCGTCAATAACCCTTTGTTTATCCCATCTTTTTAACAATTTTATAAACACAGGTTTATCTTTCCAAAATATAGGCGGTCGCATTTGAGAAACTAAATTTTCTGAGTCTTGTTTGCCTAAATTTTGATTATGTATCTCCAAAAGTTTTATTAATCTATAATTTATAGTGTTTAAATACATAAATGTGTCCTCATTAGAAAATGCAAAATTATCTAACAAGTTGTTTAATTTAATTTTGTCTCCATTTAAAGCTGCATCTCTTATATTTTCAAATATTTCATTTCTATCAGAATTAAGCAGTGTTTCTAAACTTTCCTCTGATAATATTTTGTTTTCATAATAGGATTTAATTTTTTCAATATTGTTTAAAATGTTTTTTCTATTCGAATTAGAATAGTTTAAGATCATATTAACAGAACTAGCATTAAGATTTTTAAAATCAATTAACTCTTTTTGAATTAATTTTCTTAAAGTAATGTCATTATCACTATAACAAGGAATAATTGCTAAGTTTTTTTCTTTTTCAAAAAGAGACCTTAATTTAGATTTTTTATCAAGTAAATCAGCTATAAGCACAATTTTTACGTTTTCTTTCCTGTCTAATAAATATTCTATGTCAGAAAAATTCTTATCATTTGTATGATTCATAAAAATAATTTTATTTTCAGTGAATAAAGAAATATTTTTTACTTCATCTGAAATTATATTTTTATTTTTAATTATGTCTTCTTGATAAAGATTAATTACTTCTGCTTTTTTATTAAAATTTATTATTTTTTTCTTTAGAGCTTCTTTTAACCCGATGTTTTCACCATAAATAAGTATTAAATTAAACTTTAAAATATTATTGATATTGTTTTCGATTTCAAAACTTTTAATTATCATCTTAACTATAATAAATTCTTAATTGATCTAATATTTCATTTACTATTGTATCTATCAATGAATTGTTTGCTTCTTTTGAATTATTCACAGTATTTGAATATCTATCCTCCACATTGTATGTCTGATTAGCTTTATATACTCTTTGTATTTCTCTGTTTGTGTTTAAATCAATTATTTTAACGTCAGCCGATAATTCTAAATTATATTTGGTCACTTTGTTTTGAATATTTTTTTCCTTAATAGTTTTCTGTTTGGTTAAATCTATTAAAATTTTTATTCTATTTGCGCTTTTCTCGTTTGAAAATCGTTGAATTTTTTTCTTTACTATAAAAGTTTCTCTATAATCACCGTTAACTGTAATTTCTTTTATATAAAATTTTTTCTGGTCAACAGAATTCATTTTTTGATACGAACACGAGCTCGTAAAAAATATGCTAATAAATGCACTTATAATAATTACTGATTTAATTATTTTCATTGTTTTACAATAAAGTTTATAATTCTATCCTTTACAAAGATAACTTTATTTATAGTTTTATTAAAAATCTTATCTTTAACTTTAATATTACTTTTACATAGTTTTTCGACAGAATTTTGATTAACACCTTTTTCTATTTCAATCACATCTCTTGTTTTGCCATTAATTTGTATAGCCATTTTAATTTTTTCTTTAAGTATTAATTTTGTATTTATTTGCGGCCAAGTCTTAATTTCTTTAATGCCTAATATTTCTAAACATTCATATGCGATGTGGGGGGTGAATGGAATAAGCATTTTTACAAGGATTGTTAAGTTATTCTTTAGACTTTTGTTACTAATTTCTTTTTTTAGATGTTCATTGAACAAGTTATAAATTTCATAAACATTAGCCACTACTACATTAAGGTTGAAGTCGTTAATAGATTTAGTAATTTTATTTACATATGAGTTCATTTTTAAATCAAAATCTTTATCAAGGATATTTTTTTTCTCAGTTCTTTCATTAACTGTACAACAGAGATTATGTATTTTTTGAAGAAATTTATAGGCAGCGTTTACACCTTGATTTGACCATTGAATATCTTTTTCTGGAGGACTGTCGGAGAGTATAAACCATCTTACTGAGTCGGCTCCATATGTTTTGATCATATTTTCAGGATCTATCACGTTTTTTTTTGACTTAGACATCGACTCAGAAGGACCAACTTTAACTTCACTTTTGTCAGATATTTTTAAAAATTTTCCATTGGAATTTTTTTCAACTTCTGATGGAGTTAACCATTTTCCATTTTTATCCTTATAAGTTTCATGACAAACCATTCCTTGAGTAAATAAACCTTTGAAAGGTTCGCTGTCTTTAATTTTTTTATTATTTTTTTTTAAAGCCCTCATAAAGAATCTTGAGTAAAGTAAATGAAGAATTGCGTGTTCTATGCCCCCAATATATTGATCAACTGGCATCCAGTAATTAACTTTTTCAATGTCAAAAGGCTCAGATTTTAACCCAGGGGAGCAAAATCTTAAGAAATACCAAGAAGAGTCAACAAAAGTGTCTAGAGTATCTGTTTCTCTAGTTGCTGGCTTACCAGTTTTTTTATGAATAGTTTTTTTCCAACTTTTGTGTTTCTCCAACGGATTTCCGCTTTGACTTAAATCAATATCGTCAGGTAGTTTCACTGGCAATTCACTTTTTTCAACCGGTACAACTGTTCCATCTTCCAGATGTATCATGGGAATAGGGCAACCCCAGTATCTCTGTCTTGAGATCCCCCAGTCTTTTAATCTAAAAGTAATTTTTCTTTCTCCAATTTTTAATTTTTCAATTTTATTTATAATTTTAGTTTTAGCTTCATCAACTTTTAAACCGTCAAGAAAATCAGAATTTATTATTGTTCCATCTCCAACATAAGCCTCTGATAACTTATCAAAATTTTTTGGTCTGGAAGGATTATCCGAAACAACTTCTGTAATCTCAAGATTATATTTTTTTGCAAAATCTAAGTCTCTTTGATCATGAGCGGGACAACCAAATATTGCTCCTGTTCCGTAGTCCATTAAAATAAAATTTGCAACGTAAACTGGAAGTTTTTTACCTTTAATAAATGGATGTTCAGCAAATAATTTTGTATTAAAACCTATTTTTTCAGCGTTTGCTAATGCCTCTTCGGTAGTGCCAACTTTCAAACAATCTTCTTTAAATTTGTTATAATTATTATCTTTTAAAAATTTGTTACATATAGGATGATCTACAGACACAGCTATAAAAGATGCTCCAAATATTGTGTCTGGTCGAGTCGTAAAAACATTAATTGGCTTATTTTCATCTAAAACATTAAATTTAATTTCACAGCCTACAGACTTACCAATCCAGTTTTTTTGCATTAATTTGACTTTTTCAGGCCAATTCTGAAGACTTTCTAGTCCTTTTAGTAACTCTTCTGAAAATTTTGTAATGTCGAAAAACCATTGAGAAAGTTTTTTTCGTTCAACTACAGCACCTGACCGCCACCCTTTTCCATTAACAACTTGTTCGTTAGCTAAAACTGTTTGTTCAACCGGATCCCAATTTACGTAGTTCTCCTTTCTTTTTACAAAACCCTTATTATAAAAATCTATAAATATTTCTTGCTGATGTTTGTAGTATTTTTCATCACACGTAGAAACCTCTAAATCCCAGTCAATTGACAAACCCATTAGCTTTAGTTGTCTTTTCATTTCTGATATATTTTTTTCAGTCCATTTTTTTGGGTGTAATTTGTTTTCTTTCGCAGCATTTTCTGCCGGTAAACCAAAAGCATCCCAACCCATAGGATGTAGAACGTTATATCCATTCATAAATTTGAAGCGTGCTATTACATCGCCTATCGTGTAATTTCTTACGTGCCCCATATGTATTTTACCTGAAGGGTAAGGGAACATTTCTAAACAATAAAATTTTTTAGAACTTTTACTGTTATAAAGTTTTTGTTTTTCAAATGTAGATTGCCATTTTTTTTCAATTGCTTGAAAATTAAGTCTTTCCATAATCTCAAAACTTTACTTTTTTTGTTGTTTTTCCAAGATAGCAGCTTCTTTCAAAATTGATGCTATAAGTTCTTCCTGTATTCTTGACTTGAACAGTTCAACATTACAGGTCTGATTTACAGAGCACTTTTTTCTATGGACATTAACTTTAATACTATTTGTTTGTACTTTGTTTGATAAAAATCTTACAGTAATTTTAAGAGCTTGATCTTTATTTGAATTATCCGTGTACCAATCTGATATAATAACTCCACCAGAATAATCTACAGTGCTAAGTGGTAAAAAATCTAAAATATCTAATGTAGCTCTCCACATTGGATTAGAAGTACTAAATTCATAATTGGTCGATCCTCTTGCTTTGCCTACCATTTGACCTAAACCAATTCCTCTTCCTTCTCTTACATTTTGTTTAGCTCTTTCAGGTCCAGATATTGGAACTTTTCTAGTGTCTACTTTTTTAAATCCTCCACACGATACAATTGATGAAAAAAGAAAAAAACAGGCTATGATTTTGATAAATTTTCTCATTTTTTGGCTTACAAACCATTAAATAGCATTGTTTATTTAAAATCCAATGAAAATAGGCATAATATAGAGGCTTTTTGGGGTGTGATATTTATACAACATATAGTTAAAATATTAAAGAATTTAATATCTTTTAATACAATTCAACTTTCAAAAGGTAGATAAATAGCCTGTTAATTATAATTAACGTTTTAACAAAGGAGAAACAATGAATAAATTAACAAAACTATTGTTCTCAGTTATTTCTTCAGTAGCTATTGCTACATCAGCTTTTGCTGGTGAGTTTACAGTTTCTGGTGGTGTTAAGGCAACTTACACAGTATTAGGAAATACGGGAACATCTGGTACGAATGCGATTGGTAAAGGACTTGGTATATCAAACGAGTTTTCTTTATCAGCTTCAGGCGAACTAGATAACGGTATGACATGGTCATATGCACAAGATATCGACGGTGCTACAGTACAGGACGATGCTAGCTTAGCATTCGGTACTGACTACGGTACAGTTAAGATTTGTGTATCTGAGTGTGGTCTATCAACAAAATACGCTTTTGATAACTCTGCTTATGGCGTAGGTTCTGATAACGGTTATGGTGGTGGCGCTGCTGCTACAACAACTATGCAGTATGGTTCAAACATTAGTGCATACAATAACATTCAGTACCATGCTCCAGCAGACTTACTACCTTTAGGTATGACTTTCAAAGCAGGTTTAACACCAGGTGGTGCAGGTGGAAGTGCAAACGCTTCTTCTCACTCAGTAAATGGTGATGTAACTGGCGAAATGAAACAGTACGCAATAACAATGGCTCCAATCGATGGCCTAACTTTATCAGCTTCATATTATGACTTTGGTGAAATGGGTAACAAAGATGGTAGACAGAAACAAGAAGGTGGTTCATACGCAGCTAATTACTCAATTGGTCAAGTATCAATTGGTTATGGTGAAACGTTACACGCTCCAGCAGAGAGAATGAACGCAGGTACGAAAAGTGCCGCTAAAGTTCAACACTACGAAAACGATGCATATTCAATCGGTTTTGCAGTGAACGACAACTTATCAATTTCTTACACTGAAGAAAATTCAGAGAAGAAAAATAAGGCAACTGGAACAACTAACACTGTAACAAGATCAGATGTAGAGATGGAAATTACAACTATTGACTTATCTTACACAGTAGGTGGAGCAACTTTAGGTATTTCTAATTCAGAAATGTCTAATGACTCTTACACAGCTGGTGATGATACAACAGAGACAATCGTTGCATTATCTCTTGCATTCTAATTAGTTAGTTAGAAAAATTTAAAAAAGCCGGTTAATTAAATTAGCCGGCTTTTTTTTTATAGCTGATAAACAAGCAAAGGACTCCGATAAAACAGAATTTAATTTACATAAGTTATTCTCATTAATACCTCCGAGGGGTATTAATTCAAACTTTTTTTCTAACGAGATAAAATTGAACTTTTGTATACCTAAATGACCTTTTTTATAATTATATTTAGTTTTAAAAAGCCTAGAAAATATAATAGCTTCACACCCTTGTTTTAACTTTATATTTATCTCCCTTCGATTATGAGCCGATCCGATAATTTTGTACCCTTTTTTAGAATAGATGTTTAATATCAAGCGATTGTTGTGTGCCGATATATAAAGTCCATCAGCTTTTAGTTTAGTTAACAAATTAGTATTATTTGCAACGTAAAAATTAATGCCGCTTTTCTTACAATTTTTTCTAAATTTTGCAAGATCATCAATTTTTTCCTTAGAATTTTGATTTCTATAAATTATGTTAAATTTTTTCCTAATTTTAATTAAATTAAAATTGAATTCCCTAGTATTTTCTACAAATAAGTAGTATTTTTTTTTTAACACCAACATATGAATATAATAACCAGTTTCGAGAAAATAAAACAAGAAATTAAAAATAATTTAATGCAAAATGAACCAAACATCATTGCAGTAAGTAAAACTTTTCCAATGGATCATATAAAACCTTTAATAGATCATGGTCACAAACACTTTGGAGAAAATAAAGTGCAAGAAGCAGAAAAAAAATGGGGAGACTTAAAAAAAACTATAAGCGATTTAAAACTACATATGGTCGGAAGATTGCAGTCCAACAAAGTAAAAAAGGCTATTGAAATATTTGATTTTATTCACTCTTTAGATAGTGAAAAATTAGCCAATGAACTGAGTAAAAGACAAAAGGAAAAAAATAAAAACTTAAATTATTTTATTCAAGTTAACCTTGGTAGTGAAGAGCAAAAAGGTGGTGTAGATACAAATGATTTAAAAAATTTTCATGATTATTGTGTAAATAAACTTAACCTATCTGTGTTGGGTTTAATGGCTATACCTCCTAATGATAAAAAACCAGAAAAATATTTCAAAAAAATATCTGAATTAAACAAGCAATTAAATTTTAAACAACTTAGCATAGGCATGTCCGCCGATTACTTGCAGGCAATAAGATATGGCGCATCATATATAAGAGTCGGTAGTGCTATTTTTGGATCAAGGAACTAAATTATTTTTAAAAAAGTATTTTTATTAATAATTGAAATTAAAAGTTTTAAATCTTTTTTTGATAAAGCAACACATCCTAAAGTTGGAGAGTAATCTTTTTTAGCTACATGTATAAATATTGCACTACCTCTTTTTTTTCTAATTGGTTTTTGATTATAATCAATAACAACTATAATATCGTAAATACTTTCTTTTAAAAATAACTTCTCTGCCGAATAGCTAAAAGGTAGTTTTACAAATTTATTATAAGACTTAGATCTAATATCATTACACCATCCAAAGTTTTTTTTTATTGGAATGACTTTAAGTTTTGAGTCAATATCCTTAACTCTTTCTCTCCTAAAAAAAATATATTTAAATTTAAAACGACCTCTTGGCGTACATTTATCCCCTTCAACCTTTTTACTCGTAATTCCTCTTTTACCGATGGCACATTTTGCCTTATAATCTCTAAAATAGATAAATTTATTTTTTAAAATTACATCCATGACTAATAAAAAAAATATCATTTTAACATTTGGAAATAAAGAATTTAATAATTCTTTAATTGAATTAAAAAGTTATTTTAATTTTAATCTGAAAATACTTGACGATCTGGAAGAGAACACCCTATTGGAAAGTTGCCAGGGACTCTTAATTCATGAAGACGGGCTTAAAACTAAAAACTTAAGCAATATAATTGAAAATAAAAATATTAATAAAATAATTTTCCATAATTCGAACAACGTTAAAGGTTTTGAAAATATAGAAAAATTAGCTTTACCGACCTCAGTTGAACAAATTAATAAGATTGTTGTAAGCAATGTAGTTAAAAAGGAATTTAAAACCAATTCATCTTTGAAAATAAATAATTATAAATTAGATAAAAATTCAAGGAGATTAACTCAAAATAATCTATCTTTAGAATTGACCGAAAAAGAGATAGAATTAATAGAGTTACTTAAAAAAAGATCTTTCACTAAAAAAAAAGAAATTTTAGCAACGATATGGAAATATTCAGATGATGCAGATACTCATACTGTAGAAACACACATTTATAGACTTAGAAAAAAAATTAAAGAAATATTTAATGATGAAACATTTATTAAAAGTGAAAAAAAAGGTTACACAATTTGAAAAAAAGAAATAAATTTGCAAAAGACTTGATGTCACCAAAATACCGATCAAGAATTGTTAAACCTAAAAAGGGTAAAGGAAGTTTTAAAAGAAAAAAGAAAAATAAATATTTAGAATAAATTTTAGAAAAGTTAAAAACTAAAATCTCGCTCCAACTTGTTGAATAATTTTGCAAGATAGTTCTGTCCCTTTTTTTAAACTCTCTTTTAATGTCAATTTGTTGACATACCCATGCAGAAAACCCGCAGCAAATAAATCTCCTGCACCTGTCAGATCAACGATATTTAGATTTTTTTTAGTATCGCATTCTACAATCTCATCATTGCGAATAGCAACTGCACCTTTCTCACCTCGAGTTATTACTATTAGTCTTTTAATCTTTTGAGCGAATGAAACTGTTTCCTTAAAATTGTTTGTTCCTATTAAAGCCATGATTTCTTGTTCGTTTGCAAAAGTTATATTAAGTTTATTTTGAACTAAGTCTAAAAAGTAATCTTTATGTCTTTCAACACAAAATAAATCAGACAGAGATATAGCAGATTGTTTGGAACAATTTATTGCTTTATTAAATGCTTTTTGAGGACCCCCTTTGTCCCATAAATATCCTTCGAGAAAAGTAATTTCACTTTTTTTTACTATTTCTTCATCAATATCATTTTCATTTATTTTTCCTGCTGTTCCTAAAAAAGTACACATGGTTCGCTCTGAGTCCGGAGTTATTAAAATTAAACAAGTTCCAGTTGGTATTTTTTCGGATTTAATTTTATAGTGAAACTTAACCTTTTCTTTCTGGAGTCCTTCAAAATATTTTCTTCCTAAATCATCGTCATTTACTTTACCAATGAAACCAACTTCATTACCTAATTGAGATAGACCAACAATAGAATTAGCTACTGAACCTCCAGAAATTGTTTTTTCAATTTTTAAATTTTCAAGAAGTTTTTTAAACTCATTTTCACCGACAAGTTTCATTGTACTTTTAGTAAGTCCATTGTTACTTAAGAAGTTGTCATCTATTTTGCAGATGACATCTACAATTGCGTTTCCAATGCCTAGAACTTTCATATTAAGCTTTTTTTGCGATAAATTTCTTTTTTCTATTTGGGTAACAGCTTTTACAAATTTTGCAAGTTAAACCAAAGCAATCTCTTGCTTTACAATACTCTCTGCCGTACCAGATAATTTGAAGATGAAGTTTATTCCAGTTTTTCTTAGGAAATATCAGTTTTAAATCTTTTTCAGTTTGCAAAACGTTTTTCCCATTAGTTAACCCCCATCTTTGAGCTAACCGATGAATATGAGTATCTACAGGAAATGCAGGGTAACCAAAACCCTGAGACATTACAACGCTTGCTGTTTTATGCCCAACCCCAGGCAACTGTTCTAATTCCCTGTAAGTATTTGGTACTTTACACTTATATTTTTCAACCAAAGTTTTTGAGAGATAATAAATGCTTTTAGCTTTAATCCTAAAAATACCAATTTTCCTAATTAATGTTTCTATTTTTTTTCTCCCTAGTTTTACAAAATGTTTTGGATGATTATATCTTGGATAGATATTCCTAGTTACATTGTTAACATTTACATCAGTACATTGTGCTGAAAGCAGAACAGAAACAAGTAAAGTAAAAGTATTTTTGTAATTTAGAGGAATAGGAACCTTAGGGTAGGTATTATTTAATATCCTTTGAATAATTTTAGATTTCTTCTTTTTATTCACTTAAAGTTTAACAAATCTCTCATCGAATATAGACCAGCTTTTTTTTTCATTAACCACTTACTCGCAGACAATGCGCCCTCAGAATATAAAGCTCTATCAAAAGACTCGTGATTTAAAGTTACTGTTTCTTTTCCACTTGAAAATCTCACTTCATGTTCTCCAATAACATTACCTTTTCGGATTGAATTGAAATTTATTTTTTTACCATAAGGAAAAGTTTTTTTATTTAAATATTTTTTTCCTATTAAATTGTAAAGGTTTTTATTTTTTCCATCAGCTATACCCTTTCCCAACATTAAAGCTGTTCCAGAGGGGTGGTCTTTTTTGTATTTATGATGAACCTCGTATACTTTAGTTAGAAAATTGTTACTTAAGGATTTAGAGGCAATTTCCGTCAAGTACATCAAAAGATTAACACCTAAACTCATATTTCCAGCTTTCAAGATTGGTATTTTCCTTGAAAATTTTTTTATCAAATTTTCCTCTTTTTTTGAAAAACCAGTAGTTCCAATAACTACTCTTTTTCCAAGTTTTGAAGCGATTTTTAAAACTTGCAAAGTACATTTCGGTACTGTGAAGTCTATAATTACATTTGCTTTTTTAAATGCATTTACATTGTTTAATTCAAGCTTAAGACCAGAAATTTTCTTTCTGATTATTCTGCTTTCTGTTAGAGCAACTATTTTAAAATCTTTTTTATTCTTAGAAGATTTTATAAGGTGTTGTCCCATTCTTCCTAAACAACCAGTTATAGCTAAGTTGATTTTTTTCATTATATTAATAGATTAATAATTATAACAATAATTAGCACAATTATAGTCCAAATAAAGAAATTTTGAATTAATTGTTTTCGTTTTCTGTTGGTATTTATAAATGAAGGAAGAACCAAAAATAATACTGCTAAAAGAAAGACAGCAGACATAATTTCATGCATGATCATAAATCTTTATGAGTTTTTCCAAAATTTTTTTGCTTTTTCAAAAAAGCTTTTTATAATTGGACTTGATTTTTCCGACTCAATTTTTCTAAACTCTTCTAATAGCTCTTTTTGTTTTGAATTTAAATTTGAAGGGACCTCTGTTATAATTTTAATGTATAAATCACCGAAACCACTACCTCTAAGAAATGGCATACCTTTACCCTTAAGTCTTAATTGTTTTCCATGTTGTGTTCCAGCAGGAATCTTAATTTTTGCCCTACCACCATCTATAGAAGGTACCTCCACTGAAGTCCCTAGAGCTGCATCAGCAAAGGTTATCGGTAATTCGAAATATAAATGCTCATCTGATCTTTTAAAAATACTATGATTATCAACCGATACAAATAAATATAAATCTCCTGTGGATCCCCCTTTACTTCCCGCCTCCCCCTTGCCAGAGACTCTTATTCTTGTCCCATCATCAACACCTTTGGGAATTTTGACTGAAACACTTTCTTTACTTTGAATTTTGCCATTACCGCCGCACTGTTTACAAGGATTACTAATTGTTTCTCCATACCCACTGCATTCCGGACAAGTTTGTTGAATTGTAAAAAATCCTTGATTTGATCTTACTTTTCCTCTTCCGCTACAATATTTACATGTCACAGGTTTTGAACCAGGCTCAGATCCTTGTCCTGTACATCTTGAACATTTTTTGTATGTTGTATAATTTACTTTTTTATTTAATCCTGAATAGGCTTCTTCCATGCTTATCGATACATCATATCTTAAATCATTGCCTCTGTTAGATGATCTTCTTCCAGATCTTCTGCTTCCACCGAATACATCATCACCAAAAAAATCTTCAAATATATCAGAAAACGAAGATCCAAAGTCAAAATTACCAAATCCCTGACCACCTCCTCCGTCAAAAGCTGCATGACCGAACTGGTCGTAATTTGTTTTTCTTTTATCGTCAGATAACACGTGATAGGCTTCACTCGCCTCTTTAAACTTATCCTCTGATACTTTATCCCCTTTATTTTTATCTGGGTGGTATTTAAGGGCTAATTTGCGATAAGCTTTTTTAATTTCATCCTTGGATGCGGATTTGGATACACCTAAGATTTCATAATAATCTCTTTTTGCCACAAGAAATTGCTCCTTTTTTTATCTTAGGCGCTTTTTTCTTTATCTTCTTTTACGTCTTCGAAGTCAGCGTCAACAACATTTTCTTTGTCGTTACCTTTGTCATTAGGATCTTTATTATTTTTATCATCTTTAGGCTGATTTTTTTGTTGGCTCTTATAAATAGCTTCACCGAGTTTCATTGAAACTTGTATAAGGCTTTGAGTTTTTTTCTTTATATCCTCTGTGTCTGTCCCCTTTAAAGCTTCTTTAAGATCAGTAACACCAGCTTCAATAGCTTTTTTTTCTTCAGCTGAGACTTTATCACCATGTTCTTTTAAGCTCTTTTCAGTTGAGAAAACTATGCTATCAGCTTGATTTCTTGCATCAACACCATCTCTTTTTTTCTTATCAGCCTCTTTATTTGCTTCTGCATCTTTGACCATTTTATTTATTTCTTCTTCAGATAATCCACCTGAAGCTTGAATTTGTATTTTTTGTTCTTTTCCAGTACCTTTATCCTTAGCAGAAACACTTACGATACCATTTGCATCTATATCAAAAGTTACTTCAATTTGAGGAGTTCCTCTAGCGGCCGGGGGTATACCAACTAATTCAAAATTTCCTAAAAGCTTATTGTCAGCTGCCATTTCTCTTTCACCTTGCAATACTCTTATAGAAACTGCAGGTTGATTGTCCTCTGCTGTAGAAAATACTTGGCTTTTCTTTGTAGGAATTGTCGTATTTTTATCAATAAGTTTTGTAGAGACACCTCCTAAAGTTTCTATTCCTAGAGATAAAGGCGTTACATCTAAAAGTAGGACGTCTTTCACATCACCCTGAAGGACGCCAGCTTGAATAGCTGCACCCATTGCAACAACCTCGTCTGGATTTACACTTTTGTTAGGTTCTTTTCCAAAAAAGTTTTTAACTGTCTCGATAATTTTAGGCATCCTAGTCATTCCGCCGACCAAAACGACTTCATTAATTTCTGCAGCAGAAAAACCAGAGTCCTTTAAAGCTGTTTTACATGGACTTAAAGTCCTTTCGATTAAAGCTTGAACTAAAGCTTCTAATTTTGCTCTAGTAAATTTTAAATTCAAATGTTTTGGGCCTGATTTATCAGCTGTGATAAAAGGTAAATTAATTTCGGTTTGTGTTGCCGATGAAAGTTCAATTTTTGCTTTCTCAGCTGCCTCTTTCAATCTTTGTAAAGCAAGCTTATCTGATTTTAAATCAATCCCATTATCTTTTTTGAATTCATTAACTAAATATTCAACAATTGTATCATCAAAGTCTTCACCACCTAAAAAAGTATCTCCATTGGTAGACTTAACTTCAAATACACCATCACCAATTTCTAAAATTGAAACATCAAACGTACCACCGCCTAAATCATAAACTGCTATTTTTTTTCCACCTTTTTTATCTAGACCATAAGCTAATGAAGCAGCTGTTGGTTCATTTATAATTCTTAACACTTCTAGACCTGCAATTTTACCAGCATCTTTTGTCGCTTGTCTTTGAGAGTCATTAAAGTAAGCAGGTACAGTGATTACTGCTTTTGTAACTGCCTGGCCTAAATATTTTTCAGCTGTCTCCTTCATTTTCTGCAGAACGAATGCAGAAATTTGAGCTGGAGAATATTTTTTGCCTTTACCCTCTACCCATGCATCGCCGTTCTCAGATTTAACTATTTTATAAGGAACTTTAGAAATATCTTTTTGAACTGACGGTCCATCAAATTTTCTGCCAATCAATCTCTTGACAGCGAAAATGGTGTCCTCTGGATTTGTTACTGCCTGTCTTTTCGCAGGCTGTCCGACTAGTTTTTCCTCTTTTTCTAAAAAAGCCACTACAGAAGGTGTGGTTCTTGCTCCTTCAGCATTCTCTAAAACCTTAGCTTGTGTACCATCCATTATAGCTACACAAGAATTTGTTGTTCCTAAATCTATTCCTATAACTCTACTCATATTTTCCTTTGTTTACAGTTCCTATATGGGGTTTAAATCTAATTCTACAAGGCGTTTTTTTATTTATTTTTCTCACTTTTTTCACCTTTTTTCTTTGAAATTCCTACAAAAGAGGGTCTCAATAATCTTTCACCAAACATAAACCCAGGTTGAATTTCTTGAATAATTGTGCCTGCTTCAGTTTTATCATCTTCAATCTCCAACATCGCTTGATGAAAATTCGGATCGAACATTTTATTTAAACAGTTAATTTTGGTAATTTTATTCTTTGCAAAAGTAGAAATTAAGTCTTTTTCAATTATCTCTAAATTTTTGAAGAATTTTTCAAATTCTTTACTTTTCTTTAAAACCTCATCTTCTTGAATGGATTTTTTTGCTCGCTCTAGATTGTCTAATATAGCCAACATCTCCCTCGCAAAATTGAAACCTCCAAAATCAAAAGCATCTTTAATTTCTTTTTCAAACCTCCTCCTTTGATTTTCTGAGTCAGCAAGAGCTCTTAAGAGTTTTTCTTCAGAAATTTTAAGCTTTTCTTCGGCAGAAGGCTCAATTTTTTGTTCACTAACTCCTTCTTCAGTTGAAGACTTTTTTTCTTCATCATTTAAATTTATGTCTTTGTTAGATTTGCTCATATAATTGCTATATAATGGTGAAAAATATAATTACTAGTATTCAATGAAAAAAAACAACATATTGCTTATTGGCACCCATAATAAAGGAAAATTCAGGGAAATAAGTAAATTATTAAGTAAAAAGATAAAGAAGATTTCACCTAAAAGTTTAATGATAAAGGCACCTAAGGAAACGGGAAAAACATTCAAATCAAATTCAGAACTAAAGGCTAATTTTTTTTATGAAAAATCAAAAATGATTTCGTTGTCAGACGACTCTGGATTAGAAATACTAGCCTTAAATAAAAAACCCGGAATTTATTCAGCTAGATGGGCAAAGAAAAGTGGAAGTTTTAGAAAAGCAATGCTTAAAATTTTAAACAAAATAAAAGACAAAAAAAATAGAAAAGCAAGATTTATTTGTAGTTTATCAATTAAACTAAGCAAAAAAAAAATCATTACAACAGAAGGAATTATAAACGGCAATATTTCTTACAAAATTCTAGGTTCAAAAGGATTTGGGTATGATCCTATATTTATTCCAAACAAATATAAGGTCACTTTTGGACAAATGAAAATATCCAAGAAAATGAAGATAGATCATAGAAGTATTGCTTTCGAAAAATTGAAAAAGAAATTAAAACTTTATAAATTTTTTATCTGAAACTTTATACATATTTAGTTTTTGTATTAGACGGCCATCTATGAAATTGAAAGTTCCAATTTTACCTTTAATATTATCTTTAATCATGAAATCTTTAATTGAAGAAATTTTATAATTTTTTTTATTCCATACGTAATAAATAAGTCCCAAAGCATCATAGGTTAAAATTGTAATTTCACTTGGTTGAATACCATAAGTTTTTGAATATTTTTTATTGTATTTTTGGAAGTTCTTAATATCAACTGAAGGGTAATATAAATTTTTTATAGAGTTTTCTAAAAATATGCTTTTATCAAACCATTGGTTGACAGTAGTTATCAAAACATCATTTTGATCTACGTCAGAATAAACTAATGAAGTAAGAACACTTTTCAGACTATCGCCAAAATCTATGATTATTACAGAGTCAAAATTTACTTTGCCAATTGTATATTTTTGTTCCAATCTTTTAAGTTCTAACTTAGAGGCCTCATCCTCCTTTTCCTCAAGTCTTTTAACTCTAGATATCAAGTTTCTTTTTCTTTGTTTGTAATTAGTAAGCTTTTCTATATCACTAGTTAATACTTTTGGATCTGCGCTATACTTAAATATTTTTTTATTATTAATATTTATATTTTCAATTTTTGAGTCAATTAAAGGGGTATATTTATTTTTAGGATACATAATAATTGTTTTTTTTCTTTTATTTTTTTTTATAAATTCTTCAATTGATTTCATTTGGGACTCTAAGCTTACTCCAATACTTAAAATGTTACTTTGAACTTTAGGATTAATATTTGAGGGAGAAATAAAAACCATATCTTTATATTTCAACGCACCGTTAAAATCTTCGTGGCTAATTGGTCCAATGACTATTTTTATATTTTCTTCTCTTAATGACTCAATAGATTTTGTAAGCTTTTCCATATTATCAAATCCAGAGTCTCTGGGAAAAATTTTTATATTATCATCACTTATTTCGTCCAAAGCTAATTGAAGTGAAAGCATTATAGATTGACCCATATCTTTATATTCTCCACTAAAAGGAGCTAAAAGACCTACCTTTAGAGTTCTTTGGTTTTCGTCTGCAAAAGAGTTAAAATTGAATGATAATAATATATAAATAAAGATAATTGTTTTTTTTAACATAATTTTATGAATAATTTAGAAGAAGGTTTATACATTGTTTCAACACCAATAGGAAATTTAGAAGATATAACACTTAGAGCAATAGAAATATTAAAAAAATCTGACTTCATTCTTTGTGAAGATACAAGACACTCTTTAAAACTTCTAAATAATTTTAACATAAAAAATAAATTGATTCCTTATCATAAGTTTAATGAAAAAAAATCCTTAAATAAAATAATACAATATTTAAAAGAGGGCAAAATTTTGTCTTTAATTTCAGATGCAGGCACACCAGTTTTGTCTGATCCTGGAAATTTGATTATTAATGAATGTATTAAAAACGACTTAAAAATTTTTACAGTGCCAGGTCCTTCAGCGGTATCTGCTGCAGTAAGTATGTCTGGTTTCGGAGAAAAATTTTTATTTTATGGTTTTTTACCAAAAACTGAAAATGAATTGAATAAATTATTAAAGACTCTTGAAGATTGTAATTATTCGTTAGTATTTTTTGTTCCAGCAATAAAAATAAATTTTTACGTTAAACACTTTAAAAAATATTTTTCAGACAGAAAGATATTTATCGCAAGAGAAATGACAAAAAAACATGAATCTTATTATAGAGATAGCGTTGATAAAATTAACCTTTTTAAGACACAATTAAAAGGTGAATTAACAATTATTATTTCAAACAGGATCAAAAAAAAATTATACACAACTGACTTTGTTAAAATAGAAAAACAAGTTATAAAATATCTTAAAAGTTATACAGTAAAGGATATTGTAAAATTAATGTCTAAAAAAGAACAAGTACCAAAAAAGATTATTTATAATCTTTGTATTAAAAATAAAAAATGAGAGTTTATTTATCAATTTTTTTATTAATAATTTTCTTATCAAGTTGTTCGCCGGCAGGTCGTTTCGGTGCTGGAGTTGACATTACCTTTGATCCTAGAACAATAGGTATGCAAATTGATGATACAATTATGCAAAAAAACTTAGTAGCAAGATTATCTTTAAATGAAAAAAAATACTTCATAAATATTCAAGTTGAAGTGTTAGATGGCCGAATTTTCTTATCAGGCAAGGTCGATGAACCTGAAGAAAAAATAAAAATTACAAAATTAGCATGGGAAACTAAAGGCGTAAGAGAGGTAAAAAACGCTATTACTATAAAAGGAAGCTCAAATTTTAAGCAAACAGCTAAAGACATTCTCATTACAAGTCAGCTAAGAACAGCTTTGATTTTTAATAAAAAAACTAAAGCAAGAAACTATACTTTAGAGACAATTAATAAGAAAATTTATATTTTTGGTATAGCTATGGATAGCGATGAGAAAAAAGAAGTTCTTTCCGAAGCAGAAAAGATATATGATGTTGAGAAGGTTATTCCATCTATTTATTTAGCTAGTGAACTTAGTAGAAATAAAATTTAGCTTTTTTTGTAATCTATTACATCTGCTGAATAAGCTGCAATTGAAGCAAGATTTAAAATATCTGATGTAGTTGATCTTAAAGGTGCAACTTCAATAGGTAAATCTAAGCCAATTAATAACGGACCAATTAATTTTGCACCACCAAAAGATTTCATTAATTTAGTTGATATCGCAGCGCTATGCAGAGCTGGCATAATCAGTATATTTGCCTTGCCTACTATTTTTGAAAAAGGGTAAACATCTTGATAAATTGGATTTAAGGCTACATCTGGCTGCATCTCTCCATCAAAGTCAAAGTCAACTTTATCATTTTTTAACATATCTATCGCATCTCTAACATGTTTCGTATTTCTAGAAATTGGCTTACCAAATGTTGAGTGAGATAAAAAAGCTACTTTAGGTTCAAATCCAAAAAGTTTTGATACTCTTACGCATGATTTTGAAATCGCAACCAATCTTTCTGAGGAAGGAAAATCTTCAACATTAGTGTCTGCCACCAAAACAGTTCGTCCCTTAAATACTATCATTGTCATACCAAAAATTGGTTCCCCTTTTCTAGCATCACAAACATGTTTTAATTTTTCTATTGAGGCAGCGTAATGTCTAATATTACCAGTCACCATTGCGTCGGCATCTTTACACGCTACCATAGCAGAACCGAAAGCTATTCTCTCATTTCTAACTAATCGATCTACATCTCGCTCAAGCTGTCCTGTTCTTTGAAGTTTTTGGTATAAATATTTTGTATACTTTTCTCTTTTGTCTTTGTTTGTTGAATTAACAATTTCAATTTTAAAATTTTCATCTAGTCCGATATTCTTTAAAGTCTCTCTTACTCTTTTTTCATTTCCAATTACTATTGGTGTTCCTAACTTATTTTTTCCGAATTCTATAGCTGCTTTTAACATATTTTCATCTTCACCTTCTGCAAAAACAACTCTTTTAGGACTTTTTTTTACGTTTGAATTAATACCCTGCATTAAAGACATTGAAGGATCTAATCTTGCAGCAAGCATATCTTTATATTGATCTAAATTATCAATTTTTTTTCTTGCTACACCACTTTTCATTGCTGCTTCAGCCACTGCTGAGGGAATTCTCCTTACAAGTCTAGGATCAAATGTTGATGGTATTATATATTCTTTTCCATACTTAGGTCTTTCCCCTCCATACGCAGATACCACTTCATCCGGAACATCCTCTCTCGCTAATAGCGCTATCGCATTAGCAGCAGCAACCTTCATTTCGTCGTTAATTATTTTGGCTCTAACATCCAATGCTCCTCTAAAAATGTAAGGGAAACCAATGAGATTATTAACTTGATTAGGATAATCTGATCTTCCAGTTGCAATTATTGCGTCATCTCTCACTTCATTGATTATTTCTGGTTTTATCTCTGGATCAGGATTAGCACAAGCAAATATTATAGGATTTTTTGCCATTGATTTGATCATGTCACGGTTGACAACATCTTTTGCTGATAAACCAAGAAAAACATCAGCTCCTTTAATAGCTTGATCTAAAGTTCTGAATTTTGTTTCAACAGCATGGGCTGATTTAAATTTATCCACATTGTCTCTTCCTTTGTAAATTACTCCTTTTCTATCACACATAATTACATTTTCACTCTTTACTCCAATTTTTTTAAAAAGATTTGTACAAGCTATTGCTGATGCTCCTGCACCATTCACAACTATTTTAACTTTATCAATTTTTTTTTTTGAAATATCTAAAGCATTTATTAACGCAGCCGTTGTAATGATTGCTGTACCATGTTGGTCATCATGAAACACTGGAATATCTAATGTTTCTTTTAACTTTTGTTCTATAATAAAACAATCAGGAGCAGCGATATCTTCTAAATTTATGCCACCAAAAGTGCCTGCAATATTTTTAATAGTAGAAATTACTTCTTCAGTATTTGTGTTATCTATTTCTATATCGATAGAATCTATATCTGCAAATCTCTTGAATAATACAGCTTTTCCTTCCATAACAGGTTTTGAAGCTAAGGAGCCAAGATTTCCGAGCCCTAGGATAGCGGAACCATTACTTATTACAGCTACCAAGTTTCCTTTGGAAGTATAATCATAAGCTTTCGAAGAGTCTTTGGAAATCTCTTTTACAGGTGCTGCTACCCCAGGCGAATAAGCAAGAGATAAATCTCTTTTTGAGATAAGAGGTTTAGACGAATTAACCTCAATTTTGCCAGACTTATTACCTATATGAAAATCTAAAGCCTCTTTATCTGTATAATGATCAATTTTTGATTTTTTTGTCATCGGATTTTGAGTATGTAATATATATGTGAATATATCACTAATAATTTTGTCTTAAATATGAATTTATTATTTTCTACCACTGTATTTAGTTTTTATACGATGTTGAGCCGTGTCCTCGGTTATTTCAGAGATATATTGATAGCAATATTTTTAGGAACTTCGATATATGCTGATGCTTTTTTCGTAGCATTTAGGCTTCCTAATACATTCAGGAGATTATTCGCAGAGGGTACGTTTAACGCAGCATTTATTCCAAGTTACACTTCAGAAAAAATAAAAGGCAAAAGTCAAGGCAAACGGTTTGCAGATGAAGTTTTGACCTTATTAATTTTAGGACTTTTAACCATAGTTTTAATTGTTGAAATTCTTACTCCGTATGTTGTTTATCTAATTGCCCCAGGTTTTGTAGAAGATAACACTAAATTTGATTTAGCGGTCGACTTAACTAGAATAACTTTCCCTTTTCTAGCATTTGTAAGTTTATCATCATTTTTCGCAGGAATTCTTAATTCTGAAAATAAATTTGCTGCTGCTGCAGCAGCGCCCATCTTTTTAAATTTAATTTTAATTTTATCTTTGATTATCGCTTATTATTATAAATTGGATTATGCTTTTAATCTATCTTATGGAGTTTCAATATCGGGTTTAATACAATTACTTTTTTTAATTTTCTTTGCATCAAAATATTATAAACCCTCATTAATTTTAAAAAATAAGGTAAAACATAATGTAAAATTCTTCCTTAAGAAACTTTTACCTAGTATTTTTTCTTCTGGCGTTATCCAAATTAGTATTTTAGTTGGAACGATTATAGCTTCTTTTCAAGCTGGAGCAGTTTCTTATCTTTATTATGCAGACAGAGTTTATCAAATAAATCTCGCAATAGCTGGTATTGCTGTAAGCACAGTATCATTACCATTATTAAGCAAACTGATTAAAAATAAAAAAACTAATGAAGCAAATAAAATTCAAAATAAATCTTTAGAATTATCTTTATTACTTTCTTTGCCTGCCAGTGCAGCATTAATTGTTGGTTCTGAAGAAATAGTAAATGCTTTATTTGGTTACGGATCATTTACAAAAAATGATATTGTACAGACATCGCTAGCTCTTAAATATTTTGGTTATGGAATACCAGCTTTTGCAATTCTAAAAATATTTGCAAATTTCTTTTTTGCTAGAGACAATACAATGACTCCTTTTAAAGTTTCATCAATTGTTGTTTTTATCAATATTGCTGTAAGTATATTATTTTTTAAACAAATTGGTTTTATCATTATTCCAATTGCAACAACTTTATCTACTTGGATAGGAGTTTTTTATTATTTTTATCTTCTTAGAAAAATAGGTTATTTAAAAATAAATTCAAGATTATATATAAATTTTATGAAGATAGTATTTTCCACAATAATTATGACATATGCTTTTCATGAGAGTTTAAATTATTTTGCAAAAAACTTGAGTTATTCTAGTGATTATAAAATTTTATACTTATTATTTATAGTAATCTGCGTAGCTTTATTGTATTTTTTGATCTGTTATTTTTTAAAAGTGCTTAGCGTAAGAAGTTTAAAAACAAACTAATATGAAAAAGGAATTAGTATTTTCTGGAGTACAACCAACTGGTAATTTACATCTTGGAAATTATCTTGGAGCCTTAAAAAATTTCGTATTACTTCAAAAAAAAAAGAATTGTTTATATTGTGTGGTTGATTTACACGCCATAACTTCATTTCAAAATCCAAAAGAATTGAAATCAAATATCTTGGAAACCACCGCAGGTTTCTTAGCTTCAGGATTAGACTCAGAAAAAAGCATTATCTTCAACCAATCTTCAGTAAGCGGTCACGCTGAACTTGCTTGGATTTTAAATTGTGTTTGTAGACTTGGCTGGTTAAATCGCATGACTCAATTTAAGGATAAGGCTGGTAAAGATAAAGAGAAAGCCAGTGTTGGACTATATATTTACCCAAACTTGATGGCTGCAGATATTTTGCTTTATAAGGCTACACACGTTCCAGTTGGCGCAGACCAAAAACAGCATTTAGAATTATCAAGAGATATTGCCCAAAAATTCAATAATGATTTTAATGCCAAGGACTTTTTTCCGTTACCAGAACCTTTGATTCAAAAAAATATTTCACGTGTTATGAGTTTAAGAGATGGGACAAAAAAAATGAGTAAATCTGAAGAGTCAGATTATTCTAGGATAAATTTGAAGGATAGTTCTGATGAAATAGTGAAAAAAATTAAAAAGGCAAAAACTGATACCGACCCAATTACTGAAAATATTAAAGATTATGAAAACAGACCCGAAGCATATAATTTATTAAGCATATACTCAGATTTGTCAGGTCAAAAAATTGAGAACACCCTTAACGATTTTGTTGGAAAAGACTTCTCATTTTTAAAAGTAAAACTTTCTGAAAAATTAGTTGAGACAATTAGTCCAATCGGAAAAAATATCACAAAATTAATGAAAGATAAAAAACACCTAGAAGATGTATTAAAAAAAGGTAAAGAAAAGGCTAGTATTATTGCTGAGGAAAACCTAAAAAAGATACGTGAAATAGTAGGATTTGTGTAATATATATATCTTACTATGATACATGTTGAACAAACACCTAATCCAGATTCTTTAAAATTTTTATCTCAAAAAATTTTATCTAAAGTCGGCACAGAAGAGTTTAGAAAATCAAATCTAAGCAATATAAAAATTCCATTTATTAGAGAAGTATTAAATTTTTCAGGAGTTGAACTAATTTTAATTTCAGATAATTTTTTAACTGTAAAAAAAGAGAAAAGCACTTCCTGGGATAGCCTGAAGCCTATGATTATTTCACATTTAAACGATTACTTTGAAAAAAATGATGATCCTATACTAGTAAAAAATAAGACTGATAAGAAATCTGATGATAATGAAACTATATCTAAAATAAAAGATGTACTAGATACAAAAATAAGACCCGCTGTAGCAAAAGATGGAGGAGATATTAAATTTAAGTCTTTCGATAACGGTGTTGTTAAAGTAGAGCTACAAGGTGCGTGTTCTGGATGCCCCAGTTCAATAATGACTTTAAAACAAGGCGTTCAAAATTTATTAAAACATTATGTTAAAGAGGTTAACTCAGTAGAGGCGATTTAAATGAAGAAAGTTCCAAGTTACAGAGATAAATTATTAGAGTTAAGCAGAATATATAAAATTACAGAAATACAAAATTATATAAAAAGAAAAAAAAATCTCACAACTCAACAAATTGAGCATATTTTAAAAAAAAATAATGTACCTATACCTAAAGATTTTAACGTAAGTTTTTTTAAAAAAAGTATTTCAAACCCTCTTTCAAAAGCAGGAAAAGGGGTTTCAGGAATTTATAGTAACACAACTGAGGGGGTAGGAAAGTTTTTTAAAAGAACGAAAAGAGGAGCTACAGGATTATACGATGATACCACTGGAGGTGTTGGGAATTTCTTTATATCATTGTGGAGAAATTCTGGTAATTTAGGGATTGGCATTTTAAATACAATTCCCAAAGTATTTAACACGGTTTCTAGTTTTATTGCAGATGCATTAGTAAATTTGTTTAGCAGTTTTTATAACTCTGAAGTTGAAAAAACAAAAACTAATAAATTAATCAAAAGTTTTGGAATTGTGGTCTTTATCTGTGCATTAGGTATTACTTTTTTCACTTTAAAAGAAAACTATGAAGGAAGTGATGTAACTCAATCAGTTCCAGTTGAGAAAGAAAAACCAAAAAAAATTGAGAAACAGAAAGAAGTAAAGAAAAAAATAGAAAAAAAACCCCAAAAAAAAGAGGAACAAAAACAGGTAAAAAAACCTGAACCAAAAAAAGAGAAATCACCAAGTCAAGTCACTGAATTAGTCCTACCAAATTTAAATATTAAAACTGAGACTGTTTTAAGCTTATTCGAAGATGTTGAATATGATTTAAAGACTGTAAGATATCAAAAGAGAGTTAAACCAATATACTTCACTCAATTTCCAAAAGATTTAGATGAAATTAAAGATACTAAACTTAAAAAGGAAACATTTATTAAAATCGTTTTACCTTTAGTAGTTGCTGAAAATGATAAAATTCTAGATGACAAAATAAAATTAAAAAGAATAACTTCAAAAAAAATGACTACTGATAAAGAAAAATCTTGGTTAAGATTAAAATTGAGAGAATATAAAGTAAAAAACTCTGATATTTCAGAGTTAAACAAAAGAATGGATATTATACCGGTCTCAATTGCATTAGCGCAAGCAGCAAAAGAAAGTGGTTGGGGTACTTCAAGATTTGCTTTAGAGGGGAATGCAATATTTGGCCAGTGGACATGGACAGGACAAGGCATAGAACCCTTGAATAAAGGTAAAAATGAAGGTCATAAAATTTTAAGATTTCCCATCCTAAGAGCTTCGGTTAAAGCCTATAAGAACAATTTAAACACTCACAGAGGTTATTCAGAGTTTAGAGAAAAAAGACACAATATCAGAAAAAGAAATAAGTCTATTAGAGGTTTGGATCTTACAGATACTTTAGATAAATACGCACAAACCGGAAAAGAATATACAGATATTTTAGAGCAAATAATAAAACAAAACGATCTATCAGACTTTGAGAAAGTTCAATTAACTAATTCTGTTGTAAAAAAAGATATTCAACTTTAATTCTATTTTTCTTTTACAACAAATTGAATACCTAGCCATCTATAAAAACCATTTTTTTCTCTCAGAGAACAGTTTATCCTTCCACGTTCAGTAGTAAACTTTCCCTCTAAATTTACCTCCAATTTATTTTCACTATTCAAACTAATTTTGGAGTTTCTCCATTTATCCTCTTCATTTGAAAAACAATTTATATTTTTTAAATTTTTTAAATTATCATAAAATTGAATGCTTACTTTGGGTGGATTATTTTCGTCTCCAATGTATCTTTCATCTGGCTGAATTGACTTATATGGAAACGGCAATGTTTTTAATATTGTTTTAAATCTATCAATTTCCCCATACTTTTCATTAATTGGAAATCTTGGCATTTCAAATAAATTTTTAGTATAATCAGTGACACCTGAATGTTGACCAAATGCATATTTAAAACCAAGATCAATAACAATATTTTTTAAATTAGAGCTATATTCGCCAAATGGATAAGAAAAAAAAGAAGAATTTTTACCAAGTTCTTTTTTAAAAATCTCTATAGATGTTTTCAAATCATCTTTAATTTCTTGTACTTCGAAATCAATAAGGTAATCATGAGTATGACTGTGATTTCCTATTTCTACAAAATCATATTTTTCTATCTCCCTTATATTCTCCCAGCTCATATATCCTCTTTTTCCAACTTCTCTAGTGCTCACAAATAATATGAAAGGAATTTCGTTTTTTTTAAGAATTGGCCAAGCATTCTTATAGAAAGACTGGTACCCGTCATCTATTGTAATAAGTATTTTTCTATCAGTTTTATTGTTATTTAGTTCATTTTCAAAGTTAGAAGGATTTACAAATCTAATACCATTTTTTTTGATCAGCTCAATGTGCTTTTTAAAAGCATTAATCTTTATATTTGTTGATGGGTATTTATTTTCTTCAAATCGATGATACATTATAGTAATTATACCAAAGTCATTAATAACTATTTCAGATGAGTGCAAACTTAATTTAAAAGGTAAAAAAAATATAAGAATGATAAATAATTTTTTAATAATTAACTGCACTGGCAAAAATAATTCAATAGGTTTAAAATCTGATAATAAATTCTTTAAAGTAAAATTACAAAACAATATTAACTCTAACAATCTACTTGTTAGTAATATTATTAGCTTGATAAAAAAACATAAAGTCAAATTAAGCAGTAAATACTCAATAATAGTTAATATGGGGCCGGGCAGCTATTCTTCTATTAGAATATCTTTATCTGTGGCAAAAGGAATCCAAATTGTGCATGGTTCCAAACTATATGGCTATAAAAGCAATCAATTACCTGAATTAAAACTTGAAAATATTGAGATTTTGATAAAAAATAAACAATTAGAAAATAAAATGGTTAATCCAATATATCAATAAAAGGATTTTAAATAATGAGTATAATTGAGGAAAAGTGTAAGCAAAAAGGAGTTAGATTGACAGAGCAGAGGCGAGTAATAGCTAAGGTAATGTCAGAGTCAAAGTTGACTTTTGGCTCAAAGGACCACCCTGATGTTGATGAGTTACACAAAAGAGTAAGCTTATTGGATAAAAAAATTAGTATTGCAACAGTATATAGAACTTTAAAACTTTTTGAGGAATCAGGAATCATAGAAAGACATGATTTCAAAGAAGGTAAGTCCAGATATGAACCGTCAACAGATGAACACCATGATCATCTAATTGATGTGAACACTGGTGAAATAATAGAATTTGTGGATAAAGATATTGAAGACTTGCAAATTAAAATTGCGAAAAAACTTGGCTATAATTTGGTCGACCATAAACTTGAGCTTTATGGATCTAAAAAAAAAAAATAAATTGAAAAAAAAAATATTTATAAAAACGTTCGGTTGTCAGATGAATGAATACGATAGCAACCGAATATTAGATATCACTAAAAAGATTAATTATTTTCCAACTACAAAAATATCAGAAGCAGACTGTTATATAATTAACACTTGTCATATCAGAGAAAAAGCAACAGAAAAAGTATTTCATGATGTTGGTAGAGTTAAAAAAGAATATAGGAATAAAAAAAAACCAATTCTTATTATTGCTGGATGCGTTGCTCAAGCTGAAGGAGATTTAATATTAAAAAAAGATCGTTATGTAGATGCTGTTATAGGTCCGCAATCCTACCAATCAATAAACAAAGTTATAAAAGATATAGAAAATAAAAAAAAACAATATGACATTACAAATTTTGATACAATCAAGAAATTTGATGAACTAAATTCCACTTGTAATAATAATTCTAAAGTATCATCTTTTTTAACGATACAAGAAGGCTGTGATAAATTTTGTAAATTTTGTGTTGTTCCTTATACAAGGGGTCCAGAATATTCAAGATGTTTTGAAGAAATTTTAGATGAAGCTGATAAGCTTATAAATAATGGATCAAGAGAAATAACTTTGCTAGGTCAAAATGTAAATGCTTACTTTAATAAAAACAAACGTCTGTCTGATATCATATATGCTCTTGAGAAAAAAAAAGGTCTGAAGCGAATTCGTTACTATACCTCACATCCCAAAGACATGACTAATGATTTATTAGAAGCACATAAAGATTGTTCTAAACTTATGCCTTTATTGCATCTCCCTGTACAATCAGGCTCTGATAAAATACTCAAAACTATGAATAGAAAACACAATATAAAAGAATATCTTAAAATAATTAATTCTCTTAAAGAAAAAAACCCCAAAATAGAATTTGCTAGCGACTTTATAATTGCTTATCCTGGTGAAAAAAAAGAAGATTTTAATAAAACCTGCAAATTAATGGAAACGGTTAGATTTATAAATTCATACTCCTTTATCTTTAGCCCAAGACCAGGAACACCAGCAAGCGATTTGAAAATGGTTGATGAAAAATTAGCTAAAGAAAGACTTACAATATTTCAAAAAATTGCTGAAAAAATTAAACTTGATTATAAAAAGGAACTTCTAAATAAGATCGTTAAAGTATTGTTCGAAAATAAAATGAATAAAGAAAAAGAAAAATACAAATATTTCGGCAGAGATGAATACCAAAATCCAGTTATAGTTTACTCAAAAAAAAACATCATTGGTCAGGAAAAGAGAGTGCTTATCAAAAAATTTTCCCAACATACAATTTACGGTGAATTAATTGATACTGATAACTTTCTTGCAGCTTAAATATGTCTAAAATAGAAAATTTCGATCAGAATTACAGTCTTAAAAAAATAGACAAGGAAACAATCAATATTAAAGTACATAATAATGACATTCTAGTATCAGTAGTCGGTGAGTTTAATAGTAATTTAAATGAATTGGAAAAATTGACTAAAACAAAAATTTTTTTTAGAGGAAATTCAATTACCATTAAAGGAAATAATGAGGAAATAAGTAAAGCTTCAAATGCTATTAAATTTTTAATAAATAAATATTTAAAAACTAACCTAATTGAAAAACAAGATTTAACATTGTCAGTAAAAGAAAGGAATATAAATTTGCAATCCAATGTCCATAACTTAGATCAACTAATTAAAACTCCAAAAAAAACAGTTATAGCAAGATCTAAAAAACAATCAGAATATATTAAAGCTTTAACAAACAACGATATAACAATAGCTTTAGGTCCAGCAGGAACTGGAAAAAGTTTTTTGGCTGTTTCAGTTGCTATGACAATGCTTTTTGAAAAAAAGGTAGAAAAAGTGATTTTATCTAGACCAGCTGTGGAAGCAGGTGAAAAATTAGGTTTTTTACCAGGCGATATGAAAGAAAAAGTAGATCCTTATTTAAGACCATTATATGACGCGCTTTACGATCTTTTTGGTTTTGAAAAGATTAATAAAAAAATTGACTCAGGTGAAATTGAAATAGCGCCTTTAGCATTTATGAGAGGAAGAACCCTTAAAAATTCATTTGCAATATTGGATGAAGCTCAGAATGCCACTTTAACGCAAATTAAAATGTTTTTAACTAGAATAGGTGAAAATTCAAAAATAGTGGTAAACGGAGACCCATCACAAATAGATTTAATTAACAAATCTCAATCAGGACTAGTTAAAACTAAAAAAATTCTGAACAAAGTAAAAGAAATTAAATTGATAGAATTTGATCATAAAGACGTAGTAAGACATCCATTGGTTACTAAAATTATTAAAGCCTTCAACAAAAATATTAATGATAAAGATTAATGTTATTGTCAAAGACAAAACCTGGCTTAAATTTATAAAACATCCAGAAAATTATTTAAAACATAAAATAAAAAAAATTCAAAATGATAAATTTTTTGGAAAAAATAAATATTCATTAAACATTAAATTATCTGGAGCGAAAGAAATTCAGTTATTAAATAAAAAGTTTAGAAAAAAAGACAAATCAACAGATATTTTATCTTTTCCTAATCAAACAAAAATAAAATTAAAAATGTTAACAAAGTCAAATACAGAAATATATTTAGGAGATATAATAATCAACTTTAAAAAGATTAATACCTTATCAAAAAATTTATTTAAAAGACATTTTGATATATTGTGGATTCATGGCCTAGTCCATTTATTTGGTTATGATCACAAAAAATATAATGATTATAAAAAAATGAATATAATTGAAAAAAAATTAATTAAAAAATTGAATTAGATGATTAATTTTTTCCTTAATAGCAGAATATTACTAGTATTCGTAATCCCCTTTTTTCTTGGTTGTTTTTCAGTCTTTTCATTTCAACCATATAATTTTGTAATAATTAATTTTGCTATATTTCCATGCCTTTTTTTTATTTTGTGTAATATTAATAAAAGGTCAAAAAATAAATATAGAAAAAAACCACATTTGATAAATTTGTTTTATGTAGGTTATTTTTTTGGAATAGGTTTTTTTTTAACAGGGACATACTGGATTTCTCACTCTTTACAATTTGATCAATCTTTTAAAAGCTTAATACCCTTGACGATTATTATAATACCTCTGGCTTTAGGTTTATTTTATGGTTTAGGCTCCCTTATTTGCGGTAAATATTTAAAATATGATATTAAATCTATCCTATTATTTTGTGCTTCGATTTCTGCAGTAGACTATGTTAGAGCAAAAATTTTTACTGGTTTTCCTTGGAATCTTTGGGCTTATAGCTGGTCATGGTTCACTGAGATTATTCAATTATTGAATCCCATCGGATTATTTGCTTTCAATTTATTAACAATTACTTTTTATAGTATACCTGCAATTTTATTTTTAAAAAAAATTAAATATAAAAGTCTGATAATTTTTGTATTACTTACATGTTTTTTTGGTAATTATTTATATGGTAATTACTTACTAAATAATAATAAAATTCAAAATCAAAATTATCTTAATGAAAAAAAATTTATTAATATAAAGATAGTATCCCCAAATTTTGAATTAAAATACAATTTATCAGAAAGTGAAACATTGGACCGAATAAAAAAATTAATAAGATATAGCAATGTTGAAAAAAATGAAAAAACTCTTTTTATTTGGCCAGAGGGAGCATTATCTGGAAAATATTTTTTTGAGATCAAAAAATATAAGAATTTAATAAAAGAAAATTTTTCTTCGGATCAACTAATAATATTAGGTATTAATACTTTAGATAAAAAGGAAAATAAATTTTTTAATAGTTTTATTATAGTAGATCACAACTTAAATAAGAAATTTCAGTATGATAAAATAAAATTGGTGCCTTTTGGAGAATTCTTACCTTTACAAACATATCTTGAAAAAATTGGACTTAAAAAAATTACAGAAGGTTTTGGTTCTTTTAGCAATGGTAATATAACCAAAACTTTTTCTTACGGGAATTTAAATATTATACCTTTAATTTGTTATGAAATAATTTTTCCAGAATTAATTCAAAAGATTAATTTCAATAGTAGTCTGTTAATCAATATTTCAGAAGATGGATGGTTTGGTGAAACTATAGGGCCACATCAACATTTTTCAAAGTCAATATTTAGAGCAGTTGAAAGTGACTCTTTTGTTTTGAGATCAGCAAATAAAGGTATTAGTGCCGTAATAAATAATAAAGGACAAATTATAAAGGCTTTAAAAAACAATGAAACAGGGAATTTAGAGTATAAGTTACCTGTGTTAGAAAAAAAAGGAGGAAATAAAAATGATTTGATATTTTTTGTCCTTTTATTTACATATTGTTTTATCTTTTTTAAATATAGAAAAAATGACTGAAAAAAATTATTTATTTACAAGCGAGTCAGTATCCGAAGGTCATCCAGACAAAGTATGTGACAGGATTTCAGATATGGTAGTCGATAGTTATTTATCTAAAGATCCATTCTCTCGTGTAGCTTGTGAAACATTAACAACAACAAATAAAGTTGTATTAGCTGGTGAGATACGTGGTCCTAACATTAATAAGAGTGAAATTATTGAAAAGGTAAGAGATTGTATTAAAGATATAGGTTACGACCAAGAAGGATTTTCTTGGAAAGACCAAACGAAAGTTGAGTCTCATCTTCATGAACAATCGACCGACATTGCGATGGGAGTTGACTCTAAAGATAATAAAGATGAAGGGGCAGGAGACCAAGGAATTATGTTTGGATATGCATGTAATGAAACGGAAGATTTAATGCCAGCACCTATATTTTACTCACATAAAATATTGAGACTAATGGCTCAAGATAGAAAATCTGGAGTATTAAAAGGGATAGAGCCTGATTCTAAAAGTCAAGTAACTATGGAATATGAAAATGGAAAACCAAAAAAAGTAACTTCCGTCGTTATATCAACTCAGCATTCAAAGGAATTAAATCAAGAAAATGTAAAAGAAATAATTCTTCCTTATATAAACAAATCTATACCTAAAGAATTATTAACAGATCTTCAAAAATCAGAAATTTATATTAATCCTACTGGACAATTTATTATTGGTGGTCCAGATGGAGATACTGGTCTAACTGGTAGAAAAATTATTGTAGATACTTATGGAGGAGCCGCACCACATGGTGGCGGAGCATTTTCTGGTAAAGATCCAACAAAAGTTGATCGATCTGCAGCTTATGTTTCCAGATACTTAGCTAAAAATGTTGTTGCATCTGGTTTAACTGATAAATGTTTAATCCAATTATCTTATGCAATTGGAGTTTCAAAACCACTTTCAATATATGTGAAATTAGCTGAAAAAGATCACGATAAAATTACAGAGGTTGAAAAAATTATTAAAAATAATTTTGATTTATCCCCTAGAGGAATAAGGGAGTTGTTAAGCCTAAATAAGCCGATATACGAAATAACGTCATCATATGGACACTTTGGACGAAAACCAACGGATAAAGGTGAATTTTCTTGGGAAAAAACTGATAAAACGTCACTTTTTAAAAAGGTGTAATCTTGAAAAAACCTTAATTTTTCTTTATTAATATTTAAAATTTTGGAAACTACAAAATGGGCACTAGCCCATTTTTTTTTAGGAGAATTAAAATGTTAAACAGAGGTCTAGATAAACTTGAATTGTTAAGAATCGTTGATGCGGTGGCTAACGAAAAATCAATAGATAAAGATATTGTAATTGGATCAATGGAAAGTGCTATACAAAAAGCAGCTTTAACGAAATTTGGTCATAATAATAACATTCTTGTAAAAATTGATAGAGAAACTGGAAACATTAGCATACAAAAAGTTTTAGAAGTTGTAGAAATAGTAGATGATCCAAGTCGCGAAATAACATCAGAGGATGCGAACTCTATAAACAAAAATAAATCTGAATTATTGAAGGTAGGAGATAAAATTTATGAGGATCTACCACAAATTGACTTTGGAAGAATAGCCGCTCAAAGCGCAAAACAGGTTATTAATTCAAAAGTTCGTGAGGCAGAAAAAAATAGACAATATGAAGATTTTATTGACAAACAAGGACTTATTCTAAGTGGAATTATAAAAAGATTGGAATATGGAAATGTTATTATGGATCTTGGAAAAGCTGAAGGTGTTATTAAAAAGGATGAGTTAATTCCAAGAGAAGTTTTAAAAACTGGAGAGAGGGTTAAGGCCTATTGCTACGAAGTTAAAAAAGAACTAAAAGGTCATCAAATATTTTTATCAAGAGCTCACCCTCAATTTTTAGCTAAACTTTTTTTTCAAGAAGTTCCAGAAATATATGAAGGTACAATCGAGATCAAATCAGTTGCTAGGGATCCAGGCAGTAGAGCGAAGATTTGTGTCTATTCAAAAGATACTTCGATTGATCCTGTTGGAGCTTGTGTAGGAATGAGAGGAAGTAGAGTACAAACAATAGTAAACGAACTCCATGGTGAAAAAATAGACATTATAAAATGGACCGAAGATTTACCTACACTTATTTCCGAGTCCTTATCTCCTGCTGAGATACAAAAAGTCTTGATAGATCAATCTAACAAAAAAATTGATGTTATACTTAGTGAAGAAAATTTGAGCAAAGCTATAGGTAGAAGAGGTCAAAATGTTAGATTAGCTTCTAAACTGACAAATTTTGAAATTGATATTCTAACGGACAAAGAGGACTCTGAGAGAAGACAAGCAGAATTTAAAGAAAAGACCGAGGCTCTGATTAAAAATTTAGAGGTAGACGAAACTTTGGGGCAACTTTTGGTTTCCGAGGGTTTTCAAAGTATTGAAGAAATATCACAAGCTAAATCAGAGGATATTTCAAAAATTGAAGCTATAGATGAAGATACTGCTAAAGAATTAATTAATAGATCAAAAGAAAGCTTAATTAAAGTAAAGGAAGAAGTTGGAAAGAAATTAAAAGAATTAGGTGTAGAAGATGAGCTAATTAATCTTAAAGGTATGACCCAAGGTATGCTCGTTATATTAGGTCAGAAAAATATAAAAAAACTCTCAGATTTTGCAGATTTATCAACTGATGAATTAGTTGGAGGTTTTGATGAAGTAAAAGGTAAGAAAGTACGATTACAAGGTTACTTAGAAGAATTTTCCTTAACTAGAGAGGAGGCAGATCAACTAATAATGTCTGCAAGAAATATTGTATTTAAATAGATTATGGATAAAGAAAAAGAAAAAAAGAAAACATTAACAATTTCATCAAATTTTAAAAAGAAAATTGATCCCAGCTCTTTATCTAAAAAAGAGAATCGAAAGTCATTTGCTATTTCAAATGATAAAAAAAATTTGTTTAAAGCATCAAAAGGCCCAAGAAAAATAATTTCACCTGATCAAAACTTCAAAAATCAGGAAAATAGAGGTAAAAAATTTACAAGAAAGTTTATTGAGCAACAGGCTACAAAAGCTTTTATTAAAAAAGACGATAAGCCAACTGGAAAAAGTAAATTAAAATTAAAAACACCAATAGATAAAAGAGATTTTAAATTGACTGTTTCGAGAGCTCTAAATGTCGAAGAAATTGAGATAAAACAGAGAAGTTTAGCTGCAGTAAAAAGAGCTAGATTAAAAGAGAAAAAAAATAGTCCTGAACTGGAAGAAAAAAAGGAATATAAAAAAGTCATCAAAGAAGTCAACATTCCAGAACAAATCACTATACAAGAACTATCAAATAGAATGGCAGAAAAATCTAGTGACATTATTAAATTTCTTCTAAACATGAAAGTAATCGCTACAATTAATCATACTATTGATAAAGACACCGCTGAGTATATTGTTAAAGAATTCGGCCACAAGGCAATTATTGAAAATTCACAACCTGAAGAAATAAATAAAAATAAATCTATGAGTGGTCAGATAGAAAAAAGGCCACCAGTTGTTACAATAATGGGTCATGTAGACCATGGAAAAACATCGCTTTTAGATGCTTTAAGACAATCTGATATCGTTTCTAATGAATTTGGGGGTATTACTCAACATATAGGAGCTTATCAGGTAAAAGCGAACAAAAACCAATTGATTACATTTATAGACACACCTGGTCATGCAGCCTTCACAGAAATGAGGGCTAGAGGGTCAAAAATTACCGACATAGTTATTTTAGTAGTAGCCGCAGATGACGGAATAAAACCTCAAACAATCGAAGCTATCAACCATGCCAAAGCAGCAAAAGTTCCAATAATTGTTGCAATTAATAAATCTGATTTACCAAACAAAAATATTACTAAAATAAAAAACGATATGATGAGATATGAACTTGTCGCAGAGGAACTTAGCGGTGATACATTATTTGTAGAAGTCTCAGCTACAAAAAAAATAAATTTGGACAAACTTAAAGAAAGCATATTATTACAATCAGAAATCTTAGATTTAAAAGCATCTATTTCAGATAAAGCAACTGGAGTGGTTATTGAGTCAAAAATTGATAAAGGAAAAGGACCTGTTTCGACAATTTTAGTTTCTAATGGAAAATTAAAAAAAGGAGATTATTTTGTTTGTGGTAAAACCTGGGGGAAAATTAGAGCCATGATTAATCATGACGGGATTCCTGTAGACGAAGCCTTTCCATCAATGCCTGTCGAAATTTTAGGTATGAACGACACAGCATTTGCTGGAGCGGAGTTTTTAGTAACTGAAAATGAGGAAAAAGCTAAGGAGATCTCAGAGTTTAAAAACAACAATTCTTCTAAAAAGAAAATCATGATTAATGATAAATCAACAATTTTTGACAAGGGTGAAGATAAAGAAGAATTAAATGTAATAATAAAGTCTGATGTTCATGGATCAAGTGAAGCTTTAAAAATGGCAATTGAAAAAATAGTTCATCCAGAGGTAAAGACTAAAATTATTTTATCTGACATTGGTATGATAAATGAAACAGATATATCCCTTGCTAAAGCCTCTAACGCAGTTTTAATTGGATTTAATGTAAAAGCTAATAGAGAAGCTAAAAAAATTTCTGAGGAGCAAAAAATTGAGATAATGTTTTTCAATATTATCTACGAAGCTATCGAATATATTGAAAAAAGACTATCTGGCCTGTTAGAACCAGATACCAAAGAAATCTCTCTCGGCTCAGCCGAAGTACAAAAAATATTTAAAGTTTCAAAATTTGGAAAAATTGCTGGCTCTAAAGTTATAGAAGGAGAAATTCAAAACAAATCAAAAGCGAGAATAGTAAGAGACGGTGCAGTTGTATATGATGGTGAAATTTTAAGTATATTTAGAGAAAAAAATGCGGTCAAAGAAGTTAAAAATGGTTTAGAATGCGGAATAAGCTTGAGGGATTTTATAGATTTTAAAGAGAAAGATATTATAGAGTCTTATCAAATACAAAAAATCGAGAGAACTATATGATCAATAATAACTTATCCAATAAAGGGTTTTCTCAAAGACAATTGAGAGTGGGGGAGCTAGTAAAACAAAGTATTGGAGAAATTTTCATTAAAAATGAGACAAAGATTTCGTCATTTAATTCACGAATAATAACGGTTACAGAGGTAAGAATGACCCCGGACTTGAAAACCGCAAGGGTTTATGTGATACCACTAGGTGGAATAGATATGAAAGAAATAGTAGGAGTATTGACTGAAAACGCGCATCTTGTTAGAAAAGCCCTATCAAAAAAGCTAAGTTTAAAATTTCTTCCAAAACTCAACTTTATTGAAGACAACTCTTTCGAGTATGCAGAAAAAATTGAAAAGTTAATTAAAGAAAATAAAAAAAATGAAACAGAAAAAAAAAGATATAATTAAGTCATTAGCTATTAACAAATCCGATGTTGGTTCAGCAGAGGTGCAGATTGGTTTATTAAGTAATAAAATTGAAAAATTAGCAGTTCATTTCAAAAAATTTAAAAAGGACAAGCACTCTACTATAGGTTTATCAAAGTCAGTAAATAAAAGAAAAAGATTATTAAGTTATCTAAAGAAGAAAAAACCTGATTCATATGAAAAAATAATAAAACAATTGAGTTTAAGAAAATAATGTTTAAAATTCACAAAGAAGAAATAGATTTTGGTGGAAAAAAGTTAATCCTAGAAACTGGTAAAATAGCAAGACAAGCCGATGGTGCAATAATAGCTAAACTTGGTGAAACAGTTGTTATAGCTACAGCCGTTGGTGCAAAAAAACTTAATGAAGGTCAAGATTATTTTCCTTTATCAGTAAATTATCAAGAAAAATATTATGCTGCTGGAAAAATACCTGGAGGATATTTTAAAAGAGAGGCCAGACCGACTGAGGCCGAGACATTAATATCTAGATTGATAGATAGACCTATAAGACCTTTGTTTCCATCTAGTTTTATGAATGAGGTACAATTGTTACCAACAGTTTTATCTTACGATGGGGAAAATCAGCCAGACATTCTTTCTATTATTGCTTCTTCTGCAGCCTTATCAATATCAGGTCTTCCTTTTCAAGGACCAATAGCTGCAAGCAGAGTAGGTTTTAAAGATGGAAAATATTTATTAAATCCTTCTCAAGAAGAATTGAAAACTTCAGAACTTGATCTAGTTGTTGCAGGAACAAAAGATGCTGTATTGATGGTAGAGTCTGAAACTTCAGGGCTATCAGAAAAGATAATGTTAGACGCAGTAAAATTCGGTCATGAAAAATTTATACCAGTGATAAATTTAATTGAAAAACTAGCAAAAAAAGCAAGCAAACCTAAATGGGAAATAGAAGAAATTGACAATTCAGAATTAAAGAAAAAAATAGCTAAAGAATTTGAGAGCGATCTTAGAAAAGCTTTCAAAGAGGTTGATAAGAAAAAAAGATCAACAGCTATTTCAGAAATTGACTCTAAATGCAAAGAAATGTTTAAAGATGATGAAAATGTTACAGAAAATCAAGCCATGGCTCAATTAAAATCCCTTGAAAAAGATATTGTAAGAACTGCAATTTTAAAAGATAAAAAAAGAATTGACGGTAGAGGACTTGCAGATGTACGAAAAATTGAGTGTGAAGTAGGAGTTTTACCAAGAACACATGGATCAGCTTTATTTACAAGAGGTGAAACTCAAGCTTTAGTAGTCACAACGTTGGGCATGTCTGATGATGAACAGAGACTTGAAAGTTTGGATGGTATGCAACGGTCAAGTTTCATGTTGCATTATAACTTCCCGCCATTTTCAGTTGGTGAGTGCGGTAGAATAGGAACAGGTAGAAGAGAAATAGGTCATGGTAAATTAGCTTGGCGCGCCATAAACTCATCGTTGCCATTAAAAGAAAATTTTCCATATACTCTAAGAGTAGTGTCTGAGATTACAGAGTCTAACGGATCATCCTCAATGGCAACGGTCTGCGGAACATCTTTATCTTTAATGGATGCAGGGGTGCCAATTAAAGAGCCCGTTGCAGGAATAGCCATGGGTTTAATTAAAGAAGGCGAAAAGTTTTCAGTTTTATCAGATATTTTAGGAGACGAGGATCATTTAGGCGATATGGATTTTAAAGTAGCTGGAACTAAAGATGGTATCACATCTTTACAAATGGACATAAAGATAACAGGAATTACTTTTGAAATAATGGAACAAGCTTTAAACCAAGCCAAAGCTGGTAGAGAACACATTTTAAGTGAAATGAGTAAAGCGATTAAAACATCAAGAAAGGAATTTTCAAAACACACACCAAAAATGGAAACAATTAAAGTTGATAAAAAAGATATAGCGACAGTTATTGGAAAAGGCGGTGCAACGATAAGAGAAATAGTAGAAAAATCTGGTGCTAAAGTTGATGTTAAAGACACAGGAGAAGTAACTGTTGCGGCCCCCGATGAAAAATCAAGAAACTCTGCTATTGAAATTATAAAAAGTTTGATAGCAAAACCTGAGGTAGGCAAAATTTATAAAGGTAAAGTAGTAAAAATTATGGAATTTGGTGCTTTTGTAAATTTTCTTGGAAAACAAGACGGTTTAGTTCACATTTCTGAACTTGCGGGTAAAAGAGTAGCTAAAGTGACTGATGTTGTTAAAGAAGGTGATGAAGTATCAGTTAAAGTTCTTGGTTTTGACAGAGGAAAAGTTAAACTTTCTATTAAACAAGCCGTAGCTTAAATCATTTAAATTTTGTACTCAAAATTTTGAGTTTCCTTATTGACTTGAAGTTCGATAGCGCCGTTTCTTAAATGAAAATTTCTAGCCATGTCGGTTAATGGAGAAAGAGTAACTAATCTATTTAAGTGATTTGATTTTTTTATTTTTTTAAATACTTCTTTAACAATAAGTTTACCACCTCCTTTTTTTTTAGACCAAACCGTGTAAGCTATAGCTATCTTACCAACTTTCTGATCTCTTCTAATACTTTGTAAGTGTGCATCTTTTGTCATTAAATCTAATTCTTTTACAGATTTTGGTATTTCATTTGTAAATCCGAAACACATTATAGCACAAATTTCATTTTTAAATTTTACACCATAAATTTTACGCCCATAACTAGTCCTAAAATCGTTATTAAGCTCAGGTCTAATCGGGTCTTCCTCTGGATTACAAGATTGAAGCTCAACAAGCTCAGCTCCTTTAACCCAATCAAAGAAGTTT
>CACHJN010000003.1 GCA_902580115.1 uncultured Pelagibacteraceae bacterium | reverse complement strand
TTGCTCTTCATGCTGTTCTATTAGCTGAACAAAATCTTAAAAAACCTTTATCGGAAAGTAAAATTTTAATTCAAGGAGCAGGGGCTATAGGTCTTCTTTGTGGTTTAATTCTTAACAAAGAAAAAAATTCCAAAAATATCATTATGTCTGATCCAAATAAAAAAAGACTTAATGAGTGCAAAAAATACCTTTCGGCAAGCTTTGTTTCTCCTGATGATAAATCCATAAAAGAAAATAACTTTGATTTAATATTAGAGTCTGTGGGTTTAGAAGTTACACGTCAGCAGGCAATAAAATCAATCGCTCCGGGGGGTACTATAATACATATTGGATTAACTCAACCGACAGGAAATTTTAATTTTAAAAAATTAACTATCCAAGAGGTTACTCTTGTTGGAACTTATTGCTACACGAACAACGATTTTAAAAATACTTTAGATATCCTCTCTAATAAAAAACTAGGTGATCTAGGTTGGATAGAATATAGAGATCTTAAAAAAGGTTCTGAAGCATTTAACGAAATACATAACGGGACCTGCGTAGCACCAAAAATCATTCTTATTCCATAGTTCATCTTATAGTTGTAGACAAATTGCATACCTGAAACCACATTTAAACATAGTTAATCTATCGTTAAATTTATTAAAATTGGATATGAAAAAAATTATTTTACTACTAACTTTTTTAATCTTCACCTCTGCTAATGCAGGAATGAGTGATAAAGATAAATCAAAAGCATTGGATTGTGTTGGGATTTACATGGCTAATTACTTTCTACCTTCAGGAGAAAAATTTGAATACGGCATGAAAGAAAAATCCATCTCAACTGTAAAGGTCTTAAAAGCATATGCTTTAGAAATAGGAATACCAGAAAAACAATGGGATGACGAAGTAAACAAAGCAGTTGATAAACATTACGGTTCAAAATACGATAAAACCAAAACCGAAAAATGCCATTCTTTTGTTGAAGCTTTAATTCCTAATGGAGCTGAAAGAATTAAAAAAGTAATACAAACATTATACTAAAAGAAAGGAGAAACAATGGCTAAATTTTATACATTAGGATGCTACACAGCAAAAGGTCTTGGTGGGTTTGTAAGTAACCCGTCAACAGACAGAAAAGCTGCTACATCTGCACTTGCTGCCTCAGTAGGAGCAAAAGTTACTCGATATGCCGGTCTAAGAGGAAAATATGATTTCATGGCAGAGATCGAAGGAACTTTTGAACAAGCTGCTGCTGCTGCAATGGTTGCTGTATCAAGTGGTGCAGTATCAGATTTTACTATTTTAGAAGACGTTGATTTAAACGGAATAGCTAAAACAGCACAAAAAATGGCTAGCTCTTATAAAGAGCCTGGAAAATAATTATTTTCTAAAGCTAATACATTTTAGGGTATCGGTGAAATTTAATTGATTTTTAAAATTTAAATTAATCTCATCGATACCTTTTTCTATCTCTTTTTTGGATAAACTTAAAAGACAAGACATATATCTATTTTTAATCATCGACACATACTTTCTCTTAGTAATTTTTACATTAAAATTGAAATTTGTTTCTTTTATTCTTGTTAAATTTTTTCTGATGATTTTAAATAATTTTTCATCTTTTTTGAGACTATTATTTAGTTGTTTTTTCATTATTTTAAAACAAGGTATTTTATTATTTTTTGTCTTAAGAGAAAAAATTAATAGTGTTCCTTTCTCATTTAAATTCTTTTTGACTAAGTTTAATAAAGAAACAATTTTTGTTTGTGAGAAAAAATGAATTGTTTGTTTAATGATTATAACATCAAATTTTTTCCCCTTTTTAAGATATTTTAAAGCATCTACTTTCTTAAATAATATATTTTTTTTAGTATCTTTATTTTTTAAAATATCTATTCCGATAGCTCTTGTTTTAAATTTATATTTTTTTTGAAGAAAGCTTATTATATTAGCTCTACCACAACCTATATCTAAAACTCTTGTATTCTTATTAAATTTAGTTTTTCTTTTTATAAATTTATGAAATTGACTGATATATCTTTTCGAAGAAAGCCACGTCCTATTATCCCAGTTTTTTAAAGGCTTCATTAGAGTGCCACGACAGCAGCAGCCATCGAGGCAAGTCTTGCTTGAGTATCGTCAGCTCTACTTGTAATAACTACTGGTACTTTACCGCCTACAACTACTCCTGCAGCACAAGCGCCCATAAAAAAAATCATCATTTTAACTAATCCATTGCCCGCTTCTACATTAGGTACCAATAGAATATCTGTTTTTCCTGCAACAGCATTTTTTATTCCTTTTATTTGGGCAGCTTTTTCAGAAACCGAATTATCAAATGCCATCGGACCAAAAACATCAGCTTTAATACCTTCCTCTTTAGCTCTCTTTGTTAATTCTTTAGCTTCAACAGAACTTGGAACACTTTCTAAAACTTCTTCTGTAGCAGATAAAATTGAAACTTTAGGTTTTTCAATACCTATCCTATTTGCAAAATCTACAGAGTTTTTTAGAATATGCATTTTAGTTTCTAATTTAGGTAACACGTTTAACGCGCCATCAGTAATAATGAATGGCTTGTCATTTTTTTCTAATGTCATATGCCATACATGGCTCAATCTTTTTTTACCTATTAGATTTAAATCTCTTTTTAGTACTGCTTTCATTAAAACATCTGTGTGAATATGACCTTTAACTATTATTTTTACTTTTCCATCACTAGCTAATTTTGCAGCAATCGGAGCAGTACTATTTTCATCAGGCTCATGAACAATTTCATATTTTGAAATATCCCAATTAATTTCTTTTGAAATTTTTTCGATTATTGACTTATCTCCAACAAACAATGGTGTTATTAAATTTGCCTCAACTGCTTGCTTAGCCGACTCTATTGCAACTTTTTTTACAGCATTTACTATTACAGCTTTTACTGGACCTTTACCTTTTGCAATGTTTAAAAGATTTTCAGGACAAACTATGTTTTTATTCGTTAGCATCAAGGTCTTCCATTTCTTTCAGTATTTTTGAAGGTATAGATATATCTTTATTTATATTTTTTTTATATATCTTATTTTTTCTTTCTCCAGGATACATTATTGAGCTAAATCCTTTTGCTTTAGGAAGTTTTTTAACTAATTTGATATTTTTTTTCATCTCTTTTAAAAAGCTATTTCTCGAAAAAACATTAGGATTAATCGTAATAAATAGATGTCCTACGTTTTGTGGTCCTGAAAAGTCATCAAAAGGATCTTTTGTTTTTCCACCATGGCTGCTTCCGGTCAAAACACCACTTAGTATATCAACCATCCAAGCTAAACCTGAACCTTTAAATCCTGCTATAGGTAGTTGCGTACCTTGCAAGGCTTGTTTAGCATCTGTCGTTATTTTTCCTTTTTTATTAAGAGCAACGCCGAAAGGAATTTTTAAACCCAACTTTTCTGCTCTTCGTATTTTACCTCGATTAATCATTGAAGCTGAAGAATCGAATATAAAAGGTGTATTACCTGTTGGTGCTCCAAAGCAAATAGGATTAGTTCCAAACAAAGATTTTTTTGCTCCATGTGGCGCTAACGCAGGAGGAGCATTAGTAAAACAAAATACTATTAAATTTTTCTTTACAGCTTGCTCGGCATAAAAACTAGATAATCCGTAATGACCACTTTTTTTAATAGCCACAAGACCAATTCCAGTTTTTTTTGCATTTTTAATAGCTACCTTAATACCTATATCAGCAGCAACAAAACCAATACCGTTGTCTGCATTAATGTGGGAGATAGATGAACTGATTTTTTTTATTTTTATTTTTGGTTTTGAATTTATAAGACCTTTTTTAAGTCTATCACAATACATCTTTAATCTTGCTAAACCATGGGACTGTGCATTTATTAATTCAGCTTTAAGTAAATAATCAGCACAAATCCTGGAGTGATTGTTTGGAAGATTATGTTTTTTAAAAATTCTCTGAAGTTTTGAAAGTATTACTTTTTTTTTCACTTAATTATTTTAGAACCTTTTTGTTCCCAGTAATTTGTTCTTTGCTCTGGATTCTCAACCAAACTCTTACACATGAGACCGTATTTTTTAGCTAAAGATGAAAAATCTTTGTTTGCCATTTTCACAAACGTATCTATTTTTGTCTTAGTCATCTCAGCCATAACTTCAGGATTTAACCCCATAATTTCCCCTAAATCATATTTATACTTCAATGAAACATCTGCACTATTTTCTAAATTTTTTATAATTCCCTGATCTTTCCCAGCTTTTTTAAAGCTCTCTGCTGCAACCTTATAAAAACTATAACAATCTAAATAATCTTTTTGAATGTTTTCCATGATATATTTAGCTACTTTTTTTTCTTTTGCTTTTTCGTCAGCTAAAATAGATCCTGGAAGAAGAAAAACAATTACTATGATAAAAAGTCTTTTCATTAATGACTAACCTTTTCCTCGCCAAGGAATAGTTTTATCAATAATTTTTCTAATTGTAATATCAAATAACAAACCTAACATTCCCATAATAAATATAGTTATCCATATTACTTCATATTGGAAATATTTTTTAGCGACATTTTCTACAAATCCTACTCCAGTAGTTCCAGCTAAAAATTCTGCAGCTACTAAAGTTCCCCAACACATTCCTGTTGCCACTCTTATGCCAGTAAGAATTTCTGGTAAAGAATTTGGGAAAATAACATGTCTTAATATTTGCCATTTAGATGCGCCAAGAGAATGTGCGGCGTGAATTTTGGATAATTGAGTTCCTGAAGCCCCAGCTCTAGCCGAAATAATCATTATTGATAGCGAGACCATAAATAACAAGAACACTTTGCCAAGGTTATCAATACCTAAAACTGAAATAACTAAAGGTGCCCAAGCTAATGGTGGCACAGGTCTATAAAGTTCAATTAAAGGATCAAAAAATCCTTTTGCAAATCTATTTAAACCCATGAACAATCCTAATGGCACGCCTACAATAATTCCCGCTACAAGACCAAGAAAGACTCTTAAAAATGAGTCCCATATATGACCAGTTGGAATTGGAATTTTAAATAAATTGAAGTCTCCTGTAACAAAACTTAATACTTTACTTTTAAAGTTGGGTTTAACTTCTCCCTGCTCGTTATGAACTGGGTATTCACCAGGCAAAATATCTGCAAACCAATCAGGAATTAAGAAACCAATAATCTTACTCACGTCCATCATTTCATACCAAATTAATGGAATTTGTTTGTAACCAACATTAGGGTTAAGCATTAATGTAAATTTATTAATTGTATCTGAAGGCTTCGGTAGCCATCTACCTGATCCTTGCTCTGAACAACTTGGTCCGCTAGAAATAATGGTACCAGACGGAAACAAAAGTATATCGACCCATCTTAAAGTGCCTTGTTCTTTTTTCTGCGCTTTATCAAAATTAATTATTGAAAGCTGCATGTCTTTCAAAGTATTTGGTGGAAAAATACTTGCGTATTCAATTCTTCGTGCAATTTTTAAGATATCTTTTGCGAACGAGGAAGAAATCTCCTCTGAAGAGCCAAGATTATTTCTGAAATCCTTAATCTCTTTTTTTAGTTTTTCTAATGCTGAAGTATATTGACTATTATGGTTTCGGAGTTCAAAGAACTCGTCACTAATCAAATTAAGCTCCTCAGCTGCTGCTTGAAATTTTAAACCTCGTTTTGTTTTTGGTATCGAGGGTATTTCAATAGTGTTTTCAATTGATGTACTTGAAGCTTTCCAACTGCCTTCCTCTTTAGCAGCTTCAATTCTTTCTGTTTCTTGTTCAGCACTCTCATTTGGATAATCCTTTTTTCTAAAATTTTCAGTTAAATCTATAATTTTATTATTAATTATTTTAATTTGCTCTTTTGTTTCATTATTTAAAAGTTTTTCATTAGTCAGTAAAGGAATTGTATTTTTAGTTTGTGAAACAAAATTTAATAATTTGTTTCTATCTTGACTTTTTACTTTTTCTGATTTTTCAATTTCAACAATTATTTTATTTAAATTTTCTGTCTCAGTTTCAATTACAGAGGTACTTTTAAGTTGACGCTCTTCAATTGGAAAAAGATACTTAAGAGAAAGAAGTGACTCATTTACCTTTCCAACTTGACAAAGCTCATTAGCTGATCTAGGAAAAAAAGATTTTGCAATATCCCAAGAGTAGTAAAGCCAAACTAATAATAAGAAACTGCTACCAACAATTACCCAATGAATTCCACCTTGAGCCCTCTCTGGATTTCCAAAAACAGCATCTACTTTTTCTGTTTTAATTAATTTCCTACCGTATAAAACACATCCGACGATAGCAAAGAAAAATACAAAAGTTAAAAAAGCTGTGATCATTAATTATCTTTACCCATTATTTCTTCTTCCATGTCCCAAATCATAGAGAGAATTTCTTCTCTTTTTGAAACGAATTCTTTATTGTTTTTGATTTCCCTTAAATCACCGTTAAGACCCATTGATGCAAAGGGTAACTTATATTCTTTATGAATTCTTCCAGGTCTTGGAGCCATAACGTAAACTTTTTCTCCAAGCAATAATGCCTCTTCAACAGAGTGAGTTATTAAAATAATTGTTTTTCCTGTTTCTTTCCAAATTTTAAGAACTAGCGACTGCATTTTTTCTCTCGTTAATGCATCTAAAGCTCCTAGAGGTTCATCCATTAAAATTAAATCAGGATCATTTATTAAGCATCTAGCTAAAGCTACTCTTTGCTGCATACCCCCTGATAATTGGTAAGTAGGAGTATTTCCAAAACCTTTTAAACCAACTATATCCAACCATTCGTCAACTTTCTTTTGTGTTTGAGCAGCGTCTTCTTCTTTCATTCTCAAACCAAAATTTACATTCTCAGCAACAGTTAACCATTCAAATAATGCACCTTGCTGAAAAACCATTCCTCTATCAACACCTGGTCCATTGATTTCTTTATTATTAAGAGTAATTTTTCCTGAAGTTGGTCTAATAAATCCTGCTGTTATATTTAATAAAGTTGTTTTTCCACATCCTGAGGGACCGAGAACGGTTAGCAATTCTCCTTTTTTAATTGTGAAATTTAAATCTTTGAGCGCATGGACAGTCTCTCCCTTCGGAGTTTTAAAAATCATATTTAAGTTTTGTGAAATCAAGTCGCTCATAAAATAATTATATTAGATATTTAGTTAAAAAAATAGGCACCAATTATATAAATTGGCGCCTATTAATTTTATTTCTTAAACTACGGTAAAAACTTAGTAGTTACCGTACCTCTAGGAGTGTCAAATCCTTTTAAAAACTTAGCAAGGTTTCCACTCTTCATAGATTTTTTTGTTTCTTTTGGTGTTAAGAATTTAAAGCCACTTAAAGTGTCTTTCATGTCAGCAACTTTCATTTCTGACTCTTTTGACATAGCTTTCATATCACTTCCACCTTTTCTGTATCTTTCATTAGCTTCATGAGTTAACTCAACGAATGACTTTAACATTCCTGGGTTTTCTTTCATGAATTTGTTAGTAACAGAAACGATATCAATACCCATAATTCCACCAGCTCGTGCTTCATCTACTGTTAGAAGTCTTTTTCCAACTGATGTTGCAGACTTTATAGAATTACCACCAAATAAACATGCCATTACTACATCACCACTTACTAGTGCAGCTGCACCTTCTTCAGGATCCATAGCAATAATATTCATTTTTTTTCTATCAGCTCCAACTATTTTCATACTTTCAGTAAAAACATACTCAGCCATAGTTCCTAATGGAACTGCAACTTTTTTACCTTCTAGCTCTGAAGCATTCGCTTTTGTAATACCAGATTTATTAGAAGTAACACATGTTGTTCCTCCCATACCGTATTCCATAGCAACGTCAACTAAACTGATAGGCGCTTTAGCTTTAACAGCGTTAATGTAAGGCATTAAACCTTGCGAGTAAGAGATATCAATGTCTCCTGCTAACATAGCGTCTGTCATTGCCACACCGTTAGTAAAGTTAGTCCACTTCACTGGTACACCAAGCGCTTTTGAATATGCTTTTTTATTCATGTCCTCAAGATTTGGTGATGGCCACTCTAAAAAGTATGCAACTCTAACTTCTTTAGCAGCAGAATTTGCAACTGAAGAATAAAGAGAAAAAGCCAATACCATTCCAAGAACTGTGCTTATTATTTTTTTCATAGTTCTCCTATATATAGTTTGTTAATTAATGAGGATTTAAAATGAATTTTAATCGTAAGTAAATACCTAGAGTGTTCAATAATAGGCGATGTTTAGATAAATAATCAATTATAGGTTGCAATTGAAATTAATACTAATTTTTTTAAATTCTTTTGAATTTTTTTAAATTCATAGAGGTGTTCGACGGATAAGTTTTGCCAAACACTTTCTTATAAGAAATCTTTTTTATTTTAGGATTATATTTTTTTACAAATTTAAAAACGCTTTGAGCTTTTCCTCCAAAATTTATTACTCCTTTTAGTTTTAAAATTTTAAAAACTTTTGGAGCAATATCTTCATGAAATATGAAATTTGTATAAAAATCACTAAAAGCTGCTTTATGTACAAATGGTTTTTCTGTCATAGAGGCTCTAACAATTAAAGAATTTTTATACAGTTTTACAGAGCATTCACCCCCTAATTTTGACCATGCATAATTATTTATTGGCAAAACAGGATCATTTTCTTTATAGCCACCTTTTTTCCCTGGATATACGTAACTTGATGAAAAATAGATAAGTTTAATATTCAGCTTTTCACAAATTTTAACAATATTTGCTGTCCCAATAATATTTAAGTCAATGCTCTTTTTAATATCATTGTTATGCACTGACATTGGTCTAGATAAACCTGCTAAATGAATAAGATATTTTGGTTTTTTCTTTTTTAAATATTTAAGAATTGAGTTTTCTTTAAGTATATTTAGATTTGACTTTGAAGGGAAGAATACCGAGTATTTCGATTTCACCTTTTTAAGAGATGAAGCAAATCTGCCAGTGCCACCTGTAACTACTATTCGATTACTATAAAGCAACATGGGAAAACCAAGTACCTCCATTTTTTTTAAATTCTTTTTCTTTTAAAAAAATTTCCTCTTTGTGGTTCCAAGCAAATAAGAAAGCTATATCCGGAATATTATCTTTAAAATGACTCATAGGAACAACTGGTATATGTTTACCCGGGGAAAACTTTCCAATTTTTTCAGTTGTAGTATCACAAATATAATCAATTAAATCAGTTCCAATGTCACAATAGTTTAAAACCGTAGTACTTTTAGCTGTAGCTGCATAACCGCAGATTTTTTTATTGTCGGACTTAAATTTATTCAATTTTTCTACAGTCATTTTTTTTGATAATTCACAAGCTTTTTTAAACTCTAAACATGACTCAATTGTGTCTAATTTTTTACTTTGTTCTTCATCAAGAAATTTAGAAACTATTTCACTTTTTTTGTGTTTATTCTTTCTTGCAATTATATACCTCATTGACCCTCCGTGAGTAACCTGAGGCAGAACATCTATGAGTTCAAAATCAAACAAATCAAAAATTTTTTTTATTGAATTGACGGAAAACATAAATATGTGTTCATCGTATATTTGATCATAAGAAATTTTTGAAAACATAGACCCAAGATAAGGCTCTTCAAATATAAGCAAACCTTTTGACGACAATAATTTATCAACACATTCGATAACATCTTTAAGATCTGGAATATGAGCTATAACATTTGCAGAACATATAACATCAACCGAAGAATGAAAATTCTTTATCTCATCTAAGTTTTGGGTATTAAAAAATTTACTCAATGTTTTGATATTTTTTTTATTTGCAAGTTCAGCAATAGTTTTGGAGGGTTCAAATCCTACTGCTTCAATATTAGTATTTTTAAAATTTTCAAGCAAAGTTCCATCATTAGAACCCACTTCGATAAGTTTTGATCCATGGTTAAGATACTTTTCTTTTAACCAATGAGCTAATTGGTTAAAATGTTTTTTCATATTCTGTGAGCTGCTAGTATAAAAAGGATATCTATCATTATGTACTTTTACAGGATTTGAAAACTCATTTAATTGTAGCAAAGATACTTTACTTGAAAATCCTACTTCCATTTCGTAAAAAAACTCATTATCGAAATTGTTTTCATCTAAAAATCCGTTGGCAGATGGCATTTTACCAAAAGACATGAAAGGACTTAGCTTATCTCCAGTTATCTTACATTTCATTTTATTTTTTTTGAAATTGTTTAAAAGTTAAATTTCTTTTATCTTTTTTTGAGAGTATTGGATTTTTAATAGGCCATTTAATTTTGAGTGAAGGGTCATTCCACATAATTCCTATTTCATGTTTTGTTTGCCGATAATTAGTATTGTAATAATGAACTATATTTTCCTTCTCTCTAGCCAAAAATCCATGTGCAAATCCTGGCGGAATAAAAATAGATTTTCCATTTTTATCAGTAAGTTCAATTTTAAAATATTTACCAAAAGTTTTAGAGTTTTTTCTCAAATCAACTACTACATCTAAAATTGATCCTTTTAGAACAGAGACAAATTTTCCTTGTTTTTTTTTGGTTTGCATATGTAGGCCTCTCAAAACATTCTTCTTTGACTTAGATGTGCATGAAAAAATAAATTTAGAACCTTTAAATAATATTTGTTTAAAGTCTTCTTTAAAATAACCTCTTGAATCCTTGTAGATTTTATTGATGACTACCTTAAGACCCTTAAACTTAGTTTTTTTAATTTGCATTATTTTTTATACGATATATATTTTAAAATTAAATACCACTATTAGTTGTATATAATTTAGTTGTTTTAGGTAAGCAATAGTCTAAAGATTTTATTATTATGAGTTCACAAAGAACAAACATACCAAATTCTTTAAATGAGCACTGGATGCCATTTTCAGACAACAAATCATTTAAAAAGAATCCTAGATTAATTACGGATGCTAAAGGGGTATATTTAACAAATCATTTAGGAAAAAAAATGATTGATGCTAGCTCAGGATTGTTTTGTAATCCTTTGGGACACGGAAGAAAAGAAATAACTGAAGCTGTTTCAAAACAATTAGACAAATTAGATTACTGTCAACCTTTTAACCAAGGATTTGGAGGTTCTTTTGAATTAGCAACAAGAATTGCAAAAAAAACTCCAGAGGGAATTAACAGAATTTTTTATACTATTTGTGGATCTACTGCAGTTGAAACGGCGATTAAAATTGCAATCGCTTATCATAGAGCAAAAGGAGATTCAAAAAGATTTAGATTTGTTGGAAGAGAAAGAGGATATCACGGCATGAACATTGGAGCTACCACAGTTGGTGGGATGATTAACAATGTAAAAACTTTTGCAAGTGTATTAATGCCAGGTGTACAACACATGAGACACACTCATTTACCAGAACATAAATTTGTTAAAGGTCAGCCAGAAACTGGAGTAGAGCTAGCAGAAGATTTAGAGAGAATAGCGATGAATTTTGGAGGGGAAAATATCGCAGCATGCATTGTTGAACCTATAGCTGGATCGACAGGTACTCTTGTTCCACCAAAAGGTTATCTTAAAAGGTTAAGGGAAATATGCGATAAACATGGAATACTTTTAATATTTGATGAAGTAATTACAGGTTGGGGAAGAACTGGCTCTGCATTTGCAGCTCAAGAATGGGGAGTTACACCTGATATTATGACAATGGCTAAAGCAACCACGAATGGAGTTGTCCCTATGGGAGTCGTTGCTGTGAAAGAAGAAATGTACGACACAGTATTAGATGCTTCAAAAGCTCCCGAAGGAACTCCAGAATTATTTCACGGATATACTTACTCAGGCATACCAGTAGCTGTAGCAGCTGCATTGGCCGTACAAGATATTTTTGACAAAGAGGATATTTTTAAAAGAGCAAAAGAAATGTCACCTTATTTTCAAGATGGTTTACATTCTTTAAAAGATTTAAAAGAAGTTGTTAGCATAAGAGGATATGGAATGATGGGCGGTATAGAAATGAAAATGGTTGAAAAACCAGGAAAAGCTGGATTTCAAACTTTTAAACACTGCTATGATGCTGGAGTAAATTTTAAAAACACCGGAGATACATTAATTATTGCCCCACAATTTATATGTGAAAAAAAACATATCGATGAGATAATTGATAAGTTAAGAACTGGTATTTCAAACTATACTAAATCATAAATGATCATCGGAGTTCCTAAAGAAATAAAGCTTCAAGAGCATAGAATTGGCTTAACTCCTGATAGCGTTAAAGTTCTAGCAAAAAAAGGGCACGAAGTTTTAGTACAAAGAGATGGAGGATTTGAAGCGGGCTTTACAAATGAAGATTACAAAAACGCTGGAGCTCAAATAATTGATACTGCTGAAGAAATATTTAAAAAATCAGAGATAATTGTCAAAGTAAAAGAACCTCAGATGAATGAGGTAAAAATGATAAGAGAAAATCAAATCATTTACACTTACTTACATTTAGCCGCTGCAAAAGAGCTAACGCATGGACTAATAAAATCAAAATCAATATGTATCGCATATGAGACTGTTACAGATAAAAATGGTCGACTTCCTTTACTAGCACCTATGAGTGCTGTTGCAGGAAGAATGTCAGTACAAGCTGGAGCCCACTCACTTGAAAAAAATCAAAAAGGAAGGGGTTTGTTATTGGGAGGAGCGCCTGGAGTCGAGCCAGCAAACGTAGTTATTTTAGGCGGAGGTGTTGTTGGAGAGAACGCTGCGATAATAGCTACTGGAATGAAAAGTAAAGTTTATGTTGTAGATAAATCAAAGGACAGACTAAAACAACTACACGAGTTGTTTGGAGATAAGATAATAGCTGCAGATAGTAGTAAAACAGATCTCAAAAAACTAGTTTCAGAATGCGATTTATTAATTGGTGGTGTTTTAATTCCAGGAGCAGAGGCGCCAAAATTAGTTTCAAAAGAGATGATTAAGTCTATGAAAAGAGGTTCTGTAGTTGTTGACGTTGCTATTGATCAAGGAGGATGTATAGAAACCAGTAAACCTACAACACACGCTAATCCAACCTACATTGTTGATGATGTGGTACATTATTGCGTTGCTAATATGCCTGGCGGCGTTCCAAGAACTTCTACAATGGCATTAAATAAAGCAACGTTACCTTTACTAATCAAAATTGCCGATCTAGGTTATAAAAAAGCACTTTTAGCGGACAAAAACTTTTTAGCTGGTTTAAATGTATTTAAAGGAAAGATAACCTGCAAAGGAGTTGCAGAGGCCTTAAATGTAAAATACTTCTCTCCAGAAGAAGCAATCTCAACTTAAACCCAAACCGGACTAGATTTCTCTTAAAAAGTCTTACACAAAAGAGATTTTTTTTAAATCAGCCCAGTATGAACTGAAAATATATTAAAATATTAAGCGATTTATGCTTTAATAATATTAAGTATGAGCGCACAACCTGAGGAAAAAGACGTTAATCACTATTCTTGGCTTGAAAATCCAAACAATGCCAAAAAGAGAGTTAATGTAAACGATCTGGTCTCAAAAATGAACGAAGACAAAAAAAGAGACAGAAAAAACAGTATGATTTTGGGCGCAGCTGCTATTTCGGCTGTTACCGTTTTCGGAATAATTCTTACTCTTTAAATAAATTTTAGCACTGGTATAACGATGCAATGCGAATTAGACAGTGCCGTATTTGTAAATCAAAAAAACTAGCAACTTTGTTTTCCCTAGGAAATATGAGTTTTACAGGTAAATTTTCATTACCAAAAAAAAAAATTAGAAAAAAACCAATTTTGCTTGTTATTTGCAAAAATTGTAACTTGGTTCAATTAGCCCACAATTATGATTTGAAATATTTATATGGACCAGACTACGGTTATCGCACTGGAATAAATCAAACTATGTTAGATCATGTTAGGAATGTTACAAAAATTATAACTTTAAAAGCCAAATTAAAAAGAAATGATTTAGTGTTAGATATAGCCAGTAACGATGGTACTTTGTTAAATTTTTATAAAAAAGATATTATTAAATTTGGAATTGATCCAATTTTAAAAAAATACAAAGACAATTATAAGAATATAAAATATTCGGTCTCGAGCTTTTTTTCAGCACAAAAAATTAAATCAAAAACACAAAAAAAATTTAAAGCGATAACAGCATTATCAGTATTTTATGATGCAATTAATCCTAATAAATTTTTACAGGATGTAAAAAAACTATTATTACCAGATGGTGTATTTATGCTAGAATTTGCTGACTTAGCATCAATTATAAAATATAAAATGTTTGATACTATATGTCATGAGCACCTAGAGTATTACAGCAGTAATGTAATTAAGAATTTAACTCAAAAAAACGGATTGAGGTTATTTGATATTAAACAAAATCAAATTAACGGTGGAAGTAAACAATATTTTATTTGTCACCAAAAATCTAACATAAAATCGAATAACAAATTAATAACTAAAATATTAAAGCAAGAGTCAAAATTAAATCTTGATAAAGTTTCAACATTTAAAAAATTTATTAGAAAAATTAATGATTTGAAAATCAATTTAAATAATATTTTAAGAAAAATAAATAAAAAAAAACAGATAATTCATTGTTATGGAGCATCAACTAAGGGAAATGTTTTATTACAATACTTTAAAATAGATAATAAAAAAATTCATTTTGCAGCTGAAAGAAATAAAAACAAATATGGCTTAGTAACTCCTGGAACACAAATTAAGATAATTTCTGAAAAACTCTCCAGGTCTCTAAGACCTAACTATTATTTAGTAATGCCTTGGCACTTTAAAAAGGAAATTATTGAAAGGGAGAAAGACACATTAAAAAAAGGAACAAAGCTTATTTTTCCTTTACCTAGACTACAAATTTTTTAGGTTTAGTAACCTTCTTTTTTTACAAACTCTAAATCTGCTTTTACCATATCGGCAACAAGTTCTTTAAAATTATATTTTGGTTTCCAATTGAGTTCTTTTCGAGCTTTATTGCAATTTCCTAGCAAACTACGAACTTCAGATGGTCTATAAAGATTTTTTTGAATTTTGACGTATTTTTTATAATCCAATCCAACTAGTTCGAAAGCTAATTTAGCAAACTCTTTTACTGAAAATTGTTTACCAGTGCTTATCACGTAATCCTTAGGAACTCTTTGATTTAGCATTAACCACATAGCCCTTACATAATCTTCAGCATGACCCCAGTCTCTTTTAGCATCAAGATTTCCAAGTTCCAAATCTTTTTGTAAACCAAATTTTATTCTAGCTACAGCGTGTGTAATTTTTCTAGTTACAAATTCAAAACCTCTTCTAGGAGACTCATGGTTAAACAAAATACCACTGCAACAATACATATTATAAGCCTCTCTGTAATTTCTTGTAAGATCATATCCTGCGACTTTAGAGATTCCATATACTGATCGAGGATAAAATGGTGTTTTTTCAGATTGTGGAACTTCTCTTACTTTACCAAACATTTCTGAAGAGCCAGCAAAATAAAATTTAGTTTTTGGTGAAAATTCTTTAATTGCTGATAATATGTAATGAGTGCCATTAATATTTGTGTTAAGAGTTGAAAATTCATCTTTGAAAGAATAATCGACATAGCTTTGAGCACCTAAATGATAGACTTCATCAGGCTTAGTCCTTGTAATTATTTTTACTAAACTAGCATAACTTTCTAGAGACGCAGGATGTAAAGTAATTTTTTTTAAGATATGTCTTAATCTCCAAAGTCTGTGATTTCCATCTTCAAGAGCCACTCTTCTCACTATTCCATGAACTTTGTATTTCTTTTTTAGTAAAAATTCGGTTAAATAAGATCCATCTTGACCGGTAATACCAGTGATTAAAGCTTTTTTACTCATTTTATTTTATTTTATAATGCTAATAATTCTAAATTTAAACACTTTTAAAATTGATTATACTATTAAATGAAAAATACAACAGTTTTTTAAACTGCTATATAAATTTAAAGTAAATAGAGGGAATTTATATAGATTATATTAAAAATGATAATTTTAAGAAAAATTTTTTATAAGTTTTTTAATAAAAGTAAATATCAAGAGTTAAAAGCTTTTGAAAAAAAAAAAGTAATTTTAGATCAATATGACTCCAATATATATAATGCTATTCTTAAAATAAGACGGAAAATAGAAGAAAAAACCGAATTAAATTTTCTTCATTCAGGACATTTAGGTGACATTATTTATTCTCTACCCTTAATTAAGGAATTATCCAAAACTCATAAATGCAACTTATTTATAGGGGTAGGTAAAAAGATGCCTGTAAAATATACAAATCATCCCTCAGGAAATGTATATTTAGACAAAAGAATGGTAGAATTGTTTATACCTTTAATTAATAATCAAAAATTTATCAATAAAGTTTCAATTCACAATAATGAGGAAATAGACGTTAATTTAGATCTTTTTAGAGAAGTTCCAATAGATATTAAATTCCACTCTACTAGATGGTATGTTCATCTGACAGGAGTTCAAATTGATATGGGTCAACCTTATCTTGAAGTCGAGGAACACAATAAATTAAAAAATAATATTATTATAGTCAGGTCTCCTCGTTATAGAAATGATTTCATTAATTACAGTTTTTTAAATAAAACTGAAGACAAAATAATAAGTATTGGCCTTAAAAGTGAGTACGAAGATTTAAAAAAAAGTATCAAAAACTTAGAATTCTACGATTGCAAAGATTTTCTTGAATTAGCCCAAATTATAAAATCCTGTAGATTATTTATAGGCAACGAGTGTTTTGCTTATTCAGTTGCTGAAGGGTTAAAAGTTCCAAGATTATTAGAAGCATCACCTGATTTTCCGGTAGTCTTTCCGGTTGGAAAAAAGGCCTATGATTTTTATCACCAAGTTCATTTTGAAATGTTTTTTAAAAAATTATATATAGAAACAAAAATCTAAAAAAAATTGATAAATAATATTAATAAAAAATTACAATCTATATTTAAAAAAACAGGTTATGGGATATTTAAAATCTTATATGGGCCAATAAAAGATTTTAAAAAAGCAGGATCAGACAAAAATTCTTTTGTCGAATTATCTAAAGTTGATGATAGTTTTAATTATAAGATTTATTATAATTATCATGCAAGAATTTATACAGATACTGTTAGTGATACTGCTATTATTCAGGACAATAAGATTATTGAAGGCCCTTCTTTTCAAATAAGAGATGTAAAATTTGAAGATATAAAAAAAAATATAGTTTTTAATAAAGGCACCCCAAGATTAAAAAAAAAATTAAATAATAGATTGTTTTCTCTTTTGACTGGAGGAGCAGGAAATCATAATTACTGGCATTGGATGTTTGATGTATTGCCTAGAATTAAGATACTTTCAAAAAAGATAACCTTTGATGAAAAAGACTATTTTTTATTTCCTAATTTAGAAAAAAAATTTCAACAGGAGACTATTGATTTTTTTAAAATTCCAAATTCAAAAAGATTATCTAGTTTAAAAAATAGACATTTATCTTGCGAAAAAATAATATGTACTGATCATCCTTATGTAATCAAAAATAATGCAACCGACGAAATTCAAAATGTTCCGATGTGGATAATAAGGTGGTTACAAGAAACTTTTTTAAAAGAAACTGAAATTAATCAGAACGAAGATTTACCAAAAAAAATTTATATTGATAGGAGCGATGCAACTTCAAATCTAAGCATGATGAGAAAAATTATAAATGATAATGAGATTAAAAGTCAGCTAGATAAGATCGGTTTTAAAATCATTAAATTAAGTAATTTATCTTTTGTTAAACAAGTGAAAATTTTTCAAAACGCAGACATTATAATAGGTCTTCATGGAGGAGGATTTACAAACTTAGTATTTTGTAAACCTGGAACAAAAATTATAGAACTTAAACCTTCAGGCGCTGGGATGATGTATGAAAACCTTGCCAAGAAGTGCTCATTAAATTATTACTCTATTGCAAAAGTGCCTGAAAAATTTAACCAAAATAATCAACATGGATATATTAGTGTGGATTTTAAAGAGATATTAAATTATTTGTAACTGAAGTTTTCAACAGCATAACAGTATTTTGAAAACCTAATTCTTTGAAAAGGAAATTCTTCAATTAATTTATCATGATCTTTATTAATTGAGGTTTTCAACTCAACAATACAATTATTGTCAACATATCTTAATTTTGATTTAAAGTCTTGATATAAAAGATTTGTGTCTATTGATATTCTAACATCATTAATAATTAAATATTCTCTATCGTACGAAACGTAATAATTAGGTAGGCAAGTACCATATCTAGTGTCTAAAATTCCTGTTTTTTTTAAAAATTCAAATCTTTCTTTTTTAACTATTTCTCTTGTTTTGAATCTCCCCTCTACAGATGAGTGTTTAATTTCTAAATAATATTTTTTATCGATTTCACCTGGATATTCTCTTACTCTTATTTTTTTTCTTGGCACGACACCTTCGATAGAGTCATTATACATATCATAATTTAAATTATCAAAATACAAACTCTTAATTCTTCTTGGCTTATATAAATTTTTTACAGAACGATTCTCAAGAAATTTTTTAAAATCAAAAATATGTTCGGATTTGATATAAAGTTTTTCTTCTTTTCTGAAGCTCATAATTTTTTTAATTTAGTTATTAATTATAGAAAACTCATCTGTTGTTAGTTTATCCTTAAAATTATTACAATAAAAATTATTGTTTATATTAATCACTCCTCCATTAAATTCTTGTTTTTTTTTATAAGCGGCTAAACATGTTGACACATTATTAACTTTTAAATTATCTAAATTAACAATAGAGCTATCCTTTGATGCGACACCCATGTTCGAATTTGATGCCTTTAAATTTTGAATATTTATTTTAGACCCTTCTCCAACAGACAAAGCTTTATCTCCACAATTATTTAAAATTAATTCACTTAAAACATAATTTCCAGAGGAAAAATCTACACAATCGTTTTTTGAATTTTCAATTTTTAAGTTTTTAATTTTAACATTTGAGAAATCTACATCAAAACCATCACTATATGAATTTTTGACAATGACTTCGTTGACCGAACCTTTTACATTAATTAAATTAATTGCATCTTCACAATTTGAATTTTGAGCAAATAAATGAATATTCTTAACCTCTAAATTTATTAATGATAAGCAACCTGTAAGTCCGTTACTATCATTTGGAAAATTTTTTGGTTTTGCGTTTGTTATTTCATTATTTAAACCATAAAACTTAATTTTAAGATCAGATAAAGTTCCGTTTATAATATAAGCTCTAGATCCCACTTCATTTTGAATGATTTCTAACAATTTATTTTGTTGATCTATTTTTAAGTTAATTCCATCTTCATAAAAGATATTTGAGTCACCAAAATTAATTTTGTTAAAATTTCTATTCTTTTTGATACTTTCAAAATTAAAACTTTTTCCTAAAAATTGATATATTTTTTCATTTAATATCAATTCACCTTCTAATAAATCCGTTAAATTTTCTTGAGAAAAATTATAATCTTTACAGTCTTTTAAAAAGATTTTACATCTTTGTAAATTTCCATTTTTTTCATTATATTTAACAAGAAAAACATTTGGCTCTACTTCATTTAAAGTTTCATTAAATCTATCCAATAAATTATCTATAGGTTTAAATTTATTATGCTCTAGCAAAGCTTGATTATCTATATTTAAGTAGTTAATTTTAATTACATTAAGATTATTTAATATCTTTTTAACTTTCTCAGAGACTTCTTTTTTTGTCATGTTAATTCCAGAATTATCAATGTTATCGCTTATATTTTTTAAATTAAGATTTAGAAGTTTTTCTTCGAGAAACCCGAAAGCGCTTATAAAGTTTTCTGATATGGGAAGCCTGTATATCGCCGTTGTAATTGTTGGTTTTTTTAAATCTATGTTTGGATTTGAGTCATAATTTATTGGTTCATAGTAATTTTCAATAGAGTTCCAAAAAAATTTTCTGTTATTAGCAGCTAAACCGTGTTGACTATTTGTAGATTGAATTAGTAGATTATATGCGTCTAATTTCATTATATTTTCTGGGTTAAACATAGCAAGTAAAGTGTTATCTAAATCATAATCAAAATAATTAAAATTATTTGTTCCATCTTGGAATCTATTTGAGTAATAAAGATATATTAAATTTAGATTTGTTGAAGAGTTGAAAGACATCTTGTTTAAACCATCACTTTTTTGCATTATATTAGTATTAACTTGACGTGCCAAAAGATGTTTAACACTATTGTTCATTAATGGTACGACACCAATATCCCAATTACTTTTTTGATTAGATGGTAATTTTTTTACGGTCCTAAAAAAAAATCTTTCGTCACCCTCAAATATTGGTCCTTCTCTTCTATTATTGAACTCTAATAACTCTTTTGCTGCTTTTTCTTGAAAAATCATAACAGAATTTGCTTCATTAATTCTAACATCAACTCTCATAGTTCTTGGTGCTAAAAAATTTAAGTTCCTGAGAAGTTCTGTTAAAAAAATTTCGTCTTCAAGTTTTCCTCTTGTATTTGGCCTAAGAAGTTTAAATTTAGTAATTCCTCTAATATTTCCATTATCTAAATGCACATCTATACTTTGTATAATTGTGTTTCCTGTTAGACTAATGTGATCTTTTTCATCTCCATGATGCCTAATTCTTCCTGTAAAGTTACAAAAAGTACCGTCCTCAAATTCAACAGATATATTTGATTTAAATCTTTGCTTATATGTATCTGAAACATATCGTGATCTACTGGTTATTATCCTAATACTATTTACAATCCAGTTTCTGTAATTATGAACATCTACCCCAATTTTTTTTATTTTTAAATAATTGATTTCTTTCAGATTTTTTTCGTTGATACTATAATTGCAGCCTGTGAAACCTTTTTCAGATAGTTTTTTATTCGCAAGAACTTCAAAAGAAAAAAAAGTAAAAATAAAAAAAAGAAAAACAATCTTTTTCATAATTTAATTATAGATAGTATTTACTCTTTCAATATTTTTATCATTTTCCAACTTAACTTTAAAATCTTGTAACTCTTTTTTATTATTAAAAGATAATCTGTAAGTAAATTCTTGATTATTTTTATCATTTAGAGAATTTAATAAGAACTCACTTTTTTCAATAAATTCAATTTTTTGTTTTGAGACAATTTCAATAGTGTTAGCAGTATTACCCTCATTAAATGACATGTTATAAAAAGATGAACCTGATTTATTTAAAATTTTTTGTATAAATTTTACTGCAAAAATAATTATGACAGTGCATAAAACAAGTTGAATAGCCCATTTAGTTCTAACACTCGTTGCAATTCCAATTGTTATAAGATCAAAGTACATTATTAACTCTAAGGCACTTTTTACCGGGTGTCTAAACCTTACAATTGACAAAGCACCAATCATTCCCAGTGATAAAGCTATGTTTCCAGCAATTGTTTTTGTAATTACGTAGGTGATTACTGGTAAAATCATAAAGGCGACTGTTTGAGAATGAGATTTTGCCCACGCTTGACCAGTCAACGTTAAAGAGTATCTTATTATTAATCCACTCGATATTAATAGTATTAATGCTTTTAATTCATCCATTGTATAAACAAATTATTATCAAATCACTTTTCATAAGTCACTTAATTTATTCAAAATAAATACTTAAATTAGTGCTATAAATTTTGTTTTTTTACCTTTTAAAGGAAATTAAAATAGATAAAATATTTTATAATTGATGGACAAAAAATTTAATTTTTTAAAACCTCTTAAAAACCAAAATCTTATTCGAGTTGGAAGAGAAGCTGATGGTGGCTATATTGTAGATGAGAAGGTTGTAGCTAGCGTTGATTATTTAATTAGCTTTGGAATGGGATCTGATTGGTCTTTCGAGTTGGACTACATTAAAATTAATAAAAAAGTAAAAATTTATATGTACGATTGTTATGTAAGTAAAAAACCATATTTAAAGGAAATTTTAAAGTATTTAAAAAGATTTTTAACATTTAGATGCAAATACAATGATTTAAAAATAAGAATAATTTTATTTAAGAATTATTTAGATTTTTTTAAAATTGACTCGGTAAAATTTTATCAAGAGAAAATTACAAACATCAAAAAAAATAAAAATGATGCAGATATTGACAAAGTATTTTCAAGGATACCCAATGAAAAAAAAGTTGTATTAAAAATTGATATTGAAGGAACTGAATTTGAATTAATAGATGATATAATTAAATATAAATCAAAAATTGCTATGATCATATTTGAGTTTCACTGCTTGGATCAAAATGAGGAAATTTTTACTGAGGCTGTTAAAAAAATTAAAGAGGATTTTAATATTATTCACATACATGGGAATAACCACTGCGAAAAATTAGAATCTGGGTTACCTATCGCATTAGAGTTAACTTTTATTAATAAAGATTATCAAAAAGATAGCGGAGAGTACGTCAAAAGTTTTCCAATTAAAAACTTAGATTATCCAAATAATCCTTATAAAGAAGATTTAATCTTCTCATTTTCTGACTAGCGCAATCTTAATTAAAAATGTTTATTGAACGAAATTTAGAATGTAATATAAATGATCTTAATTTGGCGAGGTAGCTCAGTTGGTTAGAGCACAGGACTCATAAGCCTGGGGTCGGCGGTTCGACTCCGCCCCTCGCTACCATCAAAACTATGAAATTATCAATTGTTATAATATCTTTTCAAAGTGAGCATTTATTAAAAAAGCTATTGAAAAATTTTCCAAAAAAATATCAAATTATTATCGTTGAAAATTCTCAATTAAAATCAACGAAAAGTAAAATTGAAAAAAAATTTAAAAATACTAAAGTAATTATTCCTAAAGAAAATTTAGGTTATGCTAAGGCTTTTAATTTGGCGCTAAAAAATTGTAAAAATGATATTGTTTTGACATTAACTCCTGATGTTATAATAAACAAAAATCTAATACTTAGTTTAGAAAAATTGTTAAATAATTTTAAAAATTTCACTTTAATTGCTCCAGAATATAAGAATCAAAATATTTATAAAAACTTTAGTCCGTTTGATAGTGATAGCTCAAGGAGACTGAAAAAAATTAAGAATTTTATTATTGAAAATGTTAAAGAAATTGATTGGTGTTTTTGTGTTATTAACAAAAAAAAATTCAAATCTACAAAGATATTAGACGAAAACTACTTTATGTATTTTGAAACAACAGATCTATGTAATGAACTTGTTAATAAAAATCATAAAATGTACGTTATTAAAAATTTAAATTTTGAACATATAGGAACTGGTTCCACAAAAAAGAAATATGTTAATGAAATCTTAATAAATAGAAATTGGCATTTTAGTTGGTCAAAATTTTATTTTTTTAAAAAAAATTTTAATTATTCTTATGCCTTAAAAAAAGTGATACCAAATATCTATCAAAGTTTATTAGGTATCATTGCTTCAATATTTAGACTTAATTTTTTCCATCTTAAGCTTCATAAAGCAAGCTTATCTGGAATTTTAAACGCTATCTTTTTGAAAAAATCCTTATTTAGACCAAAACTGAAATAAAACTATGAATGAAAAAAATTTAAAAATGTTCTGTCTAACATTAGAGCCATCTCATCTTAAGTTTATCGAAACTTTAGATTATACCCCTGTTGGATTAGGAGAAAAACTTTTCCCCAAAGATTGTTTAGGTGATAAAAATGGAATTAATATATCTCAAAAAAACAAATATTATGGGGAATATACTTTTCATTATTGGTTATGGAAAAACTATTTAGATCAAATAAAGCATAGGTGGATAGGTTTTTGCCAATATAGGAAATTTTGGTCTTTAAAATTTGTTCCTAATGAGCAATTAAATATTTCAAATTTAAAAGATAACACAATAAACAATGTACCAAAAGAGTATGATCAATATGATGTAATTTTAGGAAGCCCTTTTTATGTTAATAATAGAAAAACTATGAAATTCTTAAAAAAGGGTTTACCTCTAGTTCTTTCAAATCCAAAAATTTTATTTAGTAAAAAGGCTAGAAATATTAAATTTCATTTTGACCTTATGCACGGTAGAAAAAATTTGGATAAAGCTGCGAATTTACTAGACTCTAAAAATAAAAATGATTTTATTAATTTTGTTAACAACGAAGTATCATTTAATCCTCATAATATGTTTATTTGTCAGTCAAGAAATTTATTAAAAGATTATTATAAAGACCTTTTTACGTGGTTAGAATCCTGTGAAAGTATATTTGGCTTTGATAATTTAAAAGGGTATGGAATGAAAAGAATATATGGTTTTCTGGCTGAGAGGTTTATGTCTTACTGGTTTAAAAAAAATGCCAATTTTAAAGAATTACCAATACTGTTTCACGATATTAATATAAGTCTAACTGATTAATTGTTTTAAATATCGAGAATAGCCACAACTACCGTAAAATTTTATACTTTCCAAAATCTCTTTTTTATTTATCCATTTTTTTGTTAAAGCTATTTCTTCAAGACAAGCTATTTTAAAACCCTGTCTTTTCTCTATAGCTGAAACAAATGAGGTAGCATCATAGTAATCATCAATTGACCCCGCATCTAGCCAAGCCCCACCTCTACCTAAAAATTCAAAGCTTAATTTATTTTTTTTTTTATATTTGTTTAATAAATCTATTATTTCTAATTCTTTTCTTTTCGACGGTTTTAAATTTTTGCTAAAATTAACCACATGCTTATCAAAAAAATATAAGCCTGTAACAGCTAAATTAGATTTAGTAATAGTAGGCTTCTCTTTAAGATATGTAATCTTTTTATTTTTTATTGTTGCAATCCCATAAAGTTTAGGATTTTTAACTGGATGTAAAAAAACTTTAGCACCAAGATTTAATTTTCTAGCATTTTGAAGAGTTTTAGTAAGACTTTGAGCGTAAAAAAAATTATCACCAAGTATTAATGCAACTCCCTCTTTGCCAATGAATTTTTCTCCAATTATGAAGGCCTCTGGTAAACCATTTGGTGCATTTTGCTCTTTATATTGAATATTAATTCCTAATTTTTTTCCATTTGTTAAAATTTTTCTAAATTGATTTATTTGGCCTTTATTTACAATAATTAATATATCTTTTATTCCTGAGAGCATCAGAATAGAAAGAGGATAATAAATTAAAGGTTTATCGTAAATTGGAAGCAATTGTTTATTTACTGATTTTGTGATTGGGCTCATTCTTGTACCTAAACCACCCGCTAATATAATTCCTTTTTTTATCATATTTTTAATCCTAATCTATTAACATAAAGCTTCTTAGATATGGAAGTTAAAAATTTAGGATTTTGTAAATACCAATTAATTGTAAAATACAAACCTTGGTTAATTGATTTTTTTGATCGCCATTTTATTTCTTTACGAATTTTTTTACTATCTAAAGAGTATCTAAAGTCATGACCAGGACGATCTTTCACGTATTTAATTTTAACTTTTTTGCCAATTTTATATCCTTTCTTTTTAAAAATACTTAAAATATTTTTTACCAAAACTATGTTTTTAAGATTAATATTTGATCCGACATTGTAACTCTCCCCAAACTTACCCTTTTTGAAAATTTTAAATAAAGCATCACAGTGATCATCTACATGTAACCATTCTCTTGAATTTTGACCTTTGGCATAAACAGGCAAAGATTTATTAGATAAAATATTTGTAATCATTTTTGGAATAAGTTTTTCTGGAAATTGATATGGGCCATAATTATTACAACAATTGGATATTATCGCTGGTAAATTATATGTTCTTATATAAGATTTTATTAGATGATCTGCACTTGCTTTTGATGCTGAATAAGGGGAGCTTGGATTATAAGGAAACTTTTCGTTAGATTTATTTGTTTTGATATCACCATATACCTCATCTGTAGAAATATGCACCAATTTAATTTTTTTATTCTTTTTGTTGTTTTCTCTTATAGCTTCTAAAATACTAAAGACACCAATAATATTTGAGTGGATAAAAGGTTGAGGAGAGTCTATAGATCGATCTACATGCGTTTCAGCAGCAAGATTAAATATACATTCAGGTTTATATTTTTTGATTACTTTTTTAAGTTTTGTTTTGTTAGCAATATCGAATTTATAAAACTTATATTGTTTTTTAGGAAGTTTGTTTTTGTTATAATTATTAGAGGAGTAGGTTAATTTATCGATATTAATAACAAAATATTTTTTTTTGATTAAAAAATTAACCAAATTACTACCTATAAAGCCAGATCCTCCTGTAACTATTATTTTTTTCATATATGAATAAAGAATATTTAGTGTAATTGTGTTAAAATAAAGAATTATTATATAAAATCAATTAATAACACATAAAATGAATAATAAAGATATTACTGCAGTTATTACGTCTTTTAAAAGTGAAACTAAGATCTTAAACTGCGTAAAATCTTTAGGAAAAGACTTTAAGATCATAATCATAGAAAATTCCAATGATAAAAAATTAAAAGAAAAATTAGAAAAAGAATATCCTAATATTAAGTGTATTTTGTCCGATAAAAACTTGGGTTATGCCAAAGGAAATAATCTTGGTTTAACTATGGTTAATACGAAGTATGCCTTAATAATAAATCCAGATGCAGAAGTTCAAAATCAAGCGATTGATAATTTTTTTTTAACAGCCAATAACAAACCAAACTTCGCAATCATTGCACCTTTTATTCAAGAAAAATTCAATAAAGACTTATCAATGAATAAAAAAAATGGAATTTTTGAAGTTAAAAATGTAAAAGGTTTTGCTATGTTTTTAAACTTAGAGCAGTGTAAAGATGTAGGATTTTTTGATGAAAACTTTTTTATTTATTTTGAAGAGATAGATTTTTGCAGGAGATTAATTAAAAAGAACAAAAAAATATTTTTAGATACAAATATTAAAATTAATCATGCAGGAGGAACTTCTCATGATGAGTCAATTAATCATGAAATGGAGAAATCAAGAAATTGGCATTGGATGTGGTCCACTTTTTATTTTCATTATAAACATTATGGTTATTTTTTCGCATTAATAAAAATATTACCAAAATTTTTATCAGCTATTTTAAAAACTTGTTTTTTTAAATTTATTTCAAATAAGGAAAAAAAGGATATTTATTACTGTCGATTTAATGGAATACTAAATTCAATATTAATGAGAAAGTCTTGGTATAGACCTAAAATTAATTAAAGTTGATTTATACTAATTAAAATTATAAATATTCTTCAGTGAGCAATAATCAATATAAAATACTTGTTACAGGAGTCGCTGGTTTCCTAGGATCTCATTTATCAGAGCAACTTTCAGGGTTAGGTCATAAAGTTATTGGAATAGATAACATGATCGGTGGATATAAAGATAATATTCCAAAAGGAGTAGAATTTCATAATATTGATTGTTGTGATTTTGAAAAAATAAAAGGAATTATGAAAGGGGTCCAAATAGTTTATCACTGCGCGGCCACAGCTCATGAGGGTTTGTCAGTTTTTTCTCCATATGAGATAACTAAAAATAATTACTTAGCTTCAGTTTCTATTTTTTCAGCAGCTGTTAATGAAAAGGTTAAAAGAATAATTTTTTGCTCATCGATGGCAAGATATGGCTCACAAGAATATCCTTTTACTGAAACAATGAAACCAAAACCAGTTGATCCCTATGCTATTTCTAAAGTTGCAGCTGAGCAAGTCCTTATAAATTTGTGTGAATTAAATAAGATTGAATGGGTGATTGCGGTACCTCATAACATAATTGGTCCTAGACAAAAATATGACGATCCCTTTAGAAACGTAGTTTCAATAATGATTAATAGAATGATGCAAGGTAAGGCACCAATAATTTATGGAGATGGAGAGCAAACAAGATGCTTTTCATATATTGATGATTGTTTATCATGTTTAATACCTATGTTAGATGAAAAAAAACTTAACAAACAAATAATTAATATTGGACCGGATGAAGAGTTTGTGACAATCAATAAAGTTGCTGAACTCTGCTCAAATGTAACTGGTATAAATTTGCCTCCTATCTATAAAAAAGATAGACCACAAGAGGTGAAGCACGCAATTTGTTCTGCTGATAAGGCAAGACAATTATTAAACTATAAAACTAAAGTTTCCCTTAAAGAGGGGATTCAAAAAACATTTGATTACATTAAAAAAAGAGGTGTAAAACCATTTGAATATCACATCAATTTGGAAATTAATAATGATCTCACTCCAGATACTTGGAAAAAAAAGGAGATCTAGTGACCGGGAAACTCAATTAAACTTTCGGTAAAATAAGACTTTTTTTTGAGAAGATCGTTGCCCGGTAAATCAAAGAGATTTATTACAAATATAAATCCAGCGACCGATCCCCCAGATAATTCAATCAGTTTTGCAGCAGCTTCAGCTGTTCCTCCAGTCGCAATTAAGTCGTCTATGACTAAAATATTTTCACCTTTATTTATTGAGTCTTTATGAACTTCAATAGTAGCTTCACCATACTCTAACTTAAAGTCAACAGAGTGCCTTTCTGCAGGTAACTTATTTTTTTTTCTTAAAAGAATTAGAGGTTTATCAAGCAAATAAGATACTGCTGATGCAAACACAAAACCTCTGGACTCAATAGCAGAAACCTTATCAAATTTAATTTTTTTTGAAATCTCAATAATTTTATCTACTGTATATTTAAATGCTTGAGGGCTCTTAATTAAAGTGGTGATATCTCTAAACAGTATTCCTTTTTTAGGGTAATCAGGTATAGATCTTATATATTTTTTTAAATCCATATTTAGCTTCAATATCTAACAAAAAAAGGCTAGATTTTAAATAATGAAAAAAAGAATTCTCGGGATAATTGGTGGAAGCGGCCTTTATCAAATAGAAGGTTTAGAAAATATTAAGTGGAAAAAGGTGAATACTGCTTGGGGTGAGCCTTCGGATAGAATTCTGTCAGCAACATTAAATAAAAAAGAAATTTATTTTATACCAAGACATAAGCGTGGTCATAGAATTAATCCATCAAATATAAATTTTAGAGCTAACATAGAAGCTCTTAAAAAAATGGGAGTAACAGACATTGTTTCAGTCTCGGCTGTTGGCTCTCTTCAGGAGCATTTAAAACCAGGGTCTTTTGTAGTGGTTGATCAATTTATAGATAGAACTTTTGCTAGAATTAAAACTTTTTTCGACAAAGAAATAGTAGCTCACGTTTCAATGGCAAAACCAACAAGTCCAGCATTAATGAAATGCTGCGAGTCGGCTCTTGTTAAATGTCAAATACCACACCAGGTAGGAGGAACATATTTAGTTATGGAAGGACCCCAATTTTCAAGTTTAGCAGAATCTAAAATGTATAGAACTTGGAAAGCAGATGTAATTGGAATGACAAATATGCCTGAGGCGAAATTAGCTAGGGAGGCAGAAATTAGATATTGTACAGTTGCAATGGTTACAGATTTTGATTGTTGGCATCCAGACCATGATGTTGTAGATGTTCCTACCGTTATAAAAACTTTGCAGCAGAATGCTTCTAATGCTCAAAATATGATTATTGAAATAATAAAAACTTTTGAGTCTTTTAATACAAAAGGAGATCCTGCTAATGATTGTTTAGATACTGCAATAATAACACCAAAAAAATTTCAAACTAAAAGTACTGTTAAAAAGTTAAAACATATAGCTGGTAGAGTTTTAAAAAAATGAAAATTGAAGGTAAGAATTACCGAACAATTTGGTTTGAAAACAATGAAGTCAAAATTATTGATCAAACTAAACTTCCACATAAATTTGTAATTAAAAGTTTAAAAAACATAAAAGACGCAATTAATGCTATAAAAACTATGGAGGTAAGAGGTGCGCCTCTTATAGGAGCTACTGCGGCCTATGGATTAGTTTTGTCTATAATTGAAAAAAACGATTTATCCTTTTTAAAAAAATCAAGTGAAGACTTAATTTCCTCAAGACCTACAGCAATAAATTTAAAATGGGCAGTAGATCGTATGATGAAAAAATTATCAGGAGTTAATAACAGCGATATTTTGAAAATAGCTTTGGATGAGGCAAAATCAATTACAGAAGAAGATGTAAAGTTTTGTAAAAATATAGGAATTAATGGGCTAAAAATTATTGAGGAAATATCTAAAAAGAAAAAAGATGTAGTAAATATTTTAACACATTGTAATGCAGGATGGTTAGCTACAATAGATTGGGGCACTGCAACTTCACCAATTTATCATGCTCACCAAAAAGGAATAAAAGTACATATTTGGGTTGATGAGACAAGGCCAAGAAATCAGGGAGCAAATTTAACTTCTTATGAACTAAACGAGGAAAAAATTCCTAATACCATTATAACGGATAATACTGGGGGAATTTTAATGCAAAGAGGGAAGATCGATATGTGTATCGTGGGTACCGATAGAACATTATCAAATGGGGATGTATGTAATAAAATAGGAACTTATTTAAAAGCATTATCAGCCAAAGATAATAACGTTCCTTTTTACGTCGCATTGCCAAGTTCAACAATCGACTGGAATATAAAAGATCATAAGCAAATACCTATTGAAGAAAGAAATTCCGAAGAATTATCTCATGTAGAAGGAATCGATGAAAATAATAATCTTAAAAGAGTAAGAATTTACCCACAGAAAAGTAAATCATTAAACTTAGCCTTTGACGTAACACCAGCTAAATTAGTTACAGGATTAATTACAGAAAAAGGCATTTGTGAAGCATCAGAACAAGGGCTAAAGGGACTATTTAAGTGAAAGAATTAAAAAAAGAAGTTATTAAATATTCAAAAAAATTAAATGTTACCAATTTATCAGCTTTAAGATCTGGAAATATATCAGTAAGAGTAAAAGAAAATGGTGTAGAGGGGTTTTATATAACTCCTTCAGGAAGGAGATATTCATCGCTTAAACCTAATGACATAGTCTTTGTTTCTTTAAAAGGTATCTACGACAAAAAAAAGGGAAAACCTTCATCAGAATGGAGATTTCACCAAGATATTTATGTGAATAAAAAAGAGGCTAAAGCCATTGTTCATGCTCATTCTACTTGTGCAACAGCAGTTTCAACTCATCAAAAAAATATTCCAGCATTTCACTACATGGTTGCAGTTGCAGGTGGTGAGGACATTAAATGTACTAAATATGCAACTTTTGGAACTAAAAATCTTTCAAAAAATATTATTAAAGCTTTAAAAAATAGGTCAGCCTGTTTAATTGCTAATCACGGACAAGTTGCTTTTGGTGAAAATTTAGAAAACACTTTTGAGCTTGCTCAAGAGATCGAAAATATTTGCCATCAATACATTAATGCCATAAGAATCGGAATACCTAAGATTCTTTCAAAAAAAGAAATGAAAATAGTTTTAGGTAAATTTAAAAATTATAAAAAAGGGTAATTTTTATGGTCAAAGTTGGTGAGCACATTACGATTGATTTTCTTGGTGTAAAAAAAGACTACACCCCCGAGTTTTACGAAAAAATAATATATACAATTGCTAAAGCAGCTAAGGTTGAAATTTTAAATGTTGCCTCTCATCGTTTTCAACCACAAGGTTTCACATTAGTTGCATTACTTGCAGAGAGTCATTTTAGCTTTCATACATTTCCAGAAAAAGGTGTAATTAGTTTTGATTTCTTTACATGCGGAAAAGTAAATCCAAAAGTTGCTTTAAAAATTTTAAGAAAAGAAATTAAACACGAAAGAGTAGTTACAAATGCTTTTGATAGAAGCAGTATCGGACTTTATGATGATATTTATAGTACCCCTGGTCAGAAAAAATATTACGTGGTAAAAAATGTTTTAGAAAAATTTACTTCTAAAGTGGGTCAGTTTGTTGAAATAATGGATTTAGAAGAATTTGGACATGCTTTATTTATTGATCATGAAATTCAAGTAGCTGAAAAGGATGAAAAAATTTATAGTTCAAATTTTTTTAAATCTAGTTTTGATCTAAGTAAAAAGAACAACAACGTAGCTATTATTGGTGGAGGAGATGGGGGAGTAGCAAGAGCTTGCTTAGATAATAATTCAAACTTTATTGATTGGTTTGAATTAGACCCAGAAATAGTAGACGTATGCTACAAACACTTACCTAAAGTGTGCTCAAAGGTTAAAAAAAGCAATAAGATAAAAACCTATTGGGGAGATGCTTTCAAAAGCATTAAAGAAATTGAAGATTCTAAATATGATAAGATTTTCGTAGATTTAAATGATGATCAATATTGTATCGACTTAGCTAAAAAAAATATGCGCGGCTTAAAAAGAATATTGAAAAAGGGCGGAGTAATAACTGCTCAAGTAGGAAGCCATGATAAAAAACCTCATCAAGTTGAAAAGTGGTGCAATGTTCTTGAGAAAAATTTCGGAAACGTAAAACTTTCAGGTGCTTATGTGCCAAGTTTTGATTGTAAATGGAATTTCGCATCTTCAGTTATGCGGTAAAATCAAATATTACGCAATAACTAAATACTAGTATATTCTTATTTAATTCCTTAGAATAATTATTAATGTTTAGAGTTTCTTGTATCCAGCTATGTTCTTCTGACTGTATTAAAAGCAATCTTGCGAGAAGTGAAAGATTAATTAGAAAAGCAGTAAGACAAAAAGCTAATCTTATTATTACACCTGAGGTATCATCAAAATTTTCATTAAACAAAAAAAAACTTTTAAAAGTAGCCACAACAATGAGAAATGACTCTTACCTTTTAGGAATTAAAAAATTAGCAAAGAAGTATAAAAAATGGATTTTAATAGGTTCATTAATCATAAAAAATAAAAAAAAACTTTTAAACAGATCAGTTCTTATAAATGATAAAGGGATTATCAAAATGTTTTATGATAAGATTCATATGTACGATGCAAAATTGAGTAAGTCAGAAAAATATTTTGAGTCAAAAACTTTTAAAGCTGGAAAAAATATTAAGGTGGCAAAACTTCCGTGGGGTAAATTAGGTCTCTCAATATGTTATGATTTAAGATTTCCAAACATGTATAGAAAAATGTCAAAGAAAGGTGCAATTTTTTTAAGTATCCCATCAGCTTTTACAGAAACCACAGGAAAAAGACACTGGCATACTTTATTGAAAGCCAGAGCAATAGAAAATTTTTCATACGTTTTCGCACCGGGTCAGGCAGGAAAACATTGTAATGGCAGAAAGACTTATGGACACTCAATGATTGTTTCTCCTGATGGTAAAATTTTAAAAGAATTAGGAAAAAAAGAGGGTGTAATTACAACAACTATTGACCCAAAAAAACCAAACGAATTAAGAAAAACTATCCCAAGTATTTACTACGACTAATAATGAGATTTAACTTCTTTAATATTTGAACCTAATATTTCATTAATCTTCAATTTAATTTTAGCTCTTTCATCATTAGTTTTGTAAACTTCTCTAGATAGTTTTATAAATTCGTCATCAAATTTTTGATTTTTTTCCGCCAGTCTTTTATTTTCTTCAATATCCCAAAGCTTTAAATTTATTTTTTTTAAATTATTTATTAAATCGCTAATTTTACTTTTATCTGGTATTTTCTCCTTAGATGTAATATTTAAGGATCTTAGTTCTTTATCAATATCTTCCAATTTATCTCTGTTTTTTATTTTTTCTTTTTTAATTTCAAGAATAGTTATTTTATCTAGCAATTCACCTGCAGAGATCTCAGCCAATATTTGATTTAATTTTGTATTCATAAAGTTTTTTTTTGATTATACTAATTAATTCATTATATAAAGTTAAAATTATGTCAAATATCTTAATTATAAAGCACGGGTCATTAGGTGACTTAATTCAAGCAAATGGGGCAATTCAGGATATTAAAAATTCCTTCAAAAATTCTAAAATATTACTTTTGACTTCTAGAGCTTATTTGGAATTTATGTCAGAGTGTCCTTATATTGATGGAGTACTTTTAGACCAAAGGTTGCCTAGATGGAATTTGTTTTATTTATTTAGTTTAAAAAAATTATTGCATAAGTATAAATTTTCTCACGTCTTTGATTTGCAAAACTCGAAAAGAACTAAGTTCTATAAAAATTTTATACTTAAAGATCCTATTTGGTCTTCATCGGAAACCACTCTTGAGGTTGGGGAAAAATTATCTGATTTTAATCAAGACTCAGTTTTAAATCGAATAGAGAAACAATTAAAAAAAAGCAATATAAAAGTTGAAAATACTAAAGATATAAATTTAACTTGGTGCATAAAAGATATTTCAAGAAACTTAAAGCAATATACAAATGGGGACTATATTTTGATCTTTCCCTTTTGTTCAAAAAAACATATACAGAAAAAATGGCCCTATTTTTCAGAGCTAATTGTTAAGATTAAAGAAGTTTATAAAAATAAATATCCAATTTTAATTGCCCCTGGACCTGAAGAATTAGAGGAAGCTAGAAAATTTAATGCAAAGGTTGTCTTAGATAATAGAAAATCAGTAAAGATTAATTTTCTTATTTCATTAATTAACTCAGCCAAGTATATAATTTCAAACGACACAGGACCTGCCCACATTTGTTCTCATTTAAATAAAAAAGGTTTAGCTTTATTTGGAAGTCACACAACCGCTAAAAAAGTGAATATTGGAAATACAAATTTTAAGACTATTACCGTAGATCTTTTGTCTGAACTAAAAGTTGAAGAAGTTTTAGGAAATATAAAAAAAGATTTAAATTAATTTTATGTACTTTTTGACAATTTTGTCCCAATGAAAATTTTTTGAAAAAGTAAAAGCATTTTTGCCCAATTGTTTAAAATTATTATTATCAAAAAATTTAACAATAGTGTCGTAAATTGAATTTAAACTTTCTCCATTACATAGATATCCAGAGATACCATCTTGAATAGCATCAGAGGCTCCCCCTGCTATTCCACCTATTGAACCGGTGCCATATGCAGCTGCTTCTATGAAAGATATTCCAAACCCTTCAACAGATTTTTTATAAATAACTGATGGCATTAAAAAAAGATCAGATTGTTCTAGTAGGGCTACCTTTAAAAGTTCTGTAGATTCTTTCAAAAGAACAACTTCATTGCCTAGCCCTAATTCATTTTTTAGACTTTTAAGATTTTCCATTTCTTCTCCATCACCAATTGAAATATATTTAATATTTGGAAATCTAGGCTTTAAGTTTTTAATTGTCATCAAAATATTTCGATGACTTTTTCTTTTATCTAGTCTTGCAACTGTAATTATTTTTGGAAATGAATTTCTGTATAATTCTTTTGCTGTTTCTAAACTTTTATTATCTATTTTAATAGGGTAATTACATCCCGGATTTATTATCTTAATTTTTTTTTCTTCAAAACCATTTTTTATAGCAAGATTTTTTGTAAATTCAGAATTTGAAATTACGTGGCTTGCTTTATTTAAAGCTTTAAGCATTCTTTTATTGAGAAAACTTCCTTTTGCATGATTAATTTCCTTTGAATGTATTAAACAAAATGATGGTGCATTTTTTAAAACTTTATCATCTACGTTTTCTATACTTTTCCAATGATCAAAAAAAAAGGCCCTTACAGAATTTTTTAGTGAAAAATCTCTTATCAAATTTGCTTTTCTATATTTTCTTAAAAATTTAAAACCAGAAATTCTGGTTAAATCGAGACCAGTTTTTTTATCAAAATCATTTGTCTCAGTTGTTTGTTCCGCGAAAACTTTTACTGGACCATGTTTTAATAAAGATAGTGATAGTCCCCCCATTAAATTTTGCATTCCACCTACATCTGGTGGAAAATTTCTCGTTGATATAACAAACATTATTTAATCCACTTTATATTACAGCCCATACTTGGTATTTGATCTTTTGGACCATTTTGTGTTTTAGAAATCATTTCCATAGCTAATTTTAAATCGCTATTTCCATTCTTAATTGGAACTAGTTCTTTTAATTCTCTAAACCTACCTCGATATTGAAGTTCTAAATTTTTGTTGTAACCAAAAAAATCTGGGGTACATACAGCTCCATACTTTTTAGCAACGATTTGTGTTTCATCAAATAAATATGGAAAATTGAATTTGTGAACTTTGGAAAATGTCAACATATTATCAAAAGAGTCTTCCGGATAATTTTTGACATCATTCGACATAATAGCCACTGTTTGAATTCCACTATTTTTTAATTCATTTACATCTTCTACTAAATCTTTAATTATAGCTTTTACATATGGGCAGTGGTTGCAAATAAACATTATAATAGCCCCCCTATTTCCGACACAATTTTCAAGTTTGTAAAATTTATTATCTACTCCTTTTAGATTAAATTCAGTTGCTTTTTCTTTAAAATTGCAGATTGGGGTTTTTGTTAGGACCATAATATATTATAATTATATTAATGATTTATAATTTCAACAATATTAGTCCTAAGATTGACAAAGATAGTTGGTTTGCTCCCAATTCAGTTTTAATTGGTAACGTTACTTTAAAAAAAGATGCAAACATTTGGTTTAATGCAACTTTGAGAGGCGACGTTGAACCCATTACAATAGGAGAGGGATCAAATATCCAAGATGGCAGCGTTATTCATACTGATCCAGGTTGTCCAGCTAAGATTGGCAAAAATGTTACTGTAGGACATTTAGTAATGTTACACGGATGTATAATTGAGGATGACTGTCTTATTGGAATAGGAAGCACGATATTAAATAAAGCCAAGATAGGAAAAAATTCAATTATTGGAGCAAATGCATTAATAACTGAAAATAAAGTAATTCCAGAAAGGTCTTTAGTTATAGGGAGCCCAGGTAAAGTTATCAGACAGGTTACTGATGAAGAAATTAAACACATAAGAGAAAATGCTGAGCATTACGTTAATAATTACAAAAAATATAAAAAGTTAGGGAACTAACCAAGTGAATTTTTTTGACTCATTAAAATCTATTAAAGCTCTACGGTGACCTTTTGCAGCTAGATATAACCACTCAATGCTTTTGATTTTACACTTTATAACACAAAAATTTTTATATCCTTCTTCACTTTCCTCTTTTGAAAAATCAAAATTATCAAATTTATCATTAAGTCCCGAAGTTGGTTTTTCTGATTTAGTTCCTGGACCATCAGTAACTAAGTAACATTTTCTACTAATATGACCGGTTTTATTCCAAGACTCCTTTGCAATCTTATCGTTATGATGTATTTCACAATTGACCTTCATTCTCAGCTGTATTTTTTCTTTTTTTCCATAAAACAATAGGGAACAATTCGGATTATTTTTTATAATTGATATTTTTGTTGATCTTATATCACTATGAAATTGAACAATATTATTTTCATAATCTGCTTTCCTTAAAACAACTACTCTCCCATCTAAATTATCTTTATCTCCGCAAATGAATACCGGAGTTCTAAATTCCGAGTTACGGTCATTTACTGCTCGCACTAATAAGGACCATAATTTTTTCTCTATTTCATTAAAATCTTCATAATAACTGACTTTTTCTACTGACACTATTTTCTAAATCTTTTTATTAGGCTGGAAGTATCCCATCTTTGTCCACCCATTTTTTGAACTTCAGAATAATAATCGTCAATTATTTTTGTTATAGGCAAAGGAGAGTTATTCTTTTTTGCTTCATCCATAGCAATTTTTAAATCTTTACGCATCCAATCTACTGCAAATCCATAATCAAACTTATCTTCTATCATAGTTTTGTGTCTATTTTCCATTTGCCAGGATTGTGCCGCACCTTTTGAAATTACTTCAATTACATCATGCATGTTTAAACCTGCATTCATTCCAAAATTTATTGCTTCAGATAATCCTTGAACTAGACCAGCTATACAAATTTGATTGACCATTTTAGTTAATTGACCACTTCCAGAAGGACCCAATAATTTTATTTTTTTACTATAGCAGTCGATTACTGACTCTGCTTTTTTAAAAGGAGTCTCATCACCTCCCACCATAACAGTTAAAATTCCACCTTCTGCACCTGCTTGACCGCCAGAAATAGGCGCATCTAGAAATTCAAATCCTTTTGACTTAGCTTCTTTGTATAGCTCCCGGGCGATATCAGCTGAAGCAGTTGTGTTATCTATATAAACTGCTCCCTTTTTTGCAGTTTTGAACAACCCTTTGTCACCTAGAGTAACCTCTCTTAAGTCGTTATCGTTTCCCACACATGTAAATATAAAATCACAATCTTTTGCTGCTTCCATAGGTGTTTCAGCGACATTGCCCTTATATTCTTTAATCCATTTTTCTGCTTTTGATTTAGTTCTATTATAAACAGTTACATTATGACCTGCTTTTGATATAAATCCTGCCATGGGATATCCCATTACACCTAAACCTATGAATGCTACTTTACAAGTCATCAATGCTTAACCTTAGTTTAAATAAAAAAGTCATTATATTTGGATTTATATTTACATTTTTTTCTAGTTTTGGACAGAGTTTTTTTTTGGGATTGTTTAACCCAAGCATCAGAAATGACCTTAATATTTCACATGGACAATTTGGCTCAATTTATGCTTTAGCCACTATATTTTCTAGTTTAACACTTATTTGGTTTGGGAAAAAAATTGATGAATTTAAATTATTAAATTACTCTTTTATTGTTATTTTCTTTTTAATTCTATCAAGTTTCTTTTTCTCTTTAATAAATAATTTATATCTTTTAATTATAGGTATTTTTTTGATGAGATTTTCAGGACAAGGTCTAATGTCTCATACTTCTACAACAACTATATCGAGATATTTTAATCAGCGAAGAGGTAAAGCTTTAAGCGCAGTTTGGTTTGGACTTTCAACTGCAGAATTTATTTTACCTGCATTAATAGTATTTATGTTAACTTTTTTATCATGGAGATCCATCTGGCAATTTATATCTTTATTAATGTTGATTGTTTTACCAATTGTAGTTTTGTCAACAATCAAAAACTTATCTATAAACTCTAGAGAAAATAATAATATTTTTGACAGATCTTTAAATAAGATAAAAAGTTGGAAAAGATCAGAGGTAATTAAAGACGTTAAATTTTATATTATATCGTTAAATATGCTAGCTATGCCATGGATTGCGACAGGCGTATTTGTTTACCAGTCTTTTATTTCTGACTCTAAATCTTGGGAAATTTACACTATACCTAAATCGTTTATGATTTATTCAATTTCTTCAATATTGACATTAATTTTGTCTGGATTTTTAGTTGATAGATTTACAAGTCGAAAATTAATCTATTTTATAAATGCTCCTTTATTAATGGGTTTAATTTTTTTGTACTTTTTAAATCAACAATTTATTGCTTATATTTTTTTTGGTTTACTAGGCGTCTCTAATGGTTTGGCTAATGTTTTAGGATCTTCAACATGGGCGGAAATTTACGGAGTAAAATATATTGGAAGTATAAAAGCTTTAACCACAGCATTAATGGTTTTTTCAACAGCATTCGGAACCGCGATTTTTGGTTATTTCATAGATTTAGGCTTGTCCATAGAGACTATTTCTTTAATATCTGCTCTTTATATAGTGTCGGTATTTTTGCTACTTTTAACAATAAGTAACAAGGTTAATCCAATAATCTTAAAAAAAGCTTGATCTTTTCTTATCAAATGCACTATAAACCTCATCATGGCAAGAATTACAGTAGAAGATTGTTTGCAAAAAATTGATAATCAATACGATCTTGTTTTATTAGCAAAAGAGAGAACAGCTCAATTAAATTCCGGATCACCTATGCTTGTTGAAGAGGATAATGACAAGAAAACTATCATAGCACTCAGAGAAATTGGAGATGGAAAACTATCTGTAAAAGAGCTTGAAAAAAACGCTATTACAAGATTAAGAAAAGAACCGGATGAAGTTGAAGAGCTAGAAGATACTGAAGAGGAAGTAAACGACGATTTTGAAAACATTTATAAAGGACAAGTTTCAAAAAGTGGAATTGCTGTTTTACCGTCTAAAAGAACGCGAAGAACCCCCGAACAAAAACCAACAAGCAATTTAGTTAAAGAGGCATTATCTGAACTTAAGTCTGAACAGCCTGAAATTAAGCAAGAAAGTTTAGAGGAAGAAGCACCATTAGAGCTCAAAGAAGAAGTAGATAAACCCGAAGAGAAATAAATGAATAAATCAATCTCAGTTGCTCCAATGATGGATTGCACTGATAAACATGAAATATATTTCTTAAGTCTGATCAGTAAAAATATTCATCTATATACAGAGATGATTGTTGCGAATGCAATTATTAGAGGCGATCGTAAAAAACTTTTAACATTTAAGAAAATTTCAAATCCGGTAACTTTACAAATAGGAGGTTCCAACCCAGCTGAACTAGCAGAGGCTTGTAAAATATCTGAAGATTACGGTTATAAAGAAATTAATTTAAATTTAGGATGTCCAAGTAAAAAAGTTCAAAAAAACAAATTTGGAGCTTGTTTGATGCAAGAGCCTAAACTAGTTGCAAAATGTATAGAGTCTATGTCTAAAGCCTCAAATCTTCCTATAACAATTAAAACAAGAATTGGTTACAACGAAGTTGAAAATTTTGAATTTTTAAAATCTTTTATTGCGACAACAAAAAATGCAGGCTCAAAAAAATTTATTATTCATGCAAGAAAAGCTTTATTGAAAAAACTTACTCCAAAAGAGAATTTAAATATTCCTCCACTAAAATATGATTTTGTTTATAAATTAAAAGAATATTTTAAAAATGATGAAATTATAATTAATGGTGGCATTAAATCCATTGAAGATATTAATTTGCATCTTCAAAAAGTTGATGGAGTTATGATTGGAAGAGCTATTTATCATTCTCCGTATTTTTTGGCTGATATTGAGAGAGAGGTATTCAAAAATAAAAATGTACCAACTAGATCAGAGGTGATGGAGAAATTGATACCATATATTCAAGATGAAACATCTAAAGGCACTCAATTGAATCATATTATGAGACATACCGTTGGTCTTTTTCATGGTCAGAATGGCTCTAAGACTTGGAAACAATATCTTTCAAAAAATATGTGTATCAGAGACGCAGATCTTCAAAAAGTAAACCACATAATGGATCAGCTAAAAAAATATAAACCAATTTCTTTAGAAAGATAATTTTGGAAATACTTTCTCAATCAGAAATTATCTATCTAATCTTTATAATGATAATAACGGCAGCTCCTGCAGGTTTCGCAGCTGGTCTTTTTGGCATAGGCGGAGGTTTAATCACAGTGCCAATTCTTTATTATATTTTTAATAACGCAGGAATAAACCCAACTTATTTAATGCACTTAGCTGTAGGAACGTCATTTGCTATAATTATACCGACATCCACGGTTTCTGTAATTACACATCATCAACATAAAGCTGTAGACTTTGGAGTTGTTAAAGATTATGGATTGTTCGTTATTTCTGGTGTAATTCTTGGGACAATTTTTGCCGCAAGTTTGAAAACAAAACCATTAATTTTATTTTTTTCAGTTGTAGTGTTTGTTCTCTCATTTTACTTACTTTTTCTTAAAGAAAAAGAGAAAGATTTAAAAATAAATATGGGATTTATTTCAAAAGTATTAAGCGGATTAATTACAGGTTTTATATCTGCCCCTATGGGAATTGGTGGAGCAGTGATGAATGTACCTATATTAAAATTTTTTGGGTATCCAATTAACAAAGCAATAGGCAGTGCCGCAGCTATTGGTTTTGTTATTGCGCTATTTGGTGCTATTGGGTTTTTTATTTCAGGTACTTATTTAAATGTTAATTTACCACTAAGCCTAGGATTTATAAATATTCCAGCTTTCCTGATTTTTGTACCTATCACAACACTTATGGCAAGAATAGGAGCAAAAACAAGTCACAAATTAGAAAAGAAAAAACTAACTAAGTATTTTGGTTTATTTTTAATTATAATTGGCTCTAAGTTTTTGTACGATTACTTTCAATTATAATTAAATTTTTATTCATGTATAAAACTGTAAGATTTTACTAATTATATATCTTTGATCTTTTGATTTCATCATAAAAGAAGATGGTAACCACATTATTTTATTTTCAATTTTTTTTGTATTTTTAAATGAATTATGTTTTTGATTAGAATAAAAGTTTTTTTTACTTAATGGATACCAAAATTTTCTACAAATAATATTGTTTTTTTTAAGGTAATTGAATAACTTGTCTCTTTTTTCACAAATTATATCTGTCCATAGTGGCAATTCATTATTTTTAATATCAAAATTTACAATTTTTAATTTTTGAAGTTTTTTAAGACCATTTTTGTAATTTAAATGATTTTTAATTAGAATTTTTTTTCTAGAATTGACTTTTTTAAGTTGTGTAATAGCCAGTCCAGCACTTATATTTGATAGCTTAAAATTACCTCCAGCTGAGATATGCAAGTCATTACCTCCAGTTGTTGAACCAACTCTTCCTTGAGTTTTAAATACACTTAGTTTTTTATAATATTGTTTATTATTTGTTACCAGTAAACCACCCTGACCAGATGTAAAAATCTTGTTTGGTGATAAGGAAAAACAGCCCATATCCCCAATAGTACCTAAAAATTTTTTTTTATATTTAGATAAAAAAGCCTCTGCAGCATCTTCTATCACATAAAGTTTTTTTTTCTTTGCAATCTTCATTATTGAGCTCATATCGCAAGCTCTACCAGAAACATGAACTGGCATTATAGCTTTGGTGTTCTTATTAATTTTTTTTCTTAAATCAGATAAATCTATATTTAGAGTTTCAGGATTAACATCTACAAATTTAATCTTCACACCTGCCATGAAAGCAGCATTGGCTGACGCAGCAAAAGTTATATTCGGTATTAAAATTTCTTGATTTTTTTTTAGATTAAGAATTTTGACTGCTAAATATAAAGCACTCGTGCAACTTGGTAATGCAATACAATATTTTACGTTTAATATTTTTTTTATTTGATTTTGAAGTTTAATTACGTAGTTACCTTCATTAGGAAAATTTTCTTTAAAAATTTTTCTCTGATAAGCAAAATCTTTTAAGCCAACATCAGTTTCCCAAAAATTAATTTTTTTCATCGCTATTTCTTTTTCTTAATATTTAAATAACCCCAAATAAACCATTTTAAATATTCTTTTACCCAAGGACCTAATTTAAAAGTTGAACTTCCTCCAAATAGTCTGTCAACAGATTTTAATGGATATTCATCTATTTTAAAACCATTAACAAAAGCTTTAATTGTTAATTCAAATGCAAAACACCAAGCAATAGGTTTAGACTCAAGTTTAACTGAATTCCATAAACTTTTTTTCATCATTTTTATACCAGTAGTGCAATCACTCAAATGTATATTGGTTAAAATATTAAAAGATTTATTAGCTATCTTTGACAAAACTGCTCCTAAAAGAGAGCCACCTAGCCTCATACCACCTTTTGAGTATCTCGTACCGCTTACTAAATCTAAATTATTTTTAATTAGAGTCTCTAACATTTTTTCTACTGATATTATTGGAAAAATTTCATCTACCGCTGTAATTAATATGTTATCGTACTTAGAATTTCTAACCCCAGTTTCCACGGCATATTTTGCTCCTCTGCCTAATTGATTATGGATAGCTTTGATGTCTGAAGATTCCGATGCTAATTCTTTTGCTATTCCTACACTATTATCTTTTTCATCATCGTAAACAATAATTATTTCTTTTGGAAATTTTATAGTTGTATTTAGCAATCTAACCATTATAGGCAGACTATCTTTTTCATTGAATACAGGTAAAATTATTGATAGTTCTTTTTTCAATTATTGTAATATTCTAAAATTAAATTAATATATTTAATAATTACATTATTTTATTTAATTAGCCAATGAAAATAAAAAATTGCCAAATTTGTAGATCAAAAAAACTAAAAAAAGTAATTTCTTTAGGCTCAACAGGTCTTTGTGATACTTTACTCACCTATGAACAAACAAAAAAAAATGAAAAAAGTTATCCGCTAAATTTATTTAGATGTGAAAATTGTCAACTTCTACAGCTAGATTTTATAGTAAACAATAAAGAGCTCTTTCATTTAGATTATCCCTATAAAACAAGTATTACCGCCCCTCTGGTAAAGCTTCTGCAAAGTACCCCGTCTTATTTAAAAAAAAAATTTAATTTTGGAAGCAATCCTTTTGCGATTGATATTGGATCCAACGATGGAACACTGTTAATTGGATTTAAAAAGTTAAAATTTAAGACTTTAGGCATTGAGCCTACAAATATAGCAAAAATTGCAAAAAAAAGGGGGGTTAACACAATTCAAAGATTTTTTAATTTAGAAACTGCAAAAATAGTTAAAAAAAAATATAAAAAGGCATCCGTTATAATTGGAACTAATTTATTTGCTCATGTGGACAAATTAGACTCCTTCATAAAATCAGTTAAAATGCTTCTTGATACCAGAAAGGGTGTGTTTGTTACCGAGTCTCATTATGCTGTAGATATAGTAGATGATTTACAATATGACTCAATTTATCATGAACATTTAAGATTTTATTTAGTAAAACCTTTAGTTTATTTTATGGAAAAACATGGTTTTAAAATAATTGATGCTATAAGAATTCCAAATTATAGAGGCTCAATAAGAATCACTGCAACTTTAAATAAAAATATTAAACCCAATAACAGTGTGAAAAGAATTTTAGATTACGAAAAAAAGAGAGGTTTTTATTCTCAATCAAAATACATTAAGTTTAGAAATGATATTATTAAAAGTAAAAATAAATTATCAAAAATTTTGAATGGAATTAAAAAAAAAGGGAAAAATATTGTAGGTATTGGGTGCCCAGGTAGATGTATTACACTTCTCTCTTACTGTAAAATTAATAGGGATATATTAGATTATATAGCCGAGCAAAGTTCTTCGTTAAAATTAAACCTTTTTACCCCAAACACACATATTCCAGTTTTAGATGAAAGTAATTTTTTTGAAAATCAGCCTGAGTATGCTTTAATATTATCATGGCATTACGGCAAAAATATAATGAAAAATTTAAGAAAAAAAGGATACAAAGGAAAATTTATTATACCTATGCCTTTTCCTAAAATTATAAATTAAATGGGATTTTTCACTATTATAGAGACTGACAAAAAAGTCAAAAAGTAAAAGAAATATAGAACAGAAATTTTAGATTTTTGTTCTATAAAGAAATCATATAACTCCCCTTTAAACAGACCTGAAAAAAAAAGAAATACAATTAATGGTTCAAAATAATCCTGAAAAGGAAAATCAGTCAAACCATAAACTATAAACAATGGTATAATTAAAAAATAATTTTGAGAAGAATTTCTTTCTAAAAAATTCACTAAAATACAACAACCTATTACACTAAAAAACAATAAAAGAAAATAATTCCCGTCTTTTAGTATATAATTAAGTTTTAATATAGCGCCACCACTGTATTCATATTTACTTAAATAATCTAATTTTCCAAAATAAATTAGAATAAAGTAAACAGCAGAAATTATAAAAAAAATCTTAAGATATTTGAGAACAACTTCTTTTTTAATATATTTAAGGCTCATAAATAATACTGGCAAAAGATAAAATGCTATATAGCTTGTGTAAATTGGAAAATTTAAAAATATATTTTTAAATTTAAGAAATTGAACTGCGGTAATACTCCCATCTGGTTGTTTGAGCCAAATATAAATAATTATTAACCCCGGTATTGATAGCAAGATATAACAAAGTGACAATATGAAAAAATACTTTTTTTTTTTAATTTCAAATAAAAAAAATAATAGAAAAAAAAATATCAAAAAAATAAATGACGATCTGACATACAATAAGATAGAAGATAATAAACAAAGAATTATTATATTTCTTAGTTTTTTACTCTCATTATTTGAAAGTTCATTTTGAATTTTGCAAAAAAGAAAAATAGTAAGTACAAAAAAAAACCAAGATAAACCTGCTGAAGTTCCCCAGTAAACTCTTGAAATAAAAAAAGGTAAGATAAGTATTGAAGAGGCTGCTAGAAAATTTGCAATTTTATCATTGCTTTTATCTTTGTGTGATAAAGTAATACCAAAAATTATAAAGGTTAAAAAACCAATTGTTAAACTAAATAAATGAAAAGATTCTATACTATTACTAAATGGATTGATGTAAGTTATTATATAAAAACCTGGAAAATTTGCATCTGATAACTCTTTGTAGTTTACAAGTGAATAAACCAAATCATTTTTAAAAAAATTTATATTTTTCCAAATAAAAGCTTTGAAATCTTCAGGGCTCCCCCCGGGAACATATTCTTTGAAATTAAAACCGATAAAATATATAAAAATTGTAATTATTAATAATAATATTCTAAAGTTTGATAACTGACTTAAATTTTGAGATTTCATTCGTAATATCTTAAATTAAAAGATTTTTACTTTTTTATTTTTGAAACACTACTATACATCATTTTCATCTGTTTTAAATTTCTTCTTTTTAAACTGATCTTTTTATATAAATTTGAGTGATAAAATCCTTCTTTAATTGTTTTGTATATTACCGAGTAAGCAGCTGTTGAAGAAAAGTTATTTAAAATTGATCCTGGAAGAACAACACTAAAAGCTCCTACTAAAACAGCTTTTCCAATAAAAACCTTTTTATTATGAATTTTTGCAAATTTATTGCGATTTGCATTACTTAATGCTCCACCAGGAATAAATGGCATGAAGTAGTCATCTGACATTGAGAAGACTTGCACATAATTAGATAGATTAGTGTAGCTGTCTACAAAAATTCCTTTGTTTCCACCAGATAATGTACAACCACGAGCTATATGTATGTTTGATTTTAACGATACTTTACCTTTTAAACAAACATAGTCATCAATTCTAACATTGTCTCCTAGAGAACCCTTTAGATTGTAGCAAGAAATCTTATTAGAGATTTTACATCCTTTGCCGATTTTAAAAAATCCGATTTTCTTTAGTTGATTATTATTTAAAAATTTACTCATGATTTATTTTATAGGAAGTATCTTTATTAATTAAGTTATATTTTTTGATCATATTTACCGATTTTTCCAGTTTTTTGTAAAATATTATCTATAAATGTAAAAATATTTTTTTTTCTCATGTTTGAAACAGGGCTCTCTGTTACTACAACTAATGAAGGTTTATTAGATGAAGCTCTTACAAGACCCCAGGACCCGTCTGATAGAGTAAATCTTACACCGTTGACAGTTAAGATATCTTTAATTTCTAAACCATCTATTTTAGCATTATTTTCTTTAATTTTTTTTATTTCTTTTAAAACTCCTTCAACAACTTTGTACTTTTCTTCATCTTTACAATATGGAGCCATCGTTGGCGTTTGATATGTTTTTGGTAGTTGATTTAAAATTTCGCTCATTTTTTTATTCTGATTTTTTAGTAAATGGCAAACTTGTATTGCCGAATTTATCCCATCATCAAAACCATATCCTAGGGGTTTATTAAAAAAAAAGTGACCACTTTTTTCAAATCCTGCCAATGCCTTTTCTAAATTTACTTTTCTTTTAATATGTGAGTGACCTGTTTTCCAATAAATAGTTTGACACTGGTTATCTAATAATATTTTATCATTCAAATATAGACCGGTTGACTTTACGTCAACAACAAACTTCGAATTTTTATGTTTAGCTGCTAAATTTCTTGCAATTAATAATCCAACTTTATCTGAAAATATTTCATTTCCTTTTTCATCAATTACCCCACATCTATCTCCATCTCCATCAAAACCAAAACCAATATCAGCATTGTTTTCTTTTACTGCTTTTGAAATAGCATGTAGCATTTTTAAATCTTCAGGGTTTGGATTGTATTTTGGAAAAGACCAGTCAAGCTTACAGTCTAATTCGACAACATCACAACCTATATTATTTAAAATAATAGGCGCGAATATTCCAGCAGTCCCATTTCCACATGCAACGACAGCTTTTATTTTTTTACCTATATTATTTTTTTTTATTAAGTCTTGAATATATACCTCTTTAAAATTATCTATTTCTTTAATATTACCGTTTCCTTGAATAAATTTTTTATTCAGTGTAATTTCTTTTAATTCGGACATTTCTTCAGGACCATGAGTTAATCCTTTTTTGATACCCATCTTTACCCCGGTCCAACCATTCTCATTATGACTTGCAGTAACCATTGCGACTGCATCAGAATTTAAATTAAATTGAGCAAAGTAAACCATCGGAGAAAGAGAGAGTCCTAAATCTTCAACATAACATCCTGTTGAAATCAAACCATCTATAAGAGCTTTTTTAATTTTTTCGCTGTATGATCTATAATCATGCCCCACAATAACTCTTGGATTATTTTTTTTTGTATGATTTGTAATTTGAGTACCTAGGCCCTTACCCAGATCAGTGATTCCCTCTAAATCGATCTCTTTTTCAAAGATCCACCTAGCATCATACTCTCTAAAACCATTAGGATTGATTTTCATGAGCTATAAGTACTAAAGAATAAAGGCATTTGTTATTAAATGTTTTGTTAACAATATTTTCCACTTGCAAAAATAATCATATGTTCTTATAATGTTCTGTTGATTTTGCTGTTATATAGTATATTAACTTAATTGTAACACAACATATAGTTGTTTATTAACATTAAACCGGTAAAACAAGTAAAAAAATGAGTAAAAACGTATCTTTGGCAATAAAAAAAGCTATGGGCAACTTGAGCCAGTTGAACCAAAATGACCTAGTTGTAAACGGTCCTAAAAAACCAGATTTATTTTCTCTTTCAGGCGAAACAGAATTATTTCAAAATGACAAAGGTATTACCATAAAGATTGATAGATCTAGAGATGCTAACTTAACAGATTTTGGCAAAGCAACACTATCAGATCGATACTTGGGTCCGAATGAGTCTTTTCAAGATCTTTTTGCTAGGGTTGCAAGCACTTATGCAGATGACAATTTACATGCTCAAAGATTATATAACTACATAAGCAACTTATGGTTCATGCCAGCAACTCCAGTATTATCAAATGGCGGGACAGAGAGAGGTTTACCAATATCGTGTTTTTTAAATGAGGCAGGAGACAGCTTAGAGGGAATATTAGGTCTTTGGAGTGAAAATGTTTGGTTAGCAGCTAGAGGTGGAGGCATAGGTAGTTACTGGGGTAATTTAAGATCAATTGGAGAAAAAATTGGCAAAGTAGGCAAAACTTCAGGGATCATCCCATTTATAAAAGTTATGGACTCTTTAACTTTAGCTATAAGCCAAGGATCATTAAGAAGAGGGTCTGCCGCATGTTATCTTCCAATAGATCATCCTGAAATTGAAGAATTTATAGAAATGAGAAGACCAACTGGTGGAGATGTAAATAGAAGATCTTTAAACTTGCATCATGGCGTTTTAGTTTCTGATGATTTTATGAGAGCAGTAGAGACAGATGGTCAGTGGGCTCTAAGAAGTCCGAAAGATGGCTCTGTGCAATCAACATTACCAGCAAGAAATTTGTGGATCAGATTATTAACTGCAAGAGTCGAAACAGGCGAACCTTACATTGTTTATATTGATACAGTTAATAGACAGATTCCTCAACATCATAAACTTGCGGGATTGAAAGTTAAAACATCTAATTTATGTAGTGAGATTACTTTACCAACGGGAATCGACAACACAGGAAAAGAGAGAACAGCTGTTTGTTGTTTATCATCATTAAACATTGAAATGTATGATCAGTGGAAAGATGATACAATGTTCGTAGAAGATGTAATGAGATTTTTAGATAACGTAATGTCTGATTTTATTAATAGAGCCCCCGACAGTTTCAGTAACGCTAAATATTCTGCTATGAGAGAAAGAAGCGTAGGCCTAGGTGTTATGGGTTTACATTCTTTTTTCCAACAAAAAAATATTCCTTTTGGATCAGTGATGAGTAAAGTGTGGAACCAAAAAATCTTTAAACACATACAGGAAAAAGCTGACCTAGCTTCTGTTAAATTAGCAGAAGAAAGAGGAGCATGTCCTGATGCTGAAGAGTATGGTATAAAAGAAAGATTTTCTAATAAAACTGCAATAGCTCCAACTGCTTCTATTTCAGTTATATGTGGTGGCGCCTCTCCTGGAATTGAACCTATTGCAGCAAATAGTTATACTCACAAAACTTTGTCCGGCTCATTTAACGTGAGAAATAAATATCTAGCTAAGATTCTAAAAAAACATGGAAAAAATGATGACGAAACCTGGTCTTCAATTACAACAAATCAGGGATCTGTATCGCATTTAGATTTTTTAACAGATGTTGAAAAAGATACTTTTAAAACAGCATTTGAAATAGACCAAAGATGGATTGTAGAACTTGGAGCAGATAGAACACCAAATATATCTCAGGCTCAGTCTATAAATGTTTTTGTTCCGGCGGACATTCATAAAAAAGATTTACATCAAATACATTTTCAAGCATGGAAAAAAGGATTGAAGAGTCTGTATTATTGCAGATCTAAATCAATACAAAGGGCTGAAAACGTTAACACTGGTTCTTCAACAGATGTGACAAAAAACGTTTATAAAGCTAAAGAAGAATCAACTAATGAAGAAAACAAATATGAGGAGTGTTTATCATGTCAGTAGCAAAAAAAGAAAATACTAAAAAAATTATTGAACCAAAAAAAATGGGACTATTGGTAGAGAATCCTGTTTACAAACCATTCAGATATCCATGGTGTTATGATGCATGGTTAACTCAACAAAGAATTCATTGGTTACCTGAAGAAGTGCCACTAGGTGACGATGTAAGAGACTGGCAAAAAAACTTGTCACAACCTGAAAAAAACCTAGTTACACAAATTTTCAGATTTTTTACTCAAGCAGATGTTGAAGTTAATAATTGCTATTTAAGACATTACACAACTGTTTTTAAACCTACAGAAGTATTAATGATGATGACTGCTTTTGCATCAATGGAAACTGTTCATGTAGCAGCTTATTCACATTTATTAGATACAATAGGTATGCCAGAGTCCGAATACTCTGCTTTTATGAAATACAAAGAAATGAAAGATAAATACGATTATATGCAAGGTTTCAATGTAAACTCAAAAGAAGACATTGCTAAAACTGTAGCTGTATTTAGTGCTTTCACAGAGGGACTACAGTTATTTGCTAGCTTTGCAATTCTTTTAAATTTTCCAAGACACAACAAACTCAAAGGTATGGGCCAAATAGTAACTTGGTCAGTAAGAGATGAAACTCTTCATTGTAATTCAATGATTAGAATCTTTAAGGAGTTTATTAAAGAAAATCCTGAAATCTGGACACCAAAATTGAAAAAAGAACTTTATGAAGCTTGCAGAACTATTGTTGAGCATGAAGACGCTTTTATTGATTTAGCATTTGAAATGGGTCCAATGAAAGGCTTAACAGCTCAAGAGGTGAAAGATTATATTAGGTTCATTGGAAACAGAAGATTAATTCAGCTAGGATTGGAACCTATTTATGATGTTAAGAAAAACCCATTAACATGGCTAGACACTATGCTTAATGCTGTTGAGCACATGAACTTTTTTGAAGGTAGAGCTACAGAATATTCTAAAGCTTCTACTAAGGGTACATGGGTTGAAGCGTTTTCTTAAAATTTATTGGATTTTAAATTTAAAAAGTATTGGCGAAAAACTGGTCTTAACCCTGAGTGGGGAAATAAGTTAATTAAAATCATAAATGAAAAAAAACCCCATCACTTTTTAGAAATAGGTGTATTCTGCGGGGTAACTTCGAGAAATATTTGTGAGTTTTTGAACTTAATTCATAACGGCAACTTTAGTTACACAGGCGTTGATCTCTTTGGTGATGAAAGTAATAAAAATGATGAAATTAAACCAGAGTATATATCAAATCAAAAATTTTCAAATCCTTTAAAGCACTTTTATTATAACCTTTATTTAAAAGAAAATTTAAATTCCATTAAAAGTGTAAAAAAATTCTTAAAAAAATTTGAGAACAAAATTAGCCTCCATAAGGGCAACTCTAATAAAGTACTTAAAAGCTTAAATATAGAAAAAATTGATTTTGCTTTTATAGATGGTGGTCACAGTTATCAAACAACTTTTAACGATTTGGAGATTGTCCATCAAAATATGAAGGGTAAAAAAGGTACAATTGTTTGCGATGATTACGAGGATGCCTCCTATATTACAGATGTTAAGAAAGCAGTTGATAATTATGTAAAAAAAGAGAATTTATCTTTACAAATTATTGATGGAAAGTTTGCTGTAATTGAATTTTAATTATCTCTGATTTAACAACATCACTTCTCTTACTTCTTGACCTTTATATTTTGATAGAGGTCTTATTAATTTATTAGATGCATGTTGTTCCATAATATGTGCTGACCAACCGGTAATTCTAGACATTACAAATATTGGAGTATAAAAATCTATATCTATTCCCATCATATAATAAGTAGGTCCACAAGGGAAATCCACGTTAGGATGTATATTCTTTTTCTCCAACATCACTTTTTCTAAAATTTCATATATTTGAGTATATTTTTCTTTTTTTAAAAGCTTTGCTACTTTGAACATATAATGTTTCATTGTAGGCACTCTAGAATCTCCTGTTCTATAAACTCTGTGACCAAATCCCATAATAACTTTCTTCTTATCTAAGGCATTTTCTATCCATGCTTTAGCTTTTTCTGGTTTTTTAATTTCTTTCATCATATGCATCACAGCTTCATTAGCGCCTCCATGCAATGGACCTTTTAGAGAAGCGATAGCACCGGTAATAGCACCATGAAGATCTGATAGACTACTTGTTATAGTTCTTGCGGTAAAAGTTGACACATTAAAACTGTGCTCTGCATATAGAATTAAAGAAATATCGAATGCTCTTACTATTTCTTTATCTGGAACTTTATTAAACATCATTTTAAAAAAATTTTCTGAAAAAGATAGTTTTTTATCTGGAGAAATTATTTTTTTTCCTTTTCTGTACCTAAAATAGGCCGCAACAGCAGTTGGTGTTTTAGAAAAAATTCTCATTGCTTTTCTCATGTTGGCTTTTGGGGAATTATCTTTAGTATCTTTATCCTCTAAAGCCATTAAGCTAACACAGGTCCTAATAACATCCATAGGGTGAGCAGTTTTAGGCATTTTTTGAATATCATTTAAAATTTGTTTTGACAGCTTTCTTTCAGATCGCTCTTCCTTAATGAATTTTTTAAGTTGTTTTTTGTTAGGTAATTCTCCGTGTAAAACTAAGTAGGCTACTTCTTCAAAGTCACATTTATCACATAATTCTTGAACGGTATAACCTCTATAAGTAAGTGTGCTTAATTCTGGAACAACGTGTGATATTGTAGTTTCATCAACAACTATACCTAATAAACCTTTTTTAATTTCTTCACTCATTATTCGTGTCCCTCAGTAGAAAAATCTGTAATTTTTTTATCTGGCGTATTGTACTTCTCATATTCTACAAGCTCATACAACCTTTTTCTAGTCTGCATTTTGTCAATGATATTATTCTGATGACCGTCTTTAAAAATAGATTTCAGTCCATCCTCAGCACTTTTCATAGCCAATCTTTGAGTTGTTACTGGATAAATTACCAAATTATAACCCAGATTTTCTAATTGTTTTTTATCTAAAAGTTTAGATTTACCAAACTCAGTCATGTTAGCTAATAAAAATCCTTTTGTATTTTTTCTTACCTTTTCAAAATCACTCTCATCTTTTAAAGCCTCAGGGAATATCATGTCAGCACCTGCGCTCTCATATGATTTTATTCTATCAATTGTTTTATCTAGTCCTTCTACTGTGTTTGCATCTGTTCTAGCAATTATTAAAAAATTCTTATCTTTTCTTGATTTGACGCATTCTTGAATTTTTTTAATCATCTCCTCTTTTGAAATAAGTTCTTTGTTATCTAAATGACCACATCTTTTTTCAGCAACTTGATCTTCAAGATGACAACCAGCTAAACCTTTGTTTTCAAAAACTTCAATTGTTTTTTTACAATCACCGAAACCCGTATCTATATCTACTATCGTAGGTAAATCTGTAACTCTCGCTATTTGACTGCTTCTATAGCTAACTTGCTCCAATGATGTTAGACCTATATCTGGCAATCCCAAGTCATTTGACATTACTCCGCCAGAAACGTAGACACCATCAAAACCAATTTCAGCAATTAATTTTGCACATAAAGGATTGTAAGCGCCAGGAAACCTTAATAATTTTTGTGATTGTAATTTTTTTATTAAGTCAGATCTTTTTTCTACCACTGTTTTTTTTGTAAAGTGCATTTGCCAAAATTTATATTAGAGCAGAGTATAAAAATCAAAGATTATTTAAGTAAAATAAACAAGCCCGTTAAAACTAACAATATTGCAAGTAAATATTCGATTGTTTTTTTGATTTTTAAATTGGTAATAAATTTTCTTAAACCGCTACCAAATAAAGCCCACACACATATTGATGGAAAGCATATTACTGCCGCAGTAATTGTGACAAATGCAACACCAATAAAAATATTTTCTTCGGTAGGAAAAAAACCTGAAGCTACTGTCACAGCTATAGACCACGCTTTAGGATTTATAAATTGAAAAATAGAAGCTTCATAAAATTTTAGAGGTCTACCTGTTTCTTTTTGAATCATACTAAAAGAACCGATCATTGTTTTAGCTAGGTAAAGTAAATATAAAAAACATAAAATTTTCATGTAAAATTGAACCTGAGGATAAATTAAAAATAAATTTGCTAAACCAAAACAAGTCAACCCTATTTGGAATATATGACCAAGTGGAATTCCTATTACGTGAGGCAAGGTTCTAAAAAAACCGAATTTTAATCCAGAGGCAGTTAGCATAGCATTATTTGGACCAGGGGTTATAAACATAGTAAAATAAAAAGTTGCTAACGCCGAGAATAAGGCAAAAGTTATCATAAATATTTTTCTATGACTTTTTCGAAACCGACAAAATCTGAAATTAAAGCGTCATGCTTTATTTCATTTTCAGATTTTTCTGTGTAGCCATCTTTTACTAAAATAAAAGGTAATTTAGCATTGTGAGCAGACATCTCATCAACTTCACTGTCACCAATCATTATTGTTTTATTTAAATCTCCACCAATAATTTCAACGACATCTGTTAAATGTCTAGGATCAGGTTTATTAAATGCAAAAGTGTCCGACCCCGCAACATATTCAAAATATTTGTAAATATCTAATTTTTTCAATAAATCAATTGCTAAACGCTCTTGTTTATTTGTACAAACGGCCATAGAGATATTTTTGTTTTTTGCCCAATCTAAAAATTTAACTAGTCCTTTTAATGGCTTACTGTACGTATCAATATTTTTAGAATAAAAATCAATAAACTCTTTAGTCATTGCTTTTTTAGTTTCTTCACTTTTAATTTCTTCTTTAAATGATCTTTGCATCATTACCCATGCACCTTTACCAGCCAGTGATTTTATATCTTCCATTTTTTTTTCTTCAAAACCAAATTTTCTCATTACGTGGTTATGTGCAGACATTAAATCTGGGGCAGTGTTAACAATTGTTCCGTCTAGATCAAATAAAATGGTTAGGTTTTGAGTCATTTTTAAAGTTTTAAAAAGAAATATTTTGTGACTTATTTATAATCCATTTCTAATGTAAAGAGAACTTTTTATGAAGACAAATTTAAAACTTAAAAAAAGCAATTAAACTTAGATCTGAACAAGATAATTTAAGAATAAAAGCCCTTAACAAAGGTGTAGAGTTAATTGCACCAGAAACAATTTTCCTTTCCAAAGATACGACATTTGGCAAAAACGTTAAAATTGAACCATATGTTGTTATTGGATCAAAAGTGAAAATTGGAAATAATGTTACCATCAAATCTTTTTCCCATTTGGAGGGGGCTAAGTTGGAAAGAAATGTTACTGTAGGACCTTATGCTAGAATAAGACCTGGATCACATTTTTTACCAGGTTCGAAGATAGGTAATTTTGTGGAAACAAAAAACTCTAAAATTAAATCTAAAAGCAAAGTAAATCATTTATCCTATGTAGGTGATACAGAAGTTGGGGAAAATAGCAATATCGGAGCAGGAACTATCACATGTAATTATGATGGAATTAAAAAAAACAAAACTAAAATCAAAAAAAATGTGTTTGTAGGTTCTAACTCTTCTTTAGTGGCACCATTAGTAATCGAAGAAAATTCTGTAGTAGGCGCTGGTTCTGTAATTACTAAAAATATTACAAAAAATTCACTGGCTTTGACAAGATCACCACAAATTAATAAAAAAAATTACAAAAGGAAAAAAAAATAATGTGCGGGATAATTGGTATTGCGAGCAATAAGTCTGTTACTTCAAATATTATTAATTCTTTAAAAAGATTGGAATATAGAGGATATGACTCCGCTGGTATTGCGACAATCTCTAAAAAAAATCTTAATGAAAAAAAATGCTCTGGAAGAGTTGAAGAGCTTGAAAAAATATTATTTAATTCTCCAGCTCAAGGCAATATAGGAATTGGCCACGTAAGATGGGCTACTCACGGCATACCTAACGAAGTCAATGCTCACCCACATTCTTCTGAAATAGTTTCGGTTGTTCATAATGGAATAATTGAAAATTCTAATTCTCTAAAAAAGAAACTGGAAAAAGAAGGATACAAATTTAAATCTCAAACTGATACTGAAGTTATAACATTATTGATAACGAAATATTTAAAAGACTCAAATCCAATTGATGCAGTATTAAAATCTTTAGAATATCTTGAAGGAAGTTTTGCGCTAGGGATATTATTTAAAGATCAATCTGATATTATTATTGGAGCTAGACGAGGCAGCCCACTTGCTGTTGGATACTCAAATAATGAAAATTATTTAGGTTCCGACTCATACGCACTTAAAGCTATGACAAATAAAATTTCTTATTTGGATGACGGAGAAATATGCAAGATAACAAAAGATAGTGTTGAATTTTTTGATATTTCTAAAAATAAAATTAATAAAAAAATATTAGTTTTATCTGAAGACAAAAATGAAGCAAAGTTAGGTGATTATAAAAATTTTATGTCTAAAGAAATATTTGAGCAACCAACTACTATTAAAAATTGTTTGAACGAATACATAGACAAGATAAGAAATGATATAAATCTTTATGATTTTCCTGTTGATCCAAAAAAAATTAATAAAATATTCCTTGTTGGATGTGGTACTGCTTATCATTCATGCCAAGTTGCTAAATATTGGATAGAAGAATTAACAGATTTAAACGTAGAAACTGAGGTAGCTTCAGAATTTAGATATAGAAAGATAAGATTTAACCCTAATACTTTATATATATTTGTATCTCAGTCTGGAGAAACAGCAGATACAGCAGCAGCTTTAGAAATAGCTAAAAAAAATAAAATGAAAACTTGTTCTGTTATTAATGTAGTAGAAAGCTCAATAGCTAGGAATTCTGATTGGGTTGTCCCTATTCATGCGGGCCCAGAAATAGGCGTAGCATCTACAAAAGCTTTTATAGGTCAAATGTTAGTTTTGTATATAATGAGTTTAAAGATATCTAAAATAAGAGGGAATATTGATAATAAAAATTATATTGAAAAAATTAAAAATCTTAAAAATCTACCCCAAGGAATTGAGAATTCATTAAAGACCGAAGAATTAATTCAAATATTTGCTAAAGACTTTTTATCAGCCAAAGGATCAATGTTTTTAGGGAGAGGGTCATCGTTCCCTATAGCATTAGAAGGAGCATTAAAATTGAAAGAATTATCTTATCTTCACGCTGAAGGTTACCCTGCTGGTGAAATGAAACATGGTCCACTAGCTTTGATCGAAGATGGTTTACCTGTAATTATTTTGGCTCCAAAAGATAAATATTTTGAAAAAACTATTTCTAATATGCAAGAAGTTATAGCAAGAGGAGGAAAGGTTTTATTAATATCAGATAAACATGATGAAGTAATAAATGAAAATATAAGATTTAAAATTGAAATGCCTTTTATTGACGAACTTCTAAATCCTTTTTTATTAACCATACCACTTCAATTATTAGCTTATCATGTGGCTTTACTAAAAAAATGCGATATAGATAAACCAAGAAACTTGGCTAAATCTGTAACTGTTGAGTAAATTTTCTAATTTAACTATTGGAAATTTAATCTCTATACTCTATATACATATCACAGGTTGAATATGAAAAAATGGACATTAAATAGCTGGAGCAAATTTCCTGCAAAACATCTACCTGCTTATGTAGATAAGAAAGAGCTGGATTTAGTTTTAAGTAAAATACAAAAGTATCCGCCACTAGTTTTTGCTGGAGAAACAAGATCTTTAAAAAAAGCATTAGCAGAAGTAGTTGAAGGCAAAGCCTTTCTTCTTCAAGGTGGAGATTGTGCAGAAAGTTTTGCAGAATTCCATCCTGACAATATTAGAGATACTTTCAAAGTAATTTTACAGATGTCGCTAGTTTTAACAGCTTCAGCTTCAGTACCAGTCGTTAAAGTTGGAAGAATAGCCGGACAATTTTCTAAACCAAGAAGTGCCCCGACAGAAAAAAAAGATGGGAAAGAGTTACCAAGCTATTTAGGCGACAATATAAATGGAGTAGATTTCAATGAAAAAACTAGAGTTCCAGATGCAAAAAGGTTATTCAGAGCATACTCACAATCAGCATCAACGTTAAACTTATTAAGAGCTTTTTCTCAAGGAGGTTTTGCTGATTTAAGACAAGTTCATTTATGGAATTTAGGATTTATAAAAGACAAAACTAAAGGTAAATACAAAGAGATTGAAGATAAAATTAGTGATGCTTTAGCTTTTATGCAAGCTTGTGGAATTAATTCTGATAATAATAGAAGATTAAGAACTGTTAATTTCTATACTTCTCATGAAGCTCTTTTACTACCATTCGAAGAAGCCATGACAAGAATAGACTCAACTACTGGAGAGTATCACGATACATCTGCGCACTTTGTGTGGATAGGAGATAGAACAAGACAACCAGACGGAGCGCATGTTGAATTTTGCAGAGGAATTAAAAATCCTTTAGGCTTAAAATGTGGTCCTACTTTAAAGCCAGAGGAACTTGTAAAACTTTGTAATATTCTTAATCCAGATAATGAACCAGGAAGAATGACCTTGATCTCAAGATTTGGAGCAGACAACGTAGAAAAATATTTACCTAAACTAATTAAAGTAATTAAAAAAGAGGGATTAAATGTAATATGGTCATGTGATCCTATGCACGGTAACACAATCAAAGCAGCCACAGGATTTAAGACAAGACCTTTTGACAGTGTTTTAAAAGAGGTAAAAAACTTTTTCGGCGTACATCAATCTGAAGGAAGTTACGCTGGCGGATTACACGTCGAAATGACTGGTCAGGATGTGACCGAATGCACAGGCGGGGCACAGAAAATATCTGAAAATGACTTATCTAATAGATACAGAACGCATTGCGACCCAAGATTGAATGCTGATCAAGCGTTAGAATTAGCTTTTCTAATTTCTGAGGAAATTAAGAAAAACTCAAAATATTCAAAAAAAATTATTCAAGCCGCGTCTTAATAATTATTGTAATTATTAAGACATCACCTTAAAAGAGGAGGTGTATTAATTATGGAAGTAAAAAATAGAGCAAATATTATCACTGATTGGATCAACAATTATTGTGAAACTACATCGTTTAATCCTAAAGCATTAGTAGTTGGTATTTCAGGAGGTATAGACTCCTCCGTAGTTAGTACACTTTGTGCAAACACAGGAAGAAAAACAATTGTGTTAACAATGCCAATTAAACAAATAAAATCCCAACATGATTTAAGCTTGAAACATGCAAAATGGTTAAAAGATAAGTTTAAAAATGTTGAACATCACTTAATCGAAATGGACAAAATATTTGGATCCTTTTCTCAAGTTTTAAACAACTTTGATAATGAGCATGGATTTGCAAATTCAAGAGCCAGATTAAGAATGGCAACCCTTTATCAGGTGGCAGCTGCTAATTCTGGTATTGTAGTTGGAACAGGAAATAAAGTTGAGGACTTTGGTGTTGGCTTTTATACTAAATATGGTGATGGGGGTGTAGATATATCTCCAATAGCTGATTGTACAAAAACTCAAGTGTGGGAATTAGGTAAATATCTTGGAGTTCCAGAAGAAATTATAAATTCTCAACCAACAGATGGATTGTGGGATGATGGAAGAAACGATGTCCAACAATTAGGAATGAGTTATGAAGATCTTGAAAAGGCTATGGAAAATAAAGACGATCCTAACTATCAGAAATATTTAAAGATAAGAGAAAAAAACTTACACAAAATGAATCCTATACCAGTTTGCAAATTCAATGAATAACTTACAATTAACCAATTCACTTACAAATAAAAAAGAAATTTTCAATCCAATAATTAAAGATAAAGTTTCCTTATATGCTTGTGGACCAACTGTTTATGACAATCCTCATGTTGGAAATGCTCGTGCTCTAGTGGTGTTTGATCTTCTTTTTAGAATACTCATTGAACTTTATGGAAAGAAAAAAGTTACATATGTAAGAAATATAACAGATATAGATGATAAAATTATTGAAGCTTCAAAAATCAAAAAAATTGATATTTCAGATTTGACTAAATCAGTAACAGAAAAATTTCACAGTGATTGTAAAATTTTATTTTGTTTAAATCCAACTAAAGAACCAAGAGCAACTGATCATGTTGAAGGTATGATAAATATGACAAAAAAACTAATTAAAAAAAATGCTGCTTATGAAAAAGAGGGGCATGTTTTTTTTAGAGTAAGTGCATTTAAAAAATATGGTGAGCTTTCAAATAAAAATCCAGATGATCTTAAAGCTGGTGCGAGAGTTGAAGTATCTAAATTAAAAAATGATCCTTTAGATTTTGTTCTTTGGAAACCTTCAGATAATAATGATCCTGGTTGGGACTCGCCATGGGGAAGAGGTAGACCAGGATGGCATTTAGAGTGTTCAGTAATGAGTGAAAAATATTTAGGTAAAAATTTTGATATACATGGCGGAGGATTAGATTTAATTTTTCCGCATCATGAAAATGAGATTGCTCAATCGTGTGTTTATAATGGAACAGACAAATTTGCTAACTATTGGGTACACAACGGTTTTGTAACCATGAATAAAGAAAAAATGTCAAAATCACTTGGCAATATAACAACAATAGAAGATGCAACCAAAAAATATTCAGGGCAGGTGGTTCGTTTATCTTTATTAAGTGCTCAATATAAACAACCATTGGATTGGAATAACGAATTACTTACAGAACAATCAAAAACTTTAGATAAATGGTATTCAATGTACTCCTCTGAAGTAAGTGAAAAAACACCTGAGTGCTTTAATGATTTATTAGATGACATGAATACTCCCCTATATATTTCTAAGTTGCATAAGTTGTTTCAACAATCACAAAATGGAGACAAAGATAAAAAAAAAGAATTTAACAAGGCATGTCGTTTAATTGGCTTATTTAATGAAAGTGCAGAAAAAAGAGCTGAGTACAAAAAAAGTAAAGCTAAAATCTCTGAAGACAATATATTAAGCAGAATTAAAGATCGTGAGGAAGCAAAAAAAACCGGCAATTATAAACTCGCTGATAAAATAAGAGATGATTTAAACAAAGAAGGTGTTGATATAAAAGATGAAAAAGGTAAAACGACTTGGAACTATAAATGAGCAAAGAAAAAATATACATTTTTGATACGACTTTAAGAGACGGCGCACAGACTGAGGGGGTTGATTTTTCAGTTGAAGACAAGAATAAGATTGCAAAAATTCTATCTAATATAGGAGTTGATTACATAGAAGGTGGTTGGCCAGGTGCAAATCCTATAGATAATGAATTTTTTGATAAATCCCCTAATCTTGGAAACTCAAAATTTACAGCATTTGGGATGACAAAGAAGAATGGAGTTAGTGCAGATAATGATCCAAATTTATCTCCTTTAATTAACGCTGATTGTAAAACAGTTTGCGTTGTTGGAAAAACATGGGATTTTCATGTCAAAACTGCTTTAGGTATAAAAAACGAAGATAATTTAAGAAACATAAAAGAGACAGCTAAACATTTTGTAAAAAATAATAAAGAATTCCTTTTTGACGCTGAACATTTCTTTGACGGGTATAAAAATAATCCTAATTACGCACTTGATTGTTTAAAACAAGCTTATGATGAGGGAGCTAGATGGGTAGTTTTATGTGATACAAATGGTGGAACCTTACCAAATGAGGTTGGAGAAATAATAAACAGTGTTACCAAAGTAATTCCAGGAAAAAATTTAGGTATTCACGCTCATAACGATACTGAAAATGCTGTAAGTAACTCTTTAACAGCTGTGCTAGCTGGAGCTAGACAAATACAAGGAACTATTAATGGTTTAGGAGAAAGATGTGGAAATGCAAACTTAATGTCTATTATTCCGACACTTTTTTTAAAAAAAACTTTTAGTGACAAATTTGATTTAAATATAAACAAAAAGAAACTTTCATCATTAACTGAATGCTCTAGGTTTTTAGATGAAGTCCTTAATAAAAAACCTAATAAAAGTATGGCTTATGTTGGTGGATCTGCGTTTTCTCATAAAGGAGGATTACATGTTTCTGCAGTAAAAAAAGATCCAAAAACCTACGAACATATAGATCCAAAAGAAGTTGGTAATCACAGAAATATTATTGTTTCTAATCAAGCTGGAAGATCGAATATAATATCTAGACTTGAAAATTATGGAATAAAAATAGATTCACAAGACACCAATGTTCAAAAAATTTTAAATGAAGTTAAAGAAAGAGAGTTTACTGGTTATTCGTATGATGGCGCTGATGCATCTTTTGAACTTTTGGCCAATAAACTATTAGGGAAACTTCCAGAATATTTAAAAGTTAAAAACTATAATGTGAATGTAAAAAAAGACAATGAATTAAAAACAACTGCAGAGGTTACTTTTATAATTGATGGTAAGGAAATCCATTGTCAGGGTGAAGGAAATGGACCCGTGAATGCTCTGGATAATGCAATTAGATCTAATTTTAAAAAAGTTGAAAAATATTACAAATATTTTTCTGATCTTAAGCTTTTAGATTACAAAGTTAGGATTTTAAATACTGGTACAGGAGCAACCACAAGAGTTTCTATTGAAAGCACTGATAAAACTGGGAAAAGCTGGTTTACAATTGGTGTTTCTCAAAATATTATTGAAGCTTCATTTAAAGCATTAATAGATAGTTTGGAATACAAATTGTTCAAGGAAAAGGCACCAGCAAATATTCATGAAAAATAAATATGGTTTTATTTTAATTAAACCACAGCTTGGTGAAAACATCGGAGCGTCTGCACGATCATTAAAAAACTTTGGATTTAAAAATTTAATTATTACTAACCCAAAGCATGGTTGGCCCAATATAAAAGCCAAGGCAACTTCTGTTGGCGCTTTCGATATTTTAAATAAAACAAGGGTATTCGATAGTACTAACTCAGCTATTCAAAATTTTGATATAATTTTTTCATTCAGTGCTAGGAAAAGAGATATTAATAAAAAACATATCAGTTTGAGTAAATTTCTTAATATCACAAGAAAATTTAAACAAAAAAAAATTGGTTTAATGTTTGGTCCAGAGGCATCAGGTTTATCGAATCTAGATTTATCTTATGCAAACTATGTAGTTCAAATACCATCATCACCAAAATTTAAATCAATGAACCTTTCTCATTCAGTATCACTGGTTTGCTATGAAATATTTAAATTAAATAATTTTAAACTCACTAAACAACTGCTTTTTAATAAAAATATAGGTCAAAAGGGTAAGTTATCTCAAATAATTAAGTTACTTGTTACTAAACTTGAACAGAAAAACTTTTTTAAACCTCCTGAAAAAAGAAGCTCAATGATAAAAAATATAAACAATTTATTTTATAGGATGGAGCCAGACGACAAAGAACTAAGGATTTTAGGCAGTTTAATTGGCTCTTTGAGTAAAAATAAAAAAAAGCTCAATTGACATTTACCCCCTAAACCTTGTAAACCCGTGATCAAATAATGACAAAAAGATTAAAATCAAAACATAAAGTTGATAGAAGATTGAAAGCGAATCTTTGGGGAAGACCTAAGAGCCCATTTAATGTTAGAGCTTATCCACCAGGTCAACATGGTCAAAATAAAAAAGGTAAACCAACAGATTATGGTATTCAACTTCAAGCAAAACAAAAACTTAAAGCATATTACGGAAATATAAACGAAAGACAGTTTAGAAATATTTATAGAAAGGCACTATCAAAAAGAGGAGACACATCTGAAAATTTAATTGCTTTATTAGAAACTAGACTTGATACTGTTGTTTATAGAGCTAAACTTGCACCAACTGTTTTTGCAGCCAGGCAATTGATCAACCATGGACATATTAAAGTAAATAAAAAAAGGGTAAATGTTTCAAGTTATCTTTTAAAAGATACAGATCAAGTTGAAGTGAACGAAAAGTCAAAAAAACTTAATGTAATTGACGGTTCTATACAAAGTAAAGAAAGAGAAATTCCAGAGTACATTCAGTTAGATGGCAAAAGTAAATCTGTCAAGTTAGTTAGAATACCAAAATTCTCAGAAGTTCCTTATCCTGTAATAATGGAACCAAATTTAGTTATTGAATACTATTCAAGATAATTAGATTAATTTTTTTTCTTCTAAAATTTTTTTTAATTCACCTTTTTCAAACATATCTTTAACAATATCACAGCCTCCAATAAATTCTCCTTTTACGTATAACTGAGGAATAGTTGGCCAATCACTAAAATCTTTAATCCCTTGTCTTAAACTTTCATCTTCTAAAACATTTACACCTTTAAATTTTGCATTTAAGTGTTTTAAAACATTTGATACAGCCATTGAAAAACCACATTGAGGAGAATCAGGAGTGCCTTTCATAAATAAGCATATATCATTTTGATCTATTATGTTTTGTATATTTTCTTTTATATTCATATTATTTTTCTTCTGTTGTAAGTGATAGGGCATGCAACTCATTACCCATCTTACCTTTTAAAGATTTATAAACTAATTTGTGTTGTTCAATTTTATTCATACCCTTAAATATCTTAGATTTGATAATTGCTGAATAGTGATTATTGTCACCCATTAAATCTTTAATTTCAATTGATGCGTCAGGTATAGCGTCAAGTATATGCTTTTTAATTTCTTCAACTGATAAGGCCATTAAATTTATTATACCACTTATTATTTATCTCATAAAGCTCTTTTACGCTTGTCTTTAAATCTTTATCCAACTCAAAATAATCTTTTTGAGTAACTCCAATATTTTCAAAATATATATTATTGTCCTTCAATAATTTTTCAATTTTAAAATAATTATTTTTATCTACTTCAACTATGTACCTACTTTGATCTTCACCAAAAAAATATTCAAACATATTAGATAATTTTTTTGGCTTAAGTATCTTTACACCAATTTGTGAACTTAAAGACATCTCAGCCAATGCTAGAATAATACCTCCAGTAGATATATCATGTACAGAATTTACAATACCTCCATTAATTAATTTAAGAACCATTTCACCGTTATTTTTCTCATTTAATAAATTAACCTCAGGAGGTATTCCATCGTTCATATTATACATCTCATTTATAAGAACACTTTGGCCAAGATGACCAAATGTTTTACCAATTATTAAAACTTTGCTATCAATTTTTTTGAACCTATTGTTTTGGATCTTTTTGAGATTTTTTATTAATCCAACTCCACCAATTACCGGTGTAGGGAAAATATTATTGTTATTTGTACCATTATAAAATGAAACATTTCCAGAAACTACAGGATAATCTAAAAATTCACATGCCTCTTTAACTCCTATTATATTTTCCGCAAACTCTCCCATAACTTCAGGGTTTTCTGGATTTCCAAAATTTAAACAATTTGTGATAGCAATAGGTTTAGCCCCAACAGATATTAAATTTCTCCAACTCTCAGAAACAATTTGTTTACCTCCACTTAGAGGATGAGATTTGCAATAATTAGCAGAGGAATCTACAGTTACAGCAATTGCTTTTTCTTTATTATGTATTTTTATAATAGCAGCATTAGCGCCAGATCTTTCTATGGTATCACCCATGACCATTTGGTCGTATTGTTCTGTTACCCACTTTTTATTTGAATGGTTAGGGGATGATAAAATTTTAAAAAAAGCTTCGTCAAATTTGATCTTTTTAAGTTCTTTTATATTTGTTTTCTTCTTACTTAATTTCTTTTTCGACCATTTTCTATCATATAATGGTGCTTTAGAGGATAATGCATCAATTGGTATTGTAGCCACAATTTTTTTTTGAAATTTTAGTGATAAATTTTTTGTATCAGTAGTTTTTCCTATGACAACAAAGTCGAGATCCCATTTTTTAAAAATTGCTCTTGCTTCATTTTCTTTTCCATCTTCTAAAATAATTAGCATTCTTTCTTGACTTTCTGACAACATCATCTCGTATGGACTCATATTTTCCTCTCTACATGGAATTTTATCCAAATTTAATTCAATTCCTAAGTTTCCTTTATGGGCCATTTCCACACTCGAAGAAGTCAAACCGGCTGCACCCATATCTTGTATTGAAATAATTGATTCTTTTTTCATTAATTCTAAACAAGCTTCCATTAAAAGTTTTTCTGTAAAAGGGTCCCCAACTTGCACGGTGGGTTTTTTATCTTCAGAATTTTCATCAAATTCTGCTGAAGCCATAGATGCTCCATGAATTCCATCTCTACCAGTTTTAGAACCAACATATACAACTGCTTTATTGATACCTTTAGCTTTTGAATAAAAAATCTTTTTTTTGTTGGCTAAACCTACAGCCATGGCATTAACTAAAATATTTTCATTATAAGTCTCATGGAATTTAGTTTCTCCTGCAACTGTAGGAATTCCAATACAGTTACCATAACCACCAATACCAGATACAACACCATTTAAGAGATTTTTTGTTTTTTTATTATTTGGGTCTCCGAAATGAATAGAGTTCAAAAGGGCTATAGGTCTAGCTCCCATTGTAAAAACATCTCTTAATATTCCTCCAACACCTGTTGCTGCTCCTTGATAAGGCTCAATAAAAGAGGGATGATTATGACTTTCTATCTTAAATATTATTGCATCATCATCACCAATGTCTATTACTCCAGCATTTTCTCCTGGACCCTGAATTACATTTTTATTTTTAATTGGTAGTTTTTTTAAGTGAACTTTTGATGACTTATATGAACAATGCTCATTCCACATTGCTGAAAAAATACCAAGTTCTAAATAATTAGGTTCTCTATCCAATAGTTGTTTAATTTTTGAATATTCATCTAATTTTAAACCGTGTGATTCAATTATATCTTTGGTAATTTTCATTAATTTAAAATACTATTAAATAATCCAATCCCATCCGTGTTGCTTATTAAGCTGTCTATCATTCTTTCAGGATGAGGCATCATGCCTAAAATATTTTTCTTATTATTTAATATACCAGCTATATTGTTTATAGATCCATTTGGATTATTGTTATCATTTATTGAACCTTCTTTATCACAGTACTTAAAAGGTATAAGCGCATTGTCCTCTAGTTCTTTTAAATGATCTTTTTGAGTAAAATAGTTTCCTTCATTGTGGGCTATATTTAGATTAATTATATTATTTTTTTTGTAATTTTTACAAAATTTGTTGTCATTATTTATTACTTTTAAATAAACATCTTTTGAAATAAATTTTAGATTTCGATTTCTCAACAAAGCGCCTTGAAGAAGACCAGTTTCAATAAGTATTTGAAAACCATTACAAATACCTAATATAAGACAACCAGAATTTGCTGCTCTAATTACTTCTTTTAATATATTCGATTTTGCTGCAATAGCACCTGATCTCAGATAATCGCCATATGAAAATCCCCCTGGTATAACAATCAGATCTGATTTGGGTAAATTATTATCCTTATGCCAAACCATTTTATTTTTAAACTGAAGTTTTGTAAGCGCCGTTGCCACGTCTCTATCACAGTTTGACCCAGGAAATACAATTACAGTTGAATTCATTAAATTTTTTTTATTTTATATTCCTCAATGATTAGATTAACTAAAAGTTTTTTACACATATTTTCCACAGTACTATGAGCTTTTTTTTCATCTAACTCATCTAATTCAATTTCTATATATTTACCTTGTCTTAAATTTTTTAAAGAATTTATACCCATATTCTGTAATGTCTGCTCAATCACTTTTCCTTGAGGGTCAAGAACGTCTTTCTTAAGAGTTATGATAACTGCTAATTTCAATTTATTTTTTTTTGAATTTTATTGAGCTTGATTTACTGAAATTAACTTCTTTAACATTTCCTATTTCTGGCATAATGCCTAATCTCCGAGCTACTTCTTGATAACCCTCTATTATATTGCCCAAGTCTTTCCTAAATCTATCTTTATCAAGTTTTTTTTCAGTCTTTGAGTCCCAAAGTCTACAAGTATCCGGACTAATTTCATCTGCCAAGACGATTTCATTTTCACCTTTGTCTTTATTCCACGCCTTTCCATATTCAATTTTAAAGTCTACTAATTTTATACCTATACCTTTAAATAAACCTATTAGTATGTCATTAATTCTCAAAGTCATTTTATCTATATTTTTTATTTCTTCTTTTGTTGCCCAATCAAAATTAAAAATATGCTCTTTGGATACTATCGGGTCTTGAAGTTCATCATTTTTAAGACAGTACTCTAATAGTGGTTTTTCCAAAACAGTGCCTTCTGGAATACCAAGTCTTTTTGTTAATGATCCACTAGCTACGTTTCTTACTATAAATTCAATAGGTATAATTTCAGCACGTCTAATTAATTGCTCTCGCATATTAAGCCTTTTTATGAAGTGAGTTTTTATCCCACATTGCGATAAGCTAGACAAAAGATACTCAGATATTCTATTGTTCAAAACACCTTTACCTTCAACTTTTGATTTTTTGAGATTATTAAAAGCAGTGGCGTCATCCTTAAAATGCTGAATGACTAAATATTTATCATTTGTTGAATAGATAATTTTTGCTTTTCCTTCGTAAAGTTTTTTACCTTTATTCATATGAGATTATTTTTTTAATGCTCTCTTAAAAATTATATTAATTTTTTTGGAATGGTAACCTAAATCAAACAATTTTTTTAATTTATTAACAGGTATTTTTTTAATAACTTTTTGATCTTTTGATAAATTTCCTAAAAATGAAGTGTTATTTTTCCACGTCTTCATAGCATTTTTTTGAACGATTGAATAAGCCTGTTCTCGAGTAAAACCAGAAGATGTAAGTTCTAATAGAACTCTTTGAGAAAAAAACAAACCATTTGTTAAATCTAAATTTTTTTTCATATTTTTGGGATAAATATTCAAATTTTTAATAATTTCGTTTAATCTTACTAGAGCAAAATCCAAAGCTATTGTTGAGTCGGGTCCAATATTTCTTTCAACAGAAGAGTGTGATATATCTCTTTCATGCCATAAGGCTATATTCTCCAAGGCTGGTGAAACATTAGACCTTATTAATCTGGCCAGACCAGTTAAATTTTCACTTAAGATAGGATTTTTTTTATGTGGCATGGCTGAAGATCCTTTTTGTTTATTACTAAAAAATTCTTCAACTTCTAAAACTTCTGTTCTTTGAAGATGTCTTATCTCAACAGCAAATCTTTCAATAGAACTTGCAATAATTCCTAAAGTTGAGAAAAACTGAGCATGACGATCTCTTGGAATTACTTGAGTAGATATCGGCTCAACCTTCAGCTTTAACTTTTTCGCTACAAAACTTTCTATTTTAGGATCAATATTAGCAAAAGTACCGACTGCGCCTGATATTGAACAAGTAGATATCTCATTTATTGAGTCCAAAAGTCTTTTTCTGTTTCTTACAAACTCTTGATAAAATGAGAGCATCTTCAAACCAAAAGTTATTGGTTCGGCGTGAATACCGTGACTTCTTCCTATGCAAATAGTAAACTTATGTTTATTAGCCTGTTTCTTAATGGAAGATAATAGCAAATCTAAGTCTTTGATTAAAATTTCACCAGATTGTTTTAATTGTAAATTTAAACATGTATCTAGAACATCTGATGAGGTCATACCTTTATGAAGATATCTTGCCTCTTTACCTACTTTTTCAGTTATTGATGTCAGAAAAGCTATGACATCGTGTTTGACTTTTTTTTCAATTTCTAAAATTCTTTTTGGATTTATTTTTGCTTTTTTTCTAACTTTTTTTGAAACGCCTCTTGGAATAATCTTATATTTTTCCATCGCTTCTGCTGAAGCTATTTCAATTTTAAGCCATAGTGAGTACTTATTATAATCACTCCAAATATTTTTTAGTACTTCTCTTGAATATCTATCAATCATTATAAATTTGGAGGAAAATTTAAACCTTTTTTTGATAAAGTAAAAATTTCGTATCCTTCTTTTGTTACACCAACAGTGTGTTCAAATTGTGCTGATAATGACTTGTCCTTTGTAACAGCAGTCCATCCATCTTTTAAAGTTTTTGTCTCAAATTTTCCTGAGTTGATCATAGGTTCAACAGTAAATATCATTCCTTCTTTAAGTTCTTGACCTGAGTTTTTTTCACCATAATGAAGAACATTGGGGCTTTCATGAAATTTTTTTCCTATTCCATGTCCACAAAAATCTCTAACTACTGAAAAACCATCAGCTTCAACACTTTTTTGAATTGTATAACCTATGTTACCAATTTTTACATTTGCTTTTATAATTTCAATTGCTTTCATCATAGCAATATAAGTACTTTTAATAAGTTTTTTTGCCTTTACAGAACACTCTCCAACAATAAACATTCTACTTGTGTCACCATGCCAACCATCTTTAATGGCGGTTACATCAACATTAATTATATCACCTTCATTTAAAATTTTTTCAGAGGGAATACCGTGGCAAACAACATGATTAGCTGAGGTACAACAAGATTTTGGATAGCCCCTATAAAATAAAGGAGCAGAAAAAGCTTTGTGGTCATTAATATATTGATAACATAATTTATCAATTTCAATGGTGCTTATTCCAGGTTTTATTATATCGTTTACCTCGTCTAAAGCTCCAGAAGCAATAGAACCAGCCAACTTTGTTTTTTCAAAACTTTCAATCATTTTATAAAATTAATTTTGTTATTTATTACTATTCCTTTTGATAAAAATTTACAATCATAGCAAATAACTTTTAATTTATTTTTTAATGCAAATGTTAATAATTTTTTATATTTGGGATCAATGTCATCTGCTATCCTAAATTTTTTACAGTCTTCTCGTTGTATTACAAAAGCTAGGTAAATATCAAAACCTCGATTTTTTGCTTCAATTAACTCCTTTATATGCTTTAAACCTCTTTCTGTAACAGCATCAGGAAACTCAGCAATATTTTTGAATCTAGATAAAGTAACATTTTTTACCTCAATAAAACTTCCTTTGTCCCTGCTTTTAATAAAAAAATCGAATCTTGTATTTTTATTAAAATTTTTCTCTTTAAATAAAATATCATTTTTTTTTATATTTATAATTTTTCCTTTAGATAATGCTTCGTAAAAGATTTTATTGGTCAAGTGAGTGTTTATCCCAACTTTTTTTCCATTTACCTCTATAATCTGAAGAGTGTATCTCAATTTTCTTTTAATATCGTTCGATTCAGTAAACCATACTTTGTTTCCTTTTTTTAATAATCCCATCATAGAGCCTGTATTCGGACAATGTGCTGTAATAACTTTATTTTGAACTTTTATATCAACGAAAAATCTTTTATATCTTTTAATTAATACACCTGCTATTAATTCATTTTCAAAAATCATATATAATTTTAATATGAAGAAAAAATTCAAAAAAGTAAATGCAGCTATTATTGTCATCGGTAATGAAATTTTATCAGGCAGGACTCAAGATTTGAACGTATCATTCATATCAAAATGGCTAAATGAAAAAAATGGAATATCTGTTAAAGAAGTAAGAGTTATTCCAGATATGGAAAAAACAATAATAAAAACTGCTAATGAGCTAAGAAAAAAATTTAACTATGTATTTACTACTGGTGGAATAGGTCCAACACATGATGACATTACAGCTAAATCAATTTCAAAAGTATTTAAAGTAAAATACGAATATCACCCTGAAGCATTCCAAATATTAAAAAAATATTATGGAAAAAATAATTTTAATGATGGTAGAAAAAAAATGAGTAAAATGCCCAGGGGCTCTCAACTGATATATAATCCATCTAGTGCAGCACCAGGATTTAAAATTAAAAATATTTTTTGTCTTCCTGGGGTACCTTTAATTTTAAAATCAATGATACATAACTGTGCAAAATATTTAAATAAAGGGTCAAAAGTTTTAAGTGACTCTATCAATTTAATAACAGTGGAAAGCAATATTTCAAAACAATTAGAAAAAATACAGAAAAGATTTAAAAAAGACATTGATATTGGCAGTTACCCATTTTTTAGGCTTGGAAGAATTGGAGTATCTATTGTTTTGCGGTCTCAAAATAAACATAAAATTAATTTATGCAAAAGAGAAATTTTAGAGAAAATAGTAAAAAAGAAAAAAATAAAAAAAGTATGAGAATTTATGATTGTTTCATGTTTTATGACGAAGATTTAGTTTTAGAGTTAAGATTAAATATTTTAAGTAAAATTGTACACAAATTTGTAATCGTTGAAAGCAAGTACACACATAGTGGAGAGAAGAGAAAACTTTTATTTGATCCAAAAAAATATACACAGTTTGAAAAAAAAATAACTTACATATTATTAGATGAAGAACCTGAAAATTTAGATAAAATTAACAATTCTGATTCTTATGAGGTTAAAAATTCAAAATATATAATTAATGCTTTAAAAAGAGAAAATTTTCAACGAAATGCAATTTTGAGAGGTCTCAAAGATGCCAATAACGATGATTTAATATTAATTTCTGATGTAGATGAAATCCCAAATTTGAATCAATTTGATGTTAGTGAAATTAAAAATGAAATAATCTTATTTAAACAAAATTTTTATTACTATAAACTTAATCTCAAATTAGAGGATGTGCCCTGGTATGGAACTAAAGCGTGTAAATACAAAAATCTTAAATCTCCCCAATGGTTACGCAATATAAAAGATAAAAAGTATCCATTTTGGAGACCAGATGTAATGTTTTCTAACAAAAAATATTCAAATATAAAATTTATTAAAAATGGAGGATGGCATTTTTCAAACATGAAGACACCAGCAGAAATTGAAAAAAAAATGAGAACATATCTTCATCATAGAGAATATGACCTTAAACCATTAGGTACAAAAAAAATTGAGGAAATAATGAGAAACAAAAAATCTATTTATAATTTAAAAGCCGATATGAAAAATGAAAAATTTGATGGAACACAAAATCTTAAACCTACTAATGGAAGTGAGTTACCTGAGTTTATTAAAAAAAATAAAGATAAATATTCTAACTGGATAGAAAAATGAAAAAAAACACAATTGTTACACTGTCAGACGCAAATTATTTTCCCTTGCTTGAGGAACTCATAGCTTCTATAAAAAAATTTAAAGAAAGTGAAAATATTGACATTTGTGTGTTGGATGCTGGATTAACTTCTAATCAAAAAGATATTTTAAGCACTCAAGTAGATGATATAAAGAAAGCCGAATGGGATATCGAGATCCCTAATCATAAAAAAAAAAAAGAATGGTTGAAAAGTCAAGTATCTAGAGCCTTTCTTCCAAAATACTTTCCAAATTATGAAAAATATTTATGGATTGATTGTGATGCTTGGGTAAATTCATGGAATTGTATAGATAATTATTTCAAAGCATGCGAAGATAACAAATTAGGTATTACTCAATCAATTGGTCCTGGTTATAGAAATCTAGCAAAAGTAAACTGGATTTTTGGAAAATTTGCAGCTATTAAAACTCAAAACTATAAACATGCTAAAATGTCAGGCGTATCTGAAGACAAAGCAAGAATATTAGCCTTTGCTCCGCATCTAAATATTGGTGTGTTTTCTTTAATGAAAAATTCTCCATGTTGGAAAATTTGGCAAGATAATTTAAACAAAGTATTATTGAAGGGAAGAATATTTGGATCTGAAGGCTTAGCAATAAATATGTCAGTTTATTTAGATGATGTTACAACAGAGTTTTTACCAGTTAATCACAACTGGATAACAAGCCATCTGCTTCCGATATATGATGAAAATAATAAAACCTTTAAAGAGCCTAATATTCCAAATAATGAAATTGGAATTATGCACCTAGCAGCCGGTATTTGGCAAAATGGGGTAGATATGAGAGTTGATAAAAATATTAAGATAAATATAAAGACATTAGAGGGAAAAATTTTAAAAAAAAGTTTAAGAAACTTGAATAAATAAAATTATGAAACTTTGTAGAATAGGTGAGTTAGGTAAAGAAAAACCAGCGATTATAGATAAAGATGGATCTTACAAAGATTTATCACAGACAATTATTGATCTAGATCCTAAAACTTTAAATTTCGAAACATTAAAAAAAATAAGTAAATTAAATACTAAAGACCTACCAACAATTGATAAAAATTCAAGAATAGGAGCTTGTGTTAATAATCCCTCCAAGTTTTTAGGCATTGGCCTGAATTTTAAAGATCATGCAAAAGAACAAAATTTACCAATTCCAAAAGAACCAATTATTTTTTCAAAATTTACAAATTGTATTGTAGGACCCAATGATGACATTGAAGTTCCAAAAAACTCAAACCATACAGATTGGGAAGTTGAAATTGGTTTTGTAATTGGAAAAAAAGCTAAATACATTGAAGAAAAAAATGCACTTGATTATGTTCTTGGCTTTTTTTTAGTAACGGATGTAAGTGAAAGAGAGTTTCAAAAAAATAAAGGCCTTACTTGGGATAAAGGAAAAGGCTTTGACACATTTGGTCCGATAGGACCATATATTCTTACAAAAGATGAAGTTAAAGATTACAATAACCTTAATATGTTTTTGGATGTAAATGGTGAAAGAATGCAAACTGGAAACACTAAAGATATGATATTTAATATAGAACAACTAGTTTCTTACATGAGCCACTGTATGACTTTATACCCAGGAGACATTTGCTGCACTGGAACTCCAAATGGTGTCGGGGAAAATATGAAACCACCTAAATTTTTAAAAGGAGGTGAGACACTTATTCTAGGCATAGATAAGTTAGGCCAACAAAAGCATCAAGTTATCAAATATAAGTAAGTATTTAAATGGCACTCAGAGCATTAACTTTTCTTACTTTAATAATTTCTTTATCTTTATTTTTTTATACATTTTATAAATCTGAAATTGTTTTAAACGGAGAATTAAGAAACTATTATAATATATATTATGTTATATCTATTTTATTAATCATCTTTTCAATAGCTTTATTTTTTATAAACAAAAAATTAAAAATTTATATTTTTATTATTTTAACAAGTATTATTTTTTCATCTTATTTATTTGAAAGCTTTCTTCTTTTCAGTGAGGATCCATTTGAATTAAAACTTAAAAATAATCGTGCTGAAATTTTTGAAAGGAATAGTGAATTAAAATTTGATCGCAGAAAAACTTTCAAAATTTATTCAGATTTATTAAAAGAAAATAAAAATATTGTAGTAAGCATGCATTCGTATTATCATCCTGAGTCCACCCTTTATTCATTATCAGGAATTTCAAATTCTAAAACAATTTATTGTAATGAAAATGGTTATTTTGCGATTTACGAAAGCGATAGATATGGTTTTAATAATCCTAATACTGAGTGGGATAGTGATGAAATTGAATATCTTTTTGTAGGAGACTCATTTACTCATGGAGCATGTGTTAATAGACCGAATGATATACCATCTGTTTTACGAACCTTGTCTAATAAAAAAGTTTTAAATTTAGGTTTAAGAGGAAACGGGCCTTTAAAAGAATACGCTACTCTTAAAGAATATTTACCAAAAAATACAAAAAAAATCATTTGGATGTACTTTGAAACAAATGATTTAGAGGGTTTGTACCTAGAAAAAAAAGATAATTTTTTAATGAATTATTTTAATAATAAAGACTTCAAGCAAAATTTAACTTCAAGACAAAGTGAAATAGATGAAAAGTTAAAAATAATTCTTAAAAAAAAAGCTTCTAAAAAATCAAAATTTTTTAGCTTTGTTAAATTGTACGAATTAAGATCTTATATTTATAAATTCTTATATTTAAAAGATAGAAATGAATTTTCTGATTTAGAGAGAAATAAAATATTATTTGATTTTGAACTAATAATTAATTCTGCGAAAGATTTTGCAAAAAAAAATGGGTCTGAACTATATTTCGTTTACCTACCCGGATATGAAAGATATTCAAATCCTACTTATGATGAAAAAAACTATTCTGAAGTTAAAAAGATAGTTAACTCATTAAATATCAAATTTATTGATATACATGAAGAGGTATTTGTTAAAGAAAAAAATCCGTTAGAAAATTTCCCTTTTCAACTATTCGGCCATTATAATGTTACAGGCTACAAAAAAGTATCAAAAGCTATATATAGACTCTCATCTAAATAATGAGCTTTACAATCTTTATAAAAGATGATTTTGATTTATGACAAAAAGTTTAGTATTAACAATAAAAAAATGGAATGCCCTCGTGGTGAAATTGGTAGACACAAAGGACTTAAAATCCTTGCCCTTTTGGGAGTGCCAGTTCGAGTCTGGCCGAGGGCACCACTAATATGACAAAGTTACATTTAATTTACGATAAAACCAAAAAAGCTTTAGGATTTAAAAAGAAATTAAAAAAAAAATTTAAAAACTACTCAGCCTCAAAAGCTTCCCATATAGTTATTTTTGGAGGAGATGGATTTATGCTTAAAAATTTGAAAAAATTTTATAAATATAAAAAACCTTTCTATGGAATTAATTGTGGTTCATATGGTTTTTTAATGAATAATTCTAATATTAATAATTTAGGAAAAAAAATATCAAAGTCAAAAAAAACAACAATAAATAGTTTAACAATTAACTGTCATTATGGCGGGGGCAATAAAAAGAAACTATTAGCTTTCAATGAAATTTCAATTTTTAGACAAAGCAAACAAACAGCATCTCTTAATATTTCTGTAGGAAGAAAAATAATAATTAAAAAATTAATTGGTGACGGTGTTTTAGTTTCGACCCCGGCTGGGAGTACAGCTTATAATTTATCAGTTCATGGACCAGTTTTATCTTTGAATTCTGGTAAACTTGCAATTACTCCAATTAGCCCATTTAGACCAAGAAGATGGAAAGGTAAAATAATTTCAAATAAATCTATAGTAAAAATAAAAAATCTTGATCCTCAAAAAAGACCTATAGCAGCAGTTGCAGATAATGTTGAACTTAGAAATATTAAAAATCTTACAATTAAAAGGAATAAAAAAATTAATATAAATTTATTATTCGATAATAATAGAAGTTTAGTAAAAAGAATTAAAAAAGAAATTAAAAGACAAGAAATTTCTAATTTATAAAAACAAATGAACTATAAAGCTGTTTTATTTTATCTTGGTCTTTTTATATATCCTCTAGCTGCATTATCTTTTTTAAATATTTTATATTCAACATACTTTGATTATTTTTTAAATATAGAAACCTATACGCTTACATTTTTTTTAACTTTAATTACAGCATCTTTATTATGGTTCTTCGGTAAAAACTCTGAAAAAAAATTAAATTTTTACGATCAAATTTTATTAATTATTTTAGTCTATTTATTTACATCAATATTTATTTCTTTACCTTATTATTTTAGCAATTATCAGATAACTTTTATCGACTCTTTATTTGAAAGTTTTTCAGGTGTCACCTCAACTGGATTTTCAATTTTTGAAAATATTAAATATTTGGATCCAACATTGATATTATGGAGATCATCATCTCAATGGATTGGAGGTTTATATTTTTTGATATTTTTAATAATAATATTTTCTAATAACCAATACAATTTTAAATTAAATCATTTAGTTTACACAGGAAATATGGGGTCGTTTTCGAAATCTAATATTAAAAGTTCTTTGTTTCAAATTTTCTTAGTCTACTCGCTTTTGACACTGTTAATTTTCGTAATACTTAATATTGGAAGTGTAAGACTGTTTAATTCATTAAATCTCTCAATGTCAATAATTTCTAATGGTGGATTTTTACCAGCCAACAGTTTAAATCAAATATTCTTAAAGGATAACAAATATATTTTAGCAATCGTTCTTTTAATACCAACTTTTAATATTTTTTTTCTTTTTAATCTTTATAATAAAAAGAAAATTATAAATAATCATCAAGAAGATCTTTTTTTAATAATATTTATATTAATTCTCTGTTTAATAATGTTTTATTCTTTAAATGATTTAAAAATAAGTGAAATTTTAATTAATATTTTAAGCAGTATAAGTAATTCAGGTATTTCTTTCACAAAATCAATTAATGGTACAATTTTTTTTATTTTTTTGTGTGCTATGGGAGGTTCACTTATTTCAAATTCCTCTGGAATTAAATTTATAAGAATTTACATATTGGTAAAAACAGCTGCAGCTGAAATAATAAAATTAGTTAGACCAAATAATGTTTTTAATAATTCAATATTTTATTCAGACAGAAAAATTGATAATCAAACTGTTAATTTATCTTTTTTAATTTTTGTATCTTTTTTTATAAGTGTATTTATTTTATCGAGCATATTAGTTCTCGACAACATAAATTTTGAAAACTCATTTAAATTATCTGTCCTTACACTTACAAATACTACTAATTCTTCTTTATATGGATTGGGTAATATAAATTTTATTAACTTTTTAAGTAGTACTAAAATATCGTTAATTATATTTATGATTATTGGTAAAATTGAGTTAATATCAATTTTTATATTGTTCAGAAAATTTTTATTAAAAGATTAATTATTTATGTCAAAAATTGTAATAATTGGAGCAGGAGCTATGGGTAGTGCTTTTAGCATTCCATGCGTAGATAGTGGACATGATATAAATATAGTAGGCACTTATTTAGAGGATGAATTTATAGAGAAAATAAAGGATACAAACTATCACCCTAGTTTAAAAATAAATTTACCAGAAAAAGTAAAAATATATAAATTTGATGAGTTGAATAAAATTCTATCATCAAAAACTGATATGATAGTAATAGGTGTCAGCTCAAAAGGAATAGAATGGATAGCAAACGAGTTAAGCAAAATTTATAAAAATAAAAAAATTCCTAATTTACTTATGTTAACTAAAGGTCTTAGTATTTACAAAAACAACTATGAACTTTTAGTAGATAAACTGAGAAGATTGTTAACTTCAAAAGGAATTTCAAAGATTAATATTTCAGCAATAGGAGGGCCGTGTCTCGCAACAGGTTTAGCCAATAAAGTTCATAGCAGCGTAATAGTTGCTAACGAAAATATTAAGGAAGCTGAAAAAATAGCTAATATGATAAAAACTAATTATTATCATACTTCATACACTGATGATTTAAATGGTGTTGAAGTATCAGCTGCTATAAAAAATATTTTTTCAATGGCAATAGGCGCGGCTAAAGGTTTGTGTGGTAAAAATATAACAAACGAAGTAAGAGAAAAAAATTATTTAAATACGGCTTCAACGCTATTCAAACAATCACTTTATGAAATGGAAATATTTGTAGAACATTTAAATGGAAAAAAAGAAACTGTAAAAGGACTTGCTGGATTAGGAGATTTATATGTTAGTTCAGGAGGAGGAAGAAATGCTAAAATGGGACTATATATAGGTGAGGGACTAACTTTTTCAGAAGCAAAAAAAACTAAGATGGAAAAAATAACAGTAGAAGGTGCAGATCTTGCAAAAGAAATTGCGAATAAAGTCAATGAAGATTTTGATCAAAAAAAATTACCTTTAATGCTAAGTATGATTAATGCTATTAGAGATGATAAAAAACTCGAGTTAAATTGGGAGGCCTTTAGATGAAAAAATTTATTATCTCAATTGATGCTGGAACGACATCAAATAGATCTATTTTATTTGATACAAAAGGAAAAGTAATTTATTCATCACAAAAAGAATTCACTCAATATTTTCCAAAAGATGGTTGGGTTGAACATGATCCTGGTGAAATTTGGAAAACTACTCTTAAAACATTAAAAGATGTGATCAAAAAGTCAAAAAAACTTAAAGGAAAAATAGTAACAATTGGAATTACAAATCAAAGAGAAACAACAGTCTTGTGGGATAAGAATACTGGAAAACCAGTGTACAAAGCAATAGTTTGGCAAGATAGGAGAACAGAAGAATACTGTAAGAAGTTAAGAAAACAAAATAAAGATACAGCTATTTTTAATAAAACAGGTCTTTTAATTGATCCATATTTTTCTGGTACAAAAATTAAATGGATTTTAGATAATATACCAATTGCAAAAAAACTTTTGAAAAAAAAACAATTATTATTCGGAACAATTGATTGTTTTTTAATTTGGAAGTTAACCAAAGGAAATATTCACGCAACAGATGCTACAAATGCCAGCAGAACTATGATTTATAATATTTCCTCAAATAAGTGGGACGATGGCATTCTTAAATTACTTAAAATTCCAAAACAAATACTACCACAGGTGAAAGATTGTTCAGATGATTATGGTCAGACCCACTCATCTATAACTGGCAAATCTATACCAATTACTGGAGTTGTTGGTGATCAACAAGCAGCCACTATTGGGCAGTGTTGCTTCGACCCAGGTTCTCTAAAAAGTACCTATGGAACTGGGGCATTTGTGTTGCTCAATACTGGTAATAAAAAAATTTATTCAAAAAATCGTTTACTAACAACGATTTGTTACAGAATAAAAGGTAAGACTACTTACGCTATGGAAGGCTCAATATTTATTGCAGGCGCAGGTGTTCAATGGTTAAGAGATAGGATGAAATTTTTTAATAAAGCACCTGAAACTGAAAAAATTATTAAAAAACTAAAAAATAATAATAATTTGTACTTAGTACCTGCTTTTACTGGATTAGGAGCTCCATACTGGAACGCAAACTCGAGAGGAGTTTTAAGTGGAATTACAAGAGATACGAGTCCTAAAGAAATAATAAGAGCTACTATTGAAGCTGTAGCCTATCAAACGCATGATTTGTTCGAAGCAATGAAACATGATGGTCTAAGACCAAAAATAGTTAAAGTGGATGGCGGCATGGTAATGAATAATTGGTTTTCTCAGTTTTTATCAGATGTTATTAATGTACAAGTTTTAAGACCAAAAGTGCATGAAACAACTGCTTTAGGTGCGGCGTTTATGGCTGGTTTAAAAATTGGAATTTATAAATCTTTAAATGATATTTCAAAAAAATGGAGTTTAGATAAAAAATTTTCGCCAAAAATGAAAAATAACTCAAGAAAATTCCTCCTAAAGGGATGGTCAAAAGCAATTAAACGAGCGCTTATAAATTAAATCAATTTATAGTTGTATAAATTTTAAGAATTAGGTCTGTACAAATAAGTTCTATTTTGTTTCAATTAATAAATAAACAAACAACAGAGGGGAATTAATGTTTAAAACATTGAAAACTATAATAGCTGTTGCTGTTGCTTTCACTTTAGTTTCGACTTCTGCTTATTCTGACGCAATAAGCAAATGGGCGAAAGGTGAATTTAGTCTTTCTACTCTTTCTGAAAAAGAGAGAATTAAAGAACTAAAATGGTTCCAGGATGCTGCGAAGCCATTCAAAGGAATGTCTATCAAAGTATTATCTGAAACTATTCCAACACATGAGTATGAATCAAAAGTTTTAACAAAAGCTTTTGAAGAAATTACTGGGATTAAAGTAAATCACCAGTTACTCGGTGAAGGTGATGTAGTAATGGCAGTACAAACACAAATGCAAACTAACGTAAGTATTTACGATGCATATATCAATGACTCAGATTTGATTGGTACTCACGCTAGAATGCAACAAGCTGTAAACTTAACTAAATGGATGGCTGGTGAAGGTAAAGACGTTACTTTACCAACTTTAGACCTAGATGATTTCATTGGTAAACAGTTTACTACAGGTCCAGATGGCGACTTATACCAAATGCCTGACCAACAATTTGCTAACCTTTACTGGTTTAGAAAAGATTGGTTTGACAGACCTGAAATCAAAAAAGGTTTTAAAGCCAAATACGGTTACGATTTAGGTGTACCTTTAAATTGGTCTGCTTATGAAGATATCGCTAAATATTTCTCTGAAGATGTGAAAAATATTGACGGTGTTAGAATTTACGGTCACATGGACTACGGTAAAAGAGCTCCTGACTTAGGTTGGAGAATGACTGACGCGTGGTTATCAATGGCTGGAGCAGGTGATGTTGGAAAACCTAATGGAATACCAGTGGACGAGTGGGGAATAAGAATGGAAAAAGGTTCTTGTAACCCTGTTGGAGCTTCAGTAACAAGAGGTGGAGCTGCAAATGGTCCTGCTGCTGTATACGCAATCAGAAAATGGGATGAGTGGTTAAGAAATTACGCTCCTCCAGGTGCTGCGGCTATGGACTTCTATCAGTCTCTACCGTCACTATCTTCTGGAAACGTTGCTCAGCAAATTTTCTGGTACACAGCGTTCACAGCTTCTTTAGTAGGAAAAAATCCTAACAATAAAGTTGTTGATGCTAACGGAATGCCGTTATGGAGAATGGGTCCATCACCAAAAGGACCTTATTGGGAAGAAGGCATGAAGCTTGGATATCAAGATGCTGGATCATGGACTTTATTTAAGTCTACACCAGTTAAAAATAGAAAAGCTGCATGGTTGTACGCTCAGTTCGTTGTATCAAAAACAGTAGACCTTAAGAAAAGTCACGTAGGTTTAACTATCATCAGAGATAGTTCTATAGACCACAAATCTTTCACAGAAAGAGCACCAGCACTTGGTGGACTTGTTGAGTTCTACAGATCAAACAACAGAAATATTTGGTCACCAACAGGTGTAAACGTTCCGGATTATCCGAAACTAGCACAAATCTGGTGGCAACAAATTGGAGATGTAAACTCAGGTGCGTTTACTCCACAACAAGCTATGGATCGTCTTGCTGAAGAGATGGACTTAGTTATGTCTCGTATGGAAGCTGCTGACAAAGGTAGCAATGCATACGGTGGATGTGGACCAAGACTTAATAAACCAAGAGAAGCTTCTTATTGGTTAAATAAGAAAGGTTCACCAAAAGCTAAACGTGATGAGAAACCTCAAGGAAAAACTGTTCCGTACGCGAAAGCTTGGAAATAGTAAGAGGTTAATCTAAATTGAAAAGGGGGCACTAGCTGCCCCCTTTTTTTAAAACTAAATTTAAAATTATGAGTCTAGAATTAAAAAATGTAGAAAAAAAAGTTGGAATAGATACTCATATTCATCCTACAAGTCTCAAATTAGAGAAAAATACAATAAATGTACTACTTGGTTCCACACTAGCTGGGAAGACAACTTTAATGCAAATAATGGCAGGGTTAGATAAGCCGACCTCAGGTGAGATATGGTTTGATGGAAAAAATGTTACAGGTATGAAAGTACAAAAAAGAAATTGTTCTATGGTTTATCAGCAATTTATTAATTATCCAAATTATACGGTTTATGAAAATATTGCTTCTCCATTAGCAATAACGGGGGTTAAAACTGACGAAATTAAACAAAGAGTTGGAAAGGTGGCTGAACTTTTAAAATTATCAGCAATGTTAAATAAAAAACCTGATGAATTATCGGGCGGACAACAACAAAGAACTGCTCTTGCTAGAGCATTAGTAAAGGACTCAGATTTAATTTTATTGGATGAGCCTTTGGCAAATTTAGATTTTAAACTAAGAGAGGAGTTACGAGAAGAACTACCAAAATTATTTGAAGATAGAGATTGCATTGTTGTTTACGCAACAACAGAGCCTTCAGATGCATTAATGATAGGTGGAAATACAGCAACATTATTAGAAGGCAAAGTTATTCAATATGGCAAAACGCTAGAGGTTTATAATAAGCCTGAAAATTTAATTTCAGCCAAAGTTTTTAGCGATCCACCAATGAATATAGCTGAAATTACAAAAAGTGGAGATAATTGTAAATTCACCGATAATGATGTTCAATGGAAATCATCAGCAAAAATTAAGGATGGTACTTATAAAATAGGTATAAGACCTCATAATATTACAACTTATAAAGAGGGAAATAATTCAGTTGAAATTAACGGTAAGGTTCAAATTTCTGAACTTAGTGGGTCAGAAAGCTTGATACACTTTACTAACGGAAATTTAAACTGGGTTTCATTGTCTAACGGTACCCAACAAAAAAATGTTGGAGAAGATACTAAACTATACATGAACACGGATGAGTTTTTATATTTTGATCAAAATAACAGATTGGTAAATAATGGCTAAAATAACTTTAAAAGATTTAAGTCACAGTTATTTAGAAAAGCAGAATAGTAATTCTGATTGGGCTTTGAGAGATGTTAATATTGATTGGAAAGACGGTGGAGCATATGCACTTTTAGGTCCATCTGGTTGTGGTAAGACAACTTTATTAAATATTGTTTCAGGCTTATTAAAACCAACAAAAGGTAATGTCTTATTTGATGACAAGGATATGACATTACTAAATCCAGTTGAAAGAGATATTGCACAAATATTTCAGTTTCCAGTTATTTACGACACAATGTCAGTTTACGATAATTTAGCTTTCCCTTTAAAAAATAGAGGTCTTTCTGACTCACAGATTGCCTCTAAAGTTAAAGAAATAGCTGAGATGCTTGAGTTAACAACTACACTAAACAATAGAGCATCTGGGTTAACAGCTGATGGTAAGCAAAAAATTTCCTTAGGTAGAGGGCTTGTCAGATCAGACGTTAATGTAATTATGTTTGATGAACCATTAACTGTTATAGATCCACATTTAAAGTGGGTTTTAAGATCTAAATTAAAAGAACTACACCAAAAAATTAACCGTACTATGATTTATGTGACACACGATCAAACAGAAGCCCTAACTTTTGCAGATCAAGTTGTAGTCATGCATGAAGGTCAAATCGTACAAACTGGGACACCTGTTGAATTATTTGAGAAACCCAAACATACTTTTGTTGGACATTTTATTGGCTCACCTGGAATGAATATACTCCCTTGTGAAATTAAAAATGGTGAAATAAATTTCAGTGGTCAAAAAATTCAAAGTCATAAGACTATAAAAAAATCAAATTTTAGCAAAACTCAAATAGGTATTAGACCAGAATTTATTAATTTTTCAAAAGATGGGATTCCAGTCAAAATTAAAAGAGTAAGCAATACTGGAAGACATAAAATTGTTGATACAGAATGTAACGGGGGAAATATTAAAATATTATCCAACGCCTCTACTGAAATTCCAAGTGGAAGCGCTCATATAACTTTCAATCAAAAATATACTTATGTTTATGGAGATAACTGGATTATAGAATAATGAATAAAACTATTAATCAAAAAGCTTGGTATTTTGTAATTCCCGTATTTGTTCTTGTTGCATTTAATGCAGCTATTCCTTTAATGACAGTAGTAAATTATTCATTTCAAGAAACTTTTGGGAATAACGTATTTGCTTGGGAAGGCACAAGATGGTTTAAACAAATTCTGTTATCCGAAAGATTTCATGCTTCATTAGGAAGGCAATTTGCTTTTACTTTTATAATACTTCTTATTCAAATACCTCTAGGTATTGCAATTGCTTTGACGATGCCAAAAAAAGGTTGGGGAGTACCAGTTTGTTTAATTTTAATGTCTATGCCACTTCTTATACCTTGGAATGTTGTTGGAGCAATGTGGAATATTTTTGCGCTTCCAGATATTGGATTTCTTGGCTATACATTAAACTCAGTTGGTTTTGATTATAATTTTACCCAACAACCTGGTGATGCTTGGTTTACAACTATTCTTATGGATGTTTGGCATTGGACATCATTAGTGGTTCTTTTATCTTACGCAGGACTTAACTCAATTCAACCAGCTTATTATCAAGCAGCAGAAATCGATGGAGCAAGTAGGTGGGCTACTTTTAGATATATTGAATTACCAAAAATGAAAAAAGTTTTAACTTTAGCCATCTTATTAAGATTTATGGATAGCTTTATGATTTATACCGAGCCATTTGTTTTAACAGGAGGAGGACCAGGAAATACTACAGCATTTTTATCCATTGATTTAGTTAAAATGGCATTAGGTCAATTTGATTTAGGACCAGCGGCAGCAATGTCTTTGATTTATTTCTTTATAGTTCTTTTAGTCTGTTGGGTATTTTATAATTTAATGATGAAAAATGAGGCGCAATCATGAAAAAATATAAATGGTTAGTTCCTACATTATATATAATTTTTTTAATGCTTCCGATTTATTGGTTGATCAATATGTCTTTTAAGACGACTACTGAGATTATAAATACCTACTCGTTGTGGCCGCAAAAATTTACATTAGAAAATTATGTAAAAATATTTACAGACAGTACTTGGTATATGGGTTACGTAAATTCAATTACATATACAGTATTTAATACGGTTATTTCAGTAGCAGCTGCTTTACCAGCAGCTTATGCATTTTCAAGGTATAAGTTTTTAGGTGATAAACATTTATTCTTCTGGCTATTAACTAACAGAATGGCTCCCCCAGCAGTTTTTGCTTTACCGTTTTTTCAATTTTATTCTTCAGTGAATTTATTTGATACTCATATTGCTGTTGCCTTATCGCATTGCTTATTTAATATTCCTTTAGCAGTTTGGATTTTAGAGGGATTTATGTCTGCAGTTCCAAAAGAATTAGACGAAACAGCTTATGTAGATGGATATTCTTTTGGAAGATTTTTCTTTAAAATATTCGTGCCAACTATTGCAGCTGGAATAGGTATTACTATGTTTTTCTGCTTCATGTTCTCCTGGGTTGAGCTTTTATTAGCTAAAACTTTGACAGCCACAGAAGCTAAACCAATAGCTGCCACTATGACAAGAACGGCTAGTACTTCGGGATATGAACTTGGTTTATTAGCTGCAGCAGGAACTTTAACAATAATTCCAGGAGCTATTGTAATTTACTTCGTTAAAGATTACATCGCTAAAGGATTTGCGATGGGAAGGGTTTAATGTTTACAAAATTATACTCAGCTACTTGGGGGGATGTTGGAAAAGCAAAAGAAAAAGGTTTTTTTGATTTTGATTTATTTTCATGGATGGCTTGGACATGGCAAACGGCTGCTTTTTTCATTTTTATAGCTTTATGTATAACGGTAATGCTTATTTGGGAAAAGAAAGTACCAGGAGGTTCTCCAAGAAAAGGTATTTTAGGTTTAGATACAACTAGAGGTGATAGATTATTTGTTTCTTTATTAGGAAGTGCGTTTATTCATTTAGCATGGTTAGGTCTCGTGGGTAGTCTCTTGTGGATAGCATCAATTATTTGTGTTGCTTATTTTATTGTTGTATTTAAATACGTATAACAAATGGTCAAAGTAGGAATTAATGGTTTTGGTAGAATAGGGCGGCTTATTTTAAGAGCTTTATTAGAAAACTATAAAGGTAAAATTCAAGTAGTAGGCATTAATGATCTTGGTTCTATAGAAGCCAACGCTCACCTAATCAAATTTGATAGTACACATGGCACATTAAATCATGAAGTAAAGACAACTAAAGAAGGTTTTCAAATTGGAGATCAAAATATCAAAGTTTTTGCTGAAAGAGATCCTGCTAAGTTACCTTGGGGCAAGATAGGAGCTGATGTAGTTTTGGAGTGCACAGGTTTCTTTTTAGATAAAAAAACTGCTGGCAAACATATTGAAGCTGGAGCTAAAAAAGTAATTATATCTGCGCCAGCAAAAGAGGTAGATTTTACAGTAGTTCAAGGAGTAAACAGCAAAGATTTGAAAAAAGAACATAATGTAATTTCTAATGGCTCTTGCACTACTAACTGTTTAGCACCAGTTGCGATGGTTTTAGAAAATACTTTCGGTATTGAATATGGTTATATGACTACTATTCATAGTTACACGGGAGACCAAAAACTTTTAGATACATTGCACAAAGACTTGAGAAGAGCTAGAGCATCAGGGGACGCGATGATACCAACTTCAACGGGCGCCGCTAAAGCAATGAGTTTAGTATTACCAAGTTTAAAAGGAAAACTCGACGGAACAGCCATAAGAGTACCAACACCTAATGTATCTTTAATAGATCTTACATTCGTACCGAATAAAGAAGTAAGTTCTGAAAGTATTAATGATGCTATGATTAAAGCAGCTAAAGGACCTTTAAAAGGAATATTGGCAACTAATTCAGCTCCTTTAGTTTCTAAAGATTTTAATCACAACCCACATAGTTCAATATTTGATTTAACACAAACTCAAGTTATAAAAGGTAAATTTAGTAGAGTATTATCTTGGTATGATAATGAATGGGGTTTTTCAAATAGGATGTGTGATACTGCAATTCAAATAGCAGGACTGATTTAATTTTTAATATTTTTTTCTGCCTCTTCAATCAATTTTAAAGTGCTTGGAGGTATATCCTTATTTAATATTTCTTTTGATTTCTGAACAGTGGGATCTTTAATTTTTTTAAAAGGTTTGGAATTATTTATTTCGTTAACAGCATCTAAAATATCTGAAATATTATATTTTTGGTTCATTGTTTATTTCTCCCAGTCAAATTTTGGAAAGGTATCAAAAACTTGCAGAACCTTATCTGACCACTGATTACAAACCTTTGCATAGTCTTCATCAGTAGTGTTTAGGCACTTTAAGTAAGAAATTTTCTTTTGATCCTTTTTGTAAACAGCAATGTCAATAGGAGGACCAACTGTAAGGTCACTTTTTAGGGTTGAGTCCATAGAAATTAATGCACATCTTGATGCATCACCTATTGAAACATTAGGAGTTATAACTCTATCTAAAATAGGTTTTCCATATTTAACTTCACCTATTACAAGGTATGGTTTGCTGTCAGCTGGTCTTATATAATTACCTTGCGGATAAACCATATACAGTTCAAGCGATTGACCTTTTATCTGACCTCCGATTATGAAAGTGGATCCCAAAACTGAGCTATCGGTGTTAACACCATCGGGCGATGAGTGCTTCACATTGAGTTTTCCTATATAAGAAGCAATTTGCTCAAAGTCTTTACAAGTATTTAAATTTAAAGCGCCATTTTTATTTTTTATATCTTTTTCTATTGTTTTAAAAACTGCTTGAGATGTAGCTAAATTACCTGATGTCACTACTATTATTGTTCTATCTCCAACATCGTAAGTTAACATTTTAGAATAAATATTTACATTGTCCAAGCCAGCATTAGTTCTTGAGTCTGAGGCTACAACTATTCCTTCTTTCGTTTTAATACCTACACAATATGTCATGTTGAATACTTATTTAAAATTAACTAACTTTTCAATTCTTTATTATCATATCTAACATCTAAAATTCGCATTTGATTGTAGAGAAAATAACTAGAATATTATGGCTAATATGTGGAAAAAGTACAATTCAAAAAACACTTATGATGAGTACTTAAACTCGGAAAATAAGCTCCGAAAGCAAGCTCTGATAATTTCTCATATTTTAGAGAGACACGGAATTAAAAAATTAAACGAAATCGAGAAAAATTGTGCAAGCACGATTAACTCAAGAGGAATTAATTTTAGAGTTTATTCTTCAGGTAAAAAATTACAAGAAAAGCAGTGGCCTCTTGATATTATTCCAAGAATAATTCTTAAGAAAGACTGGTCTAAAGTTGCTAGAGGATTATTGCAAAGAGTTAAAGCGTTAAATTTATTTATTGATGATGTTTATAACGATAGAAAAATATTTAAGGACAATATTATACCTGAGGAATTAGTTTTCGATTCCCCATACTATTTGCGAGAGTGTTATGGTTTCTCACCAAAATATAAAGCATGGTCAAATATATCAGGGATTGATTTAATTAGAAATATTGACGGAGAATTTTTAGTTCTTGAAGACAATTTAAGAGTACCTTCTGGAGTATCATATATGTTGGAAAATAGAATGGTAATGAGAGATGTTTTTCCAGAATTATTTACAAAATATAAAGTTTCATCAGTACATCAATACCCTAATAAACTTTATCACTGTATGCTCGAATGCGTTCCTAGAAAGACAACAAATCCACATATGTGCGTTTTAACACCTGGAAGATATAACTCAGCATACTTTGAACATAGATTTTTAGCAGAACAAATGGGAATAGCTTTAGTCGAAGGAAAAGATTTATTCGTAGAAAAAGATTTAGTTTACATGAAAACAGTTAAAGGACCGTTAAAAGTAGATTGTATTTACAGAAGAATTGATGATAATTTTTTAGATCCAAAAGTATTTTATAAACATTCAATTTTAGGTGTACCAGGTTTATTTAAATGTTGGAGAAAGGGAAATGTGGGTATTATAAATGCCCCTGGAACAGGAATAGCAGATGACAAAGCAATTTACTCTTATGTAGATCAGATGATAAAATATTATTTAGATGAGGACCCTAAGATTAAACAAGTCCAAACTTTTTTATGTAGAAAAAAAATTCACAGAGAACATGTAATAGATAATATTTCTAAACTTGTTGTTAAACCAACTAATGGATCTGGTGGAAATGGAATACTAATAGGACCAAAATCATCAAAAAAAGAAAGAGATGACATGGTAAATAAAATCAAATCTAAACCGAATGATTATATTGCCCAACCTTTAGAAATTCTTTCAACAACACCAACTATTTCTGATGAAGGTATCCAACCTAGACATTTAGATTTAAGACCGTTCATTTTATCTGGTAAAACTTCCTGGGTTACTACGGGAGGTCTAACTAGAGTTGCACTTAAAAAAGGAAGCACAATAGTTAATAGCTCGCAAGGTGGTGGGTCAAAAGACACTTTAATTGTAGATAGATAAAAAACTAACAGCCTTTAAAAGAGGAAGACATATTCTTAATTAAATCAAAATACAAAGTTTTTCCTGGATTTAGAGTAGCTCCCAAAGGATCTATAATTCCAGTCTTAATATTTGTATCTTTTGCTACTGCTTTGATTATATCAGGGTTAAATTGAGGTTCAGAAAATACACAACTTACTTTTTCATGTTCAATTACTTCTCTAATCTCAGATAATTGTTCTGCACCAGGTAATACATCTGTATTTACTGTAAAAGCTCCTAAAACATTAACATCAAATCTTTTTTCGAAATACTGATAGGCGTCATGAAAAACAATTGATTTAAAGTCTTTATTTAAATCAGATTTAACTTTTTTTGTTAGTTTATCTAACTCTTTGTGTGCTTTTTTTAAATTAGCTTTATACTTTGATGCATTTTCTTGATCATTTTCAATTAGATGTTCCGCCATTTCACTTAAAATTACTTTTGCATTCATTGGATCAAGCCAAATATGTGGATCGTGCTCACCATGAGCATGTTCATGATGATCATCGTGTTTATCCTCTTTATGACCGTGTTCTTTGTGATCGTCATGTTTAGCCTCTTTATGACCATGTTCTTTATGATCGTCATGTTTAGCCTCTTTATGACCATGTTCTTTATGATCGTCATGTCCGTGATCATCATGCCCTTCGAATATGTTTCTTTCTCTGAATTCTAATTTTTTTAAACCCTTGATTTCCATTAATTCAATTTTTTCAGCTTTTTTTGCTATTGATTTTAATGGTTTCTCTAAAAAATTTTCTAAGTCTTCACCAACCCAAAATACTAAATCAGCATTTTGCAACATTTTAGCGTGCGATGGTTTTAATGCAAATCCATGTGGAGAATTATAGCCATCTACGATTAAATCTGGTTTACCAACTCCATCCATCAAATAACTTGCTAATGAGTGTATAGGTTTAATAGAGGCCACAACTTTAATATCTGCATTAGCAGAAAAATTAAGTGTAAATGCAAAAAATAAAGTAATTGTAAGCTTTAAAAATTTGTTTATCATATTGTTATAATATAACGTTTGTTATAATATAACATATTTAAGGTCAAGGATTTAATTATGGAAAATAAAAATAAGGTACTACTTAAGGTTGAAAATGCTGGCATTTCTTTGAATGACAAATCTTTAGTTAAAGGAGTTTCATTTGAAGTTAAACAAGGTGAAATAGTTACGTTGATAGGTCCAAATGGTTCTGGAAAATCAACAACAGCAAAAATTGCACTAGGAATATATAAAAAGATAGATGGTAAAGTTAAAACATACACTAATAAAATTGGATACGTGCCTCAAAAAATCTCAATAGATTGGACCTTACCAATTAGAGTTTCGGATTTTATGACTTTGACAGAAGAATTAAATCAAGATCAAATTAATATTGCTTTAAATTTAACAGGCGTTGAACATTTAAAAAATAAAAGTTTGAGTAATTTATCTGGAGGTGAGTTTCAAAGAGTATTGATAGCGAGAGCTATTTCTAAGCAACCAGAATTATTAGTGCTTGATGAACCTGTACAGGGTGTCGATTTTAAAGGTGAAATTGCCTTATATGAGTTAATCAAAAAAATTTCAGACAAAATGAAATGTGGAATACTTTTAATTTCGCATGATTTGCATGTAGTAATGTCTGCTACTGATTATGTATTATGCTTAAATGGACATGTCTGTTGTTCTGGAACACCACATAATGTCGTGAAAGATAGCAAATATAGGGAATTATTTGGTGATAGAGCTTCAAATATCTTATCCTTTTATGAACATAAACATGACCATACACATTCTCAAGACGGAACAATAGATCAAAAATAATATGCTTGATGATTTTTTTATAAGAGCTTTACTTGCAGGAATTGGAATAGCTTTAATAACAGGTCCAATAGGATGCTTTGTAATCTGGAGAAGATTGTCTTTTTTTGCAGGCACTCTTGCACATTCAGCTTTATTAGGCGTAACTATGGCTTTGGTATTTGAACTAAATATTGCTTTATCAGTTTTTTTAATATCAGCGGTTATATCTATTTTCCTTCTTCAATTACAAACTAAAACAAATCTTCCTAACGATGCTTTGTTAGGTTTATTAGCCCATTCATCACTAGCAATAGGACTTGTAATCATTGGATTTTTAACAACTATTAGATTTGACGTTATGGGATTACTGTTTGGCGATATATTAGCTGTAAGTCAAAGTGATTTATTAGTAATTTGGGGCGGTGGTGTATTTATCTTAATAATTTTAAAAATTATTTGGAAACCTTTGTTTGCTTCAACAATAAATTACGATTTAGCTAAAGCGGAAGGAATGAACCCTGACAGATATAATGCGATATTTACAATTTTGATGGCAGCAATAATTGCTATTTCAATAAAAATAGTCGGACTGCTCTTAATAACTGGAATGTTAATTATTCCTGCCGCTCTAGCAAGAAATATATCAAGTAATCCAATACAAATGGCTCTTTTATCTACAATTGGGGGATTATTATCAATCTTAATAGGATTGTTTTCTTCTTTAGAATTTAATACAGCATCTGGTCCTTCAATAATAACTGCAGCATTACTACTATTTTTAATTTCACTTATTAAAACAAAAAAATTTTCTGAATTGAAAAAATGAAAGTTAATTGGTAAAATATAATATGGCTCAAATACAAACTCTTTCTAAAAATCAAAAAATAATTTTAGATATTATTGAAAAAGCCAAAGAACCTTTAAAAGCTTATTCAATTTTATTTAATGTTCAAAAAAAAGGTATCAAAGCACCTTTACAAGTTTATAGAGCCTTAGAAAAATTAATTAAGCTTGGCAAAATTCATAAAGTGGAAAGTAAAAATGCATTCGTAGCCTGTAAAAGTTCTAATTGTGAAGTATCTAAAGCTACTGCCTTTTCAATTTGTGAGATTTGTGAAAAAGTCACTGAAATTGCAAACAATAAACTTTCTAATTTCTTAAATAGCTTTGAGGATAAATCTGGCATGAAATATAAAAAGTATAATCTTGAATTTTTCGGATTATGCAAAAAGTGTAAAAAAACTTAATTTTCCCCCATTTTAGCTGATTATAATTCACCTTTTAGTTGTATTACGGTTACATTTACTAATTATACGTGCTAGTTTTTTTAAAAAAATAAGGAGTATACATGAAACATTTTAAAATTATCGTAGCAATGATTGCAGCTTTGTTCATAACAAAAGCAGTTAATGCTAACGAAATCAAAATGGCTAAAGCAAACTGGGATACTGGTTATTTCCAAGCTGAAATATACAAACAAGCTTTGGAAAAAATGGGCTACAAAGTAACTGAGCCTAAAGCAATTAAGCCTTCAGTATTTTACGTTGCAGCAGCAGCAGGAGATCTTGACCTATGGGTAAACGGTTGGTTTGGAACTCACGATGGATATATCAAAGAAGCTAAAGGTAAAGTTAAAAAAGTTGGTTATGTAATGAAAAAAGGTGGCTTACAAGGTTACCTGATCGACAAAAAATCAGCTGACAGCCTTGGTATCAAAAGCGTAATGGATATTAAAAAACACGCAGCAAAATTTGACTCAAATGGTGACGGTAAAGCAGACATGGTAGCTTGCCCTCCAGGTTGGGGATGTGAGAAACAAATCACAAAACACTTTGCTGAACTAGGTTTAGGTGACTTTATAAATCCAGTAAAAGCTGACTACTCTGCTTCAATGGCTGACGTAGTGGCTAAATATAAAAACGGTAAGCCAGTATTATTTTATACTTGGACACCGAATTGGACAGTTGGTGCTTTAAAACTTGGACAAGATGTTGTTTGGATAGAAGTTCCATACAGCGCTACAAAAAAAGTAGCAGTATCAAATGCAACAAAATCTAAAATAAATATGGGTTTTGGTGCTGATGATATTCGTCCAGCAGCTAACTCTGATTTCTTAAAAGCTAATCCAAAAGTGAAAAAAATGCTTTCTAAAGCATCTATTCCACTAGCGGATATCGCAGCACAAAACATGAAGATGAATGCTGGTGAGAAAAGCGAAAGAGCAATCAAGAAGCATGCTAAGGAGTGGATTAAAGCGAACCAAAGTACGTTCGACAGTTGGATAAAATAAGTTTTAGGTAAGTGAGCTTAAAACTTTCACCATCTGACTACGAAGTATACGTTCCGATAGCAGAATGGATTGAAAAACATATTAAGGAGTGGTTGTTCATGCAACGACCACTCTTTAAAAAGTTATCAGCTCCAATAGACTCAGTTTTAAACGGTTTAGACACATTATTTAACTTCATACCATTTCCGATAGTAATTCTTATATTCATGGCTTTTGCATTCAAAACCAATGGATTAAAATTTGCATTATTATCAGCATTAAGTTTAATTTTTATTGACCTTGTTGATTTGTGGCAAGAAACAATGACAACTTTAGCAATGATTTTTACAGCAGTTATCTTTTGTATGATAATTGGAATACCTTTGGGAATTGTTGCATCACGAAGTAATTTATTTGAAACTATATTAAGGCCTATACTCGATATAATGCAAACTATACCAAGTTTTGTTTATTTAATTCCTGTTGTGATGTTATTTGGAGTAGGGCTGACACCGGGTGTGGTTGCAACTATTGTATTTGCTTTGCCACCAATTGTTAGACTAACGAACTTAGGAATTAGACAAGTTGGTAAAGGATTTAAAGAAGCTGGTGCGAGCTTAGGTTTATCAAGATTTTTAATATTAACTAAAATAGAAATTCCTTTAGCAATGAAGACTATTATGGCTGGGGTTAACCAAACATTAATGTTAGCTTTATCAATGGTAGTTATAGCTGCACTAATTGGAGCAGGGGGGTTAGGATTAACTGTATACGTTGCATTAGGTAGGTTAGATATTGGTGGAGCTGTTGTTGGAGGAACTGGTATTGTTATATTAGCAATTATTTTAGATAGAATAACCCAAAAAATTATTCCTCAAGATAACATTAAATCTAGATAATTTAATTAATTTTTCTAACAAAAAGAACAAAAATGATTGACGTCACAAACATAATCAATGCATATGCAGCTGTAGGAACCATAAACACAATATCATCAAATAACTGAGTTGCTACAAATACAGCTAATGTTCCATTTTGTAAACCGCATTCAAGAGAAATACATTTTCTCTGGGGAATTCCTGAAGCAAACATTTTAGCAATATAATAACCTAAGAAAATCATAGTTAGATTTAGCAGCAAAGATATTAAACCTGCTCTTGTAATAAAACTAATTATTCTGTCCCATTCCTCAACCCAAATAGATATAAAAACAATTAAAAATAATATTACTGATAGCCTTTGAACTAATAAAGTTTTAGATATTATAAAATCAGTCATTAAACTTCTAACAATCATTCCAAAAAGCACTGGCACGGTTACTACAAAAAACATTTTAAGCGCAATATTTAGCATTGAAATTTCTTTAACTATTTCAATACCTAAATAATTAGCTGAATTAAACACTATCAAAGGGACAATAATTATACTTAGTAAGCTTACAACAGCAGTTAATGTTACTGATAAAGCAACATCTCCATCAGCAAATTTAGTTAATATGTTTGAAGTTACTCCACCTGGTGCTGCCGCAATAACCATGACACCCATAGCAATTTCTACAGGTAACGCAATTAAACTTATTAAGATAATAGCTACAATAGGAAGAAGAATAACTTGTGATAAAAAGCCTATAAGAAAATCTTTAGGATTTTTTATTACTCTTAAAAAATCTTGAGCTGTTAAACCTAGTCCAAGACCAAACATGATTATAGCCAAACATATCGGCGCTATACTTTTTGCGATTTCCACTTATTTCTCCCGATGTTACTATGTAACATATACAGAAAAAGGGCCCAAAATGAAACAATCTTGGGTTGTGCTCAACTCAACTTATGATAGATTCGTCTCATATGAGAATCTTAGCTTCAAGAATTAAAAACGCTAAAGAGCTTAAGTACGGTAAGCTTAAAACTAGCTTGCTAAAGCCAAAAAATAACCTTCAGTCAGACTTCTACTATCTTTTTAAGAAAAAAACTTTAATCAAAAAATAATTAACTAAATCATTTTTCCCGTATATGGTGCGACATTATTGATAATGATAATTATTCTCATTCTCAGATAATTGAGAACCATTCGCAAAACTAACGGGGGAAATAAATGAGAAAAATAATATTAGCAATTTCAGCATTATTTTTTGTTTTTGGAAATCTTTTAGCTAACGAAGTAAATATATTCAGTGCAAGACATTACGATTCAGATGTTCAATTGTATGAAAAATTTACAGCTAAAACAGGAATAAAAGTAAATGTTGTATCTGGAAAATCAGGCGCATTAGAGAAAAGAATAATCGCAGAGGGCGGCACAGCAGACTTATATATAACAGCTGATGCAGGAAGATTAGGAGCATTTAAGGATAACTTACAAGGTGGACTTACAAGCTCAATAATCAAGACTGCGGTACCAAGTAACTTTAGAACTCCTAAATGGGTTGGAATAGCTAAAAGAGCAAGAATTGTTTATTTTGCCCCAGACAGAGTTACTCGTGCAGAATTAAGAGGTTTAACTTATGAAAGTTTAGCTGATCCTAAATGGAAAGGCAGATTAGTAATAAGAGCTTCAAACAATATTTATAACCAATCACTCGTTGCTTCATTAATTAAAAATAATGGAAAAGGTAAAGTTGCAATGTGGTCAAAAGGAATAGTTTCGAATATGGCTAGATCTCCAAAAGGTAATGACAGAGCGCAGATACTTGCAGTAGCAGCAGGAGAAGCCGATATTGCAGTAGCTAATACATATTACTTAGCACTTATGTTATCAGGCAAAAAAGGTGCTGAGCAACAAGCTGCAGCTAAAAAAGTAAAACCTTTTTTTCCAAATCAAGGCGATAGAGGAACTCACATGAACATAAGTGGCGCAGGACTTGTTAAAGGCGCACCAAACAAAGATAATGCAATTAAGTTAGTTGAATTTTTACTAAGTAAAGAAGCACAAAAGCATATAGTAAATAATACTTATGAGTATCCGATGATTGCTGGGGTTTCACCCCATCCATTAGTGGTTAATATGGGTTTAGATTTTAAACAAGATTTAACAACTAAAGTCGTTAATTATGGCAATAGACAAGCAGATGCATTAGAAGTAATGACAGCTGCAGGTTGGAAATAATATTAAATATATAAATGGCAAAGTATAACTTTTGGTTCTTTAGTTCCTTTTTAATTGCTCTAATTGTGGCTTTGCCAGTTATAACTGTATTCTTCAGTTTTTTTTCAGAAACTAGTAATTACCTAACAATATTAAAGAATACATTTCTTTTTGACTATATAAATAATTCATTAATTATTTTAATTTTTGTTTTATCTATAACATTTTTATTAGGTGTAATTTCAGCTTATTTCATATCATTTTACGAATTTCCGTTATGTAACTTTTTTAGTTGGGCTCTGATATTAGCATTTGCAGTGCCAGGTTACATTTTTGCATTTTCAATTATTGCTTTTTTTGAAAATTATGGAACTGCTTATTCAATGCTCACGAACATGTTTGGCGAATATAATTATAACCCTCATATACCAAAACTAGATGGAATATTAGGATCAATTATAGCTATTAGTTTTTCCTTGTTTCCTTATGTATACGTTTTAACAAGATCATCATTTTTCTATCAATCAAACAACTATATAGAGGTAGGTCAAAACTTAGGTTTATCTGAAAGAGAAACTTTATTTAAAATAATTTTACCTTCTGCCAGACCAGCAATTATTGCAGGTTTAGCCTTAGTTGCTATGGAGTGTTTGTCCGATTTTGGAACAGTATCAATATTTAGCGTTTCAACTCTAACTACTGGAATATATAATTCTTGGTTATCTTTTGATGATTTAAATTTAGCTAACCAAATTTCTTTTATTTTATTGCTGTTTGTTTTTCTACTGTTATCCATAGAAATTTATTCAAGGAAAGAGGCCAAATATCATCAACCTAGTAGAGGTTTTAAACCAATTAATAAAATTAAACTAAGTGGAAAAAAATCTTTGTTAGCTTTTTCTTTTTGTTTTTTATTATTTTTTATAAGTTTTATTTTTCCAGTTTCACAGATGATCTATTGGACTTTAAAATTTCCAAAATATATCCAAGACATTAATATTTTGAAAATAAATTTAAATACAATGTATTTGGTTGGTCTGGCTAGTATAGTATTAGTATTTATTTCATTATTTATTAATTATGGAAGCAGGATATCCAAAAGTAAAATTTTAAATTATTTAACCAATTTCTCAATTTCAGGGTATGCTATTCCGGGTGTGATTTTAGCTGTAGCCTTTATAACTTTATTTAGCAATTTTAGTGAATTAATGAGTGAAAATACAAGTTTAGGAAATATTAAAAAATTATTTATAGGATCAATTTTCGGTTTAGTTCTTGCATATTTTATTAGATTTTTTTCCCTTTCTTTTAATGGGATTAAATCAAGTTATGAGAAAATAAATAATTCAATTGACGAAAGTGCGTACTTACTTGGGTATTCAAAAATTAAAACTTTTTCAAGCATTCATGTTCCGTATTTAAAAAACAACATAATCTTAATAATTGTTCTAATTTCGCTGGAGATTATAAAAGAATTACCAATGACAATGATATTAAGGCCTTTTAATTTTGAAACTTTTGCTACACAAGCATATATCTATGCTTCTCAAGACTTATTAGAAGCTGCGGCATTACCTTCTTTATTTCTTATTAGTTGGGCAACTATCCTCATAATATTTTCTTCAAAATATATACTTTCGCAAAAAAACTAATATAATCAAAAAATGTCAAATCGATTTTTTGAAATTAAAGATGGCAATTTTGTTGCTAGTGAAAAAAACAAAGTTAACAATGTAAACCTTAAAATAGAAGAGAAGGGTGAAATTGTTTCTTTATTGGGCCCATCTGGTGTTGGCAAAACAACAATACTTAGAACTATTGCTGGATTACAAAAACTAAGTGCTGGTGAAATTTATTTAAAAGATAAACTAATATCTTCTAATGAGGTTCATGTTGAACCAGAAAAAAGAAATATAGCCTTGTCATTTCAAGACAATTCATTATTTCCAAATTATAAAGTAATTGACAATATTAATTTTGGAAAAAAAAGATCTAATGGTAACGGTTTTTCTTATGAAGCAGAGGACATTATAAAATTACTTCATATTGAACCAATTTTAGAAAAATTTCCCCATCAAATAAGTGCTGGTGAAGCTCAACGAGTATCTTTAGCAAGATCATTAATGTCCAAGCCAGATTTATTATTACTGGATGAGCCTTTTTCAAATATTGATCAAAATTTAAAGGAAGAAATACAATATTCAGTAAAAAAACTATTAAAAAAAATTAATTTAACTACAATAATTGTAACTCATGATTCCTATGAAGCATTTTCTCTAGCTGACAGATGTGGAATAATACTAAATCAAGAACTTAAACAATATGACATTCCGTATAATGTTCATCATGAACCTAATTCATTAGAAGTTGCAAAATTTTTAAATAAAGGTGTTTTTGTTGATGTTAAAGTTGTAACTAATGATTGTGCCGTACATAGTTTACAACATAAAGAATTAGGAGAGATAAGAGGCAAGCTACTTAAGAATTATCCAAAAGGAGAAAGCGTTAAATTATTATTACAACCTGAAGATCTTGTTCATGATGATCAAAGCAAACTTAAGCTTGAGGTAGTTGATAGAAAGTTCAGGGGCACAAACTTTATATACACTTTAAAAACTCAAAAGGGTGAACATATTCCAGTCTTTGTTCATTCCCATCATATTCATCAACACGAAAAATCAGAAAAGTTTGGTATCAAAACTCCTATTTTTATTGACCATTTAGTATGTTTCTAATTAAATAGTAAAATGAAATTTTCATTAGAAATTACATCTAAAACAGATCTATCAGTTCTTCCTGGTCTGAAAGATGTTTATATCACGATGTTACCTGGTACAGATTACAAGGAAGTAGCTAATAAAGCTGATGAACTAGTCAAATCTGGGTATAACCCAATTCCTCATTTCCCAGCGAGGTCAATAAAAGATTTAAATGAGTTAAAGGACTATGTAAAAATGTGTAAAGATTCTGGCGTAAAACAAGCTTTAGTAATTGGTGGAGGGAGAGAACCTGTAGGTGAATACCACTGCTCGTTGCAATTACTTGAGACAGGATTATTTCAAGGGATGAAGATAGGAATTGCTGGACACCCTGAGGGTTCCCCTGATATATCCGATTCAGAATTAGAAAAAGCTATGAAAGAAAAAACTCCTCTTGCAGATTATATAGTAACGCAATGGCTTTTGGATCCATCAGTAATAGCTAATTTTATATCAAAACAAACTCTTCCAGTTCATGTTGGAATTACTGGTCCCTTAAAAATAAGCAGCTTATTGAAGTTTGCGAGTATTGTTGGGGCAAAAAATTCTATAAATTTTCTTAAATCTAATACGAGTAAAGCTTTAGATTTACTGAAGCCTAGAGACCCTAGCGAATTGATAAATAGCTTAAAGAAAGTTACAGAGCACTTTCATATTTATACTTTTGGTGGTCTCAAGGAAACAAACAAATGGTTGGTAGCAAACAATTATGCCAAAGAAAAATAAAAAAGCAAAAAAAGTTAAATCAAAGAAAAAATTCAAATTAATATCTTTAAAACCTGAAAAAGTTAATTATGACAAAATCCGTCATGAAACGTCGGTTGATCAGTCTGATAGACAAGTTCCCTACAATCTGAGACAAAGCGGACCAACTAAAGTTGAAATGTTAATTTCTACAAGAGTAAGAAAATCTCCTTATTGGCATTTATCAATGAAAGCAGGTTGTTGGAGAGCTACCGTGTACAATAGAATTTATCATCCAAGAGGTTATGTAAGACCTGAAAAAGGTGGAGCAATGGTTGAGTATGCAGCTATAAAAAACCACGTAACAATGTGGAACGTTGCTGTTGAAAGACAAATAAGAGTAAAAGGGCCAGATGCAGAAAAATTTGTTGATTATGTAATCACTAGAGATGCAACAAAAATCTCAACAATGAGAGGTCGTTATGTAATTTTATGTAACTACAAAGGTGGGGTTTTAAACGATCCTGTTTTGTTAAGAGTGGCTGACGATGAATTCTGGTTTAGCTTATCAGATTCCGACATAGGTCTTTATTTGCAGGGAGTAAACGCAGATAAAAGATTTAACGTTGAAATAGATGAAATTGATGCATGTCCAGTTCAGATTCAAGGTCCAAAATCGAAAGCTTTGATGAAAGATTTAGCAGGTGATCAAGTTGATTTTGATAATATGCCTTTCTATGGTTTAGCTGAAGCAAATATAGGTGGTCGAAGCTGTGTTATATCACAGTCAGGTTTTTCTGGTGAAGCAGGTTATGAAATATATTTAAGAAACGCTACTTTATACGCTGAAGATATGTGGAATGCAGTTTTAAAAGCTGGAAAAAAACATAAACTTATGGTGATTGCGCCCGCTCATCACAGACGTATCCAAGCAGGTATTCTTTCATGGGGGCAAGATTTAGATCATGAAACTAATCCATTTCAATGTAATTTAGGTTATCAAGTTTCTTTATCTGGAAAAGGTGTATGGGAAAAGAAAACTGATTACATTGGTAAAGAAGCGTTAGAAAAAATGAGAGATCAATTAAGAAACGGTGATAAACCTTATAAGTTACAATTGGTTGGTTTAGAGCTTGGAGGTAAACCTATAGATGATTATGCAAATGATTTTTATTTAATCTCTAATAGTGATGGAGGTAAACCAGTTGGTTATATTACTTCTCCGTGGTACCATCCAGAAAAGGGAACAAATATAGCTATGGGATATGTCCCTTATGAAGGACATTTAAGTGCAACAGGTTTTCCGATAGGTAATTTAGGTAAAAAATATAAGGTGCACTTACCAAAGAAATACTCAAGTAAGGCAGTAGATGCTGTTGTAGTTAAAATTCCGTTTACTCAGTCATTCAATGCCAACACTAGAGAAGTCTCTTAGAGCGCCCTTAGCTCAGTTGGATAGAGCATCGGTTTTCTAAACCGAGGGTCGTAGGTTCGAATCCTTCAGGGCGCGCCACATTAATGAAAAAAAAACTTTATTTTGGAAGAGTTACATCAAGAAAGATTTCTGAAATTAAAGAAGATAACTTCAAAAAGTTTATAAAAATAAAAAATATTAACAGACTTAATTTAAAGAAAAAATTAATTTTAGAAATTGGTATTGGAATGGGTGAAAACCTAATTTATTTATCCAAAAAAAATATTAAAAAAAACATAATTGGCGTAGATCCTTTTAAGAATGGAATGGTAAATGTTTCAGATTATTGCATTAATAATAATATAAAAAACATCTATCTTTATCCTTATGTATTTCAAAAATTTATCAATAAATTTAAAAAATTTCGTTTTGATATAATATATATTTTATTCCCTGACCCATGGCCAAAAAAAAGACATAAGAAAAGACGTATTGTAAATGAAGAATTTTTAAAGAAAATCTTTGTGATTTTAAAAAAAAGGGGGAAAGTTTTTTTTAGCACAGACAATTTAGATTATTTTACAAATGTTAAAACTATTATAAAAAAATTCCCTAATATTAAGGTAAAAAAAATTAATAAAATCGTTACAATTAAAACTAAGTTCTATTTAAAAGCGGAAAAAAAAGGCCATAAGATAAATTCACTTTTATTTTCCAAATATTAATTATCAATTTTATTTAATCTTATCTTTAATTTAATCGGTAAATTTTTAAACCATTTTTTTTCACCACCAGATTTTGGAAGTATTTCACCATACTCTATCATTTGATTAGGCTTCAAATCTAACAAATATACCCAAATATTATCGTTTTCTAATTTTGTACTTTCTTTAATTGTTTCTCTCAAACCTTTGATTAATTTATTTTTAACTTTTGTTGTTCTGCCTGATCTAATGTGACCATATATAAAAATTTCAGGTCTAGAGACTATTTTTCCGCCCATGAAATGGTTTCCCTTTTTTGTGTGATTAAAAATTACTTGAGCAAAATATTTATTTGCCCCAGTAGCTTTGTTATGAATATTTGTAATTTGTTTTGCTAATTTTTCTTTTATTTTTTTTTTTAATTTAATATTTGACGAATTTACGAAGTATGTAGGCATATTAAATTATAACTTAGAACTTTTCTAATAAAAGAGGTGTATAATCGTATATTTGGTGTTTTTAAACTTTTACACCTACATCTTGTGGTTATTTAATCAGATTGAAATTAAGCAATAGATTCTTCATAATTTGTCCTTTGAAATTTTAATTTCAAAATATTGTTAACAATAAAATGAGGGAATCATAAATATGATTAAATCAATCAAAACTTGGATTTTAGTTGGATTTGCATCTCTATTACTTGTGGCTTGTGGCCAAGGTGGAGGTGGTGCTGGTTCTAAAAAATCTAAGACTTTAGACAACACTAAGAAAGCTGGTTTTGTAAAATGTGGAGTTTCACAAGGACTTCCAGGGTTTTCAAATGCTGATGAGGCGGGAAACTGGACCGGCATAGATGTGGACGTATGTAGAGCTGTTGCAGCTGCTGTATTAGGCGATGCTGACAAAGTTAAATATACTCCATTAAGTGCAAAAGAGAGATTTACTGCATTAACTTCAGGTGAAATCGATGTACTTGCACGTAACACAACTTGGACATTATCAAGAGATGCTGACATTGGATTAACATTTGTTGGTGTAAACTTTTATGATGGTCAAGGTTTCATGGTTAGAAAAGCATCAGGAATCAATTCTGTAAATGATTTCAGAGACGGTATTTCTGCTTGTACAAATACAGGTACAACTACCGAGCTTAACATGAGAGACTTCTTCAATTCTAAAAACATTAAGTATGAACCAATAGCGTTTGAAAAAGCAGACGAAGTTGTTCAAGCTTATGATGCAGGAAGATGTGATACTTATACTACAGATAAATCTGGATTAGCTGCTCAAAGAACTAAGTTGAGTAACCCAGATGAGCATAAAGTATTACCAGAAACAATTTCGAAAGAACCATTAGGACCTGTTGTAAGACAAGGTGACTCTGTATGGGAAGATATTGTTAGATGGTCTCTAAACACTATGATCGAAGCAGAAGAGTATGGTGTAAACTCATCAAACGCTTCAAGCTTAAAAGACTCTGACAATCCAGCTATTAAAAGATTAGTTGGTGCTGAGGGTGAATTAGGTGCAGCTTTCGGTTTAGACAATGATTGGAGCTTGAGAATTATCGAGCAAGTTGGAAACTACGGTGAAAGCTATAAAAAACACATAGCAGACACTGGAATTTTACCTAACAGAGGTCCGAATGAATTATGGACAAAAGGTGGAATTCTTTATGTACCACCAGCAAGATAATTGCTAATTAAATTAAAAAGGGCTGGATTTATCTGGCCCTTTTTTTTATTCTGCATAAAATGAATTTTAAAAATTTTAAATTAAATTTAAGCAATAAAAACAAAGATTTAATTCCTCAAATTTTAACAGTTTTATTTTTAATTTTAGTTGTAATTTATTTTACTATTAACGCTCAAAGCAATATGGGCAATAGAGGAATTTCATTTGGATTTGGTTTTTTATCTCAAGAGTCTTCCTTTGATATAACTTTTTCACTCATAGATTATGATGGATCTCATTCGTATGCCAGGGCATTTTTGGTTGGTCTTTTAAACACAATTTTAGTTTCTGCTATTGGAATTTTCTTTGCTACGATTTTAGGTGTAACAATTGGTATAGCAAGACTTTCTCAAAATTATTTAGTAGCTAAGTCAGCAGAATGGTATGTGGAAATATTTAGAAACATACCTCTAATTCTTCAAATTTTTTTCTGGTACTTCGCCGCTTTAAGAGCCTTACCTTTGACTGTGGACTCTATCAATTTTTACGATATAAGTTTTTTAAATGTAAAAGGGTGGTATGTTCCAAAATTTGTTTGGACTAACTTTTCTATATTTTTTTACTCTTTAATTTTTGCATTCATTCTAATTTACTTTTTAGCTAAATATGCTCAAAATCAAAGAGATAAATATGGAAAACAAATTCCAACTTTGTATTTATCAATATTATTAATTATTGGTTTACCGTTTTTAACATTTTTAGTTGGTGGAGTAAGCCTATCATTTGAAATTCCTGAATTAACTCAATTATCTAAAACTGTTTATGTATATCAAGGTGGAGTTAGTATCATTCCTGAATTAATCTCGTTAGCATTAGCTTTATCAATGTACACCGCTACTTTTATAGCTGAGAATGTTAGAGCGGGTATATTAGGTGTAAGTAAGGGCCAGAAAGAAGCTGCTGCTTCAATTGGTTTAACGAAAGGACAAATTTTAAAACTCGTAGTAATGCCACAAGCTTTAAGAATTATAATTCCACCTACCACTAACCAATATTTAAATTTGACAAAAAATTCATCTTTAGCAGCTGCTATAGCATATCCAGATATTGTTTTAGTATTTGCGGGAACTGCATTAATGCAAACTGGACGAGCAATTGAAATTATTTCAATTACAATGTTAACTTATTTGTCTTTAAGTCTCTCTATTTCAGTATTTATGAATTGGTATAACAAAAAAATGGCTATAAAGGAAAAATAATGAATTTATCAATACTTAAATCTGACAAAAAAAATCTAAATTCTTTTATTGCTGTTGGTAGCTCACTTATTTTTATAGGTTTTATAGATATTATTTTAAGTTCTTTTTTTAAAACAAATATAACTGCATTTTTACCTGATAAAATAAGTTACTTAACCCCCTTATTATTTGGATTATTTGGTCTTTATTTAATAAGAATTGAATTTAGTGGAAATAAACTACTTGATAAGATTAATACTAATTTTAACTCATCAAATTTTAACGCACTTTTAACTCTCCTTGTAATTTTTGCTCTTATAAAATACATCCCACCTTTATTAAACTGGTTTGTATTTGATGCTAATTTTGCTGGTGATACGAAAGAAGATTGCACTAGTGGTGGTGCATGCTGGGTATTTATCAAAGTTTGGTTAAATAGATTTGTTTACGGACTTTACCCTGATACGGAACAATGGCGTATAAATACTGCTTTTTTAATACTATTTTTACTAGTCGGAGCTTCATTTTTCGTTCCTCAAAGGTATAAAAAATATATTATTATCTTTCTATTATTCGTATATCCAATAATTGGTCTAAAACTTATTTCTGGTGGAGATTTTGGTCTAAAATATGTTGAGACTGGTGCCTGGGGCGGACTTTCATTAACATTTATAGTATCAGCATTTGCTTTGATACTTTGTTTTCCTATAGGGACTATTTTAGCATTAGGGAGAAGATCCAAGCTTCCCGCAATAAGATATACGTCGATAGGATTTATTGAGTTATGGAGAGGCGTTCCTTTAATCACGGTATTATTCATGTCCGCAGTCATGTTTCCAATGTTTCTACCGGACGGAACTTATGTAGATAAATTGATAAGAGTTTTAATAGCGATCACTTTATTTGAAGCCGCTTATATGGCTGAAGTTGTTAGAGGAGGGTTGCAGGCTTTACCTAAAGGGCAATACGAGGCAGCTAAATCGCTAGGCATGGGTTATTGGAGAATGCATTTTTTAATAATTTTACCTCAAGCTTTGAAACTTGTGATACCAGGTATCGCAAATACTTTCTTAGCTTTAGTTAAGGATACACCTTTAATTTTTGTAGTTGGCTTGTTAGAACTTGCCGGTATGGTAAATTTAGCTAAAACAAATCCAAAATGGCTAGGAATGGCTATGGAAGGCTATGTATTTGCG
>CACHJN010000002.1 GCA_902580115.1 uncultured Pelagibacteraceae bacterium | reverse complement strand
AGACAGCTCGAAAGATTCGGGAACGAATTATTTGATGTTAGCTTTATATATATTTGGTTCAATACTAGTTATTTCGATAGGTGCTTATTTTTATTTTAGACAACGAGATAATTTGTCATCAAGAAGCGTAACAAGAACACCTGATAGTCCTAGAAGAGATTTTAGAAAAGAAGTCGTAGTTGAAACTCAAGAAGAACAGCCAACCCAAGAGGAAGTTAAACCTGAACCTCAAGAAGAACAGCCAACCGAAGAGGAAGTTAAACCTGAACCTCAAGAAGAACAGCCAACCGAAGATGAAAAAAAATAAAAAATTTTTTAAAATATAAATAAAAGGAGTTAAATATGGGAATACTAGTCAAAGGTGAAATTACAATCACAAAAGGATTTAAAACCTGGAAAGAGATGGTTTATGCTCAAGACGAAAAATTAAAAGAACATGGAATCAAGTTTATTTTTGCAGGTACACAAAAAGATGATCCATCAAAACTACATACAGTAATGCAATTTCCTAACATGGAAGCACTTCAAGCCTTTAGGGATGATAAGCAACTTACTGAGAAAAGAAGGGAAGCTGGCGCTGTTATAGAAAGTGCTATGATGACACCAATTTCAGAAGAGTATCTTACTAACTATCCAGATGCGCATACTAAACACTAAGGTTTTAGTTTCTAATTAATTAGGACTAAAATTAAAATATGAGTTTAAGCAATATAATTAAAAAAGGAAGGGGCGTTTTGTTGCTAGGCGCCCCAAATCCCATTATTTTATTAACTCTTAAAAAGATCAAGAGCTTTATTTAAAAGCTCCTCTGATTTACCGTGATTTCCCTCAGAATGTGCTTTCATACCAGCATCGTGAAGTTGTTGTGCTTGCTCAATTTTGGTTTTTAACTTTCCAGCCATCATCGGGCAAGAGCCAGCGAAAGCAGAAGTTGTAAAAATAATTAAAGCTAAAGCTACTAAAATATTTTTCATAGTAATTCCTTTCATTATTATAATTTAATATTGATAGTTATTTATTTAAAAAAAACACTGCGACTTTTTTTTGCTTTTAAGGGGCGTTCTGTTGCCAGGTGCCCCAGACCCCGTTCACTTAATTAACAAGTTAATTAAGCAGCAAGTGCAAATTTATTATTTGCATTTATAATTAGCCCGTTACGTCGGAACTATCTCGAACGAAAGAAAAACTTTTAGACACCCGTCGAGCCTAATTCACCCCCTCAAGTTGTAAATGGTGGAGGTGGTGGGTACTGCCCCCACGTCCGCAATGTTTATTACGAGATTCGTTTATCGTCATAGTTGGAAAACCAACATTTATAATATAAAACTCTTTTTTAGAGATTCAATAACTTTATTCGAAATGAAATTAACAAATGAACAAAAGCAAGAAATAGCTGATCAACAGTCTCAAAAAAATCAGACGAAAAGAGTTACTTCACCAGAATTAGAAAAAATTCTTTATGAGGCATTACCTGTTTTAGACCATGGCTTTGTAAGAGTGGTTGATTATATGGGTGATGATACATCAATAGTGCAATCAGCTAGAGTTTCATACGGTAAAGGAACTAAAAAAGTTTCAACTGATGAAGGTTTAATAAAATATTTAATGAGACATTGGCATTCAACTCCATTCGAAATGTGCGAAATAAAATATCATGTTAAACTTCCAATCTTTATTGCAAGACAATGGATACGACACAGAACAGCTAACGTAAATGAATATTCAGCAAGATATTCTATTTTAGATAAAGAATTTTATATTCCTGCTAAAGAACAATTATCAGCCCAATCTATTTCAAATAGACAAGGTAGAGGAGACTTAATTACGGGTGAGCAAGCAGATGAAGTATTAAAAATTTTAAAAGATGACGCGACTAGAACTTACGACAATTATGAAAAAATGCTTAACGAAAGATTTGACGGAACTACAATTGATGAAGGCAAAGCAGGTTTGGCAAGAGAACTTGCAAGAATGAACTTAACTTTAAATTCATATACTCAATGGTATTGGAAAACAGATTTATTAAATTTGTTAAACTTTTTATTTCTTAGGGCTGATAGTCATGCTCAGTATGAAATTAGAGTTTATGCAGAAACTATGTTAGACACTGTAAAAAAATGGGTTCCAATAACTCATTCAGCTTTCTTAGATTATAGAGTTGGAGCGGTACATGTCTCTGCTAAAGGTAAAAAAGTAATTCAACAAATGGCAAAAGGTAAAAAAGTTTCTTATGAAGACTCAGGTCTATCTAAGAGAGAGTGGAATGAGCTAATGAGTTCTTTTGAATTTAAAGAAAAGATTGTTTAATTTTTTCAGCAATATTCTTAAATATTTTTGAAACTTCATGATCAGGTTGAGAATGAGTAAGAGGATCTCCAATATCAGCTGAATTTCTCAAATCTTGGTTTAATGGAAGATGACCTAAAAATTCTTTATTAAATTCTTTTGCTGTTTTCACTACTCCACCTTCCCCAAATATTTTATATTCTTTTCCATCATCTCCCTTAAAAAAACTCATATTATCTATTAAGCCTAAAATTTTAACGCCAGTCTTTTCAAACATTTGTATCCCTCTTTTTACGTCAAGAAGGGCTAAATCTTGTGGAGTAGAGACAATTATAGCACCGTCAACTTTTACTTCTTGAGCAAATGTTAACTGAGTATCACCCGTGCCTGGCGGCATATCTATGATGATAATATCTCTGTCTTTCCATAACACTTTTTGTGTCATTGTTTTTATAGCACTGATCACCATCGGTCCTCGCCATATCATTGGTGTTTGTTCGTCAACTAAAAAACCCATTGACATACATTGAGCATTGTACTTTTCAATTGGAATAATTTTATTACCATCTTCAGTTTTTGGCTTTTCATTTAAATTAATTAATTTTGGTAAAGAAGGTCCGTAAACGTCAGCGTCGAGAATGCCAATTTTAAATCCTAATTTTTGTAATGCAAAAGCCAAGTTGATTGCAACTGTGGATTTACCAACCCCACCTTTTGCGCTTGAAATTAATAATGTGTATTTTGTTCCATTGATTGGAGTTTTAACAAATTGCTTAGGAGGTGGTTTTTTACTCATAATGTTCCTCAATTTTGGTCATAATATCGCTATTACTTAACTTGTTTTTACAATAAAAGTCACTATATAAAGTGTCATGAGTTTAATAGGAAGTATATTCAAAAATCAATCACCTTGGGGATCTTCAGGTCCAACGGGTGGAAGCGGAAACGGTTCAGGATCACGGAGAGAACCGCCAAATATAGATGAACTCATAAGAAATATTCAGAATAAGATAAATAGATTTATGCCTGGGGGAAAATCAGGTGGTGGCAAACCAATAGTTTTAGGTTTAATAATTTTATTAGTGATCTGGGTTTTAAGCGGTCTTTACAGAGTGTTACCAGATGAACAAGGAGTAGTTTTAAGATTTGGAAAATTCGTAAACACAACACAGCCTGGATTAAATTACCATTTACCTTTCCCAGTTGAGAGAGTTCTTAAGCCAAAAGTAACAAAAGTTAACAGAATAGATGTTGGCTTTCGAGGAGCTAGCGATAGTGGAAGATCTTCCGGTGTTGGAGAAGTTCCAGAAGAAAGCTTAATGTTAACTGGAGATGAAAATATTGTAGATATAAACTATTCTGTTTTCTGGGTAATCAAAGACGCTGGCAAATTTTTATTCAATATTCAAAGTCCAGTTGAAACTGTTAAAGCTACTTCGGAAACAGCTATGAGAGAAGTTATTGCAAAGAGTGAAATACAATCAATTTTAACTGAAGGAAGATCTAACATAGAAATTGAAGTGCAAGAAATTACTCAAAATATTTTAGATGAGTATGGATCTGGTATTCAAATAACTCAAGTTCAAACACAAAAAGCCGACCCGCCAAGTCAAGTTATCGATGCATTTAGAGATGTACAAGCAGCTAGAGCGGATAAAGAAAGATCAAAAAACGAAGCAGAAGCTTATGCTAACGACGTCATACCTAGAGCTCGAGGAGATGCAGAAAAAATACTGCAGGAAGCCGAAGCATATAAAAAAGAAGTTGTAGCAACTGCTGAGGGTGAAGCTTCTAGATTTTTAGCTATTTATGGTGAATATAGAAACGCAAAACAAGTAACTCAAGAAAGAATGTTTCTTGAGACAATGGAAAAAGTTTTAGCAGATATAGATAAAGTTATAATCGATAAAGAATCAGGTTCAGGGGTAGTGCCTTATTTGCCCTTACCAGAAATTAAAAAGAAGAGTGGTAGTTAATGAAATTATCTAAATTTTTTATACCATTTATTGTTGTTTTAGGAATAACTGCCTTTCAATCAATTTTTATTGTTCAAGAGATTAACCAGGCTATTGTTCTACAATTTGGTGACCCTAAAAAAATTGTTAATAAATCAGGTTTAAATTTTAAATTGCCGTTTATCCAAAACGTTGCATACTTAGACAAAAGAGTTTTAAATTTAGATAACCCACCGGAAGAAGTTATAGCTGCAGATCAAAAGAGATTAATTGTTGATGCTATCGCAAGATTCAAAATTGTTGATCCACTTAAGTTTTATATTTCTGTTGGTAACGAGAGAGTTGCTAGACAAAGACTTGCGACAATTATCAATTCAAGAATAAGAGGTGTTTTAGGTAAACAAGAACTTGCTACTCTTTTATCAAAAGATAGAGCAAAACAAATGTCAATAATCCAAAACGATGTAAACACTGAAGCTAAAAATTTTGGAATAGAGATTGTTGACGTTAGAATTAAAAGAGCTGACTTACCACAAGCAAACAGTGAAGCAATTTATGCTCGAATGCAAACTGAAAGACAGAGAGAAGCAAAAGAATTTAGAGCCCAAGGAGCTGAGATAGCTACGAGAATTAAATCTACAGCCGATAAAGAGGTAACAGTAATTCTAGCAAACGCTAAGAAGAAATCAGAAATTATGAAAGGTGAGGGAGACGGCCAAAGAAACAAAATATTTGCAGACGCTTTTGGCAAAGACCCGCAATTTTTTAGTTTTTACAGAGCGATGCAATCTTATGAAAAATCTCTTATAGGCGGAGATACATCTTTAATACTTTCACCAGACAGTGATTTCTTTAAATTTTTTGGAAAATCTGGTCTAATTAAAAAAAACTAATCTAAAATATGAGTGATCTTATTACGGCTATAGGATTACTTTTTTTTATAGAGGGTCTTTTACTTGCCATGTTTCCGTCAAGAATAAAAAATATGCTTAAAATTATAGAAACTATGTCTGAAAATAAGTTAAGATACTCAGGCATTTTATTCTTATTAATAGGATTTGTTATAATTTGGTATATGAGAAGCTAAATGAAAATACTTAAAAAATTAATTATAGTTTTTTTAATTTCATCTTATTCTAGTAATATAAATGCTAATACTAGACCAGACTCTTTTGCCGATTTAGCTGAAAAACTCATGCCATCAGTTGTTAACATTTCAACTACACAAACAATTCGTACAACAAATAATAATCAATTTCCTTTCCAATTTCCTCCAGGATCACCTTTTGAAGATATGTTTAAAGAATTTCAAAGACCAACAGAGCGAAAAGCCTCATCTTTGGGATCTGGCTTTATAATAAAAAAAGAAGGTGTTGTAGTAACAAATAATCACGTTATCGCAAATGCTGAGGATATAATCGTACGAATTGGTGATAAGGAATATAAAGCAGAAGTTTTAGGCTCAGATCCTTACGCAGATGTTGCTGTTTTAAAAATTAAAGATAGCAAAAATGATTTTGAAGTTGTGGAGTTTGGTGACTCTGATAAAGCAAGAGTTGGAGATTGGGTTGTGGCAATTGGAAATCCTTTTGGATTAGGTGGCACTGTAACTTCAGGAATTATCTCAGCAAGAAATAGAGATATTAATTTAACACGTTACGATGATTTTATTCAAACAGATGCATCTATAAATCAGGGAAACTCTGGCGGTCCTCTTTTTAATTTAAAGGGTGAAGTAATTGGAATTAACACAGCTATAATTGCTCCTGGTCAAGCTGGATCAATTGGAATTGGTTTTGCAATTCCAGCAAATGCTGCCTCAAACATTATTGATCAATTAATAAAATATGGTGAAACAAGAAGAGGTTGGCTTGGAGTTAGAATTCAAGAAGTCACCAAAGAAATAGCAGAAGTAGAAAATTTGAAAAAACCATCCGGAGCATTAGTTGCAAGTGTAGGAGAAAAAAGTCCGGCAGATAAAGCTGGTATAAAAGCTGGAGACATCATTCTGGAGTTTGATGGAAAAAAAATTGATACAATGAGAAAACTTCCTAAGGTAGTTGCAAGTACTGATGTTGGAAAAAGTGTTACACTTAAAATTTGGAGAAATAAAAAGATGATCGATAAAAGACTTACTCTAGGTAGACTTGAATCTTCGAGTGAGTTTAAAGAAAAGAAAGCTGAGCTACCCAAAAAAACAAAAGAATTAGATGTAGACACATTAAAAATAACTGTGAGAGATTTAAACTCAGATGATATTAAATTAAGAAACTTAAATAAAAGTTTAAAGGGAGCAGTAATTGTAGAGATATCAAAGAGAAGTCCTGTAGCAGGCTTATTGAATGTAGATGACGTCATAATTGAAATTCAGAAAAAACCGATACAAAAAATTGATAACTTAGATAATTTAATTAAAAAAGTTAAAGATAAAGGTCAACCTTTATATCTAACAATTATCAATAACAATAATCAACGAAGATACCTAGGCGTAAAACTGAAATAGTTTTGAAAAGAAAAATCATTTTATTAGCTGGTCCAACTGCATCAGGTAAAACAAAAATAGCAATCAAATTAGCAAAAAGAATTAATGGTGAAATTATTAATGCAGACAGTATGCAAGTATATAAAGATTTTCAAATTTTATCTTCTAGACCAAGTAAAAATGAATTAAGATTAGCAAAACATCATTTATACGGATTTCAATCTTCTGGAGCTGTTTTTTCTACAGGAAAATGGCTTAAACTTGCTGCGGATAAAATCAATAAAATAGTCAAAAAAGATAAAGTTCCAATACTAGTAGGGGGTACTGGTCTATATTTTAAGGCAATAACTGATGGTATAAGCAAAATACCAAACATTAAATTTTCTGATAGAAATAGCATAAGAAATCTTCACAAAAAATTAGGTCAGAAAGAATTTTATAAGAAATTAATTAAACTAGACCCTATTTCAAAAAATAAAATTTCCCCATCTGACACTCAAAGAACACTTAGAGCATATGAGGTTAAAAAGTTTACAAAAAAATCAATTTACGAGTGGGCAAAAAAAACAAAACCGTTATTTAAAAATTACGTATTTGGTAAATTTTTTATTAATACACCAAAAAACCAACTACTAAAAAATATTGAGTTGAGGACTAAATCTATGATTGAAAAAAAGTGTATTAATGAAGTTATAAAGTTTAAAAAAAAAAGGCTAAAAAAATCGTTATCACCCAATAAGATAATTGGAGTCCAAGAAATTCAAAGATTTTTGAGTGGAGATTTAGACCAAAAAAATCTCATAGAATTAATGAATATCAAAACTAGACAATATGCTAAAAGACAAAAAACTTGGTCTAGAGCTCATATGAGTGATTGGCATATGATATATTCAAGCAATTCTTCTATTCTCATAAAAAAAATTTTAAATCTTGTTAGCTAAAACTTGACCAAAAGAGATTCTCCGGTAGATTGTATAAATGCCTAAATTATTTACTGGTGCAGAAATTGTTTTTAAAGCCTTAGAGGATCAAAAAGTTGATTATATTTTTGGTTATCCTGGTGGGGCTGTTCTTCCAATTTATGATGAACTAAAAAATCACAAATCAATTAAACATATTTTAGCGAGACATGAACAAGGTGCAGGACATGCTGCTGAAGGCTATGCTAGATCAAGTGGCAAACCAGGCATCTTGTTAGTTACCTCTGGTCCCGGCGCAACTAATGCTGTTACAGCTTTAACAGATGCTTATATGGACTCAGTTCCTTTAGTTTGTATCTCTGGTCAAGTACCAACACATTTAATTGGCACTGATGCTTTTCAAGAATGTGACACGACTGGGATTACTCGACCTTGCACAAAACATAATTGGTTGGTTAAAGATGTAAATGATCTTGCAAGAGTTTTACATTTAGCTTTTGAAGTAGCCACAACAGGAAGACCTGGTCCCGTATTGGTTGATATTCCAAAAGACATTCAATTTAAAAAAGGGAAATATAGCTTTTCTAAAAGCACTCTTAAGAAAAAACTGAATGGCAGAGCTACACATAAAATTTCAAATAATGAATTAGATAAATTTATTGATTTATTAAAAAAATCTTCGAAACCAATTTTTTACACTGGAGGAGGAGTAATTAATTCTGGGCCTCAAGCTAGTGAATACTTGAGAGAATTAGTTTCTTTAACTGGATTTCCAATCACTTCAACATTGCAAGGATTAGGTGCTTACCCTGGAGACGACCCGCAATTTTTAGGAATGTTAGGTATGCACGGAACATTTGAGGCTAATAACGCAATGCATGATTGTGATTTAATGATTAACATTGGCGCAAGATTTGATGACAGAATAACTGGAAAAGTTGATGAGTTTTCCCCTGGATCAAAAAAAATACATGTTGATATTGATCCATCCTCTATAGGAAAAAATATAAAAGTTGATTTAGCAATAGTAAGTGATGTATCAGAATTCTTAAAATCTTTAATAAAGAGATTTAAGGAAAAAAATAAAAATTTTTTAAGCTCTAACAAACAGAAAACATCAAAATGGTGGAGCACTATTGAAAAGTGGAGAGAAAAAAAGTCTCTTAACTTTATTAATAGTAACAAAATAATCAAACCTCAACATGCAGTTCAAAGACTATATGAGTTAACGAAAGACAAAGACACATTTGTGACAACTGAGGTTGGCCAACATCAGATGTGGGCCGCACAACATTACAAGTTCAATAAGCCTAACAGATGGATGACCTCTGGAGGATTAGGTACTATGGGCTATGGTTTACCAGCCGCAATTGGTGTTCAAATAGCCAATCCTGGAAAATTAGTAGTAGATATAGCTGGAGAAGCTTCAGTTTTAATGACGATGCAAGAGATGTCTACAGCAGTGCAATATAAGTTGCCAATTAAAATATTCATTTTAAATAATGAATACATGGGAATGGTCAGACAGTGGCAAGAATTGTTACATGAAAAAAACTATTCTGAAAGTTATACTGCTGCACTACCTGACTTTGTAAAACTTGCAGAATCATATGGATGCGTTGGTATGAGAGCAAAAACTCCTGATGAACTTGACGAAAAGATAAAAGAGATGGTTAATATAGATAGACCGGTAATTTTTGATTGTTTGGTTGATAAAGCTGAAAATTGTTTTCCTATGATACCTTCTGGCAAACCCCACAATCAAATGATTTTAGGACCCGAAGAAGAGGAAGAAATTTCTGACGAAGGAAAGATTTTAGTTTAATGGCAAAATCAAAATCAGCGTATAGTGTACCTGGTAAAATTGGAAAAATTGAGCGTCATATCATTGTCGTTTGGGTAGATAATGAAGCTGGTGTTCTCGCTAGAATAGCTGGGTTATTTTCTGGCAGAGGTTACAATATTGAGTCTTTAGCAGTTGCTGAAGTAGATAAAAAAAAGCATATATCAAGAATTACTATTGTAACTGAAGGAACACCTCAAGTTATAGAACAAATTAATTTACAACTAAAAAAATTAGTTCCAGTCCATAAAGTTGCTGACTTCAAGCGTGGTGAAAAAGATATTTTATTTAGAGAGCTTGCATTGTTCAAAATGCTTGCTAATGCCAACAAGCAAGAAAAAATAAAAAAAATATGCAAAAAATTCAATCCAGTTGTCTTAGACAAAACAAATAAATCGTTTGTAATCCAGGTTACAGCTTTAAGAGCAGAAATAGATAAATTAGCTATTGATTTAAAAAGATTAGGCCTTATAAGCACTTCTAGAACAGGCGCTGTTGCTATGACGAAAGGGCCAAAGGTTTTTAATTAAATATGAAAACTTATTACGATAAAGATACAAAAAAGGACCTTATTAAAAATAAAAAAGTTGCTATTTTTGGTTATGGAAGCCAAGGTCATGCTCACGCACTAAACCTTAAAGATAGTGGTGTGAATGAAGTTGTTGTAGCTTTAAGAGAAGGATCTTCAAGTATTAAAAAAGCTGAGAGCGCTGGTTTGAAAGTAATGTCACTTTCTGATGCAGCTGCTTGGGCTGATGTAGTTATGATGTTAACTCCAGATGAACTTCAATCAGAAATTTATAAAAATCACATAGAACAAAGAATGAGAGAAGGAACAAGTTTAGCTTTTGCGCACGGGTTAAATATTCATTTTGATTTAATTAAAGCCAGAAAAGATTTAGACGTGTTCATGGTTGCTCCTAAGGGACCTGGCCATACGGTAAGAAGTGAATACCAAAAGGGTGGAGGCGTTCCTTGTTTAATGGCAGTGCATAAAGATAGTTCAGGAAAAGCAAAAGAATTAGCTTTGTCTTATGCCTCAGCTGTAGGTGGAGGTAAGGCTGGTATAATTGAAACGACTTTTAAAGATGAGTGTGAAACAGACTTATTTGGTGAACAAACAGTTTTATGCGGCGGCTTAGTTGAATTAATCAAAAATGGTTTTGAAACTTTGACCGAAGCAGGCTATCCACCTGAAATGGCATACTTCGAAACTCTTCACGAAGTAAAACTAATTGTAGATTTAATTTATGAAGGTGGAATAGCTAATATGAATTATTCAATTTCTAACACAGCTGAATACGGGGAGTATGTTTCTGGTAAAAGAATAGTAGATTCAAAAACAAAAGAAAAAATGAGAGAAGTATTAAAAGACATTCAATCGGGTAAATTTACAAAACAATGGATGGAGGAACATAAATCTGGTCAAAAGAACTTTCTTAAAATGAGAAAAGATTTAGCCAATCATCCCATAGAAAAAGTTGGTAAAGACCTTAGAGCCATGATGCCATGGATCGGAAAAAATAAATTGGTCGACAAAGACAAAAATTAGCCCAATCTGAACTAAATTTTCCAGGATTTAACTATAAGTATTTGCATATTCTCGTTTTGCTTGTAATATGTTTTTCAGTTTATGAGTGACAAAAACAGAATTATAATTTTCGATACAACAATGCGTGATGGTGAACAATCACCAGGCGCAACAATGAGCTTAGAGGAAAAAATTCAAATAGCCAGATGTTTTGATGAACTAGGAATTGATGTGATTGAGGCGGGTTTTCCTATTGCTTCTCCTGGAGACTTTGAAGCAGTTACAGAGATAAGCAAAGTTTTAAAAAAATCTATACCTGCAGGACTTTCACGAGCTACTAAAAAAGATATAGACGCTTGTAAAGATTCTCTTAAACATGCAAAAAGATTTAGAATTCACACTTTTATTTCAACAAGTCCACTACATATGAAACACAAACTTAATAAATCTCCTGAAGAAGTTTTAGGATTGATTAAAGAAAGCGTTACGTATGCTAGCAAGTTTACAGACGATGTAGAATGGTCATGTGAGGATGGTACTAGAACTGATCTTGATTTTATGTGCAAATCTGTAGAATTGGCTATAAATTGTGGAGCTAAAACAATTAATATTCCTGATACAGTTGGCTATTCAGTACCTTCTGAATTCAAAAAGATAATTGAAACTCTAATTAACAAAGTTCCAAATATCGATAAAGCTATTTTATCTACTCATTGTCATAATGATTTAGGATTAGCTGTAGCTAATTCTTTAGCTGGAGTGATGGCGGGAGCTCGACAAATTGAGTGCACAATTAATGGAATAGGTGAAAGAGCAGGTAACGCAGCTTTAGAAGAAGTTGTAATGGCAATGAGAACAAGAAATGATTTAATGCCGTACACAACTGGAATTAACACAAAACTTTTAAGTAAAGCATCGAAAATAGTTTCTAATGCTACAGGATTTCCCGTACAATTTAATAAAGCGGTTGTAGGAAAAAATGCATTTGCTCATGAGTCAGGAATTCACCAAGATGGAATGTTAAAAAATCGAAATACTTATGAAATAATGACTCCAGAAAGTGTTGGAGTTAAAAAAACTTCTCTAGTAATGGGCAAACATTCCGGCAGGCATGCTTTTAGAGATAAATTAACTGATATGGGCTATGTCGATGTAACAGATGATATTATTGACGTTGCTTTTGGAAAATTTAAAATTTTAGCTGATAAAAAGAAACATGTATATGATGAGGATATAGCTGCGCTAGTAGACGATAGTTTAATTAAAGAGGATAATGTTATTAGATTAAAATCTTTAAAGGTATTTGCTGGTACAGGTGAACCTCAAAAAGCAGTAATGAAACTTGAAGTTATGGGTGATGTGAAAGAAGCAACAGAGTCTGGTGATGGACCTGTCGATGCTATATTTAAATGCATTAAAAAACTTTACCCTCACGAAGTAAATTTACAGCTATACAATGTTCACGCTGTTACTGAGGGAACAGACGCACAAGCTACTGTAAGTGTAAGAATTGAGGAAAACGGAAAAACAACAGTCGGGCAAGCTGCTAACACAGATACATTGGTTGCTTCGGCAGACGCATACTTGAATGCGCTCAATAAACTAATAATCAAAAGAAAAAAAACTGCTCCAGAACCAATGGACTTGAGTGGTTCAAAATATATAAGGGAAAAAGATGGCACTATTTAAATCATTATCAGGATTATCTGGAATGTGGTCACAGGATATGGCTATAGATCTAGGCACAGCAAACACATTAGTAGTTTTAAAAAGTCAAGGAGTAGTTCTAAACGAACCTTCAGTAGTAGCAGTAATAACAGATGGGGGAAAAAAATCAGTTTTAGCAGTGGGTGATGAAGCTAAAACCATGTTAGGTAGAACCCCGGGTAACATAGCAGCTATCAGGCCGCTTAAAGATGGAGTTATTGCTGATTTCGTAGTTACTGAGGAAATGATTAAACACTTTATTAAAAAAGTACATAAAAAAACTGCTTTTGCTAATCCGAGAATTTTAATTTGTGTTCCAACTGGATCAACTCCAGTTGAAAGAAAAGCTATTCAGGATTCTGCGCTTGCTGCAGGGGCAAGAAAAGTTCAATTGATAGAAGAGCCAATAGCGGCAGCTATAGGCGCTGGTCTTCCAATATCAGAGGCTACTGGCTCAATGGTAGTAGACATTGGTGGTGGAACAACAGAAATAGCAGTAATGTCTTTAGGTGGTGTTGTATATTCAAAATCTTTAAGAGTAGCAGGAGATGCTATGGATGGATCAATAATAAATTATATGAGGAAAAAATTTAATTTATTAATCGGTGACTCAACAGCTGAAAAAATTAAAAAAGAAATAGGAACCGCAGTTCCGACTGGAAGCAATACTTTTTTAATGAAAGGAAGAGATATTAGATCCGGAACACCAAAAGAAATATCATTAACAGAGGAAGATGCTTGTGAGGCTTTAATGCCTATTTTAAATCAAATGTTAGGAGGTATAAAAGAGGCTCTTGAAAATACTCCTCCAGAATTGTCTGCAGACTTAGTTGATATGGGTCTCGTTTTAACAGGTGGTGGAGCTTTGTTAAGAAATATTGATAAACTAATTTCAAAAGATACAGGACTACCAGTAACAATTGCAGATGATCCATTATCATGTGTTGCGGTTGGAACTGGAAAAGCACTAGAAAATGAGGAACTATTTTCTACAATGCTATCAGAATATTAATGGACAAAGAAAAAAATGTCCTCAAGCAGAGATGATTTTGGAATAGCAATACGATCAGCTCTTTTAAAAAAAGGAGCTAGACAAAAATTTTCTTTATTTTTTCTTTTAATTTTAGCTACAATAATTTTTTTATTGGACACTTATCAATTTAAGGTCATAAAATTTACTAAAACGTTGGTTAATGACGGAATTTATCGAGTAACAAATATCTTTACAGCCCCATTAAAGTTTATACCAGTAGTAAACAATAAAATAAATGAAATAACTTTTGCAATAAAAGAAAATAAAGAATTAAAAATTGAACTTAAAAACTTACAAAACAAAGAATTTCAAGTAGAATTTCTTAAAAATCAAAATGATAGCTTAAGAAAAATATTAGAGTCTGATGTAAAAATAAAGGGCAAGAGTATATTAGCAAAAGTTCTTATCGATAAAGATAGCCCATATCTTAAGTCTATCGTTATCAATAGAGGATCAAAATCTGGAATTATAAAAGGAATGCCAGTCGTTGACGGAAATTATTTAGTTGGTAAAATAGTTGAAGTAAATTACTTATCCTCAAGAGTCCTTCTTTTAAATGATCTAAATAGTAGAATACCAATTACTTTTGGAAAAAATTCAATACAAGCAATTCTATCTGGAAAAGGTGAAAATAAACCAGTTTTAGAGTATTTGCCCGAGCTTTACGAACCATACGGTAACCAAACAGTTTTTACATCAGGAAAGGATGGGGTTTTTCTTCCAGGAATACCGGTGGGCAAGACCGAAATGGATGAACTTGATGTCCAAGTGAGATTATTCTCTGATCCAAATCAATTATCTTTTGTCACTGTTCAGTTAATAAATTTAAACAAGGATAATTTTTAATGGCTATTTTATATAAAAACTTTAGAGCTAGCATTGTTAATTCTCTACCCTTGTTAATTTTGTATTATTTGTCAATTAGCGAGATTGATACTCATTTTAGCAACATGTTTGAAATTTTGTCTTTTAATCTTCAAATAATAATAATTTATTATTGGATGCTAAAAAATTCTAGTGTTCTAGGAAATGGCCATATATTTTTTGCAGGCATTATAAATGATGTTGTGATGGGTTTACCGCTCGGTATAAGCTCAATATCTTACTTAACGGTTTCGCTTGTTGCATCATATATTCGACAAGTTACTGTAAATATATCGTTATTTACGGATTGGTTTACTTTTTTATTAGCTATATTTTTTTCAAATCTGATTTATTTAGTTTTGATTTCAAACTTTTCTAATTTACAAATATCTTATGTAGATGTGTCTTATAATGCGTTTTTTACTTTTTTGTTTTATCCATTTATTTGGACAATTTTTAATTTTTATAAAAGAATAATGATTTTGAGGGCTGATGATTAATTTTGGATCTGGAAATACTGTTATCAAATCAAAGTTAATAAGTAGAAGAATGTTTGTTTTGACTGCTGCCAAAACAATTGTTTTTTGCGGGATATTTGGAAGATTGGTTTCTTTGCAAATAAACGAAGCAACAAAGTATAAAACATTATCAGATAAAAACCGTTTTAGAGAATGGAAATTAGCACCCCAAAGAGGAATAATTAGAGATTACTTTAATAAAGAAATTGCATCTAATCAAAAAGTTTATCAATTACATATCACCCCTGAAAATTCACCTAATTTAGAAACGCTTTTTTTTAGGCTTAAAACAATATTAAATCTCTCTGATAAGAGAATATTTTATTTGAAAAGAAAAATTGCAAAGCAAAAACCTTGGGAGCCAATAATAGTTTCAGATAACCTTACCTGGTCAGAATTTTCTCGAATAAATTTATTTTTACATGAGCTCCCTGGAGTTGAACCCATCGTGTCGGTAGCTAGACAATATCCAGATCAATCCGCGGCTCATTTAGTTGGTTATGTTTCACAGGTTAGTCAAAAAGACCTTCAAAAAAAACAATATTTAAAAGATATGTCAGTCGGAATAGCAGTTGGAAAAACTGGATTAGAAAATAAGCTTGATAAAGACATTATAGGCAAAGTTGGATTTCAACGCTATGAAGTAAACGCTTTTGGAAAAAGAATAAAACAAATTCAAATTGATCCAGGAGAGTCTGGAAAAAACTACAGAACTACAATTGATCTCGAAGTACAAAAATATACTACAGAAGTATTAGAGGATAAAGCCGCTTCAGTGTGTGTTATGGATATTTATAATGGTGATATTATTACAATGGCTTCATCTCCTAGTTATGATCCAAACTCTTTTGTTCACGGAATTGATAAAAAATATTGGAATGAATTAATTTCTAATGAAAAAAAACCTCTTAATAACAAAGCTATAGCAGGACTTTATCCTCCGGGCTCAACTATTAAAATAATTGTTGCTCTAAGTGCTTTAGAAAACGGTATTTGGAATCCAAAAAAATATGTAGACTGCAACGGTGTAACAGAACTTTACGGAGAAAAATTCCATTGCTGGAAAAAAAAAGGTCATGGTCCTATGAATATGAGATCAGCAATACAAAGATCTTGTGACGTTTATTTTTACGAAGTAGCAAGATTACTAGGTGTAGATAGATTGTCTGAGACAGCAAAAAAATTTGGTTTAGGTAAAAAAGTTCTTGATGGATTTATTGAAGAGAGAACTGGAGTAGTTCCTAGCACTGCTTGGAAAAGAAAATATATCGGAAAAAACTGGTACCTAGGGGAAACGTTGCACTCTGGAATAGGACAAGGGTATTTTCAAAGCACCCCACTACAGTTATGTTTAATGACTGCTCAAATTGCTAATGGTGGATTTGAAATAAAACCTAGAGTTTTAGTTAATGATAATAAAAATAACTTGCGTGAATACATAAAGTATAAAAATGAAAATCCAAACGAACCTTTACCAATAGATATGTTAGTATCAAATTTTGATCTTAAACCGCTATTTAGAAATCAAGAAAATATTAATTTTGTTAAAGATGCTATGTTTGCAGCCACTAACGAAGCTGGAGGAACATCTTTTAGATCGAGGTATAATGATCAAAAATTTATGTTTGCTGGTAAAACTGGATCATCTCAAATAAAAAGATTCACTGAATTACAAAGAGAATTAGAAATTAAACAAAAAGATATTGAATATAAAGATCGAGATCATGCTCTCTTTGTTGCATTTGCTCCTTATTCAGATCCTAAATATGCTATTAGTGTAGTTGTAGAGCACGGAGGAACAGGAAGTGGTTCAGCAGCCCCTATTGCCAAAAAGGTAATTAAAAAAGTTTTAGAGAGAGATCAGATGAGAGAAAATGTTCAGAATTTAACTGGAGAAGAAATATAATGTTTCAGCCAAGATCAATTCAATCATCTTTGACTCTAAGAGACAAAATTATGTCTATGGATTATATTCTTCTTCTTTCAATTTTGATACTAGGTATTACAAGTATGTTTGCTATGTATTCAACGGATGGAGGAAAATTTGATTATCATACAAAAAGTCATATTCTGAGATTTAGTATTTTTTTCTTAATGTTTATAATAATATCTTTATTTCAAATAAGATTTTGGTACCAAACTAGTACACTTTTATATCTTGCATTTTTCATTTTACTTTTAGGAGTTAAATATTTCGGCCTAACTTCTTCAGGCTCACAAAGATGGCTAAATTTCTATTTTATGAATCTTCAACCGTCAGAACTTATGAAGATAGGCTTAATTTTATTTTTAGCAAAATATTATCATCGTATATCTACTCAAGATGTGAATAGAATTAAATTTTTATTTCTTCCAATAGTCGCCTTAGTAGCCCCAGTTTTATTGGTAGTGGCCCAACCAGATTTAGGCACTTCAATACTTATAGCATTGGGAGGCGTAACAGTTTCATGGCTAGCAGGGGTTCGTGTAAAATTTTTCGCTTATGCATCTATACTATTTATTTCATTAACCCCCATAGCTATTGCATTTTTAAAGCCTTATCAGAAGTCAAGAATTTTAACTTTTTTAAATCCAGACAGAGATCCTCTTGGTGCAGGATATCAAATAATACAATCAAAAATTGCAATTGGATCAGGCGGTCTTTTTGGAAAAGGATTCTTAAACGGATCCCAGAGTTATTTAGATTATCTCCCTGAAAAACATACAGATTTTATATTTACCTTATTTTCTGAGGAATTCGGTTTTGTTGGCTCTTTATTCATTTTAATCCTTTATAGCGTGATCATTTTTAGATTAATTAAAATTGGAGATATGACCAGAAGTAGCTTTGGAAAGCTTTATTGTTACAGTTTTGCTACTGCTTTCTTTATATATGTCGCTGTAAATATGGGCATGGTGTTAGGACTTTTACCAATAGTAGGTGCTCCATTACCAATTTTGTCCTATGGCGGTTCCTCGATGATGGCAATAATGTTAGGTCTTGGTATAGCTATGTCTTGTAGAGTCTACAAAGACACCCCTGTAAATTAAATTAAAATTAGTACAATTGGACCAAAATGAACCTAATTTAAAAAAATTAACACTTGCTTTACTAATGTTTAGATGATCTAATTTTAATTATTATATTATGTTTGGTGATAAAAAATCGATAAAAGACTCTGAAAGATCTTTAATTAGTGAGACAGTTAGCATTGACGGAACTGTAAATAGCTCAGGAGCAATTGATGTTGCAGGTTTAGTTAAAGGTCCAGTTTACTCTAAAGAAATAGTCATTAAAGAAACAGGTTCAATATCAGGTGGTGTTGAAGCAGAAACTGTCGAAATTCATGGCCACCTTGATGGAAAAGTTTCAGCAGATAATGTAGTGATTGGTTCTACAGGAGTAGTAAAAGGAGATATCGAATTTTCTCAAAATTTAAGAACAGAAAGCGGTGCTGATATCGAAGGTTACATCAAAAAAACAGCATCGAAAAGTAAAATCACTGGAGACTTCTTATTTTCAAAATCAAAAGAAGAGAAGAAACCAAAAAAGAACGGCAAACCTGACGCGAATGTAAATAAAGAGAGCGAAGCTCTGATCTAATCTATCGCACTATAAATATTACAAATTTTAAACTATATTAATTTCATGAGTAATTATAAATGTCACTCAGTTGGAATTATAGGTGCGGGTATACAAGGAGTTTGTATAGGACTGCAATTAATTAAAAAAGGAATTCCAGTAACTATCTTTGATAAAAATGATCCCGGTAGTATGAGTTCTTATGGTAATGCTGGTCATTTTTCTCCTTACGCAGTAGTTCAGTTAAATAGACCTGATGTAATTTACGATATTCCTAAAATGTTATTAAGTTCTTATGGACCCTTAGCTTTAAAATGGAATTATATTCCAAAAATGATCCCTTGGATATTAAAATACTTAAAGTCTTCAACAAAAAAATCGATGATGCACACAACGAAGTATATGCATCAAATTTTAGATTTATCTTTAAGCGCATATGATGAAATTTTAAGTGAGATCGATACAACAAATTTAGTTGAGAGAAAAGGAATTATATATATTTGGACAAATAAAAATTTAAAAAGTAGAAAGATGGAAATAAAAATCAGGCAAGATCTTGGAATAAAACAAAAACTTTTAAGTAAAGAAGAAATTTTAGAATTAGAACCAAATCTCAGCCCTGTCTTTGATGCTGGAGTTTTTTATGACTACGCATACCACGCCAGAGATCCGAAAGAGATAACAAAAAAACTTTTTGAACTATTTTTAAAATCAGGGGGCAAGTTTAAAAAAGAAGAAGTTATGACTGTAGAGCAAACTAAATATAACCAGACACAAGTAAAAACAAATTCAGAAATATTTAACTTTGAAAAAATAGTTTTGGCTTGCGGTGCTTTTTCAAAAAAACTAACTGATCAATTAGGTGAAAAAATACCTTTAGACACAGAAAGAGGATACCACGTTCATTATAAAAATATGGATCATCTTCTTAAAAGACCGGTCATTTTCCTCGACAGAGGTTTCGGCATGACCCCAATGAATCAGGGTTTAAGAGCAGTAGGTACAGTTGAACTTGGTGGATTTGATAATCCAATATCAAAAAAAAGAATTGATTATATAGATAAGTGTGCAAAAGAATTATTACCTCAACTCGGGAACTTTCAAGATGAGTGGTTAGGATTTAGACCAACGCTTCCAGATTTCTTGCCTGTTATTGGACCCTCATTAAAAAATAGAAATATTATTTACGCTTTTGGTCATCATCATTTAGGCTGGACTCTAGGAGCAATAACTGGAAAAATAGTTTCTGGAATAGTTAATGAGGAGAAAACAAACTTAGATTTATCTCCCTATAGTTCTGCACGATTTAACTAAGGATTTATTTGTCAAAAAATTATTTAGCCTATAGCTTATTAGTGTTCGCAGCCTTCTGTTGGTCAGGAAATTTTATATTGGGTAAATTCGCTTATTTATTTGAGGTTCCCCCTTTAACTTTAAACTTTTTTAGATGGGTTTCAGTTTGGTTGATTTTGATACCTTTTACTTACAAAGATATTTACAAAAATTTTAATTATATAAAAAAAAATTGGATTGTAATAAGCTTCATGGGAATAATAACAATAAGCACATTTAACTCTGTAGTATATTTAGCTTTAACTTATACACAAGTAATTAACGCTGTATTAGTTCTCGCCGCAATACCAGCAGTAACGATAATTATTTCATCATTAATGAAGGTAGATAAGACAAACATTTTTCAATTAGTTGGATTATTTCTATCGATAATAGGGATCGGTGTGATTATCTCAAATGCAGACTTAAATAAAATTTTTTCTTTAAATTTTAATAAAGGCGATCTTTGGATGTTGGTTTGTGTTCTTTCTTGGTCACTTTATTCAACTTTACTTAAAAAACATAATTTTAAATTTTCACAATTTACGTTAATACAATTAATGGTCTCAGTCGGAATAATATTTTTAATTCCACAATTTTTTTATGAAAAATCAATTGGCCTTGAAATAAATTTTAATAAAGCATTTTTTGTAATACTATTTTATGTTGTAATTTTTCCTGCTTTAGCAGCTTATTACTGCTGGCAAAAAGGAGTAGAAATTGTAGGACCAAACCGAGCTACCATGTTTATTCAGTTAATGCCATTACTGAGTGCTCTGTTAGCAATTATAATTTTTCAAGAAAAATTAGAATTATACCACTTTTTAGGAGCCTCTTTTATTCTATCAGGTATTTATTTATCAAATCGGAGAATAAATGCTTAAGGTTGCAGTTTTAGACGATTATCAAAATGTTTTCTGTCAGATAATTAATACAGATAATTACAAATCTAAATATGATTTTACAATTTTTAACGAACCATTTCAAAATGAATTAGAGGCAATAGAGTCTTTAAAAAAATTTGAAGTTCTATTTATAATGCGGGAAAGAACTAAAATTACGAAATCTTTAATTTCAAATCTGCCTAAACTAAAATATATAATGACTTCTGGAACTAGAAATAAAGCTATAGATTTAGATGCAACGAAAGAAAAAAAAATACTAGTTTGTGGCACAGAAATTAATTCTAATCCAGCTGCTGAAGTAACTTGGGCGTTAATTCTTGGATTATTGAGAAATTTAAAACAAGAGGTTGACAATATGTTTCAAGGATATTGGCAAACTACTATTGGGTATGAATTAAAAGGCAAAAGACTAGGGGTAATAGGATTAGGCAAAATTGGTACACAAGTTGCTAGAATTGGTCAAGCTTTTGGTATGGAAGTTTCAGCTTGGAGTGAAAATCTTAATTTAACAGATGCAAACAAATTAAACGTTCTTCCTATGAGCAAAGAGGACTTAATTAAGACCTCAGATATTCTGTCAATACATGTTGTTTTAGCTGATAAGTATAAAAATTTGATTAGAAAAAAAGAGTTACAGCTAATGAAAAAGACTGCTTTTATAATAAATACTTCTAGAGGTGAAATAATAAATGAAAAAGATTTAATAGATGCTTTAGAAAATGATGATATAGCTGGAGCTGGATTGGATGTTTACAATCAAGAGCCTTTACCCCAAGATCATAAACTTAGGTTTTTACCAAATGCTTTTTTATTGCCGCACCTAGGTTATGTAACTGTGGAAAATTATTCTAAGTTTTATTTTCAGATGATTGAAAACCTTGATTCATGTATGAATAATAAGCCGATTCGAGAAATTAAGTAAAAATTGTTTACAATTTGTGGTTGTTTTTGATAAGCTCAATGTGAGCAAGTAAATGTTTTCATGTAATTTAAATAGCATATAAGCATTTGTAAAAAAGAGAGAGGGAAAATTGAAAAAAGTTTTGATTAGTATTACGCTGTCTATGTTTCTCACTAGCTGCGCAGAGACAGTTGCTTTCCTTGGGCCAGCCTCTACAGCTGTTGGTGGTGGAAATATTGCGCGGTCTTCCGTCACCTCTGTATTTGACTACGGAATTAAAAAATCAACAGGAAAATCTAGTATAGAGCATGCCATAGGGTTAGCTGAAAAACACAACCCTGATCGAAAAAAAGTAAAATGCGTTAACTTTCTTGAAATTACAGAAACAGAAGTTTGCTCAGTACTTAAAAAAAGAGTTTCTGAATTAAAAAGTCAAATAAATAAAAGTTCAAAAATCAAGATCTTAGATTAATTCACTAGCTGACCTTAAATTTTTTTGATATCTTTAGATGTGAAAAAAAAATATTCAATAGCAAGTATAGTAAAAAATTCATTCTCTAATAATGAGAATTGGGGAAAAATGTGGAGAAATCCTAACCCTAAAAAACACTACGATGTAATTATTGTTGGTGGCGGTGGTCATGGTTTAGGAACTGCTTATTATTTGGCAAAACACCATGGTATAAAAAATATTGCAGTAATAGAGAAGGGTTGGCTAGGAAGTGGAAACACAGGTAGAAATACTACAATTATTAGATCAAATTATTTATGGGATGAAAGTGCTTACTTATACGATCATGCAGTTAAGCTATGGGAAAATCTTTCTGAAGATTTGAATTATAATATGATGTTCAGCCAAAGAGGAGTTTTAAATTTAGCACATAATGAACATGATATAAAAGAAATTAAAAGAAGAGTTTCTGCGAACAGATTAAACGGTTTAGATACAATGTGGCTTGATAAAAATGAAGTAAAAGATTTAGTTCCTATTATGAATACTGACAATTTAAGATATCCGGTTCTTGGAGCCGCATATCAACCAAGAGGTGGAGTGGCTAGACATGATGCTGTTGCTTGGGGATATGCGATGAGAGCCGACGAATTAGGTGTTGATATTATTCAAAATTGTGAAGTAAAGGGAATTAAAACAGATAATTATAAAGTTGAAGGTGTAGAAACCACAAAAGGTTTTATTAAATCAAGTAAAATTGGTGTCGTAGCCTCAGGTCATACAAGTGTACTGGCTGCAACAGCTGGAGTAAGACTACCTTTGCAAAGCAGACCATTGCAAGCTTTAGTTTCTGAGCCAATAAAACCAGTTATTAATACAGTAGTTATGTCTAATGCTGTACATGCTTATGTAAGTCAATCTGACAAAGGGGAGTTAGTAATTGGAGCTGGTACGGACGGTTACAATTCCTTTACTCAAAGAGGTGGTTACGATGTTATAGAGGAAACAGTTAGAGCTATTGTTGAGCTTTATCCAATTTTTGGAAAAATGAAAATGTTAAGACAATGGGGAGGCATAGTAGACATTTGTCCAGATGCGAGTCCAATTATAAGCAAATGTGATGTTGAAGGTTTATATTTTAACTGTGGTTGGGGAACTGGAGGTTTTAAAGCTACTCCTGGAAGCGCAAACGTATTTGCACATACAATTGCAAAAGATGAGCCACATAAAATAAATGCTCCATTTGCTCTAAGCAGATTTTCTGATGGAAGATTGATAGATGAGCACGGCGCTGCAGCTGTTGCACACTAGTCATGATTTTAATTAAATGTCCATATTGCGGTGAAAGAGATCAATCAGAGTTTGCTAATGGTGGGGAAGCTCACGTAATTCGTCCTAAAAATCCAGAAAGTTTGTCAGATAAAGATTGGGGAGAATATGTTTTCTATAGAAACAACCCTAAAGGAATTTTTTATGAGAGATGGGTACATACTCATGGATGTAAAAAATGGTTTAATGCAGTAAGAAATACATCCACTGACCAAATATTAAAGGTTTATAAAGTGAATGAAAAAAGGCCGGATTTAAGTGAATTTCAAAACACTCTCAAATCACCATCTGGCGAGCCATCAGTAGGATCAGGAAATTTTGCAGTAAAAAAGTAAAGTATGTCAGCTATATATAATAATTGCGAATATATCTCAAAAAAACAAGTTAAAATTACCTTCGATGGAAAAACTTATCAAGCTTATGAAGGTGATACTATTGCCTCTGCACTTTTGAGAAATAATATTAGATTAGTTGGTAGAAGTTTTAAATATCATAGACCTAGAGGAATATATACTTGTGGAATTGAAGAGCCTAATGCATTAGTTCAGATAATAAGTGAGCATAATGAGCCCAACACTCGAGCAACGATTAAACGAGTTTATGATGGAATGGAGATTACAAGCCAAAATCGATGGCCGTCCTTAAGATATGATTTTGGAGCAATCAATAACATTCTTTCACCGATATTCTCAGCTGGCTTCTATTACAAAACTTTTATGGGTCCAAAAGGTTTTTGGAAAAATCTTTATGAACCCTTAATAAGACGTTCAGCTGGATTAGGTAAACCACCAAAAAATTTCAGATCTAAAAGCACCCATCAATATCACAATACAGATGTCGTTATCATAGGGGCAGGGTTGAGCGGGTTAGCTGCAGCTAAAAAATTTATAAACACAAAATATAAAGTTTTACTTATCGAACAAGATAGTTATTTGGGAGGCGTACTTAAAAATTCAAATAAAGTTAAAACCATAAACGGTTTGACCCCTCAAGAGTGGATAAGTGAAACTGAGGAATTAATTTTTAATTCAAAAAATATTACTATTTTAAAAAATACGTTAGTAACAACATATAACTTTACAAATCATCTTATAGCTTTAGAGGATAAGTTTTCCGGGAAAAAAATTGATTTAAATAAATCAGAGCTTACTCTTCACAAAATTAGGACTTCAAACACAATAATAGCCAATGGCCATATAGAAAGATTTATTTCTTTTAGAAATAATGATTTGCCAGGAGTAATGTTAGCATCTTCATTTGAAAAATATATTCATAGATACGGTGTTGTTCCTGAAAAGGAACCAGTTATATTTACAAATAATTCATCCACATTAAGCCTGCTTAAAAAGTTAATTAGTTTAGGTTGCAAACCAAAAGCTTACGTTGACTACAGAAAAAAAGACAATATTGAGACTGAAGTAAAAAAAATTTTAAAAGATAAAGAAATTACATTTTTCAGCGATGCAGAAATAGAAGGATGTGATGGTAATAAAAAAGTAGAGACCATTACTATTAGACAAGGTAAATCATTTAATAAACTTAAGTCTTCAATGTTATGTGTTTCGGGTGGATATAATCCTGATATACATTTATTTACACAATCAAAAGGTTTAGTAAAATGGGATAAAAATATACTTTCATTTAAACCTGATACACCTTTTCAGAAAACAATCACCTTAGGATCAACAAGTGGAAATTATAGTTTTAAAAAGTTATGTGATGAAATTAATGAAAAACTTTCAATTTTTAAAACAAAAAAAGTATCATTAGATATTAACTTAAACGTACCAAATAAATTTTCAATTAAGGAATTGTGGGAAACGAAAAAGAAAAGCAATTCTAATTGGTCAAAATCTTTTATTGACCTACACAACGATGTTACAACTAAAGATTTGAAACAGGCTATAACAGAGGGATTTGATCGAATTGAACATTTAAAAAGATATACAACAAACAGTATGGGCACTGATCAAGGTAAAATTAGTAGTATTAATTCACTTGCGATAGTTTCAAAGATGTTAAAAAAAGAGATATCAGAGGTTGGCACTACTACTTATAGACCACCTTATGCACCACTAAGCTTTGCAGCTATTGCAGGAAGAAGCACGTACGAATTTTATGATCCTGAGAGAAAAACCTCAATTCATTCATGGCACTTAAAAAATAATGCTGTTTTTGAAGATGTAGGACAATGGAAGCGACCTTGGTATTTTAAAGCAAGTGAAAACGAAACCATGCATCAAGCAGTGCAAAGAGAGTCAAAAATGCTAAGAGAGAATGCTGGAATTTTAGATGGTAGCACCCTTGGAAAAATTGAAATTAAAGGAAGAGATGCTTTGGAATTTATGAATTTAATGTACACCAATGCATTTTCAAAAATGAAACCAATGACATCTAGATACGCTATGATGTTAGGTGAGGATGGCATGATAAAAGATGATGGGATAATCTGTAAAATAAGTGATCAACATTTTATAGCTACGACTACATCAAGTGGAGCACCAAAAGTACTTGCTGACATGGAAGAATATTTACAAACAGAATGGCCTCATTTACAAGTTTATTTAAACTCTATTACTGAACAGTTTTCTACATTTAACATTAGCGGACCTAAAACTAGGGAAATTATGATGAGAGTATTTCCTGATATTGATTTTAGTAATGATGCTTTCCCATTTATGACTTTTAAAAACTTTGATTATAAAGAAACTAAAATCAGAATTATGAGAGCTAGCTTTACAGGTGAATTAGGTTATGAAATTTATATTCCTCCCAAATTTGGCTTAGATCTTTGGGAAGAAATATTTTCTTGCGGTAAAGAGTTTAATTTAATTCCATACGGAACCGAAACTATGCATTTACTCAGAGCAGAAAAGGGCTACATAGTTATTGGTCAGGAAACGGATGGCACAGTCACACCTATAGATCTCAATTATAATTGGATGATAGGTAAAAATAAAAAAGACTTTATCGGCAAGAGATCTTTATCTCGTCCCGACACCTCTAGAGAAGACAGAAAACAACTTGTTGGTCTTTCACCAATCAATAAAAAAGATACTATAGAAGAGGGACAACATATAGTCGAATTAAACGAGTTACCAAAAAAAATTACTAATCCAATCAAATATCTTGGACATGTTTCCTCAGGTTATCACAGTCCAAATTTAAATCATTCAATTGGTCTTGCTATGATAAGAGGTGGTAAAAATTTACTTGGGAAGAAATTTTTTGTTACTGCAACAGGAAAAACCAGAAATATACCTGTGGAAATAGTAAATCCAGTATTTATAGATCCAGAAAATAAAAGGTTAACTTCATGACAAATATATTATCAATTCCTGGTGTTAAAGTTTCCCAAAAAGATTATCATCAAATAATAATTAGAGGGAATGGACTTGAAAAATTCAATAATACAATAGAAGAGAAAACCTCAATTAAACCTCCATCAAAAAACTTGGAGATTAAGTACGATTTAAATTATCTATTTGCAAAAAGTTCTTTTGATCAGTGGAGTTTAATTTTAACAGAAAAAAAAGAACATCATCAAATTTTTAACTTGGTATCATCGATTAATACTAACGAAAATATGCTAGCCTCTGATTACTCATATGGACAAGTATATTTTGAAATTGAAGGAGAAAATAAAAACTATTTTTTAAACCAATTAACTCATTTCGATTTAAGAGAAGAAAAATTTCCAAAATCTACCATGGCTCAAACTGTAATAGCAAGAATTGAGTGCTCAATATATAATTTAGGAAATAAATATATTATTACGTGCAATAAATCTTTTGAAGATTATTTTCAGCAAAGACTTAAAGATACTGCTAGTTTAAATTAACTTTTTTTATTTTCAGTATTAGACAAATCAACACCTGTCTCTGGATCTAATTCAATTCCCAATGGAGTAATATTTGTTGGTAAAGGTGTAAAAGTTGATTCAGGATTATCTTCATATTTTCTTTGATTCAATCTGTATAATCCAAAAACAATTATTAAAATAAAGAAAATTAAAAAGTGAACAAATAATCCGTTTGGTCCAAGCAAATTCATTAACGCAGAGCACACAATTGGGCCTGCTATCGCTCCTATTCCAAAAATAATATTAAGACCTCCTCCTGCGGCAACGAATTTTTCTTTAGGTATTTGGTCATTAACTAGAGCTAAATTTAATGAGAATAAAGGAAGTGTGGTTCCAGATAAAAGAATAATAAATAAAAAGAGTTTTGTTTTGTCCATTGTAGTTGAGAAATAATTAAAACTTACTGTAGTCTCTACAAATAAATTTGGTATTGAAGCTCCAGCACCTGAAACGATAACTGAAAAAATAGCAAATATTGAGGCTGCAATCGAAGATCCAATAATGATTATTCTTCTATCATATCTATCTGATAAAGATCCAATGGGCCATTGAAACAAAGCACCAGCTAACATTGTTCCAACAAGCAACAAAGAGGTTTCAAATATAGAAAGCTTCATTGTAATTGCGTACACCGATAAAAGCGTAAATATTGGCGCAAATATAAAGCCAGTGCAAATCATAGAAAAACTACCAAAAGGGGAGATTTTAAATAACTCTTTAATTTTTATTGAGGTAGTTTTTTTAAATTTAGGAGGTTTTCTTTTTGTTAAAAGTATTGGAATTAAAGCTATAGAAAATAATAAAGAAATTAAGATAAATGGCTCGTAGTTTTTTGGATTACTGACGTTAAGCAACAGGTTTCCTAGAGCAAGGCCAGCAAAAGTGATGAACATATATAAAGATAATACTTTTCCTCTAGTTTTATTATTTGCTCTATCATTTAACCAGCTTTCAACGATAACAAATATACCTATCATGCTAAATCCAGTTAAAAATCTTGCAAATACCCAAACCAAAGGATCAACAAAAACTACATGCACTAAAGAGCTTAATGATGCCATAGAAGCAAATGCTGCAAATACTCTTATGTGTCCAACTTTAGATACAAGATTAGGTATGATGTAAGCCCCAACAAAAAAACCAGCAAAATAACCAGACATCATTGTTCCAGTTGCTATATAATTAAAATTTTCTAAAACCGATCTAATTCCTAAAAGGTTTCCCTGAAATCCATGAGAAATAATGATAATTGTAAAACCGGTGAAAAGAGCCCATGAATTTTTAATGATCTTGTACATTACCAGCCGTATAGACCAATCCAATACAAAAGCAACAAGAATTATTTACATATTGCCATATTTGGGTCCACCGCCGCCCTCAGGACAAACCCAAGTTATGTTTTGAGAAGGCTCCTTAATATCACATGTTTTACAGTGGATACAGTTTTGAGAATTAATAACAAACTTCTCTTTTTGTACTTCATACACTCCAACTGGGCAATATCTTTGAGCGGGCTCATCATATTTTTGAAGTGTATACTTAATTGGTAATTCGGGGTCCTTCAATTTTAAATGGACAGGTTGATTTTCAGTGTGATTTGTTCCTGTTAAGTAAACTGAGCTTGTCTTATCAAAAGTTAGTTTACCATCAGGTTTCGGATACTCAATTTTAGGCATTTCTTTTGCAGGTTTTAAAGCTTCATGGTCTGCATGCTTGTGCTTTAAAGTAAATGGCAATTTTCCCCTAAATAAAATCTGATCGATACCTGTAAAAATTATGCCTAATATCAATCCCCAACTAAAACTTGGTTTAACGTTTCTAGCTGCATGTAATTCTTTATATGCCCAGCTATTTTTAAATTTCTTTTCATAAATTGATAGATCGGCTTTATTTTTGATGTTTTCTACGATTGCTTCTGCAGCAATTAATCCGCTTTTCATGGCAGTGTGAGAACCTTTTATTTTTGGCATATTTAAAGTTCCAGCATCACAACCAATTAATAATGCTCCAGGCATATACATTTTAGGCAAACTTTGAATTCCACCTTCAATTAAAGCTCTTGCACCAAAAGAAATTCTTTTACCACCCTCAAACATTTTTCTTATCGCTGGGTGTGTTTTAAATCTTTGAAATTCATCAAAAGGTGAAAGATAAGGATTTTGGTAATCTAAACCTATTACATAGCCTAAATATATTTGCCTATTTTCTGCATGATAAATAAAACTTCCACCATAAGTTTTGCTATCTAATGGCCAGCCTGCTGTATGCATAACTAAGCCTTCTTGATGTTGTTGTTCACTTACTTCCCAAATTTCTTTAAGTCCGATACCGTATTGCTGAGGGTTTTTTCCTTCATCCAAACTAAATTTTTTAATTAATTGTTTACCTAAATGACCTCTGCAACCCTCAGAGAAAACAGTAACTTTAGCGTGCAATTCCATACCTTCTTGATAGGTATCTTTTTTATTACCTTCTTTGTCTAAACCCATATCTAATGTAGCAACACCTTTTACTGATCCATCGTCATTATAGAGAACTTCACTTGCTGGAAATCCAGGAAAAATTTCTACACCCAGCTTTTCAGCTTGTTCTGCCAACCAACGACACAAATTAGCAAGACTTATTATATAATTTTTATGATTTTTTTGTACTGCTGGCAAAAGCCAAGTCGGCCAACTTAAAGATGATTTTTTACCTAAAAATAGGAACTTCTCCTTTGAAACTTTTGTTTTAATTGGAGCATTTTCATTTTTCCAATTTGGAATTAACTCATCAAGAGCTTTAGTTTCAAATACATTTCCACTTAAAATATGCGCTCCAACTTCAGAACCTTTTTCAAGTATGCAAACACTTAAATTCGGATCGAGTTGTTTAAGTTTAATCGCAGTAGTTAATCCTGCTGGACCTGCACCAACGATAACCACATCATATTCCATTGCTTCTCTTGCCATGAAATGACTATATCAAACTAATTATTTTTGGATAGTATTCAGTTTGTTCAACTCAGCTAAAAACTCAGGAAGAGCTTTAAATAAATCTGCTTCTAAACCATAGTCTGCAACACTAAAAATTGGAGCTTCACCATCTTTGTTAATTGCGACAATTATTTTACTCTCTTTCATACCAGCTAAGTGTTGAATTGCACCAGAGATTCCTACAGCAATGTATAAATCGGGAACTACAACTTTACCTGTTTGCCCAACTTGGTGATCGTTACTTATGTAACCTGCATCGACAGCAGCTCGTGATGCGCCAACAGCAGCATTAAGCTTATCAGCGATATCTGTAATTAATTTAAAATTTTCTCCACTTTCTAATCCTCTACCACCAGAAACAACTATTCTTGCAGTTCCAAGTTCAGGTCTTTCTGATTTAGTTTCTTCTCTTTTAATAAATTTTGATGAATTCGGCACATCAACAGCTTCAATCTTTTCAACTTGTGCAGAGCCGCCATTTTTTTCAGCAGGGTCAAAAGAAGTTGGTCTTATTGTTACACACTTCTTTTTGTCATTGCTTTTAACTGTAGCAAAAGCATTCCCAGCATAAATAGGTCTAATAAAAGTATCAGGACTTGATACTTTAATGATATCGCTTACTTGTGAAATATCTAACGCAGCAGCTACTCTTGGCATAAAATTTTTTCCAAATGTATTTGCAGATGCAACAATGTGATCATATTTTTCTGCAGTCTTTGTTACTAAAGGTGCTAAATTTTCAGGTAAATAATTTTGATAATTTGGCGAGTCACACCATAAAACTTTTTTAACAAGCGGAACACTCGCCACTTCTTTTGTAACATTTTCACAATTTGCTCCAGCTACTAAAACATGAACATCACTATCAATTTTCGATGCTGCTGTAATAGCATTTAGAGTAAATGGTTTTAATTTTGAATTATCATGTTCTGCAATTAATAATACTGACATTATAATACCTTAGCCTCATTTTTAAGTTTACTTACTAACTCAGCAACGTTTGCAACTTTAATTCCTGCTTTTCTTTTAGGTGGTTCTTCGACTTTTATTTGCTGAATTCTATTCGTAAGATCTACTCCTAAATCTTTTGCATTTATTTGTTCCATTGGTTTCTTTTTTGCCTTCATAATATTCGGTAAAGAAGCAAACCTTGGTTCGTTTAATCTCAAATCACAAGAAACTACCGCTGGTAAATTTACTTCAATTGTCTCTAGTCCTTCATCAATTTCTCTAACTATCTCAACAGACTTCTCTTTTAAATTTACCTTAGAAGTAAAAGTAGCTTGAGGCCAATTAAGCATTGCAGCTAACATTTGACCAGTTTGATTACAATCATCATCAATAGCTTGTTTGCCCAAAAAAACCATATCCGGTTTTTCTTTTTCTACAATTTTTTTTAATATTTTTGCTATTCCTAACGGCTCTATGTAGTTATCAGCTTTAACATGAATTCCTTTATCAGCGCCAACTGCAAGAGCTTTCCTTATTGTTTCTTGTGCTTTATCTTCACCAATTGAAATAGCAACAACTTCTTTTACTTTGCCAGATTCTTTTAGTTTTACTGACTCTTCCACAGCATTATCGTCGGGAGGATTAGTTGACATTTTTACATTATCTGTATGGACACCAGAGCCGTCCTCTTTAACTCTAATTTGAACGTTGTAATCAATAACTCTTTTAACTGCTACTAAGATTTTCATTAAGCTCTGAGTAATTTATTTTCGGCATCGTAAGGAGAGTCTTCTACTATAGAAGCCTCATGCATTTTACCAAGAATATCAATTTTTAATTTTTTTCCTACTTTTGCTAGCTCAGGCTTAACCATTCCTAAAGCTATAGATTTGTTTAATCTAAATCCAAAATCACCACCTGTAGCTCTTCCAACCACTGATCCATTATCGTAAATTGGATTATTTCCTAAAACATCGGCATCTGTAACACCATGAATCTCCATAGTTACCAATTTATTTGAAAAGCCTTTTGCTCTCCATTTGTCTAATGCCGCACGACCTATAAAATCTCCCTTATTAGGATGGATAAATCTATCTAAACCAGACTCGTAAGGAGAATATTCAATTGATAATTCTGTACCCACTAGTTTGTAAGATTTCTCAACTCTTAAACTATTCATAGCTCTTATACCGTATGGCTTAATACCAAATTCTTTTCCAGCCTCCATAAGTTGATCGAAAATATGATTTTGATACTCAATCGGGTGATGTAATTCCCATCCTAATTCACCCACAAAGTTTACTCTCATAGCATTACAAGGAGCTAATCCAATATTAATATTTTGGGCACTTAACCATTTAAATCTTTCATTTGAAAAATCTGATCTTGAAACCTTCTGCATTAGTTGTCTTGCTTTAGGGCCGGTTACTACTAATACTCCCATGCTATTTGTTAAATTTTCATATTGAACAGAACCATCTTCCGGCATCCATTTATGTATCCAATCATGATCAAGCCTTTGATATGCGCCAGCGGAAACTAAATAAAAACTATCTTCAGCTTCTCTCATTATGGTAAATTCTGAATGAACACCACCTTTTGTATTTAATGCGTGACAAAGATTAATTCTTCCTATTTTTTTTGGTAATTTATTAGCAACTAGTTTATCTAAGAACTCTTCAGCTCCAGGACCTTTGATTCTACATTTTCCAAATGCGGTCATGTCTAGCAGTCCGACATTTTCTTTAACATTTTTACATTCACGCTCAACATTTTTAAACCATTTAGATCTTCTAAATGACCAGTCATCTTCTTGTTTCTCTCCTTTTTCTGCAAAAAAGTTTGCTCTTTCCCATCCAAACTTTTGACCAAAAACAGCTCCTAGTTTTTTTAATCTATCATAACAAGGCGCTTGTCTTAATGGCCGACCAGCTTCACGCTCTTCATCTGGGTAATGAACAGTAAATACATTTGCATAAGCTTCCTCATTTTTTTCTTTTAAATAAGATTTAGTTACGTAAGCACCGTATCTTCTTGGTTCTACACCTAACATATCTATTGTTGGTTCTCCGTCTATAATCCACTCAGCTAATTGCCATCCGGCACCACCTGCTGCTGTAATACCAAAACTATGTCCTTCATTTATCCAAAAGTTTTTTAAACCCCAAGCAGGCCCAACAATAGGATTTCCGTCAGGTGTATAAGCTATTGCTCCGTTATAGACTTTTTTCACACCAACTTCTCCAAATGCTGGCACTCTTTTAATTGCCCCTTCTATATGTGGAGCCAATCTGTCTAAATCTTCTTGAAATAATTCATACTCACTATCTTTTGAAGGTCCATCAACATAACAACATGGAGCACCTTTTTCATAAGGACCTAGTAATAATCCGCCGGCTTCTTCTCTCATGTACCAAGAATTATCACTATCTCTTAATACTCCCATCTCTGGCTTACCTTCTTTTTTTCTTTTTTGAATGTCTGGATGTGGTTCCGTTACTATGTATTGATGCTCAACTGGCATTACTGGTATTTCTAAACCAACCATACGCCCTGTTTGTCTTGCAAAGTTACCACTACAAGAAACTACGTGCTCACAAGCAATATCTCCTTTATCTGTTTGAACAACCCAGCCATCTTTTGTTTGTTTTATTCCTGAGACAGTTGTGTTTCTATAAATTTCTGCACCATGATTTCTTGCACCCGTTGCCATAGCTTGTGTCAAATCTGCTGGCTGAATATACCCATCTTCTGGATGCTGAATTGCTCCGACTAAACCCTCTATATTACATAAAGGCCAAATTTCTTTTACTTGTTCTGGTTTTAAAAATTTTACATCAACTCCAATTGTTTTCGCTACACCTGCGTATTGATGATATTCATCCATCCTATCTTGAGTTTGAGCCAATCGTATATTTGAGACCACACTGAAACCAACATTTTTTCCAGTTTCTTTTTCTAAAGATTTATAAAGTTGAACAGCGTACCTGTGAAGTTGACCCACAGAATAACTCATATTAAATAAAGGCAATAAACCAGCTGCGTGCCAAGTCGAACCAGATGTGAGCTCTTTTCGTTCAATAAGAACTACGTCTGACCATCCCTTTTTGGCTAAATGATAAAGCGTGCTGACGCCAACAACACCTCCACCTACTACGACTACTTTAGCTTTTGATTTCATAGAAATAATATGAAATCTTATTTTGAAGATGTTGTCACGTCAAGCAAATCTAATTCACAAAGCACTTATGCAGCTAAAGCTTGTTCAATATCTGCAATAATATCGTCAGGATGCTCAATACCGATGGACAATCTGACGTACCCAGGTGTTACACCAGCTTCAGCTAACTGTTTGTCGTTCAATTGACTATGAGTTGTTGATGCTGGGTGAATTGCTAAACTTCTAGCGTCACCAATGTTTGCAACATGATAAAGCAGCTTTAAATTATCTATAAATTTAGCACCAGCTTCTTTAGTTCCTAAATCCATACCAACTAAAGATCCATAGCCACCTTTCATATATCTTTTAGCTCTTTCTCTGATTTCACCCTGGTGATTAGTTGGATAAATTACATTCTTCACTTTTTTCTGTGACTCGAGAAATTTAACCACTTTTTCAGCATTAGAACAATGTTGCTTCATTCTCAATGCAACAGTTTCAAGTCCCTGTATAATTTGAAAAGCATTGAATGGTGACAACGGAGCTCCTAAATCTCTTAAAAGAACTACACGAGCTCTGATGGCAAAAGGAATATTTGCTCCAGTTAGCTTTGGAACGTCTCTTCCCCATACTGCCCCATTGTAACTTGGATCAGGTTCATTAAACAAAGGTTGTCTCTTTGGATCTTTTACCCAATCGAAAGTTCCACTATCAACTATAATTCCTCCAATTGATGTACCGTGACCAGCGATGTACTTCGTTAAAGAGTGCATCACTACTGCGGCTCCATGTTCTAAAGGTTTACAAATTACAGGTGCCGCAGTGTTATCGATAATTAATGGGATACCATGTTTTTTACCGATGTCAGCAACTTCCTTAATTGGAAAAACTCTTAAGTAGGGGTTAGGGCAAGACTCACCGTAATAAGCTCTTGTTTTTTCATCAGTTAATTTTTCAAAGTTTTTTGGATCAGCAGGATCTGCGAACCTTACTTCGATGCCTTGCATCCTTAAAGTATTTTTGAAAAGATTTACTGTTCCACCGTATAAATCTGTTGAAGAAACAATATTATCACCAGCCTGACAAACGTTTTGAACACAAAAAGCTGACGCGGCTTGACCAGAACCTACTGCTACAGCAGCCATTCCGCCTTCTAAAGCCGCAACCCTTTTTTCTAACACATCACAAGTTGGATTCATTATTCTTGTGTAAATATTTCCAAATTCTTTCAATCCAAATAAATTCGCAGCTGTTTCTGCATTTTTAAATTGGTAAGAAGTAGTTTGGTAAATTGGTACAGCTACAGATGTTGTTGCAGGATCAGCTCTATATTCGCCTCCATGCAAGCCTATTGTTTCTGGATGTTTAATTTTACTCATTTTTTTTCTCCTTTTTTAGTACTTCGACGAAATGTCAGGTGTACAATACAGTTCAAATACCCGGTTTTTATTTATATAAAAAAAAACCACCGACTAAAGCGGTGGTCTAAGACTTAACGCTTTAGCTGGATTTATTAAGCGCCCGCAAGTTGTTATAACTCAGCGCTAAATAAATATATCAATTTCTATGATTATTAGTCAATGACTAATTCTTCATTGTTTTCAGCTCTAATACGTTACCATGTGGATCTTCAATAAAGAATGTTTCTTGCTCTTCTTTTTGACCCTTAAACCTAGTGTAAGGATTATCAAGATAATTAACTTTTTCGTGTTGTTCTATATTTTTTTTAATTTTATCGAATACATCTGAACTTAAATGAACTCCAAAATGAGGAACAGGAACTTTTCCCATATCTACATCATGTCTCTCCCTTGGAAGTTTAGTTTCTGTTTTGTGCAGAGTAAGTTCGTTTCCCCAAAAATCAACATCAATCCACTTATCTTTTTCTCCATTACCCAATTTGCATCCAAGAACGTTCTTATAGAAATCGATAGCGGTATCCAAATTGCCCGCTGGTATAGCTAAGTGAAATGGTTTGCTCATAATTCGCAACGTTATAAATAATTCTTTAAATTTTTCAAGTAGTCATTATATACATAGTATGATCGATTATTTAGAATCTATAAAATCTAGAGACCCTGCGGCAAAATCCTTAGTGAGTATCATTCTCACTTACCCAGGTGTGAAAGCTGTACTTTTTCATAAAATATCAAATTTTTTCTTTATTGCGGGATTTGATTTAATTGCCAGAATTATTTCTCAAACAGCAAGATTTTTTACTGGGATAGAAATACATCCAGGAGCAAAAATTGGAAAAAATTTATTTATAGATCATGGAATGGGAGTAGTTATAGGTGAAACCTCAGAGATTGGAGATAACGTTACAATTTATCATGCTGTTACATTAGGAGGCATATCACCAAGTATCGATAGCGAAAGACAAAGGCATGAAAAAAGACATCCCTCAATTGGAAATAATGTTGTAATTGGATCAGGTGCACAAATTTTAGGTCCAGTGAAAATTGGAGATAATGCTAGAGTAGCTGCTAATGCAGTTGTGGTTAACGATGTTAAAGAAAATGCAACAGTGATAGGAATTCCTGCTAAAGAAATTAAAATTGGAAACAAAGGTACATTCAAACCTTACGGCGTTGATGACAAAGTTAAAGATGAAAAGTAAAGATTGGGATAGTAATCTAACTCCTGAGCAGAATTATATATTAAAGCAAGAAGGTACAGAGCCTCCAGGATCAAGTCCTTTAAATAACGAAAAAAGAGAAGGCACCTATCATTGCGCTGGATGTGGAATAAAATTATTTGAGTCCAATATGAAATTTGATAGCGGAACTGGCTGGCCATCATTTTTTAAATCACTTCCGAATGTATTTGAGACAAAAACTGATAACTTGATTGGTTATCCAAGGACTGAATACCATTGTAAAAATTGTAAAGGACATCATGGACATTTGTTTGACGATGGCCCAAAGCCTACAGGCAAAAGATATTGTAATAACGGCACATGTTTAGTTTTTAAACCTAAGAAATGAAAAAAATTTTATTATTTCTAATTTTTTTTCAACTCTTCACTAATCAAAATTTAATCGCAAAAGATTTATGGGTTGAAGCAAAAGAGGGAGACAAAATAATATTAATAAGACATGCGTTAGCACCTGGAGGTGGAGATCCACCGGGATTTAAAATTGATGATTGTAAAACACAACGAAATCTAGATAAGGTTGGAATTGAACAATCAAAAGCTATAGGCAAACTGTTTAAAAAAAACAAAATTCCTGTGGATAAAGTTTTAAGTAGCCAATGGTGTAGATGTAAAGATACTGCAAAATATGCCTTTAAAAATTATTTTGAGTTTCCTGCTTTAAATTCAACTTTCCAATCATCTTTTGCAAAAAATGAACCAAAACAACTTAAACAACTTCAAACATTTGTAAACAACTGGGATGGTGATGGAGGTAATTTAGTTTTAATAACTCATTACAGTATAATAACTGCCATTACTAATGCAGTTCCTAGTTCAGGTGAAATAGTAATAACAGATAAAAAATTTAATGTGCTTAGCACTATTCCTACAGATTAAAAGAAAACAAAATATATAATTAAGACAATCAAAGTATACTCTAATACAGTTTTTATCTTAAGAAGGTTTTCTTGTCCTACTTTTTTACTAAAATAATTAGACAAAAAGGAAAAACCTAGGTGAACTATAACCACAGCTGCAGCTATTCCAATTAATGTTGCTTTAAGAGAGAAGTTTTTATAACCAAAATAACATGCTGCAATAAAAGTAAACCAAGATACTTTAGAAATAAAAACTTTAAACAATAAAGCAGTTTTTTTACTAAAAATTGATTGTGTTCTTATAAATGAGTAGGACCATATTAGCCCTAGTAAAAAACTTACATATTTAATAATCATTATGATAATTGTATCATTAATTTATGTTAATTAAATCTTTCTTAGCGTTCGGTGCAGGTTTTATCAGTTTCCTAACTCCTTGTGTTTTGCCAATAATACCTGGTTACATATCTTATATTACAGGCAAAAAACTTGATGAAATAGATAAAGACAAAAAGATTGTTCTGATCAAAACAATTATTTTTGCATTAGGATTTTCTTTTGTTTTCATTAGCTTAGGAATGGCTGCTTCATTTTTAGGAAATGTTTTAATCTTTTTCGGCAAAGAACTTAGGATAGCTGCTGGAATTATAATTATTTTGTTTTCATTAAATTTTATAGGTTTATTAAATTTTAATTTTCTTAATCAAGAAAAAAAAATAGACACGGGAAGTTATAAAGATAATTTCATTTTCCCTTTTGTTGTTGGTTCCGCATTTGCTTTTGGATGGACGCCTTGTATAGGTCCTGTACTAGGTTCAATTTTAGCTTTATCAGCTACTGAAACAACTATAGTCAGTGGAGTGATATTACTCTCTTTTTACTCTCTTGGTTTAGCAATACCGTTTATACTTTCTGGATATTATATGACAATTTTTCTAAACTCCAAAAAGGGGTTTAGTAAACATTACTCAAAAGTTAAAAAAGGTGGTGGAATAATTTTATTGATCACTGGTGTTTTAATACTTACAAATTCAATACAGGTAATAAGCTATTATATTTTGACAACTTTTCCTTTTCTCACTAAGCTTGGTTAATGAGTGAAGTTACTGTTCTAGGTATATTTGTTGCAGACTTAAGTTTTTCAGCAAATAAAATTCCAACAACCGGTGAAACTATTCTTGGTGATAAATATAATGTTGGTCCAGGTGGCAAGGGCTGCAATCAAGCAATAGCTCTAGCAAGATTAGGATGTAATGTTAACTTTATTTCTAAAATTGGGGATGATGATTATGGCAAACTCGCTTTAGACTCACTTAAACAAAATAAAATAGATACATCTAACATTATAATTTCAAAAGAGCATCAAACAGGAGTAGCAGGTATTCATGTTGATAGTAATACTGGACAAAATGCGATTACCGTTATCAGAGGGGCACCAGCGAGTTTTACCAAAGATGACATAGACATTAATATAATAAAAAAATCAAAAATATTCTTAACACAATTAGAAATTCCAATAGAAGTAACATTGCATTGTTTAAAAGTAGCTAAAGAAAGTGGTTTAATTAATATATTAAACCCTGCTCCTGCATGTAAATTAGATAAAGAATTTTTTAGTTTATCTGATTATTTTACTCCAAATGAAGCTGAGGCAGAATTTTACACCGGGGTTAAAATAAAAAATGAAAATGATGCAAAAGAAAGTGCAAAAAAACTTTTAACATTAGGACTTAAAAAAGTAATAATTACTTTAGGTGAAAAGGGACTTTTTTATTCTGATGGTAAAGAAGAAATCTATATTAAGGCCCTACCATTTAAAAAAGTTGAAGACACGACAGGTGCAGGCGACGCTTTTAATGGTGGTCTGGCATATGCCTTGTCAAAAAATAAAAGTATTAAAGAGTGTTTAAATATTGCCAATCAAGTGGCAGGTTTATCAACTTTAAAACTTGGTGCAGGTAACTCGATGCCGTTATTAACAGATTTAAAATAAGATTAAGATAATAATTTATCTAATTCACCACTTCTATTTGCAGACTGAAGCTTATCATTGCCACCAATATAATGGTCCCCAATAAAAATTTGCGGAATTGTTCTTGCCCCATTTGTTCTCTGCAACATTTCTTTTGCTTTTGCAGGATCTTTCCAAATATCAATTTCTTCAATTTCAACATTCTTTGTTTTTAAAAGTGCTTTCGCAGCTTCACAAAATGAGCACGGGTTCCCAGTATACATGGTAACTTTTTTCATAATTAACTTATATCACTTATCCTTATTTTTTCTCTGATTTTTTTTCTCTCAAACTTAAATTTTTTTCTATGTTTAATACTTGTGTTGTGAACTCTTTTTCTCCAAAGTCTAAATGCAGAGGGTTTTAGGTTTTTCCTCATTATTTTAATTACATCTGACTCACTATTTCCAGTTTTCTCTTTTATTTCCTCAAAAGTAATTCTATCTGCCCAAGCAGCCCAAATAACCCAATCAGTTCCTTTTTTTTTAGGTTCAGGATTTTTAACTTTGGTTTGGGGAATATAACTTTTCTTCTTCATATATTCATATATAGTCATAAAAATAATGTTTCCCACAGATTTTTTAATTTTTTTACAAATAATTTTATTTTTGTTTATTACTCCAGGACCACCTCGTGTTGTCATAGTCTCTCATACTTTGAATTATGGAATTAATAAGTCAATTTGGACTGCCATAGGCGATATCTCTGCAAACTTTTGTCAGGGAATACTTGTTGTATTTTTTATTGGTACATTCTTGAGTGATAATCCTGATATATTACAAATGTTGAAATGGGCAGGTATTCTCTATTTAATATATTTAGCCTACGATACTTACACATCTAGAATTAGGGTCGTTGAAAGTGGAAATAAAAACTTAAGATCTATTTTTTCTTTTTACAGGGATGGTTTTCTAGTTGCTGGACTTAGTCCAAAATCAATAATTTTTTTCGGAACAATATTTACTTCTTTCATAGACTTTTCATCTAACTACTTCGCTCAGTTTTTAATTTTAATAATTACTTATGTCATTTTAGATTTTACTACTTTAATGATTTATGCTTTTGCAGCTAATAAAGTTTCTATTTGGCTTAAAGATAATCCTAAAGTTTTAAATACAATCTCTGCGTGTGTATTAATAATTATCGCAGTTTATGTCGCGGCTTCTCAAAACTATTAATAGATTCTAACTGTTGTTATTTTTATAAAATCTTGTTTTAATAATTCATTAATTAATTAATTAACAGAGAGGAAATAATGAATAAATTTACAAAACTATTTATTACATTTATTTCAGCTATCACATTGATGCTATCAAGCATGTCATCTTCTTTTGCAAAAGTTGATGGTGAGTACATAGTATTAGGTGCTGCAATTTCTCTAACTGGAAAATATTCTTCAAATGGAGTTCACACTCAAAACGGTTACAACTTAGCCGTTGAAAGAATCAACAAAATGGGTGGAGTTGAAGTTCAAGGGAAGAAATATAAATTTGAAATCATTTATTACGATGATGAGTCAAATCCAAAGAGAGCCGCACAATTAGCTGAAAGACTAATTAACCAAGATGGCGTTAAGTATATGCTTGGACCTTACAGTTCGGGTTTAACAAAAGCCATCGCACCAGTAACCGAGAAATATAAAATTCCTATGGTTGAAGCGAATGGTGCATCTAGATCTTTATTTACAAAAGGATATAAATATTTGTTTGCTGTGTTATCACCAGCTAACCAATACCTTGAAGTAGCTATCGATTTAGCGGTAGAGAAAAACGGTGGTAAGCCAGTAAGAATTGCTCAAGCATTTGAACAAGATGCATTTTCACAAGACGTGAGATTAGGTATCCTAGATGCAGCAAAGAGAACTGGATCAGAGATTATTATCGATGATAAATTACCAAAAGAACTTAACGATATGGCAGCTACACTAGCTAAAGTAAAAGCTACTAAGCCAGATGTACTTGTTGTATCAGGTCACACAAAAGGTGCATTGACTGCAATCAGACAAATAGCTGAAATGAAAGTGGATGTCCCTATGTTAGCGATGACACACTGCGATGCTGCAAAACTTTCTAAACAACATGGAAAGAAATCAGAATACGCGTTATGTGCATCACAGTGGCACAAAAACTTAAGCTATAAAGATAGCTTTTTTGGAACTGGTAAGAAGTATGACAAAGACTTTAAAAAAGAATTTGGTTATGCTCCACCATACCAATCAGCTGAATCTTCTGCTGCTTTATTAGTATTTAAAGATGCGTTCGAAAGAGCAAATTCTTTTGATGGAGATAAAGTAAGAGATGCTCTTAAGACTACTGAAATGCAAACTTTCTATGGAAATATTAAATTTGGACCTGGCGGACAAAACACTGCTAAGCCTATGATTTTATTCCAAGTAAGATGTAAAGGTGATACGTGTGAGAATAAAGTTGTTGCTCCAACAAAATGGGCTTCAGACAAATTCTACCACCCAATCCCTAAGTGGTCTGAAAGAAGTTAATATCTAATTAGATTTGAAATGCCCCCTAGTATTTAGGGGGCATTTCTTTTATAAGTTTTAAGTTTTTATGGACTTTCTTATATTTAAAGCTCCAATCCTTATGGTCCAGGCTTCTCTGGACGGAATTCTTCTAGGTATTTTATTTGCTTTAATTGCCTACGGTATGGCTCTGCAATGGGGAGTAATGAATATAATAAATATTGCACAAGGAGACCTAGTAATTCTTGGAGGATATATTGCTTATACAATGTATCTCGCTGGAATTCACCCAGCATGGGGAGTTATCGTTTCCCCAATTATAATGTTTTTTGTCGGATGGGCACTTTATAAATTAGTTATTAATAAAGTCGTAGATCGCGATTTATTTATCTCAATTTTAGCAACCTTTGGTATTGCTATTATATTTCAACAACTAATGAATTTTATTTTTGGTGCAGATGTTGTTGTTGCTCAATCAGAGTACGGAACAACAATGCTATTTGATAATTCAGTAACGTTACCTAACTCAAAAATTTTCTCTGCAGTAGTAAGTATTTTGTATGCAATCGCTTTAGTAATATATATGAAAAAATCTAGACTTGGACGAGCTATAAGAGCCACAGCACAAAATGCTAGAGCTGCAAAAATTTTAGGTGTTGATACAGAAAAAGTTTATGCAGCAACTTTTGGTATAAACGCAGCATTATGTGGAATTGCTGGTGCTTTAATTGCAATTACACTTACTCTGCACCCATACGTTGGTCTTCCCTATACAGTAAGATCTTTCATGATAGTAATAGTTGCGGGTCTAGGAAATTTACCTGCCGTTGCAATTTCTGGAATGGGTTTAGGACTTTTTGAAGAATTTGCAGATTATATTTTAGGAACAGAATTTAGAATTGGAGCAGTGTTTATGCTGCTAGTTTTCATATTAGTTTATAGAAGATTTAAACTTTCAAAGAAAAGGGAGTATTTGAAATAAATGGACAAAGTGAACCAAAAAGATTTAATTTTATACTCCGGCTTAATAATTTTGGGACTAGCTGCTCCGTTTTTATTCCCAGGTTTTAAAGTTCAGCTTACAATACTTTGTGTTTTAATAGTATTAGCCATGACATGGAATCTGCAAGGTGGAGAAATGGGTTATAATACTTTTGGAAACATTCTTTTTTATGGTCTTGGAATGTATCTAACTGCATCGGTTCAAGTTGGAATGTTTTTTCCATTAGCTGAATGGACGGAAAGTGGCGGTGAGAAAACATTTGTACACACTACATCTCAATATTTTCAAGGTATGGGCGTTGGTTTATTGGTTGCTGCGTTAGTTCCGACTATTATTGCAGGCGCTATTGGATACGCTATTTTAGGATTAAGAGGTCACTATTTTGCTATTTGTACTTTAGGCTTAGGTATCGCAGCAGGTGAAATTGCTGGAGGGATAGAAATCATTGGGGCAGGTCAGGGCTTTACTACTCCACCATTTCCAAAAGATATAGTTGATCCTGGAGCCAGAGGAGATTTTTTCTACTTTTTAAGTTTTGTCTTATTAATTGGAACATTTGTTTTTATCAAATGGATTTATGGATCAAGATTTAAATTAATTTTAAACGCAATAAGAGACAATGAAGATAAGGCTGAAGCGATGGGTATTCAAACAATGAAATATAAAATTGTTGGATGGATGGTGTCTGCATTTTTTGCTGGGCTTGCCGGAGGAATAATGGGTGGACTAATCGGCTACATAGACTCAACCGATGTTGCTTTTGATGGAAGAGAAATGGGAGTGTTCATGGTCTTAATGGCAATTCTAGGAGGTAAAGGAACTTTATGGGGACCAGTTATTGGTGCAACCTTATTCCATTTTTTAAAAGAGGGTTTCTGGACTTTAATCTTAGGTTGGCAATACGTTGCATTAGGAGTTTTAATTGTTGTTATTGTAATTTATTTCCCTGAGGGACTAATGGGTTGGTTAAGAGAAAAATATCCTGAAAGATTTGGTGAAGTAATTGATGAAAAAGACCGTAAAGCGCAGGTGGAATTAAAATGAGTATTTTAGAAGTAAAAAATGTAAGCAAATCTTTTGGCGGTGTCCAAGCCAACGTTGACATTTCTGTTTCAGTAGAGCAGGGATCAATAGTTGGTTTAATAGGACCAAACGGTTCTGGTAAAACAACTTTATTTAATTCGATTGTAGGAACTCACCCAATAGATCAAGGATCAATTATCTTTGATAATACTGAGGTTTCTGAAATGCCTGTACCAGCAGTAGCAAAATTAGGCTTATTAAGAACTTTTCAACAAACAAGAATTTATTCGAAACTCAATTGCGTAGAAAATATGCTTATTAGTCATAAAGCTAGCGACTCCGGATTTATTTTTGCAAAAGTCCCGACAGAGTTGACTGAAAAAGCGGAAAACCTTCTTAACTTTGTTGGCCTATATCAGAAAAGAAATTTAAGAGCAGGAGATTTATCATTTGGACAGCAAAAATTATTAGAATTAGCTATGGCACTAATGAATGAGCCAAAAATGCTTTTATTAGATGAACCAACAGCGGGAATAAATCCAACGTTAATAAATGGAATTATAGATAGGTTAATTAAAATAAACAAAGATTATGGAATTACGTTATTAGTTATTGAACATAATATGAGAGTAATAATGAGCTTAGCTCAAAAGATATTCTGTCTAGCACATGGAAAAATGTTAGCAGAGGGTTCACCAGATCAAATTAAAAACGATAAGCGAGTTGTTGATGCTTATTTAGGAGCACAGTAATGGCTAATCAATATGATGTTTTAGGAAAAGCTCCAGGGTTAGAAGAATTAAATAAACTTTCTCCTAACGATGTTCATTTAACAATACGAGGGCTTAACGCAGGTTATGGAAAGATGGAAATTCTTCATAAATTTGATTTAACAGTGAGTAAAGCTCAATCGTTATGCTTAATTGGACCAAACGGTGCAGGAAAATCTACAATTCTTCATTCTATATATGGTTTCACAAATATATTTGATGGAAAGATTGAATTAGAAGGCAATGAAATTACTAAACTTACTCCTGCAGAAAAATTAAGTAAAGTTGGTATTGCATATATTTTGCAGGATAATTCTGTTTTCCCTGACATGACAGTGGAAGAAAATCTTTTAATGGGAGGATATATAAAAGATAAACAAGATGAAGCCTACGAAGAGGCAGAAAGAATTTTCCAAAAATATGACAGACTAAGAAATAGAAGAAATCAACCTGCAAAAGTTTTATCAGGCGGAGAAAGAAGACTACTAGAAATTTCTAGAGCTTTAGTTATGAAACCTTCGGTACTACTTGTTGATGAGCCTTCAATTGGTTTAGAACCTAAATATATAAGTATGGTTTTTGAAATTTTAGAAGATCTCCAAAAAGCAGAAAAGAAAACAATTATCTTAGTTGAACAAAATGCAAAAAAAGGTTTGGAATTTGCTGACATAGGATACGTTTTAGTTTCTGGTCAAACAGCGATTGCTGGCAAAGGCAATGATCTTTTAAAAAATCCTGACGTAGGCAGATTATTCCTTGGAGGATGATAAATTCAAAAATTTTTTTTAAAGGACTTAAATCATTAATAGGAGCAAGAAGTCCAGCGATACCTTTAGCTGCATGTTTTGTTGCGCTTGGTGCTCTACTTAAGGATGCAGGATTAAACATTCAACAAAGTGCTGCATCAAGTTTTTTTACTTATGCTCTACCAGGTCAACTTGTTATGGCCGAGTCTTTATTAATTGGCGCATCAATAATTAATATTTTCATAGCTGTTTGGTTAGTAAATTTCAGACTATACCCAATGACCGTATCTCTTTTCCCTTTACTTAAACATAAGTCTCAACCTAGATGGAAATATTATTTGTCATGTCATTTTCTTGCAATCTCATCTTGGCTCATAGCTAAAGACTCGTATAAAAAAATTGATCAGAAATACAGAATTGACTTTTGGATGGGTATTGGCTTTGGAACATGGACTACAGCAATTGTAACAACTTTAATAGGTTTTACTTTAGCAGACTATCTAAACAAAGATATTATTATAGGGTTAGCAATCGTAAATCCTGTTTATTTCTTTTGCATGATGATTGGAGCAATGAATAACTTAAAAATTTCTTTAGCTATTATATTAGGAACTACTCTAGGCCCAGTATTTTATTTATTTTCAAGTGAGTGGGCTATTCTTTTTGCCGGTTTAACAGCGGGCTCAATATCATATTTATTTGGAGTGAGAGATGGATCCAAATAAAATTATAATATTAGCAATAATTGCAACATCTGTTGCAACGTTTATATCGCGTTTTTTAGGAGCATTAACTTCAGAAAGAGTTGATGCTAGTTCGAAACTTTTTGATTGGTTTAATCTAGTAGCCTACTCAACTCTAGCAGCTTTGCTTGGTAGAATTATAATTTTTCCTGCTGGAGTTTTAGCTGATGCCGACATCATAATACGTTTGATAGTCCTTATTAGCTGTATATTTATTTTCATTATAATGAAGAAAAATTTGGTTATACCAACAATATTTTCTGCTATACTTTTATCTGTTTTAACAAGTATATGAGTTTAAAAATTGAAGATCATAAGAATTCTAAAAGAGTAAAGGTTATAAAAATACCCGAAGAAGATTTAGATAGATTGGTATTTCCATTTAAAAAACACTCCATTACATCATTAGAGTACAAACCCTTTACAAGGTTTACCATTGCTAAAAGTTTAGATGAATTATTTAAAAATGAATTAAGCAAACAACTTAACAAAGTTCTTAATGATAGAAATTCAGGAACAGCAATTATTGAACCTGAGATAAAAAACAATAAATTTGATAAAGAATTTTTAGTTAAACTTTCAACATCTTTAGCTTATCTTGTGGGCACTCCTAATTTCGATTCTATGTCAGGTAAATATTATGCAAGATTTGAGGTGAAACATGTGGATCAAAGCGACTCTTATTTACGAAAAGCATATAACAATCTAGATCTTCATACAGACGGAACCTACGTAAAAGAGAAAACAGACTGGTTAATAATGACTAAGATGGAGGAACAAAACGTATCAGGCGGAGAGAGTGTGATATTACACTTAGATGACTGGGAATATTTAGAAGATTTAAGCAAAGATCCAATAGGAAGACAAAATTTTATTTGGAGCTCGCCCAAGAGTAAAAATGTAGATTATAAAGTTGAGCACCCAGTATTTTCTAATGATGAGAAAGGCAAACCTATTATTTCTTATATTGATCAATTTCCTGAGCCTAAAAATATGCAACAAGGTTTATTCTTACAAAAATTATCTGATGCTTTGGAAGAGAGCAAAAACAAAATAGTTTTTCCTCTACCAGTAGGTTCTACTATTTTTTCAAACAACTATTTCTGGCTACACGGGAGAAAAGCTTTCAAAGAGCATTCTGGGTTATCTAGAGAACTGTTAAGAATTAGAGGAACTTTTTTCCATTAAATCATATTGACTCTTACTCATTAATTATTTTTAATCATAATAATTAACAAACAATGGGGGAAACAAATGTTAAGTAAATTTAAAAAACTTATCAGTCTTGTATTTGCTACCGTTCTTTTAACTTCAATCTCATCAACTAGTTTTGCTATCGACAAATTACACTTTGTAATTGGCGGTGGAGCTGGTGGTGGTTGGGATGGAACTGCTAGAGGAACTGGAGAAGCGCTTACAAAAGCTGGTTTCTTAAAAAGCGCGTCATTCGAAAATATGTCAGGTGGTGGTGGAGGTAAAGCTTTATCATTCATGATTAATACTAAACCAACTGGTACAGTATTAGTTCAATCAACACCTTTAGTATTAAGATCAATCACAAGACACAAAGGTTACGTGAGTGGTAGTGGCGTTCTGTCATACAAAGATGTTGTACCAATAGCTGGAGTAATAGGTGACTATGGTGCAATCGCTGTTGCAAAAAATTCACCGTATAAAAACTTTAAAGATGTAGTTGCTGCTTATAAATCTAATCCAAAATCTGTTAAGATGGCAGGTGGATCTGTAAGAGGAAGCATGGACCATTTAATTGGTGCTTTAGCATTTCAAGAAGCAGGGGCTGATCCGAATAAAGTTGTATACGTACCTTACGATGCTGGCGGAAAAGCATTAGCAGGTTTACTTTCAGGAGAAACTCAAATTCTTTCAACTGGTTTGGGAGAAGTAATGGGAGCAAGAGACCAAGTAAGAATAATTGGTATAACTGCGCCTAGCAGAGTTGCAGATGCTCCAGAAGTACCAACGCTTAAAGAACAAGGCTTTGATGTTCAGTTCGTAAACTGGAGAGGATTCTTTGGTCCACCAAACATGAGTAGTGCAGATAAAAAGAAAATAGCAAAAATGTTAGGTGATGTTCAAAAAACTCCAGAATGGGAAGCTGTTAGAAAAAGAAATGCTTGGGTTAATATCTATAATCCAGACAAAAAGTTTGTGAAGTTTTTAAAAACACAAACTAAAGAAATGACAGCTCTAATGAAAAAACTTGGAGTAATTTAATTACTTACTAATTAGGAGGAGCAGTGCAAATAAGCCCAGTTAAGATTATTTCACTGCTCTTCTTTGTTTTTTCAGGATTTTATTTATATCACGCATATCAAATTAGAGTTTTTGCCTTTGATGAAAACGCTCCTTTTAATGCGAAAACTTTTCCAATTTTATTAGGTTACGCAGGAATTTTCTTTTCAGGTCTCTATATTGTTTTACCTGAGAAAAGACCTGCAAATGTTAATCTTTCAGTCTTAGATTATAAAAGAACAATTACACTTGTCGTTTTAATGATAATTTATGGAGTTACTATTTTAAAAGCAGGATATTTTCTTTCTACCTCAATTTTTTTGGTTCTGTCTTACATAACACTTGGAGAGAAAAGATGGTTTTGGGTTTTTACGCTCTCCTTCCCTTTTGTTGCAATCTTTATGTTTCTTTTACACGGTTTATTAGACATTTATCTACGTGACCCACTTTTAAAATATTTAGGAATAATTGGATGATTGAAGGAATTCTTATCGGTTTAAATACTGCGCTGTCAATAAAAAATATCATTATGGTGATGATAGGGTGCTTTGCTGGAACTATAATTGGAATGCTTCCAGGATTGGGACCTATGACAGCGATAGCTTTAATGATACCGATCACTTATGGTTTTGAACCTTCAACCGGATTAATTTTGATGGCGGGGGTTTATTACGGTGCAGTTTTTGGTGGTTCAACATCTTCAATATTAATCAACGCTCCCGGAATTCCAGGAACTGTAGCCACATCTTTTGATGGTTATCCAATGGCTCAACAAGGTAAAGCTGGTAAAGCGTTAGCAATCGCAGCTTATAGTTCTTTTGCTGGAGGAACGATTGCTGCAATTTTTTTATTGTTCGCTGCACCTAGTTTATCAAAAGTAAGTTTAGCTTTTAGATCACCAGATTATTTTGGTCTTATGATTTTAGGTTTGACTGCAGTATCAGCATTTTCTGCAAAAGGACATTTTTTAAAAGCAATGATGATGGTTGTACTAGGACTAATGTTAGCTTCAGTAGGACAAGATACCTTATCGGATATACCAAGATTTGTTTTTAATAATATGAATTTAGCAGATGGTATAAGTTTCGTACTTGTAGTTATGGCTACATTTGCAATGAGTGAGGCTCTTTCAATTATTTTTAAAGGAAGCGATCCGACACAAGCTGCGAAACAAATTTCATTATCAAAACTTGGATCAATAAGACTTGATAAAGAAGAAACAAAAAAAATGGTTACAACTATACCTCGGTCTTCAATAATCGGCTTTATAGTGGGTGTGCTACCTGGAGCAGGTTCGACTATTGCTTCTTTTTTAGCTTATGGAATGGAAAGAAATTTTGTTAAGGATGAAGAGAAACAAAAATTTGGAAAAGGAAGCGTTAACGGTTTATCTGCACCAGAGACCGCAAATAACGCAGCTTGCTCTGGTTCTTTTGTTCCTTTATTGACACTTGGTATACCTGGCAGTGGTACAACTGCTGTTATGCTAGGAGCTTTACTAGGGTTTGGTATACAGCCAGGGCCAAGACTTTACCAAACCAATCCTGAAATTTTTTGGTCAGTAATAATGTCAATGTATATCGGAATGGTAATTTTATTAATTCTAAACCTACCTCTGATTCCATACATAGCTAGAATTTTAGCAGTGCCAAGGGCTTTTTTAATTCCTCTTATTTTATTTTTTTCAGTTACTGGTATTTATTTAATGTCTTTTAACAATTTTGATATTTATTTAATGATAGGAATAGCTGTTGTAGCAACCATTTTACGCTTATACGAATTTCCTATGCCACCTTTAATATTAGCGTTTGTATTAGGAGGTTTGATGGAAGAAAATCTGAGGAGATCGTTACTGATAAGTGATGGATCATGGGCGTTTCTTTGGGATAGGCCATTAACATTATGTATTATGATAACTATTTTGTTTATTGTATTTTGGCAAATATATAATAGCTATTTTAAAAAGAGGTAGATTTTCTATAAACGAACGTATTTTTTTTTCTTCTCCATCGAAAAATCTTTTGCACCATGAACTACTAAAAATAACATTCCACCAGCAAGACCAATATTTTTAAGGAATGCAATTAATTGCATTTGGTTAGAGAAATCTAAATGGAAAATAAAAGCAGTTAATAAAGAAAATAGCAAAAGACCTCCTGCGGCAATTCTAGTTTGGTACCCAATAATAACCATAAGCGGGAATAATATTTCAACTATAATTGCTGGAACTAATAAAAATCCAGGTATACCGAAACCTTCCATCCAGCCTACAGTTCCATCATAATTAAAGATTTTGTTAATTCCGCTAAATAAAAAAATAGCCGAAATCATTATTCTTCCAATCAGATCAAAAAAATTTGCCATAACAAATTTAACTCTAAATTTTAATTAATGTCAAAAATGAGAGGTTAAAATTAGGTTTTTTTTTGCATTAATCGCAAGATTACTGGCACAATAAACAAGATCATTAATAATCTAATAATGTGGTGAAAAGATACAAATTCTGGGTCTAAATCAAAAAAAATAGCAATTACTGCAACTTCATAAATTCCACCGGGGCAATAGGATAATAGTAGAGTAAAGAAATTTTTGTCTATCACTAAACTTGCTACATAAGCAGCTAAAAGACCTAGAACGACTAAAAAAAAAGTAGCGACAAAACTATGTAATGCATTTTTTCCAATTTCACCAAATGTTTTATTGGCAAATCTACAGCCTACTGATGATCCAAGTATTAATAAACAAAAATCAATTATACCAGGAGACAGTTTATAGCTTGCAACTTCAGTAATCTGTAATAGTCCACTAGCAACAAGTGTGCCAGCTAAAAGTGCTGCTGGGACTTTTATTTTATCAAAAATAAAAATAATTAATAAAGATAAAACAATTAAAATTAATAATTCGTAAGTATTTTGATCAAGAACTTCATCTATCTTTTCCATTCTATTTTGACCATAAAGACTATCTACAACAAATGGAAACACAGTAATAATAATAATCAATCTTATTAAATGGGAGGTAGCAACTTGACTGAGATCAGATTTTTCATCCTCAGCTAAAATTAGAAGCGGACCTAAAGCTCCTGGAGCCGCAGAAAAAATTGATGTTTTTTTTTCATATCCAGAAAATTTTTCCAGATATTTTGAAACTAACAAAACACTTAGAATGATGTACCCCAACATTATTAAAGAAGTCCAAATCCATTGATGCATTTGTGAAAATAAATTTTTGTCAATGTAGTTTCCAATATAGAGACCAAGTAAAATTAGTATTATACTTAGTACTAATCTTGGCATTACGAGTTTTAAACCAAAAAGAGACATTAATGACGTAATAATCATTGGACCCAAAAACCACGCTAATGGAATATTAAAATATTCTGCAGTAAATGCTGCAGGTATTGAAAATACTATTACTAGAATAAATTCTTTTGAAAAAATCAGTTTAAAATTTTCTTTATTAATTGGTATAGACTGGTTATTCTGCATTATTTATGAATATAGGATTTTTAGGCTCTGGTCATATTACATCTTCAATCATAGAAGGTATTTTTAAATCAAAACTAAAAATCAAAAAAATTTACATCTCCCCTCGAAATAAACTGATATCAAAAAAATTAAGTAAAAGATTTAAAAAAGTGATTGTTTCAAATAACAATCAACAAGTAATAGATAGCTCTTCGTGGGTTTTCTTAGCTGTAACTCCAAATATAGGAAATAAAATATTGAAAAATTTAAGATTCAATAAATCTAAAAAAATAATAAGTTTGATTTCAACAATTAATATAAACAGATTAAAAAAAATTACAAAAAACAAAAATATCTCAAGAGTAATTCCTTTGCCTTTTATAGGAATGAGAAAGGGACCAATTATAATTTGTCCAAACGACAATAAATTAAAAAATTTTTTTAAATACTTGGGGAAAGTAATAGAATTAAAAAGCGAAAATACATCCAAAAGTTTTTGGGCAACTTCGTCTTTTATGGCTTCCTTTTATAATTTGTTAAATGAGACTAGTAGTTGGTTGGTCTCTAAAGGAATAAAAAGAAATAAGGCAGAGAATTATACTAGAGAACTTTTTTTGGCCCTGTCTGAGGATGCAATGAACAAAAATAAAATTTCTTTAAAACAACTGGTACTAGAATCTCAAACCCCAGGGGGAACCAATGCTTACGTACTTAAAGAGCTCAAAAAAAAGAAATTTTACAAAGTCCAACAAAAAGTTTTAAATAGCATCTTTAAAAAATTTTAAACTTTAATATGGATACAGCGTATTTCTTACAACAGTTAATAAACGGAGTAACACTAGGTTCGGTTTATGGTTTGATAGCTATTGGTTACACCATGGTTTACGGCATAATCGGAATGATTAATTTTGCTCATGGAGATATTTTTATGGTAGGGGCGTTTATTGCTTTAATATCTTTTATTCTTTTCGCACTTACCAGTATTGCTCTACCAATAGTTTTGTTACTTACTTTACTAATTGCTATGGTATTTACAGCTTGTTACGGTTGGACTGTTGAGAAATTAGCTTATAAACCATTGAGAAAATCTTTTAGACTTGCTCCTCTTATTTCTGCGTTAGGAATGTCAATAGTATTGCAAAATTATGTTCAAGCTGCACAAGGAGCTAGAATTAAAACGTTGCAACCTGTTATTCAAGGTGGATTTACTTTTATGGAAGATACAGGATTTACAGTTTCTTTGAGTTATCTTCAAATATTTATAGTGTTAGTGACAATAGTTTTAATGGCAATCTTTACTTTATTAATTACTAAAACTGCTTTGGGAAGAGCACAACGAGCTTGTGAACAAGATAGAACAATGACTGCGTTAATGGGAATTAATGTAGATAGAACTATTTCAATTACATTTATAATTGGTTCTTCCTTAGCATCGGTAGCTGGGATGATGTTCGTTATGTATTATGGCGTAATAGATTTCTACATAGGATTTTTAGCAGGTATCAAGGCATTTACAGCTGCAGTATTAGGTGGGATTGGATCTGTTCCTGGTGCAATGCTTGGTGGATTATTAATAGGTTTAATCGAAGTATTTTGGTCAGGATATATTTCAATTGAATATAAAGATATTGCAGCGTTTACAGTTTTAGTTGTTGTATTAATCTTTTTCCCAACTGGTTTTTTAGGAAAACCAGATATTGAAAAGGTTTAATATGGAAAAAAAATTTTTTCAGACGTCAATTAAAGACAGTTTATTCACAGGTTTAATAGCTCTCGCACTTTTTGGTCCGATTGTAGGTTTAAGGACAGTTGCAAAAAATGAAGTTCTTGAAGTTCATCCTAAATGGTTCATTGTTTTAATCATAGTCATAGTATGTGCTGTAGGAAGATTCCTCACAAATCTATACGTTTACAATCGAGATCAAAAAACTGGAATTCAATCAAGCATAGGTAAATCAATTAGTAACTTTCTAGATACAAAAGGTTATCAAATAGCTTTAACAGCAATTATATTTTCAGTAATTTTTCCTTTCCTTCCTTTTACAGATAGGTACCTCATGGATATCGCCATCATGATGTTGACTTACATAATGCTTGGCTGGGGCTTAAATATTGTAATTGGTTTAGCAGGTTTATTAGATTTAGGATATGTTGCATTTTATGCAGTAGGCGCATATTCGTATGCATTGTTTGCAATTCATTTTGGTTGGTCATTTTGGATTTGTTTACCAATAGCCGGAATATTTGCAGCCATGTTTGGGGTTCTTTTAGGTTTCCCGGTCTTAAGATTAAGAGGAGATTATTTAGCAATTGTAACTCTTGCTTTTGGTGAAATGATCAGAATTTTACTTTTAAATTGGTACCAACTTACAAAAGGTCCAGATGGACTAACAGGAATACCGAGACCTTCTTTCTTTGGTTTGCCTTTTAAAAGTTTTCCGGACGAAGGAGAGCAAACATTTCATACTTTTTTTGGTGTTGAGTATGATCCAATGCAAAGAATTATTTTCTTATATTATCTAATTCTGGTTTTAGCCTTAATTACCAATCTTTTTACAATTAAGATAAGAAGACTGCCAATCGGAAGAGCTTGGGAAGCTTTAAGAGAAGATGAAATAGCATGCAAATCATTAGGCGTTAATCCAAGAAATACAAAACTTACTGCCTTCGCCATCGGAGCAATGTTTGGAGGATTTGCTGGTTCATTCTTCGCAACAAGACAAGCATTTATAAGCCCTGAAAGTTTTACTTTTATCGAGTCAGCTATAATAGTTGCAATAGTGGTTCTTGGAGGAATGGGTTCGCAGACTGGAGTTGTACTAGCTACTGTTTTCTTAATTGGACTAATTGAAGTTTTTAGAGACTTCGAATCTTATAGGATGATCGCATTTGGTGGCGCCATGGTTCTAATCATGATTTTTAGACCAAGAGGAATTTTAGCAACAAGAAAACCAACAATAACATTAGAAAAGAGTTCATCAAAATGAGTCAAAAATTATTAGATGTAGAAAACTTAACAATGAAATTTGGAGGTCTAGTGGCTATTGATAATTTATCTTTTTCCGCTGATAAAGATAAAATTACTTCAATAATAGGTCCAAATGGTGCAGGCAAAACAACTGTATTTAATTGCTTAACAGGTTTTTATAAGGCTACTGCTGGCTCAATGTTTTTAAATAAAGAAAATGAAAGATTAAACCTAAGAAAATTTTCTGATTTTAAAGTTGCACAAAAAGCTGGAGTTGCCAGAACTTTTCAAAACATAAGGCTTTTCCCTCAAATGTCAGTTTTGGAAAACCTTATGGTTGCTCAGCATAACAAATTAATGGATGCTTCTGGTTTTACTATTCTTGGATTATTCAACTCACCTTCTTTTGTAAAAAAAGAAAAAGAAGCGGTAGAAATTTCAAAATACTGGTTAGATATTATTGGTTTAACGCACAGAGCAGACGACGATGCTGGTGATTTACCTTATGGAGATCAAAGAAAATTAGAGATTGTAAGAGCCATGTGTATTAATCCACATTTGTTATGTCTAGATGAACCAGCCGCAGGACTCAACGCTAAAGAGTCTGCTGAGTTAAACAAATTACTTTTATTTATAAAAAATGAAAAAAAAACAGGCATTCTTCTTATAGAGCACGATATGAGTGTTGTAATGGAAATATCAGATCATGTTGTAGTTTTAAATTACGGAAAAAAGATTTTTCAAGGATCTGCTAAAGAAACAAAAAATAGCCCTGAAGTTATCGAGGCTTATTTAGGTACGGAGGAATAATGTTATCAATTTCTAATGTTGAAACTTTTTATGGAAATATACAGGCCTTAAGAGGAGTAAATGTTAAGGTGAATAGTGGAGAAATCGTCTCTTTAATAGGATCTAATGGAGCGGGTAAATCGACTTTGCTAATGACAATTAGTGGAGTAAATAAAGCTGCTACAGGTGAAATTAAATTTGATAATAAAAATATTGAAAGTTTGCCACCACATGACATTGTGAACCTGGGTATCTCACAAGTTCCTGAAGGAAGAAGAATATTTTCAAGATTATCAGTGGAAGACAATTTGAGATTAGGTGCTTCATCAAATGATAAAGGAAAAAAATTTGATGACGATGTAAAAGATGTTTATGATTTATTTCCAGTCTTAAAAGATAGATTAAGTCAAAGAGGCGGAACATTATCAGGAGGCGAGCAACAAATGTTAGCGATAGGAAGAGCTTTGATGGCTAAGCCAAAAATGCTTCTTTTAGATGAGCCTTCTTTGGGTATAGCTCCAAAACTTGTTAACCAAATTTTCGTGGCGATTAAAAATATAAATAAAGAAAAAAAAGTGACCATTTTCTTAGTCGAACAAAATGCCAAAAAGGCTTTAGAGTTAGCGGATAGAGGTTATGTTCTAGTCAATGGAAATGTAACATTAGAAGGAACCGGTCAAGACCTATTGAAAAATAAGGATATTCAAGCTGCTTATTTAGAGGGTGGTGGAAAAAAATAACATTTTTCCATATTTACAAAAAACCAAAGGTAGTGTTCAATAATCAATATTAATTAATTAATTAACAACAAAAAGAGGAACATATGTTTAAGATTATGAAAAATATTCTTTCAATAATTGCTTCAATCTTTTTATTAGGATCTTTTACTGCTAAAGCTGACATAGTTGTAGCTTCTGCAGGTCCAATGAGCGGTCAGTATGCTTCTTTCGGTGCTCAGTTAAAAGCTGGTGCTGAGATGTGGGCCAAAGACACTAATGCAAAAGGTGGTATTTTGGGAGAAAAAGTTAAATTAGTAATAGGTGATGATGCTTGTGATCCAAAACAAGCCGTGGCAGTTGCAAATAAATTTGCTGGTCAAGGCGTGACTTACGTTGCAGGACATTTCTGCTCTGGATCTTCTATACCAGCTTCTAAAGTTTACACAGAAGAAGGTATTATCCAAGTATCTCCAGCGTCAACTAATCCAGCGTTCACAGATAAAGGTGGACCAAATGTATTCAGAGTTTGCGGTAGAGATGACCAGCAAGGTGAAGTTGCAGGAGCTTTCTTAGCAAAAGAATACAAAGGAAAAAAAGTTGCAATTATTCATGATAAAACTGCTTATGGTAAAGGTTTAGCAGATGCTACTAAGAAAAATATGAATAAAGGTGGATTAAAAGAAACTATGTACGAAGCAATCACAGCAGGTGAAAAAGATTACTCTGCATTAGTTTCAAAACTAAAATCTAACGGTATTGAAGCTGTTTATCTTGGAGGATATCATACTGAAGGTGGTCTAATTGTAAGACAAATGAGAGACCAGGGTATGAAAACTAAGTTGATAAGCGGTGATGCATTAGTAACTGCAGAATATTGGCAAATTACTGGTGATGCGGGTGAAGGTACGCTTATGACTTTCAGTCCAGATCCAAGAAATAATCCAGAGGCTGCACCATTAGTTAAAAAGTTTAAAGCTGCTGGAATCGAGCCAGAAGGTTACGTGCTTTACTCATATGCTGCGTTACAAGTATTTGAGCAAGCTGCTACTCAGGCTGGATCAGTCGACAGAAAAAAAGTTCTTAAAGCAATGAAAAAAGGTAAATTTAATACTGTGCTAGGAACTTTAAGCTTCGATAAAAAAGGTGACGTAAGTTTACCAGGTTACGTTTTTTATGAGTGGAGCAAAGGTAATTATAAACAGTTATAATTATTTAAATTAATATTTTAAAAGGGGGCGAAAGCCCCCTTTTTTTTATAAGGAGATAAAATGGAAATAGGCTACGAAGATTTTAAAAAAGTTTTAATAAAAATTGGAACAGTATTAGAAGTAAAGAAAAATGAAAAAGCCAGGAAACCTTCTTTAGTTTTAAAAGTTGATTTTGGAAAAGAAATTGGAATTAAACAATCATCAGCTCAAATTACACATTATTATAATTCTGAAACTTTAGTAGGTAAACAAGTTATAGGAGTTTGTAACTTTCCTAAAAAAAATATAGCTGGAGTAGTATCAGAGGTTTTAATACTCGGAGCTATCGAAAAAGATGGCAAGGTTGTTTTAGTTCATCCTTCACAAAAAACAGAAAATGGATTAGACATAGCATAGATGCAACTTCTCCCTTTAATTCTATTTGGTATAGCGACAGCATTTTCTCCCGGTCCAAATAATATTATGACATCTTATACAGCATTTAATTTTGGTTTTAAAAAAGCTATACCTACTATGTTGGGGGTAATTATTGGATGGACTCTTTTAATTATTTTGTTGCAATTAACTTCTGCGGCAGTTTTTGAAAAATATCAATTTATCCAGACCACCATCAAAATACTCGGATCGGTTTATCTTTTGTATATGGCATACAAACTTTCATTTGGTGGAAAAACGAATGAAAAAAAATTAGATCCAAAACCAGTAACTTTTCTTAATACTTTCTGGTTTCAATTTATAAATCCAAAAAGCATAATTGTTGGATTGACTTCCATTTCTCTTTTTATAGATACCCAAAATAATTATTTGAGAGATTCAATAATTTTAACAACTGTTTGGTTTTGCATGGCTGTAGGAAGTCAGACAGCATGGTGTTTAATGGGAAAATACATGAGAAAATTCGCCACAAGTGATAAATTTATTAAGAATTTTAATTTCTCAATGTCTTTTTTACTTATCGTTTGTGTTATTATGTTCTATGTATAGCGCATGAAATTCAATAGTAAAAATTCATTTAACTCTCTAGAAATTATTAATTCATCAGGTAAAAATTATAAAATTTTCAATTTAAAAACTGCAGAAAAAAACGGTTTAGAAGGAATATCAAAACTTCCTAAATCTTTAAAAGTTTTATTAGAGAATCTTCTAAGATACGAAGATGATTTAACGGTAGACAAGAAGCAGATTTTAGCAATCAAAGAGTGGTTAAAAAATAAGAAATCTAATACAGAAATAGCTTATAGACCCGCAAGAACTTTACTGCAAGATTACACAGGCATTCCAGCTATTGCTGACCTTGCAGCAATGAGAGATGCAGTCAAAGAAAAAAATAAAGATCCTAATCAAATTAATCCACTATCTACAGTAGATTTAGTAATAGACCATTCTGTCATGGTTGATGAGTATGCATCTGGTAAATCATTTAATCAAAACGTTGAAAAAGAATTTTCTAGAAACGGAGAGAGGTATGCATTTCTTAAGTGGGGTCAAAAAGCTTTTGATAATTTTAGGGTTGTTCCACCAGGAACAGGTATTTGTCATCAAGTAAATTTAGAATATTTGGCTAAAGTAGTATGGTCATCCAAAAGCGGTAATGATCTTTATGCTTACCCAGACACTTTAGTTGGAACAGACAGTCATACGACAATGGTTAACGGATTATCAGTTTTAGGCTGGGGAGTAGGTGGAATAGAAGCAGAGGCAGCCATGTTAGGACAACCTATTTCAATGTTAATTCCTGAAGTTGTTGGAGTAGAAATTAAGGGAAAACTACTTGAAGGATTAACAGCAACAGACTTAGTGTTAGCAATTGTTGAGATGCTCAGAAAAAAAGGTGTAGTTGGAAAATTTGTGGAATTTTATGGTGAAGGTTTAAAAAATCTTACATTAGCTGATAGAGCTACAATAGCAAACATGGCACCTGAGTATGGAGCAACATGTGGTTTCTTTCCAGTTGATGAAGAAACTTTAAAATATTTAAAACTCTCTGGAAGAGACGACGAAACAATTGAACTTGTAGAAAAATATTCAAAAGTACAAGGTCTATGGGCAAGTGAGGGTATGGAATTCACGGATACTTTATCATTGGATATAAGCACCGTAGTTCCAAGTATATCAGGTCCTAAACGACCGCAAGATAAAGTTTTATTAACAAATTCTGCTACAAGCTTTGCTAAAGCTTATAAAGAGAATACTAAGAGAGAAAAACCCATTGAAGCAAAAGTTGCTGGCGCTGATTTCAAAATCAAAGATGGAGATATAGTAATAGCTGCTATTACCTCGTGCACTAATACTTCAAACCCAAGTGTAATGATTGGTGCAGGACTACTAGCAAAAAAAGCTATAGATAAAGGTTTAAAGATAAAGCCATGGGTAAAAACATCTTTGGCTCCGGGATCCAAAGTAGTTACTGATTATTTAGAAAAAGCAGGTTTAAATAAATATTTGGATGAACTTGGATTTAATTTAGTTGGTTATGGTTGTACAACATGTATTGGAAATTCTGGTCCGCTAAATAAGAATATTTCCGACGCGATACACAAAGAGAATTTATATGCAGTTTCTGTTTTATCTGGAAATAGAAATTTTGAAGGAAGAATAAGTCCAGACGTTAAAGCTAATTATCTCGCTTCGCCACCTCTTGTAGTTGCTTTTGCTTTAGCTGGGAATATGAATTTTGATATATATAAAAGCTCTCTTGGCACCGATAAAGAAGGCAAAGAAGTCTTTTTAAAAGATATTTGGCCGAGCAATAAAGAAATTGAAAACATAATGTTAAAATCAATTAATGCTAAAATGTTCATCGACCGCTATTCAAATATTTCTGAAGGGCCTAAAGAATGGAGATCTATTAAAACAGTAGATAGCAGTATTTATAATTGGGAAGATAATTCAACATACGTCAAAAAACCCCCTTTCTTTGATGATTTACCAGATCAGCCTGAGGGATTTAAACCAATTAAAGATGCAAGATTATTACTTCTACTAGCTGACACGGTTACTACTGATCATATATCTCCAGCTGGTAACATAAAAAAAGATAGCCCAACAGGTGATTATTTTATGAAAAACCAAGTACAACAAAAAGACTTCAATTCTTATGGAGCCAGAAGAGGTAACCATGAAGTTATGATGAGAGGCACCTTTGGCAATATTAAAATTAGAAATGAAATGGCTCCTGGAACTGAAGGTGGTTTTACCACTTTACAACCTGATGGAAAAGTTATGAGCGTTTATGATGCAGCAATGGAATATAAAAAAAGAAATATTGATTTAGTGGTTATAGCTGGAAAAGAATACGGAACAGGATCATCTAGAGATTGGGCTGCTAAAGGTACAAAACTTTTAGGTATTAAAGCTGTAATTGCTGAAAGTTTTGAAAGAATTCACAGATCAAATCTTATTGGTATGGGTGTTTTGCCTCTTCAATTTAAAGAAGGCTTTAATAGAAAAAAATTGAATATCACAGGCTCTGAACTCATTACTATAGTTGATATAGACAAAGGAGTTAAGCCAAGAGATGAATTGTCTTGTGAAATAAAATATAAAGATGGAACAAGTAAAACCATTAAAGTTCTTTGTAGAATAGATACTCAAAATGAAGTTGAGTATTATAAGAATGGTGGAATTCTTCAGTACGTGCTTAGAAATATGTTAAATTAATATGCAAGAAATAAAAGTCAAAACACATCCATCTTCTGCACTACTAAAAAAGGAAGACCAATTAGCATGGAAGATTGCTGAAGTCGCAGCTGATAAATCGAGACCTTCGGCAGAAACAATAGAAATGGTCATAAATAGAATCATAGATAATGCCTCAGTAGCGATAGCGTCGTTAAACAGAAAACCAGTAGTCTCAGCAAGAGAAATGGCCTTAGCTCATCCAAGAAAAAATGGATCTACCTTATTTGGTGTTGATCCAAAAATAAAAGTTCATTGCGAATGGGCAGCCTGGGCAAACGGAACTGCAGTAAGAGAACTTGACTATCATGATACATTTTTAGCTGCCGATTATAGCCATCCAGGAGATAATATTCCTGCATTGTTAGCAGTGGCACAACAAAAAAAAGTAGACGGAATGAATTTAATAAAAGGAATTTTAACTGGATACGAAGTTCAAGTGAATCTGGTAAAAGGTATTTGTCTTCATGAACATAAAATTGACCATATAGCTCATCTAGGACCTAGTGTGGCAGCAGGCATTGGGACTCTTTTAAAATTAAATAAAGATATAATTTATCAATCCATCCAACAATCACTTCACACAACAATATCTACTAGACAATCAAGAAAAGGAGAAATTTCTAGCTGGAAAGCTTTTGCACCATCGCACGCTGGAAAACTAGCAGTAGAATCCGTAGATAGATGCATGAGAGGAGAGGGAGCTCCGAGTCCAATTTATGAAGGAGAAGATAGTTTTATTGCTTATATACTTTCAGGACCAGACAAAGAATATACTGTTCCTTTACCGAGTATAAATCAAGAAAAAAGAGCAATTCTTGAAACTTATACAAAAGAACACTCAGCAGAGTATCAATCTCAAGCTCTAATAGACTTGGCTAAAAGTTTAAATAAAAAAATAAAAGATAAATCTCAAATCTCTAAAATAGAAATTTATACAAGTCACCATACACATTATGTTATTGGTACTGGTGCAAATGATCCTCAAAAAATGGACCCTAAAGCAAGCAGAGAAACTTTAGATCATTCTATCATGTATATATTCGCTGTAGCACTTGAAGATGGTAATTGGCACCATATTAAATCTTATACTTCTGAAAGAGCCAACAGAAAAAGTACGGTTGAGCTTTGGCAAAAAATTAAAACATTTGAGGACCCTTTATGGACAAAAAAATATCATGACCCAGATCCAAGAAAAAAATCTTTTGGGGGAAAAGTAATAATAAAAATGAAAGATGGTTCGGAAATAAGTGAAGAAAAAGATGTTGCAGATGCTCATCCAAGTGGCTTAAGACCTTTTAGGAGAGCTAATTATATTGAAAAGTTTAAAAATTTAACTGACGGATTAATTACAAAATCAGATTCAAAAAAGTTTTTAAGCTTGGTTCAAAATTTGAAGAATCTTAAAAATCGAGATTTATTAAACTTAAACCCAAAAGTAAGAAAAAATTTAATTACAAAAAAACCCCAAAATAACTCGATTTTTTAGCAAAATAGCTTATGATTGTGACTTTTTAGCCACACTAAAACCCTTAAAATTAAGGGTTTTTTATGAACTATTTAAAAGCTCCATTTTCTTTTTAAGTAGACAGCAAAAATTATATAGCATAAAGAATATCTAGTTAATTGTACAATTTACTAAGGAGTAATATGAAAAATATCAAAGCTTTAACTCTAGCATTCTTGCTTACCCTTTTTGGTTCAAGCCAATCGCTTGCCGAATACGGTTTTACGGTAGGAATAACTGGATCAATGGCTATGATTGAAGCAAGTGGTCAAGAGACTGAAGGCGGCGAAGTAAGCCGAGGAGAAGTTTCTAACAACGTGGGTGTTGCATCGCTTTTCTTAGAATACAATGATATTCTTGGAAGCGGTATTTCATTAGGTGTTGACTTTATTCCAGGATCAGCTGACGTAAGTTCTAGTATTTCACAAAGAACAGACGCTAATTCTGAGGGTGATAGTGCCACTAACAAAGCTCAAGCAGAACTTGATAGTCACACAACATACTATGCGACTTACGGTGTAGGCGATGGTGCTTACTTAAAAGTTGGATATGTTGAAGCTGACTTAAATACACTTGAGACTTTAGGAACAGGATCTAAATATGCCAACGAAACTATAAACGGTTGGGAAGTTGGTGCCGGCGTAGAATTTGACGCTTACATGGGATCTGTAGGAAGATTAGAGTTAACTCATATCGACTACGGAGACATTGAAATTAGATCATCTGTTGCAAGAGCTGGTGTGGCAACTAATAACTTGATCGAAGCAGATCTTGATGTCACTAGGCTTTCCGCTTCACTTGGCTATAAATTTTAATTTAAATTAAAATTTAAAAAAAATTAAACCCGCTTAATTATTTAGGCGGGTTTTTTTTTATTTTATCATACAAATTTTTAGCACTCAGCCAAGCTGCCTCTGCTTTAGGACCTATGAACCAATCACCACAGATACCTAATCTAAATTTTTTATCCCAATAGCATTTTTTTCCAGAATATGTATCATTATAGGAATATTTCCATCCATGTATTTTATACGCTTTAAAACTTCTTTGATTTAAATCTAAAATATTTGAAAATTCTTTTATAATTTGATTAGAGAAATATTTCTTTTTTTTTTTGTAAATATTTATTAATTTATTAGAGTAACTATTTGTAGTTTGAATTGTCCAATAATTCTCTTTTGTTGAAAAGCGTTTTTTACTGTTTTCATTTGCCGCCCAAGCAATTATATCATTTTTAATTTTAATACTACTTATTGGTATTTTTTGATTGAAATTTTGTTTTAATAGCAATGTAATGTTAGGTTTCATTTTTACTTTTAAACCTAAAAAATGTTGTTTTAAATATTTTTTTGCTAGTTTTTTTGTTTGTTGAAAAGGGAATGTGATAATTATATTTTTTGCTTTAAATTTATATTTTTTTCCATGCAATTCCCAGTGATCTTTTTTAAATTTAATAATTTTAATTTCTTTTTCCAAATTTTTTTTAATTTTTTTTAATAAATATTTGTTTAAATCGTTGTTACCTTTGACGCCTATAATTTTTTGAGAGTTTACTTTGCTTCTGAATGTAAAATCTATGTGATTTCCCTCCCAGTTCTTAAGAATTCTTTTTTTTATCAATTTATCCAAATATCTTTTAAATTTACTATTATTGGCTGAATAATATTGCAAACCATGATCGAAACTGACTTTTTTATTGATTTTTTTTGTTGATGATCTTCCACCTATGCCTTTTGCCTTATCTATAATTTCAATTGAATATTTTTTATTTAAAAGGTTCGCTATAGTAGATCCTGAAAGACCAGATCCCAAAACACAGAAATCGATCATACACTAAACAGTATTTCGTATTTTTCATTAATAGTCAGCACATCTAGATTTACAAGGCCTCCTATTATAAGTTGCAAAGCTACGATTATAATTACAAATATTCCAACATAACCTAGCCACTTATGTTCTTTAATATAATTAGCGAAATATGTGGCAAGAGTTGCAACTAAAAAAACCGATAAGAGCAATCCTGTTATCATTAAATAGTAATAATCCTTAGCGGCTCCTACTACTCCTAAAACGTTATCAAAACTCAGAGTAATATCTGCTATTAGAATCCTATAAACTCCTGTTCTAAAAGATACTGGCTCTTTGGACTTAATTTCTGGAGATCTTATTTTGTTTTTACCAAACAAGTCTTGTCGAATGTTATAAACTATCCATAATAGCGCTAATCCACCGACAATTTTAATCCATGCATATTCGAGCATGTATTCGGTGCCGAATGCAAAAAAGATCCTAAATATAAAAGCTCCAGCTACTCCCCAAGCTATTATTTTCTTTTTATTTTGTGGTGCAAAATTTGCAGCTATTAAACCTATAATGATCGCGTTATCTGCGGCCATTACTATGTCAATAAGTATGATTTGAATAGCAATTATAAATTGTTCTACCATATTACTAAAATCTTATATAATTTAATTGTTTCTATATAAAGAATAATCTATCCATTCATATGGCCGCTATGAGGTTAACTGTTAATATTACAAAATGGCAGATATTTAGACTTTCAATACCGATTTTCTTTTCAAATTTAGCTATACCTCTTGTTGGTATTGTGGATACAGGCCTTATGGGTCACCTTGATAATGAAAAATACTTAATTGCAGTAAGTATATCCTCCACATTTCTAACAATGATTTTTTGGAGCTTTGGGTTTTTAAGAATGGGAACAGTTGGTCTTATTTCACAGTCGCTTGGTAAAGCCGATTACAGAGAGCTAGTTTATATAATATTGAGAAATATTTTTATTGCGATTCTAATATCGATCTTAATTATAATCTTTCATCCATTTTTGATACATGTTATTGGAGAAATTTTTGAGACAACAGTTCAAACTAACCAACTGATACAAAAATACATTTCTATTAGAATATTCTCTGCTCCTGCTGAACTAGTGATCTATGTTCTGGTTGGTTTTTATTTAGGGATACAAAGAACTTCTATTTCTAGCTTATTAATAATAATTTTAAGTTTATCAAATATTTTATTTAGTATTTATTTTGTGAGAGAGTTAAATTTAGATGTTAGAGGTGTCGCTTTAGGTACTTTAATAGCAGCATATTTGACAACTATATCTTTTCTAATTTACACTTATTATTTCATACTAAAAAATTATAAAGTAATACCAAGGTTTAATAATAAAAGAATATTTCAATTTAAAAAATTATTTAAGCTTTTAAACATAAATTTTAATATTTTTATAAGAACAATTCTGTTAACTTTTTCTTTTTTTTGGATAACTTATTTAAGCTCAACTTTGGGAGAAGAATATGTAGCGATAAACTCAATTTTAATTCAATTAGTCATTATTTCGTCATTTTTTCTTGATGCATATGCTTTTTCTACCGAAGGTATAATTGGTTTTTCTGTAGGAAAAAAATCAGAGAAAATGTTTTTATCTTGTGTAAAAAACTCAATTATACTTAGTTTCATAACAGGACTAGTTTTAAGTTTAATATTTTTTGTATCGGTGAAGGAAATTATAAATTTAATTACCGATATAGAGTTTTTAAGATATTTATCATATAAGTATGCCTTATGGGTGATTATAATACCTCCGATTGCTTCTTTCTGTTATCAATTAGATGGAATATTTATAGGCGCTTCTCAAACTAAAGAAATGAGAAATGGCATGATAATTTCTGTAGCAATTTATTTAACTTTATCTATATTTTTAGTTAAAGAGATTAATAATTATGGAATTTGGTTGGCATTAATTCTATTCATGATTTTAAGAGCATCTACTTTACATTATTATTTTCCAAAAATTCTCAATTTATTTAGATGAACTTCATTTATAAAATTCCAGGATATATACTTTGTTTACTAGGAGGTTTTTTTTTAAGCTGGGGAGGATTAATTATAAGGTCTTTCGAAACAACTGATATTTGGCAAATACTTACTGTTAGATCCTTTTTTTTTATAATTGCGTTAATACTCTTTTTAGTTTTAACATATAAAAAAAATACAATTACAATTATAAAGAATTCAGGTGTCCCTGCTGTTATTGCAGGGCTGTTTTTATCTTTAAGTTTTGTTGCTTACATTGTGGCTATGTCTAAAACTTCTGTAGCTAACGTTGTTTTTATTATTAGCACGCAAACAATTTTTTTAGCAGTTTTCGGTTTCTTATTTCTTAAAGAAAAGATAAATTTAAAGGGTTTTATTTCCATAGTTTTGGCCTTTGTCGGCTTGGTTGTAATGTTAGGGGATTCAATTAACCAGGGAACTTTATTAGGAAATATAGTTGCATTTGCTATACCCATTAATTTCACAATACTAGTTATGATTATTCGAAAATTCCCTGAATTGGATATGGTTCCAGCAATATTTTACTCTGGAATATTCAGTGGCTTTTACGGAATAATTTTGGCAAGTGATTTATCTTTTTCTCCGAATGATATATTTATGGGTTTTCTTTTAGGCGTTCCTCAGTTGGCTTTCGGTTTCATTTGCGTTACTATTGGTTCTAAAACTACACCAGCTGTTACGGTTGGATTATTGATGTTACTTGAGACAATTTTTGCACCTATTTGGGTTTGGATTTTTCTTAATGAGGTACCACCAATAAGTGTATTTATAGGTGGTGCTATAATTATTTCTGCAGTTATATTAAAAAGCTTAGATAAATCTGGAAAAATAAATAACATAAATAATTGACTTTTTTTGAAGAATGAACGAAAGTCCACTTGTAACGGGAGAGTCTACTTTAATGTAGCGCCGAAGGAGCAACCACCCCGGAAACTCTCAGGCAAAAGGACCGTTGCCGTAATAACTCTGGAAAGCAGGCTTTGCCTCACCGAAGGAGTAAATCTCTCAGGTTTCAAAACAGATGGGGTAAAAAGAGAGTTATTATGGGTGTACAAAAAACAGCATTATACGATTTACACAAAAGCTTAGGAGCGAAATTTGTTCCATTTGCGGGATATGAAATGCCTATTCAATATAAAGATGGAATTGTAAAAGAGCATATTTCAACTAGAACTCATGCTGGATTTTTTGATGTTTCTCACATGGGCCAATTTTTTTTAGAAGGCGATGAAACTCTAATCGAAGCTCTTGAAAAAATTATTCCTTCAGATTTAAAGTCGTTAAAAGTCAATCACTCAAAATATTCGTTTTTACTAAATGATAACGGTGGGATTATAGATGATTTGATCGTTACAAAAACAAACAAAGGTTTCTGTATAATTTTAAATGCGGCTTGTAAGGAAAATGATATCAAACATATATCGAGATTTTTAGGTAAAAATCATAAGTATCTATTAAACAACGATTTATCTTTAATAGCTTTACAAGGACCCAAGTCAGTAGAGATTTTAGAAAAACTCATACCAGGTGTTTCAGAACTAAAATTTATGACAGGAAATAATTTTAGTTACGATAGTGAGAGTCTTTATATAACAAGATCTGGATACACAGGTGAGGATGGTTTTGAAATTTCAATTTCAAATAAAAAAGTAAAAAAGCTTATTGATTTTTTAATAAAAAATAAAGTCAAGCCCATAGGTTTAGGAGCTAGAGATACATTACGATTAGAGGCTGGGTTATGTCTGTATGGTCATGACTTAAATGAAAAAATAAATCCAGTTGAGGCAAACCTTAAATGGGCAATTGCAAAAAAAAGGAAAGAGGTTGGTGGCTTTAATGGTTGGAGAAAAATAAAGAATTTATTAACAAATGGAAGTGAAAAAATAAGAGTAGGTATTAAACCTGAGGGAAAAGTTATAGCTCGTGAAAATACGAAAATTTTTTCTTCTAATGATGAAGAAATAGGTTTTGTAACAAGTGGAACTTTTGGTCCAAGTGTAAACGGGCCAGTAGCAATGGGCTATGTGAAATCAAAATTCTCCGAAATTGGAACTTCATTACAGCTTGAAGTCAGAGGAAAAAAATATGGAGGAAAAGTTTCAGAACTACCATTTTATAAAAAAAGTTATGTTAAATAAAAGGAGGCAGCAATGAGTGAAAAAAAATTTTCAAAAAAACATGAATGGGTTTCTTTAGAAGGCGACATAGCAACAGTTGGTATAACTAAACATGCAACTGAAATGCTTGGAGATATAGTTTTCGTTGAAGTACCCGACGCGGGTAAATCCATAGAGAAAGAAGGACAGGCTGCTGTTGTAGAATCGACTAAGGCAGCTAGCGATGTTTACTCACCAATTTCAGGAGAAGTTACTGAAGGAAATAAAACTATAGTTGATGATCCAGGAAGCGTTAACGGAGATCCAGAGGGAGCGAGTTGGTTTTTTAAATTAAAGATAAAAGATAAAGGCGAACTAGAGTCATTAATGTCTAAAGATGAATATGATAAATTTTGTAAGGAGAATCCAAATTAAATGATTGATGACAATTCAAAAGAATTTATAAAAAGACACATTGGACCTTCAGATGATGAGCAGTTAAAAATGCTTCAACATGTAGGATATACTTCACTTGAAGATTTAATGAAAAATACTGTTCCAGAAAAAATTTTATTAAAGGATGATCTTAATATAAATGAGCCGTTGTCTGAAAATGACGCCTTAAAAAAATTAAAATCTATATCTAAAAAAAATAAAATTTTTAGAAACTTTATTGGTATGGGGTACTATAATTCTATCACTCCAAATGTAATCTTAAGAAATATCCTTGAAAACCCAGGCTGGTATACTTCTTATACACCCTACCAACCTGAAGTAGCTCAAGGCCGTCTTGAAATGCTTTTAAATTTTCAGCAAACAATTATTGATCTTACAGGAATGGATATTGCTAACGCTTCTTTACTTGATGAAGCAACTGCTACAGCAGAAGCAGTCGGTTTATCTCAAAGATTAGATAAAACAAACGCAAAAAAAATATTTATTTCAAGTAGTTGTAACCCACAGACAATTGATCTAATTAAAACTCGAACAAAACCTTTTGGATTAGAACTTATTATTGGCGATGAAAAAAAGGAGTTATCAAATATCAATCAAGATATTATTTGTGGTGTTTTAGCCTATCCAAGAACTCTAGGTGAGATAATTGATCCTAGCGAAAGCATAAGTCAAATTCATAAAAGAAATGGAAAAGCAATTTTAATATGTGATTTATTATCTTTAGCCAGGTTAAAAACTCCAGCAGAACTTGGCGCTGATATAGCTGTGGGTAGTGCTCAAAGGTTTGGTATTCCCATGGGTTATGGTGGTCCACATGCAGCATTTTTTGCTACTAAAGAAGAATTTAAAAGATCAATGCCGGGTAGAATTATAGGTGTATCGAAAGACAGACATGGAAAAAAAGCATACAGACTTTCTTTACAAACCAGGGAACAACATATCAGACGAGATAAAGCCACTAGTAACATATGCACGGCTCAAGCATTGTTAGCTATAATATCTGCAGCTTTTGCTATTTATCATGGGCCTGATGGAATACTTAAAATAGCTAATAGGACTTCTAAATTAGCAAAATTATTTGCTGATGAAATTAAAAAAGGGGGTTTCCAAATTTTATCAGACTATTTTTTTGATACGGTAACAATTAAAACAAACGACAAGACAAACTCAATTTATCAAAAAGCCTTAAAAGAAAACATTAATTTAAGAAAGGTTGATGATAAATACATATCAGTAGCATTTGATGAAGCAAAAAAACTTAATGATGTAAATATATTGTTAAAAATATTTGGAGTTTCTAGAGTAATTAATCAGGATGCAAAGGTTGAGCTTAACAATCTTCCTAAAAATCTTTTAAGAACATCAAAGTATCTAACTCATCCTGTTTTCAATAAATATCATTCAGAAACAGAGATGCTAAGGTATTTAAAAAAACTCGAAGATTGTGACATAGCACTTAATCGATCAATGATTGCCCTAGGTTCTTGCACTATGAAACTTAATGCAACAGCAGAGTTAATGCCTATTACTTGGAAGGAATTTTCTTTGCCCCACCCATTTGTGCCAACAGATCAAATGGAAGGGTATAAAATTTTATTTAATGACCTAATAAATGATTTAAAAGAAATCACTGGATATGACGCAGTCTCTTTACAACCAAATTCTGGTGCTCAGGGTGAATACGCAGGATTAATGACAATAAGAAAATTTCATGAAAGCAACGGACAAGGTGATCGAGATGTATGTTTAATTCCAAACTCAGCACACGGAACTAATCCAGCAAGTGCTCAAATGAGTGGAATGAAAGTGGTTGTTATAAATTGTGACGAAGATGGTAACGTGGACCTAGATGATTTAAAAAATAAAGCAGAAAAATATTCAAAAAATTTAGCTGCTTTAATGGTTACCTACCCCTCAACTCATGGAGTATTCGAAGAAAAAATTATTGAAATTTGTGATGTTATTCACAAACATGGTGGCCAGGTATACATGGATGGAGCAAATTTAAATGCTCTAGTTGGCATTGCAAAACCAGGAAAATTTGGACCAGATGTCTGTCATATCAATTTGCACAAAACATTTTGCATACCGCATGGTGGTGGAGGACCAGGAATGGGACCTATTGCGTGTGCAAAACATTTGGCTGATTTTCTTCCAACTCATGGAGTAATTAATGATGCAGGTCCAAAAAATGGAATGGGGGCTGTTTCAGCTGCACCATGGGGAAGTTCTAGTATTTTACCAATATCTTGGATGTATATAAAGATGATGGGAGCTGAAGGTTTGAAAAAAGCTTCACAAATTTCAATTTTAAACGCAAATTATATTTCAAAGAAATTATCTAAAGACTACAAAGTTTTATACACTGGTAAAAATGGAAACGTAGCCCATGAGTGCATAATAGATATTAGACCAATTAAAGCTAGTTCAGGAATTTCAGAGGAAGATTTAGCCAAAAGATTAATCGATTTTGGTTATCATGCCCCAACTATGTCTTGGCCAGTTGCAGGAACAATAATGATAGAGCCCACAGAAAGTGAAAATTTAGAGGAAATAGATAAGTTTTGTAATGCATTAATTAAAATAAAAAAAGAAATTGATTTAGTGGAGTCATCAAAATTTGATAAAATTGACAATCCACTAAAGAACGCTCCTCACACTTACATTGAATTAGCTTCAAATGACTGGAAACATAAATACACCCGAGAAGAGGCAGCCTTTCCAACTGAGTTTGTGAAAAATAATAAATATTGGCCTCCAGTCGCAAGAGTTGACAATGTTTATGGAGACAGAAATCTTGTATGTTCTTGCCCATCTATGGATGAATATAAAGATGAAGCCGCTTAATAAATGAAAATAGCAGTTATTGGCTCTGGTATATCTGGACTATCTTCTGCTTACTTTTTGTCAAAAAAATTTAAAGTGGATTTATATGAAAAAGCTGATCATTTTGGCGGACATTCTTTTACCTATGATATTAAAGAGGGTGATAAAATAGTACCAGTAGATCTAGGTTTTATTGTTTTTAATGAAGTAACTTACCCAAATCTAATTAAATTTTTTAAAGATCTAAATGTTCCATATGAAAAAAGCGATATGTCTTTCTCTGTTTCAATAAAAAATTCTGAAATAGAATATAGCGGAAGTGGTCTTAGTGGAATTTTTGCAAATAGACTTAATCTATTAAATTTTAAATTTTTAATAATGATAAAAGAAATAATATCTTTTTACAAAACTGCACCAAATATACTTAAAAATAAAATAACAGAGCAAACTTTAGGGGATTATTTAAATAAAAAAAAACTTTCAGAATATTTTATAGAGTATCATATAATACCTATGGTTGCAGCTATCTGGTCGATGCCTTTTGATAAAGCAAAAAAAATGCCAATAAAATTTTTTTTAAATTTTTTTATTAACCACGGTTTATTTAAATTAAAAAATAGACCGCAGTGGTATACTGTTTCAAATAGAAGCAGAACTTATGTTAAAAAGGTAACTGATAAAATCAGTGGTGAAATATTTAAAAATTATGAAGTAAGCAAAATAGTTAGAAGTAACGATAATATTCGAATTATGATCGGAAATGAGTATATAGATTATGATCAAGTAGTTTTAGCTTCACATGCTGATGAAAGTTTAGACATGCTAGAAAAACCGACTACACAGGAAAAAAATATTTTAGGAAAATTTAAGTATGTTAAAAACGAAGCTATTTTACATACTGATGAAAGTTTAATGCCTCAAAAAAAAAGAGCCTGGTCTAGCTGGAACTCTATTTCAGACGGTAAAAGAACATGTATAACTTATTGGTTAAACAAACTTCAAAATTTAAAAACACCTAGAAACTATTTTTTAACATTAAATCCTATCCATGATGTTCAACACAACTTAATTATTAAAAAAATAAATTTTACTCATCCATACTTGAACACTGAGAACACGCTACTTCAAAAAGATTTACATTTGATCCAAGGTAAAAAAAGGACCTGGTTTTGTGGTAGTTATTTCGGTTACGGTTTTCATGAAGATGGATTAAAATCATCAATTGAATTAATAAATAATTTTAAAATTTAATGAACTCTTGCATATATAATGGAGAAGTTACTCATACAAGATTTAAACCTGTTAGGCATTTTCTAAAATATAAAACTTTTTCATTTTTTATCGATTTAGATGAGATTAATCTTTTGGACAAATCAATAGGTATTTTTTCACATAACAAATTTAATATTTTTAGTTTTTATGACAAAGACCATGGGGATCGAGATGGAGGTAATTTGAAGGATTGGGTAATTTTAAATTTAAAAAAATTCCACATCAAAGAAAATATAACAAATATTAAAGTGCTTTGTTATCCCAGAATACTCGGATACGTTTTTAATCCTTTGAGTATTTTTTATTGCTATGAAAAAGATAAATTAGTAGCAATTTTTTATGAGGTAAAAAATACATTCAATGAACAACATACGTATATTTTTAAAATTAAAAACAATGAGGAAATAATTCAAAAATGTAAAAAAAAGTTTTATGTATCTCCGTTTATGGATATGGAAACTTACTATAACTTTAAATTGAAAAATCCTAATGACAAACTTTCAGTTTTTATTAAACAAACCGATGCCGATGGAACAATTTTAACTGCAACTCAAACGGGAGATAAAAAAGAATTTAGTTATAAACAGCTTGCAATTAATTTTTTAAAGTACCCATTAATGACTATAAAAATTATTAGCTCGATACATTATGAAGCATTACTATTGTGGAAAAAAGGAGCAATATATCGAAAAAGAAAAATTAAATTAAAAAATAATTTGAGTTATGAAGAAAACTAATGAGTTTAACTAAAATTTCAGAAAAATTTGTTTTAAATAAATTAAAAAATATTTCACAAGGTAATTTAAAATTAGTCAATTACGATGGGAAAGTTTTTCATTTTGGGGATTTAGAAAGTAAACTATCTACAGATATCAAAATTGAGAACCCAAGTTTTTATAGAAATGTAATTTTAGGTGGAAGTTCAGCTTTGGGCGAAGCACATATAAAAAGGGATTTTTACACATCAAATTTAACTAATTTAATCGAACTTACTGCTAGAAATATTAATACTATTTATTCTTTTTCAGGAAGTTTAAAATTACAAAAAATAAAGAATTTTTTAAAAAAAATATTTGCGTCCAATACTAAATCTAAAAGTATAAAGTACATTTCAAAGCATTATGACTTAGGTAATGACTTTTTTTCATTATGGTTAGATAAAACTCTTACTTATTCAAGCGCGGTTTATAAAGACGAAAAAGATGATCTAGAAAAAGCACAAAAAAATAAATTTCAAGAACTTATTAATTTACTAAATATTAAAGAAGGAAATAAGATATTAGAAATTGGCTGTGGCTGGGGCGGTTTTGCTGAATATTTAGCAAAGAAATATGATGTAAGTGTTGATTGTATAACGATTTCAAAAAACCAATATGATTATACAAAAAAAAGAATATTTAAGTCAGGCCTGAATAATAAAGTTAACGTTAAATTTTTAGATTATAGAGACTTAAAAGATAAATATGACCATGTTGCTTCAATAGAGATGATAGAGGCTGTAGGTGAAAACTATATGGACAAATATTTTCAAACTATAAAAAAAGTTTTAAACAATAATGGTACCGCTGCACTTCAAGGCATTGTTATAAAAGATGAGTTATTTGAAAGGTATCGAGCAAATGAAGATTTCATTCAAAAATATATTTTTCCTGGCGGTTTTTTACCCTCAATAAATTTTATGGAAAAACTTATAAAAAAAAATAACCTCAAACTTGAGAAAATAAATACTTATTCTGATGATTATGCCAGAACCCTATCTGCTTGGAGAAAAAATTTTTTAGGTGTCTGGGACAAAATAAGCCCACTTGGTTTTGATGATTATTTTAAACGTATGTGGGAATTTTATCTATCTTATTGTGAGGGTGGCTTTAAGTCTAGAAACATTAACTTGATTCAATTCTCTATGTCGAATAGATATTTTTTATGAAAAAATTTATAGGACTTTTTTTACTAATACTAATAACAGGATGTGCAAATAAAATGAAACCAACTGATTTTAAAGACCAAAAACCTAGATTAGTCATAGAAAATTATTTATCAGGCAATGTAAAAGCCTGGGGAGTATTACAGAATAGATCTGGAAAGGTTACAAGGCAATTCAAAGCAGATTTAAACGGAAAGTGGGATGGTTCGAAATTAATTTTAGATGAGGTATTTAATTGGAATGACGGAGAAAGACAAACCCGACAATGGACAATCAATAAACTAGATGAACATAATTATGAGGGAACCGCTTCGGATGTTGTTGGAACTGCAAAAGGCTATTCATATGGCCCCGCCTTTAAATTTGAATATGTTTTACTTGTACCAGTAAAAGGTAAAAATATTAAAATTACTTTTGATGATTGGATTTTTATGCAAGATGAGCGAGTAGCAATAAACAGAGCTACAATGACTAAGTTCGGAATAAAAGTAGCGGAATTAACTGTAATGTTTGTAAAAGATTAATATGTTTGAACTTCCTAAATTAAATTACGCTAATTCAGCCCTTTCTCCAATAATGTCAGAACAAACTTTAGACTTACATCACGGTAAACACCATCAAACATATATTACAAATCTAAATAATTTTATAAAAGGTTCTGAATATGAAAAATTGACTTTGGAAGATATAATAAAAAAATCATCTACTGAGAAAAAATTGGGTATTTTTAACAATGCAAGTCAACACTGGAACCATAATCTTTTTTGGAGGTGCATGAAACCTAATGGCGGTGGAAATGTTCCATCTAAACTTGAAAATAAGATCAAACAAGATTTTGGAAGTTTTGAAAAATTTAGGGAAGAATTCATCAATGCTGGGATTACTCAGTTTGGATCTGGATGGTGTTGGTTATCTTTAAAAGAAGATAAGCTTGTAGTAACTAAATCACCTAATGCTGAAAATCCCATAATTCATAATATGAAACCTATTTTAGGATGTGATGTATGGGAGCATTCTTATTATTTAGATTATAAAAACAAAAGACCAGTTTATTTGGAAAATTTTTTCGATAAATTAATTAATTGGGAATTTGTTGAGTCTCTTCTCTAATTACCTCTTAACGAGCTTGTCTACTAAAAATAAATAAAGTTTATAAGGTAATATTCTTAAAAATTTTAAGGTCAAAGTTAATCCTTTTGGAAAATGGATTTCAAAAACACTACTTTTCACTAAGCCATTAAAAATTTTTTCTGCTGCATACTCGGGAGTTTTTAAAAACGGCATCGGGAATTCATTTTTATCAGTCAATGGGGTTTTTATAAACCCAGGTGATACAACTGAAACTCTCACCCCAAATTTTTTAAAATCAAAATAAATGCTCTCACTAAAATTAGTTAAAGCAGCTTTAGATGGTCCATATCCACTTGAATTTGGCAACCCTCTATAACCAGCAATAGATGAAACTATTGAAATATGTCCAGATTTCTTATCTTTAAAATATCTTTCAACAGATTTTACACAATCGATTACACCTAAAAAATTTACATTTATTACATTCTTTATTTTGTCAGGATCGATATTTTGTTCATCTTTTGGCTCATATGTACCACTAGAAAATAAACATATATCTAAGTCGCCAAAATTATCTATAATATTTTTAAAAACTTCATTAATTTGATTTCGATTAGTAACATCGAGAGGAAAAGATACTATATTAGGATTTTTAGCTAATTCATCAAGAAGTTCTTTTCTTCTAGCTGATACTGCAACTTTCCAACCCTCGTTGGCAAACTTTTCAGCAACTGATTTTCCTATTCCGCTACTTGCACCAGTTATCCAAATTTTTTTCTGTTTTTCTGACATATAAAGTTTATATTTTAATAATGAATAATAAATATTTATCATTATTTATAATATTAACCATTACTTTTTTAGCCTCTGCAATTGGCGGTTTTACTACTTCAGCTTTTAAAGAACCTTGGTACTCACAATTAACACTAGCACCTTTTAATCCTCCAGCATGGGTTTTCGGACCTGTTTGGACTACGTTATATATTTTGATGTCGGTAGCAATATGGAAAATTTGGTTTAATACAAAAAATAAATATATTCTTAAGATTTATTTTATTCATCTTTTTTTTAATAGTACTTGGAGCATTGCCTTTTTTGGATTTCACCAAATAGGTTTAGCATTAATAAATTTAATTATTATATTAGCGTTCATCATATTTCTTTTGAAAGAATACTTTAAAATAGACAAGATCAGCTATTATTTAATGATCCCCTATTTTTTATGGAGCACATACGCATTAATTTTAAATAGCTATATTTTTATTTATAATTAGAAAAATTTTGTTGGATAATTTCTTTTCAATAAATATTTGTTTATTAAAATTGATAAAATAATTATAATTATTGCTCCAGCTGCGACAGGCAAGAAGATAAATTCAAATGATACATCCGATAAAAGGGCTATCAAAGGATTTGCGGCTGCTGGAGGATGCTCCACTTTAAAATACATCATCAAGGCTAAAGCAAATCCAACTGCTAATCCTAAAGTAATAAATGACATTCCAAAAATTTCATTAAATAAGATACCTACTATTATAGACACGAGATGACCAAAAAAAACATTTTTGGGTTGAGCCATATCAGCTTGATAAAATACTAAAACACTAAAAGTTGTAGCGCCAAAGGAAAATATCAACCAATACCCATAAGGAGTCTCAAAACTCAAAAAAGCCAACACTCCTATGATCAGTGCTGCTGATAAGCCTAAAATTATTGGGATTATCTTTTCGTTTATTTTCATATTTAAAAACTTTTTAATTAAGTTATATACTTATATGGACCAGAATAAAGCTATTAAATTTTTATACAATTTATCCTCTAAACTAAATAAGTTTTATAGATCAAATTCCAAAAAAAAATTAATTATAAACAATAAATCAAAAAGAAAAAAAATATTTAATCCAGTAACTAATTTCGATAAAAGTTTTGAAAAGATGATAAGAGCTTATATTGTAAAATCATTTCCCAATGACGGGATTATTGGAGAGGAATTTAAAGAGAAAAAAACCAAAAACAAAAACTACTGGATAATTGACCCAATAGATGGAACTAAGGCATTTGTTGCAGGTCTTCCTACTTGGTCTAATTTAGTTGGTATGATTTACAAAAAGAAATCAATAATAGGTATGGCTAATTTTCCAGAATTAAAAAAAACCTATATAAGCTATAATAACGCTTCATACATTTTAGACAAAAATAAAAAAAAAAAATTGAAAACAAATTCGGTAATTAATTTTAAAAAAACAAAAATTCTATGCAATTTTCATCATCAAAATAAAAATTTAAAAATCTTAAAAAAGTTAGATAAATTGAATAAGAATATAAGCAGGATTACACTTGATGCATTCAGTTATTGTTTACTTGCAGAAGGTAAATTAGATGCAGTAATAGAGTCTAATCTTAAAATATATGATGTTTCTGCAATTATTCCAATTGTGGAAAATGCTGGTGGTTTTATTACCACATGGAATAATAAAAATGCTGAAAAAGCTGGAAATATCTTGGCAACTTCAAATAAAAAATTGCATTATAAATTATTAAAGATATTAAAGAGTTAATTTTTAAATGTTTAACAATTTTTTTAATAGAATATTTAGAGCCATCAAAATTGATGTTGAGCTCTATGAAGAGGTGGAGCGAGATAAGTCAGCAACGATTCAAGCTGGCCTGGTAGTTGTACTTTCAAGTATGGCTGCAGGTGTGGGTGCTTTACAATTAGGAGCTTCTAATTTTTTATTAGCTCCAATTTTTTCTCTAATCAGTTGGTACGTTTGGGCGTATATTATTTATTTTGTTGGCGTAAAATTATTTCCTGAAAAAAATACTAAGAGTAATCATGGTGAGTTATTAAGAACTATAGGATTTTCTAGTGCTCCAGGTTTATTAAGGGTATTTGGTGTAACACCAGATCTAATGGCAGTAACTTTTATTGGGTCAGCTTTTTGGATGTTAGCTTGTATGGTAGTTGGGGTAAGAGCTGCTTTAGATTACAAATCTTTGTGGAGAGCTTTAGGCGTTGTTATTGTAGCCTGGTTATTTCAAGCGATTTTGTTATTTACAATTTTAATTTTATTTAGAAATTTTTAGATCGGAAAAATTGTTTTTGATAGTTTACAGCTATTACAAAATTTAAAACCATGCATAATTAAATTTTGTTTGACACTTTCATCTTCTTTTTTACATTCCTCACAGATAATATTATTTAAATCACTATTTTCATCTATGACAATATGATCATCGTTTTTCATAATAATTAATATATCATCTTTTCAATGAAAAAAATTATTCTAATCTTAATTATCTATTTTATAAACCACAGCGTGTTTGCAACAGAGACTAAAAAAGCATATTTTGCAGGAGGTTGCTTTTGGTGTATGGAAGAGTTTTACGACCAAGTAGATGGAGTTTTATCATCAATTTCCGGATACTCGGGAGGGCATCTTGAGAATCCAAAATATGAGGATGTTGTTTACAAAGATACTGGTCACGTAGAGGTAATAGAGGTTACATATAACCCTTTAGTGGTGAGCTATAAAGATCTATTAAATGTTTACTGGAAAAATATTGACCCTTTCGATGCTTCAGGTCAATTCTGTGATAAAGGTAAAAGTTATAGATCTGTGATTTTTTTTGAAAATAATAGTCAAAAACAACTCATTGATAAATCATTTAAAGAATTAGAGAAAAAATTTAATAAAAAAATTGTTACTTTAGTTTGGAAATTTGACATTTTTTACCCTGCTGAAAATTATCACCAAGATTATTACGAAAAAAATTTTATTCGTTATCTAATGTACAAAAACGCTTGTAAAAGAGAAGAAACATTAAAAAAGATATGGAATTGAAAAAAATATTTATAACTTTAGTATTTTTAATTACATGTAATACTCTAAATGCAGAAATGATTAAACCATCGAAAGATTTATCTGCTTTAGATGTAGTAAAAATTCAACTAGAAGCATTAAAGAAAAATAACAAGTTAAATGATGGAATAAAACAAACTTGGCTTTTTGCTCACCCAGATAATAAAAAATTTACTGGCCCATACAAAAGATTTGAGGGTATGTTGCTTGGCCAGCAGTATAAAATTCTTTTAAACCATTCGTCACATAAAATAAATTTAATTAGTAATAGCCCTAATACTTTTATTTATGGTGTTGAAGTATTAGACGAAGATAAGAAATTATTTTTTTATGAGTGGCATGTACAAAAAGGCAGCGATAAAGATTGCAGCGATTGCTGGTTTACTTCTGCTGTTTCACAACCATTTGATCAAGGGAACACTATTTGAAACGTCCTCCTTTCATTTATAGATATATTATAGTTGGATTGATTCTAGTAGGACCGCCAATTTTAAGTGCTCACTATGGTTCTATATATTTAGGAAAAGAAAATGGAGTGCTTCTAGGATTTTCTGTTGGAATAATTTGTGTAACATTTGCTTGTTGGAAATTATACATAGATGACTGGAGGGATGACGAAGATTGATGCAATTTGCAACCTCTAGATCAGAAGCTTTAGAAAAGCTTAATAGATATATTGAAAACGATATTTCAAATTATAATTCAAAAAGAAATTTTGATTTTGGTGTAAATAATAGGAGTAATGTTTCTTGTTTATCTCCATATATTACTCATAGATTAATTAACGAATATGAAACTGCGAAAATTGTACTGAAGAAATATCCTTTCCAAAAAGTAGATAAATTTATTCAAGAAATATTTTGGAGAGTATACTGGAAAGGATGGCTTGAACTTAGACCAAAAGTTTGGACTGATTTCTTAGAAGATCTTAAGACGATAAAAGAAGACGAAAAATACCTTAAAGCCGTAAAAGGAGAAACTGAAATTGAATGTTTTAATGATTGGGTAAACGAACTTAAAAATTTTAATTATCTTCATAATCACACACGGATGTTGTTTGCTAGTATTTGGATATTCACATTAGGATTACCCTGGCAAAAGGGAGCAGAGTTTTTCATGAAACATTTATTTGATGGGGATGCAGCTTCCAATACTTTAAGTTGGCGATGGGTTGCTGGAATACAAACAAAAGGAAAAAATTATTTAGCCCAATCATGGAATATAAGTAAATTTACAAATAATAAATATAAAAATGTTAAGTTGAATGAGACTGCCTTACCGATTATTGACAAAAGAGAATATAAAATTTCACCTTTTCAAATAAATAAAAGTGAAGAAATAAACGAGCAATTAATTGTATTTGAAAATGAAATGCACATTGATTTTTTTGATCTAAAAAAATACAAAAAAATTTATTTTGTTTTATTGGATAACAAATATAGATCTCTTAAGCTATCTTCAAAAGTTATAGACTATAAAAAAGCTGTTGTTAAATCACAATTTAATGAATATCAATTCAAGGCTGAATTATTAGATGAAAATGGTTTAATAAATTTAATTAAAAAATCAAAAAAATTTGATGTTGTATACCCTTCTATCGGAGAAAATTTCTCATTTTTAAAAAGATTGATAAAGAATAATGACCTGGCTGTAAATTTTATTACCCGAAAAGAAGATGAGTTTTGTTGGAAGTTCTCTAATAAAGGTTATTTTAATTTTAAGTCAAATATACCAATAATATTATCTACTTTTAAATTGAATTAGATTTAGAGCATTTCTTAGAACAATATTTTACTTTTTCCCAATTAAGCCTCCATTTTTTGCGCCAATTAAAAGATTTATTACATACGGGGCAAACCTTCTTTGGAAGCTGGCTCTTTTTCATTTTTTTAAAAGATGTTTATTTTTAAGAAATAAAAAATAAGCGGCAATTTCATAAAAAATATTTAGAAAAAAAAATAAGGGTTTAATTTTAAAAATTTTATATAAAAAATTATATTTTGGAATATTTTTCCATATAATTAAAAATGACTCAGCACCATCAATAACCTTACCGTCTTGTATAACATGCATTCTTCTTAAAAGTTCTCGATAAGATTTCGAGGTAATATTTTGCGCTTCCTTATTGTCTGTAACATCAATCCACCTAATATTATCATCACTATGTTTTTTATAATGGTTGATTTCTGTTCTACATATATTACAAGAATTATTGAAAAAAACTTTAACCATTTGTATTGTCTTTTATAAAATTATTTGCTGCTTTAAATATTCTCGTTTTTCTCTCTTTATTCATTTTTTCTGAAATTCTTACCATCATTGCAAGGCGAGGATTTTTTAAAAAAAATGTTTTGTGCCTGTCGATAAATTTCCAATATAATCCATCCATTACATCACACCAAGGACCTTTTTTAAAATGCATCATCTTTAAAAAATAACTTGATCCACAAATATACGGTTTTGTAGCAAATATACCTCCGTCACTAAATAAACCCATACCATAAACATTTGGTGACATTACCCAGTCAGAAGAGTCTACAAACATTTCCATAAACCATTTATAAACTTGTTTAGGATGAATTTCACAGAGATTCATGATGTTTGCTAGTATCATTAATCTTTCTATATGATGTGACCACCCAAAGTCTTTAGCATTATTAATTGCGTGATCGAGAGGATCTAAACCAGTGGTTCCATTATACCAAGTATTTTTCATTTTTCTTTTATGATTAAAAAAATTTGTTTTCTCTAATCTTTGGTCAAAATTTTGATAGATTCCTCTCATAAATTCTCTCCAACCAATAATTTGTCTTATGTAACCTTCTAAAGAATTTATTGGAACTTTATTCTCAATTTTTCTTAATTTCTCTAAAATCTCATTTGGCGTTATTAATCCTAAATTAATTAATGGACTTAGAGCACTATGAAATACAGTATTAGATTTATCAGTGACTGCATCCTCGTAATCACCAAATAATTTTATTCTCTCTTTTAAAAATTCATCAAGCCATTTGTTTGCATCTTTTCTAGTCGTTGGAAACCAAAATTTATCAAGATCTCCGGGATGGTTTTTAAAATTAGAGCTTATAAATTTTTTAAGTATTGTAGTTTCTTTAGTTTCTTTAACTTTTGAAATTTTAGGAATTTTTATCGAATTTGGTAATTTTTTTCTATTTTCTTCATCAAAACTCCATTTATTTCCTTTTGGTGTGCCATTCTTATTCATCAGTAAATTCATTTTAGTTCTTACTATTTTATAAAAATTAGCCATAAAAGGCCTTTTATTTTTTGTAAGATAACTTTTAAATTCATCTCTATTAATTAAAAACATTGGTGTTTTTATTTGATTTACTTTTAAAGAATTTTTTTTAGTTAACGACAAAATTCTTTTCTCAAAAAACTTATCTTCTATCTCAAAAAAAGATATTTCTTTTATATTTTTTTCTTTAATTACTTTTTCAAGTTTTTTTTCATAAGAAAGTTTAAAGTCTTTATTTACGTCTCTATAAAAAACATTGAAATTTTTGGATTTTAATTCATCTTTAAAAGATCTCATGGATGATAAAAAAAGAAGTATTTTTAGTTTATGATGTTTTTCAAAGGTGCAAAGATTATAATCTTCAGCCATAAAAAATAAATGATCTTTATATGGGCTTAAATACTTTGGGTGAAACAGCTGATTTCCTAGAATGATGAATAGTTTCATAAATATCAATTTATATTGTTTTTATTGCAAAATACACGCGTCATTATTAGGCTGTCCAATTTCTCAGATCATGGTATTTAACGTTATGAAAAAATTAATTATAGGCGCTACTGGTTCTATTGGATCCGCAGTTTCAAGAAATATCCAAAAAAATGGTGGAAAAACTCATTTAGTAGGAAGGAATGAGAAAGAAATCTCAAGTTTAGCGAATGAACTTGGCTCTTCCTTTACTGTGGCCGATGTACTAAACGAAAATTTTAGTGATAAAATTATTAGCGACTTAGGAAATGAAGAAATTGATGGTTTAGCTTTTTGTGTAGGGTCAATAGATCTTAAGCCTTTAAAACTTACAAAAAAAAGTGATTACATGCAGTGCTTTAATTTAAATCTTATATCTGCAACAGAAATTATAAGATCGACTTATGATAAATTAAAAAAAAATAAAGGTTCCATAGTTTTATTTTCAACCGTTGCTGCTAGAAAGGGATTTTTAAATCATAGTATTATAAGTTCTGCAAAAGCAGGTGTAGAAGGTTTAACGGTTGCATTGGCTGCTGAGTTTGCACCACATGTAAGAGTAAATTGTATCGCGCCAAGCCTATCTAAATCAAAGATGGCTGGATCAATGTTGAAAAATGAAAAGATGGCTGAAAGTATTGCAAAAATGCATGCATTGAAAAGAATAGGTGAAGGTGATGATTTTTCTTCTTTAGTAAATTTTTTATTAAGTAAAGATAGTTCTTGGATAACAGGACAGATTATAGGGGTTGACGGAGGAAGATCATCTGTCGCATGACAAATAAAAAAAAAAAATATTAAATTCGTATTATGAAAAAAATTCTAATTATTTTAATAAGTTTTTACCTTATAAACAATTTCGCACTTGCAGCGGGTGGAGATAGTGGAGGAAGTTCTTCAAAAATCTCAATGTATGACGAAGCTGTAAAATTAATTAAAAGAGCAGGAAAGCTTGAGAAAAAAGATAAAAAAGATAAAGCAGTTAAACTATATAAAGAAGCTTTTAACAAGTTAGAAACAGCTAATAAAAAAGACAAAAACAACCCGGACATATTAAATTATATGGGTTTTACATCAAGAAAGTCTGGAAATTTTAATGAAGCAGAAAAGTTTTATCTAAAAGGCTTAAGCTTAGATCCAAAGCACAACGGAATTAATGAATATCTAGGCGAACTTTATGTGCAAACAAATAGAATTGAAAAAGCAAAAGAAAGACTGGCAGTCCTTAAGAACTGTAACTGTAAAGAATTTCAAGAACTTGAGTTAATAATTAAAACTCGAGGATCAAAAATTTACTAAGACAAATCAGCAGCAAATTTTTTTAATTTTTCTAAAGGTATTAATTCGAGTGTTTTGATATTTGTTTTCTTTAAAAAAACAGTACAAGCTTTATTCTCTTCAATAGACCTCGCATACCAAGTAGCACATACACACCAACAATCTCCATCTTTTAGACCGGGAAAACCAAACTCGGGATGTGGTGTGATTAAATCATTTCCTACTTTTTTGGACCATTCTAAAAATTCACTAGTAACTTTTGCACACACAGTATGAACTCCACGATCATTTTTGTCAGTGTTGCAACAACCATCTCTAAACCAACCCGTTAAAGGTTCATTTGAACAAGGTTCGAGAGGTTCGCCAAAAACATTTTTTTGAGTTTCTTTAGACATCTTTAAAGTTTAGTTGGATTAGGTTGTCCTTTATAAACTTTTTCTGGATCAAATTTTTTCTCTTTTTCTTCAAATTTCATTTCAACTTTTTCAGAATGATCTATTTTACCCAATGGTATCGATCTATAAAAACATGATTTATAACCCACGTGACAACTAGCACCATTTCCTATATCAACACTTAACCAAACAGAATCTTGATCATCATCTATTCTTATTTGAATTACTTTTTGAGTAAAACCACTTGTTTTTCCTTTGTGCCAAATAGATTTTCTTGACCTGCTCCAGTAATGAGCTTCTTTTGTTTCTATAGTTTTTTTCAAAGCTTCAGAATTCATATATCCATGCATCAAAACTTCTCCAGTTTTACTGTCCGTTGTAATTACCGGAATTAGGCCTTGGCTATCAAATTTAGGAGATAAAAATTTTCCTTCTTCAACTTCAAAAACACTGTCTCTTTTTTTAAACATGTAGCTAAAATAGTGAAAAAAAGACAAAATAGCAATTTGCATTAACAACATATGTCCTATAATAATGTCTAAAAAATTATGAAATTAGTCAAAGATTTAGAAAAATCATCGATAAATCAGAGCGGAGTAACTGATAAAGAAGCAGAGGATGCTTTCAAAACTATTCTGAAGTGGATAGGAGAAAATCCGGATAGAGAAGGTCTTAAAGAAACACCAAAAAGAGTAGTTAAAGCATTTAAGGAGTATTTCAGTGGATATCATCAAGATGCCAACAAAGTTCTAAATAAAACTTTTGGAGATGTTGATGGATATGATGACATGGTTTTAGAAAAAAATATTTCTTTTGAGAGTCATTGTGAGCATCACATGGCTCCAATTATCGGTGTAATTCATATCGCTTATATTCCAAATAAAAAAGTTGTTGGTTTAAGTAAACTAGCTAGAACCGTTGAAGTTTATGCTAAGAGATTACAAACTCAAGAAAGATTAAATATGCAAATAGCTAAGACATTAATGAGTGGATTAGAAGCAAAAGGTGTAGCCGTAACTATAGATGCCTCCCATCAGTGTATGACTATGCGAGGTATTAAAAAAGAAAAAGCGATGACTCTTACAAATTATTTTTTAGGAACATTCAAAGAAGATCTTTCTCTTCAAAATAGATATTTAAAACATATCGGAAAATAATGACTGTAAAATTCAAAGCAGTAGTTATAAATAACCAAAACGATAAATTTACAAGAGATATCAAAGAGATCGACAGCAGTCATTTAAAAGATGGTAATGTTTTAATTAAAATTGATTATTCAAGTTTAAATTATAAGGATGCTTTAATTCTTAAAGATGGTGGAAAAATAGTTAGAAAATTTCCATTTGTTCCTGGTATTGATTTTTCTGGAAAAGTTGTCGAAAGCAGTGACGATAAGTTTAAAAAGGATGAAAATGTAATTTGCACAGGATTTAGAGTTGGAGAAATGTATTATGGTGGGTTTTCACAGTACGCAAAAGTAGACTCAAATTTCTTAATTAAGAATCCAAAAAACATTGATGCTGAACAATCTATGATGTTAGGCACTGCAGGGTTTACAGCTTTACAATGTTCATTTGCGATTAAAGCAAGAGAAGAACTCCTTTTAGGTGAAAAAGTAAACGACGTTCTTGTAACCGGAGCTACTGGTGGAGTAGGTAGCATCGCTGTTATGATTTTATCAAAAATGGGTTACAATGTTCATGCTGTGACAGGAAAAAAAGATAAAAATGATTATTTGAAAGATCTAGGTGCAAAAAATATTATTGATAGAAAAGAATTTGAAGGAGAAAGTAAATTATTAGAAAAAGGAACTTGGGACGGTGTCGTTGATACCGTGGGTGGACCATCACTTACAAAAATATTAGCCCAGGTAAAGCCAAATGGTATCGTTGCATCTTGTGGAAACGCAGGGGGAATAAAAATAAACACGACTGTTATGCCTTTTATAATAAGAGGAGTAAAACTATGGGGAATCGACTCTTCTGGCGCCTCAATTAGAAGAAGAGAATTTTTATGGAATGAAGCTGTTAAACTTATAGATTTTAATAAATTAAAATCATTTACAAAATCTCTTTCATTTTCCGAACTTTTAGACACATATCCAAAGCTTCTGGAAGGCAAGTTCTTTGGAAGAGCTATAGTAAATCCTAACAAATAATCTATAATCTTCTCTAATGGACTGGGATAAATTAAAGATATTTCATACAGTTGCTGAAGCTAGTAGCTTTACAAAAGCATCAACGATTTTGAATTTAAGCCAATCAGCTATTAGTAGACAAATCCAATCTTTAGAAAGCGACCTAAAAATAAAGCTTTTTGAGAGACACGCTAGGGGATTAGCTCTTACAGATAACGGCAAATACCTTTTTAAAACAGCGCATGAGGTAATTTCAAAACTTAAGGATGTAGAGTCTAATTTAAGTGAAGAAAAAGATAAATTGAGCGGCAAACTTGTTGTCACTACTGTTGTGAGCTTTGGAACCACATGGTTAACCCCTCGAATAAAAGAATTTATGGATTTAAACCCTGGTATTGAAATAGAATTAATATTTGATGATAAAGAACTTGATTTAGCAACTCGTCAAGCCGATGTAGCTATCAGAATGAGAAGACCAAAACAACTCAATTTAATTCAAAAAAAGTTTGTTGATTTCAACTATCACATTTATGGGTCAAATGATTATTTAGAAAAAAATGGTTATCCAAAAACTTTAAAGGATTTAGATAAACATAAATTCATTACTTACGGTAAAGGCGCACCATCTCCTGTTTATAATCCAGACTGGGTATTAAAAGTAGGTACAAAAGATGGAAAAAAAAGGAAATCTTTATTAAAAGTAAATAGCGTTTACGGACTATTATTAGCAGTTCAAAGTGGAGTTGGTTTAGCAGCATTACCAGACTATATAGCACACAATATAAGCGGTATTACAAAAGTTTTACCAACTGAGCCTGGCAAACCAACAGAAACACATTTTGTTTATCCAGAATCACTTAAAAATAATGCTAGATTAGTTGCGTTCAGAAATTTTCTTTTTAGTAAGGTAAATGAATGGAAATTTTAAATTTTATAATACCATTTATTGTTTTACTTACCATAGTTGTATTCGTTCATGAATACGGCCATTATTATTTTGCTAGAAAATACGGTGTAGGTGTCACTGATTTCTCAATAGGTTTCGGTAGAGAATTATTCGGTATTAACGACAAAAATGGAACGAGATGGAAATTCTGTTTAATACCTTTAGGTGGGTATGTTAAGTTTTTTGGTGATAGAAACGTTTTTAGTCAAGCTGAACAAGCGGAGCTTTTAAAAAAATATAATGAGAGTGATAGGAAAAAACTTTTTGTTGTAAAACCTCTTTACCAAAGATCATTAATTGTCTTCGGAGGTCCATTAGCAAATTTTATTTTGGCCATCATCATTTTTACCTTTATATATATGTTTTCCGGCAAAGATTTTACTCCGGCTAAAATATCTGAAGTACAAGAAAATAGCCCAGCCTTTTCATCAGGATTAAAAGTGAATGATGTTATTACAGAAATAAATGATAATAAAATAAGTAGTGTTTTAGAGGTTTCTACACATATTAATGCAACAACAAATGAAAATGTTGAAATTAAAGTTTTAAGAAATGAGCAAGAGTTGTCATTCATAATAGAACCTAAAGAAGTAATGAGTGAAGATAATTTAGGCAATAAAGTTAAAAGGAAAATTATTGGTATAAAAATATCTCCTCTTAATAATGAATTTGATAAACAAAAATTAGGGCCAACCAAAGCTATGTATTATGCGGTGGGAGAAACATGGTTTGTAACGAAAACCACTTTAAAATTTGTAGGATCAATGTTTCAAGGAAAAGGGGATAGTTCACAATTAGGTGGACCCATACGAATAGCAAAAATAACAGGTCAGGTTGCTCAATTCGGCTTAATAGCTTTTTTAAGTATTATGGCTTATATTTCGATAAGTTTAGGTTTAATAAATTTATTTCCAATTCCTCTTTTAGATGGCGGACACCTAATGTTTTATGCGTTTGAGAAAATACTAGGCAAACCACTTTCCCAAAAAACTCAAGAAGGTTTTTTTCGAATCGGGTTATTTTTGCTGTTTTCTCTTATGTTTTTCACGACCTTTAACGATCTTAAAGATTTAGGCTTATTTTAAGCCACTTTTTACCCACAAAAAAGTAAGTAAAATCAACACTTTTTGAAATACTATATTTAGTGTTAATATTTTTATTTAATACTAAAAATAATGTTGATTTTACTCAGTTTTTGTTGAGATTAGAATTAACCTAGGGGCAAAAATGAATAAAAAACAACTAGTAGCAAAAATATCGTCCACATTGGGCCAAAGTAAAGCTGATGCTGAAAGAACTTTTGACTCAATAACGACAATTATTTTGGACGCGCTAAAGAACGACGATACTGTGAAAATCGCTGGTTTTGGCACTTATAAAGTAGCTAAAAGAAAAGCTAGAGTAGGAAGAAACCCAAGAACAGGAGAGTCAATTCAAATAGCTGCATCTCAAAAAGTTAAGTTTTTACCAGCTAAAAGCTTAAAAGAAATGTTTAATCGTTAAATCTTATTTTTAGCCCTTATTTGATAAAATCAAATAAGGGCTAAACTACTTGCAAAAACTGCATAGCTCATTTTTAGACAAATCACTCCTCATTTAATTTTTAAAATTTTATAAGCACACTTTAATTAAACAAGGGAGTGTTATGAAAAAATACTTAGGTTACTTTTTTGCTGGAGCAGCACTATACTTTGGTTTTGCGGGATTAGGTTACGCGGAAACAACTGTATCAGCAGAAGTACAATATATATTTAATACCCTATTATTTTTAATGTCAGGTTTCTTGGTCATGTGGATGGCCGCAGGTTTCGCAATGTTAGAGTCAGGATTGGTAACATCAAAATCTGTATCAGCAATCTGTGCAAAAAATATAGGTCTTTATTCAATCGCTGGAGTTATGTTCTGGTTGGTTGGTTACAACTTAGCTTACGGTATCCCAGAAGGTGGATATATAGGTTCATTTACACCATGGAGCGACGCATCATCATTGGAGACAGGTTATTCTGATGGTTCTGATTGGTTCTTTCAAATGGTGTTCTGTGCAACTACAATGTCTATCGTTTCAGGTACGTTAGCAGAAAGAATTAAAATTTGGCCATTCTTCCTATTTGCAGCTATTTTAACTGGAATTATTTATCCAATTTCAATGGGCTGGCAGTGGGGTGGCGGATGGTTATCGGTTGCTGGATTTTCAGACTTTGCTGGTTCAACATTAGTACATGCTGCTGGAGGAGCTGCGGCTCTTGCAGGCGCAATCATATTAGGTGCTAGAACTGGTAGATTCTCAGGAAAAGGCGAAGCTAAACCGATGGCACCGTTTGCGGCATCATCAATTCCATTAGCAACTTTAGGAGTATTTATACTTTGGTTAGGTTGGTTTGGATTTAATGGTGGATCTCAATTGGCCGCTGGAACACTAGAAGATGTGTCTTCAGTCGCAACAATTTATATCAATACGAATTTGGCTGCAGGTGGTGGAGTATTAGCTGCTGCAACAATGTCAAGATTGATTGGTGGTAAAACTGATGTGGTTATGATGTTAAATGGAGCTATTGCAGGACTAGTAGGTATCACTGCTGAACCATTAACACCAAGTCCATTAGCAGCAATTTTCATCGGAGCAATAGCAGGAATATTAATGTATTTCTCAACAAAACTATTATTCAAAATGAAAATTGACGATGTTGTTGGAGCCATACCAGCTCACTTAGTAGCTGGAGTATGGGGTACATTAGCAGTACCATTAACAAATGGAGATGTTTCTTTTGGAGCTCAATTCCTTGGAACAATTTCAGTTGTTGTATTCGTATTTGTAGTCTCACTAGTTGTTTTCCAAGCTATTAAGAGCACAATTGGATTAAGAATTAGTAAAGAAGCTGAAAGACTAGGAACTGACAAAGCAGAAGTTGGTGTAATAGCTTACGGTATAAGAGACTAATAACGTTTCTAACTTATCTCCTCCCTCGTTAGTTGGAGAAAAATTAAGGCCCAGCCCCCGCTGGGCCTTTTTTTTATGCAAATTTTACATATGTGTTATGCCATAGTCACTATTTTACAACTTACCTAAAAATGAAATATGCGTGTCAACGAGGGGGAACAATGAAAAAAAATTTAATTTTAATTTTAATATTCTTATCAATTTTAACGACATCAAGTTTTGCAGAAACTACAATGTCTGAAGAAGGTCAATATATTTTCAATTCATTGGCATTTTACATTGGCGGAGTTTTAGTTGCTTTCATGGCCGCTGGATTTTGTATGTTAGAAAGTGGACTTGTTACAACAAAAAGTGTTTCTACAATAGCAGCTAAAAATATAGGTAAATTTGCAATTTGCTCAATAGTATTTTTCTTAGTTGGTTATAATTTAGCATATGGAATTCCTGAAGGTGGATATATTGGTTCATTTTCAATATGGAGCGATGGTACTGAAATGGGAACTGGTTATTCTGGGCATTCTGATTGGTTTTTTCAAACCATGTTTGTTTGTGCAACAGCATCAATAGTTTCAGGTGCAGTAGCAGAGCGAATAAAGATTTGGCCGTTCTTTATATTTGCTGCTTTTATGGCAGGTTTAATTTATCCAATATCAATGGGATGGCAATGGGGGGGAGGTTGGTTAAGCACAGCTGGCTTTTCTGATTTTGCCGGGTCAACACTTGTGCATGCATGTGGTGGCGCTGCAGCTTTAGCCGGAGTAATTGTATTAGGGGCTCGAGAAGGGAGATTTGGTCCAAGAGGACAAAAAAGATCTATGGAACCTTTCGCAGCTTCTAGTATTCCATTAGTAACTTTAGGTACATTCTTATTATGGTTTGGTTGGTTTGGATTTAATGGTTTCAGCCAATTAGCTATGGGCACTTTTGACGATGTAAATGCAATTAGTAAAATTGCAGTTAACACTCACTTAGCTGGAGCGGCAGGGACAGTAGCTGGTGCAGCCTTAACTCGTTTATTAAATGGTAAAACAGATATTGTAATGATGTTAAACGGTGCTCTTGCAGGACTAGTTGCTATAACGGCAGAACCACTAACGCCTGGTCCAATACTAGCAATGTGTATCGGAGCAATGGGCGCGGTTATAATGTATTTCGGAACTAAATTTTTAGAAAGTAAAGCCTTAGACGATGTTGTTGGAGCTATTCCAGTGCACATGTTTGCGGGTATTTTCGGAACTTTAGTTGTACCATTAAGCAACAATGATACAAATTTTGCAACACAGTTTATTGGAGTAATTTCAGTATGTGTTTTTAGTTTTGTATTATCTTATGCAGTATTTAGAATTCTTAAAGAAACAATTGGTTTAAGAATAAGTAAATCTGCAGAGAGACTTGGAACAGATAAAGCTGAAGTCGGCGTGTCAGCTTATTCCATTAGAGATTAATTTTTCTATAGTTTGTTATTTAAATAAGGCTCGAGTAATCGGGCCTTATTTATAATTTATTATCTTCCCATAATTTTTTAAAATCTATTGTCGGGGATAATCCAAATACAGAATTTACGTTAGTACAATGAAGCGCTAGAGAGGGAATAGGAGAAAAACATTTTTCTTTGTCATAAATTTTGTGCAGTATTGTTTCGTAAGGTTCATGTTCAACTTCACCCATTTTTATAAGTTCGTTATAGTATTTATTTACCATTTTCTTACTAGTTAAAAATGTTAACAAAGACTCTTTGACAGACCTCCAGTGATATTTTTGACCTATTAGTATATTAGTAGAATTGTTTTTTTGATATAAATATGGATAATCAACTGGTACTATAAAAATTTCATCTTCAAGAATAGTTGAAAATTTTTCATATACCGATAGCATTTCAGAAATACAATCAATATTATGTATATAATCATCCTCAACAAAGTAAACTAAATCATCAGAATTTTTTGAGATTTCAAAAGATTTTATAATACTTGCCATTGTTGATTTCATATTATTTTCAATTTGAGTATTATTTTTTTTAATAATTGTAATTCTTTGTAAATAATCTCTTAAATCTAGGTCTATAAAACTAAACTTAAATTGCGATTTTTCTAAGATTTTTTTCATTATTTCTTTATCCTCTTCTGAAGATCCAGTATCTATAATTGTAATCTGGAAATTAATATCATTTGTAATCTGTTTAGATTTTTTCAAACTTTTAAGCAGCGAATTTATTGTTCTAAATGTATATTCTGATTTATTTTCTTCGAATATTCTCTTTTTATTTTGAGTAACCAGATTAACTGATGTACAAGTTTTCAAGATAATATCTAAACTACGTATCTTTCGCTTTATTTTTATTTCTCCTAAGGGTAAAGTTATCGATTTTTTACCTACTATTGATGCACTTTCTTTATTTAATGAGGTAATAAATGACATATCTGCTTGGTCAATTAGCTCATAGCCTAACAATCTACATATTTTAATTAAGAGTTTTTTTAGAACACTTTTTTTATAAGTTTTTTCTATTTGTCTCATTGCAATCTAATCTTAATCTAATATCTTACTATCATGAATATAAAATCATCTAAAGAGCTTGTTGATGAAGCAAACAAAGAAATAAAAGTTTTAAGTGCAGAAGAAGTTAAGTCCTCTTGTGAAAAAGGAGATATAACATTAATAGATATTAGGGATATAAGAGAATTATGGAAAGAGGGGACTATTAAAAACTCAATTCATATTCCTCGTGGCATGCTGGAGTTTTGGTTAGATCCACATAGTTCATATTTTCAAGAAAAAAAAATTGGTGAAATGAAAAATATAGTTTTGTTCTGTGCTTTGGGATTCAGATCAGCTCTCGCCACTAAAGCCTTAAAAGATATGGGGTTTAAAAATGTAGCTAATGCATCTGGTGGTTTTGATGCTTTAAAAAAAGCAGGACTTGAAGTGGTAAACAAAGAGAGAAAATAATTATTTTACTGCTTCCGCAATAGCATAGTGAAGCCTGTCCTGACCCCAGAAAATTTTATCTTTAACTATAAAAGTTGGCGCTCCAAAAATTCCTTTTCTATAAGCATCATTGGTTTTTGATCTTAATTGATCTTTTATATTTTGACTTTGTGATCTTAATACAAAAGTTTTTGGGTTGATATCTATATTTTTTAAAACTTTTTCTATTACAACTTCATCATTCATATTAAGACCATCACCCCAAATAGCATTAAATATTTTATCAATATATACATCTTTTATACCATCTTCTGCTGCTACTAATACACCTCTCATTAAATTTAAACTTTTTATTGGAAAGTAAGAATTAAACTTAAAATTAATTTTATTTTTTTCGGCAACCATTTTACAATCTCTTATCATAAATTTAGCTTTTGATGGTATAAATGCTGGAGCCTTAATTTCATGTAAATTATGTAAACCACCCAAAAGAATTGGCTGATAATTAATTTTAAACAAAAATTCTTTTTCAATTCTTTTAATTTTATTATGTGCAATGAAAGCGTAAGGACTGATAAAATCAAAGTAAAAATCAAAAGATTTATTCATGAAAAGAAATTTTTTTAGCGAATAAAATTCTAATAATCCAATATAAAAAAATACCGAGTGGACCAGTAAAATAAGTTGTTAGCAATGATAACGCAGTCAAAAATTTAGGAATAGAATACCTTGTTGAATCTCGTGCAATCCACGCACCTACAAATAAGCTTATTGAAAGGAAATGTAACCAAAAAATTAGAAGGAAGTTTTCATCAGAAAAAATTGCGTAAAGATTCTCTATACCCATATAAAGCCCAAATCCATCTAAAAAATTATCGTTTAAATAAATTTGATAAACAATAAATATGTAAGCAATTCCGAGCAATAATGGAATTATAATTGAATGCACCAAAAAACGAGTAAAAATACCATTTGGGGAAAATAATAAAAGCAACCAAAAAGGAATTACTCCCCAGTTAGAAAAAAGGAATATATTTTCTAAAGTTAGATATTCTTCAAAGTTATTTATCATTTAAAATAATATAGTATATTAGAATGATGAATCCCACATCAAATAAAAAAGATTTTGATGAGCTCAGCACTTCTTTAAAGGACTTGGCTTATACATATATTGAAAAATATAGCCCATCCAAACAACAGCTAAAAGTATATTTAATGAAAAAAGTTTTGATCAAATTTAAAAGTACAAAATCAAAAAAAGAAATTTCAGATCTAATAGATAAAGTGCTAGTTAATTTAGAGCAAAATAAATTTTTAAATGATGAATTATACTCTGACTCAAAATCTAGATCTTTATTAAGAAGGGGTTATTCATTAAATAAGATTAATCAATCCTTAAGGATGAAAGGAATAGAACAAAGATTTATTAAACAAAGTATAGATAAAATAAAAAACAAAGAGATAGAGCCAGATTTCGTCTCGGCCCTTAAGTTATGTAAAAGAAGACGAATAGGAGCAATAAGACCAAATGCAAATAGAGAACTATTTTATAAGAAAGATATGGGGGTTCTTGCTCGAGCTGGATTTGACTATGATCTATCTAAAAGAGTGCTTAATTTAGAACAAGAAGAATTTCAAAAACTAATCAAAATTATCTGATTTGTTTTCTTCATCCACTAATTGATCAATTTTTCTTTTTAGTGCGTTTCTTACTAAAACAAAAACTATTAGACCAAATATTGCTACAGATATTATTATTATTAAAATTGTCTTAATCATTTAAGTTTTTGGATCTTAACATCAATAAACTTTGATTTTTATAATCTTCTTTTCCATATAAAAAAGGCTGATTATCCAATGTGGTTATGATAGCACCAGCATTCTCAGCAACAGCATGACCCGCAGCATAATCCCATTCATTTGCTCTCTCACTTGCAGCATATATATCAAAAGTTCCATCAGCTATGAGACAAAATTTATATGAACTTGCAACTTTTGTAATTGAAGAAACTTTAAAATCATTCAATTTATTCATAATAATTTTAGAAGGCTTATTTGTACTTGAAAGTGCAACGATGTCTTTTCTACCTTTTTTTCTCACACAATTAATTTTTTTTTCTTCATTATTTTGTTTTACAAAACTTTTATTAATACCATAAGAGTAAAATAACTGCTTTTTTTTAGGGACGCCTACTAAACCTATTATAGGCTTTTTATTAATCACAAGAGCAGCATTTAAGGTATATTCGTCTTTACCTGATATATATTCTTTTGTACCATCAATTGGATCAATCAGCCAAAAAATTGAATTTTTATTTTTTTCTCTTAAATTTACAGTTTCCTCAGAAATTATTGATATATCAGGTGTAAGCTCTTTTATTTTTTTACAAATTAACTCATTAACTTTTAAATCGCCATTACTAACTGGAGATCCATCTTCTTTAATTTCTATTTTTAACCCTTTTTCAAACAATCTTATTGACTCCAAACCTGCATGATCAAAAACAGGGATAAGTTCTTTTGTAATCTTTTTTAAATCAATTTTCATTTAATTTTTGACCTTTTCTAAATTTACATGATTAGCGTCTATTACTTTTTTACCACTATTCTCAAAATTTACAGTTATTTTATTTTTTATTACTGATTGAATTTGCCCAATTCCCCACTCTTTATTCTTTGGGTTTATTACAAAATCGCCTGGTTCAAGATCAAATTGCATTATGGAAAATGAATAATATATATAATATATACCTTATATGATCAATTCACTAGGAATAAATAAACCCAAAAAAAAAACCAAAGTTGTTATAGCAATGTCTGGTGGAGTAGACTCTTCAGTGGCAGCAGGTTTGATGAAAGAGGAAGGATATGATGTAACTGGAATTACTTTAAAATTATACGATGATGCAAAGTCATCTAAAGAAGGAAGACAATGTTGTGCTGGTCAAGATATTCTAGATGCAAAACGAGTTTCCGAACAATTAAATATAAATCACGAAATCTTATATTATCAAAAAAAATTTAAAAAAGAGGTTATAGACAATTTTATAGATAGTTACTCTTCTGGAGAAACACCCATACCTTGTGTTCAGTGTAATCAAACTGTAAAATTTAGAGACTTATTTCAATATTCAAAAAATCTTAAAGCTGATGTTTTGGTCACAGGACATTATATTAAAAGAATACAAACAAACGGAAAAAGTAGCATGTATAGGGCTAAAGATTTTTCAAGAGATCAAAGTTATTTTTTATTTAGCACAACACAAGAACAACTTGATTTTTTGAGATTTCCTTTAGGAGATATTGAAAAAACACAAACTAGAAACATTGCTAAAAAACTTAATCTCAATGTATCCGAAAAGCCTGATAGTCAAGATATCTGCTTCGTCCCTAATGGAGATTATAGTTCAGTCATAAAAAAATTTAGACCTGAGTCTTTTAAATCGGGAAAAATAATTGATATTAAAGGCAATGTGATTGGTCAACATGATGGCATAATAAATTACACTATAGGACAAAGAAGAGGTATCAAAATTGCTGAAAAGGATCCTCTTTATGTGGTTAAAATAAACAATGATAACAACACAATAATTGTTGGTCCTAAAGAGGCTTTAAAAATTAATAGAATAATTTTGAGAGAATTGAATATTTTGGGAAATATTGATGATTTTCAAAATGAAATAAAAATTAAAGTTAGATCTACTGGAAAATTACTTAGAGCGAAGGTTAAATTTAATTCAAACAAAGCAGAAGTAAATATTTTAGATGGAGAAAGCGGTATTTCCCCGGGTCAAGCATGTGTATTCTATTTAAATGATAGGACTGGGGATAAGGTGCTTGGAGGTGGTTGGATAGACAAGACTTTTAATAAAAATTTATCCACCTAATCCACAAGTAAAAATCAAACAACTAATAAGTGATACATTAATTTTTTTAATATGATTTAATGAGATTAATTAAGAGGCAACTCTTAACTGGCCAATTAAGGAAAAACCGAGAGGTTCAAGCTTAAAGGGCAGAAAGGTCAACTGAGTAGCGCTAAAATGGTTGATCGGGTGGGTTCGGCGGTAGCGCCTACAACGACGAACCAAAACTACTAAATTTCTGGGCGAAAGCCTAGAAATTTATGTGGTTCTTTTCCAAAAGAAAAAAGTCAGCAAGTAAAAAGTTATCACACCTACGAAATAGTTCCATTCAAGAGCATGTTTAAAATGTGTGTTTCCCTTTGTAACTAATATCGGCAGACTTGCGAAAGCTACTATCACTAAAATTGAAACCAAACATATTTTAATTATTAAAACTTTTTTATTTGTGATTTCTGAAATTCTATTTTTAATATTATACAAGTAATAAACTAGTATTCCTTGAGCTATTAATTCAAATATAATAAATAATAGCAAAACAACTCTTCTAAATAATTTGTAAAGCTGGATATCAAATTTAACTCCCAAAAAGATTGAGTGAATAATTAAAAATATAGCTGATAAAATACCAAACAAGCGAAATTTATATTTAAAATTCTGTGTGTTTCTCAATTTACAAATTAAATTATTGTTGAAATTCCAATAATAAAATAAAAGAAGTCCAGTGATTATCATAGAGGGTTTAAAAATTAAATATTGCGGAAAAGTTCTTGACGCTCTACTAATAGAAACACTGCCATCAAGATAGGGAATTGTAAACCCAGATCTACCAATTTGATTAACTTGAAAAATTGTGTTTTCAAAAAGATGATAATTAACTGAAATAAATAGACAGGTATTAATTGCAATTAATGGCAAAAAAAATATCCATAAACTCAGTTTACGGATTTGAGTTGTTTCAGACATATTAATTTAGTTTATTTACGTTTATTTCTTTTTCTTGCTCTTCTTTTTTTGGATCCTATTTTACGTCTACCTCTGTGTTTTTTTGGGTAACCCATATTTTTGCCTCCTTTTTTATATCTAAATCAAATAAACTTATATAAACTTCACTTATACTCTTTTTATGAAAAAGTCTATAAACACGTTTTTGAAACATACTGCTAAAGATTTCCACAATCAGTCAGTCAATCCTCCAGTAGTTCGAGCGTCTACAATAATTTTTAAATCTTTACAAGATATTCGAAAGATGCAAAAAAAATATAAGAAAAACCCCAGAGGAGGCCATTTTGATTATGGAAGACAGGGGACTTCAACAACACATATTTTACAAAAAATTTTATCTGAATTAGAGGAAAGTTATCATACTTTTTTAACACCAACTGGCTTTGGATCAGTCTTTTTAGCTATCTTTAGCGTTGTACGTCCAGGAGATGAAATTTTAGTAGCAGATCCAGTTTACTTTCCGACTCGCCTTTTCACAGAAACATTTTTAAAAGATTTTAAAATAAAAACTAAATTTTATAATCCTCACGATTTAAAAACAATTTCACGAAATATATCTAATAAAACAAAACTTATTTTTGTAGAGTGTCCAGGCAGTAATACTTTTGAATTTCAAGATTTGTCAAAAATTATTAAAATTGCAAAAAGAAAAAAAATATTTACGGCAATTGACAACACTTGGGCAACTCCATATTTTTTAAAACCAATTAAATTAGGATTTGATATGTCAATTGTTTCAGCGACAAAATATTATTCTGGCCATTCAGATGTAATGGGTGGAAGTTTAGCAGTTAATAAAAAAGTTTTTAAGCTTGTAGAAAAAACTAATAAAATTACAGGCCTTAGATTGAGCCCAGATGATGCATACTTAATTTTGAGAGGTTTGCGGACTTTAGACATTAGACTAGAAAAACACCAAGCTAACGCAAAAAAAGTTGCAGCCTTTCTATCGAAAAATAAGAAAATCACATTGCTTTACCCTTACAAAAAAGACTCTTTTAATTTTAGAATGTGGAAAAGATATTTTAAAGGTGCTTCAGGATTAATGGGTCTAAGAATAAAATCAAAAAATAAAAATTCTATTAAAAAATTTGTAAATTCTCTTAAGCTTTTTGGATATGGATATAGTTGGGGAGGGTTTGAAAGTTTGGCATTACATCAAGAAATTGTTGAGAGAGGTTATAGAAACTATTTAAATTTAAAAAAAGATGAGCACATTGTAAGGCTTCACATAGGTTTAGAAGACCCCAAAGATCTTATTAATGATTTAAAAAATGCAATGAAACACATCAAGTAATATGTCAGAAAAATTCATAAATAATAGATTAACACTTATTGTGCTCATTTCTGCTTGTGTAGTGATAATGATTTCTATGGGTCTTAGACAGACTTTTGGTCTTTTCTTTCAAGCTTTTGAAGAAGGATTAGGATGTACACGTACAGAGTTTGGTCTAGCAATTGGTATTCAAATGATTTTTTGGGGAATGTTTTCTCCTTTGTTTGGATTGGTTGCAGATAGGTTTGGAGGAAATAAAGCAGTTTTCATTGGTTTTCTAATTTTCGGAGCTGGTATATTTATGCTTTATTCCGGGCCCAACACAGGTATTTATTTTCAAATTAGTCTTGGAGTTTTAATTGGAATTGCTTTAGGAGCTACTGCAATAAGTGTGCCTGTCTCAGAGGTTAGCAAACACTTTCCGAATGAGAAAAGAACAATAGCCTCAGGTCTTGTTACTGCTGCGGCATCAGTTGGATATTTTATTGCACCTCTGTTTACAAAATATTCCCTAGGAGAATTTGGTTGGGAAGAAACTTTAAAATATTTTTTATATTTTATTCTATTTGGTTCAATAGTATCGTTATTTATATTTTCTCCAAAAAAGTTAATTGATCAAAATCAATCAGTCGTGAAAGATCAAACTTTTTTTGAAGCGATAAAAGAAGCTTTTTCTCATAAAGGATATCTTTTACTTAATGCAGGCTTTTTTGTTTGTGGGTTCCAAATAACTTTGATCGCTACGCATATACCTGGATATATGCAAGAAAGAGGTATGGGAGGTTGGTCAGCAACTATTATTTTAGCACTTATAGGATTATTTAATATTATTGGAACTTTAGGTATGGGTTATTTAGGGACTAAATATAGAAAGAAAAGTTTACTTTGTATTCTCTATGCCTTGAGAGCCATATCGATTGCTATTTTTATTTTTTCACCACCATCAAACATAATGTCCATAGTTTTTGGAATTTCTTTTGGATTACTATGGTTATCTACTGTCCCCCCAACAAATGGGATAGTAGCACAAATATTTGGAACTAAATACCTAAGCTCTCTTTTTGGAATTGTATTTTTGAGTCACCAAGTTGGAGCTTTCATAGGAGCGTATCTGGGAGGATATTTTTATGATCAATTTGGTTCCTATGATTATGCTTTCTACATGGCTATTGCCTTATCAATATTTGCAACAATTGTTCATTATCCTATAAACGAGCGACCTATTCAGAGATCTGAGGCGACAATTTAAGGTTGTATTTTGAGTCTAAATTGGAATCAAAGGTGAATCAAAACGAGAACATCGCACCTTTTTTTGTATACTTAATGTGGATAAATCATTATTCTATTTCCTAAGTTGAAACAGTTTTAATAATGTTAATTAACCAAGGAGATATATGTTTTCACAAGAGCTTAACAAAAAATTAGACCAGTACCATTTATTAAATCATCCATTCTACAAGTCTTGGAATGAAGGAAAATTAACAAGAGAAATTATTAAAGATTACGCAGAACAATATTACCAACACGTGAAAGCGTTTCCGAGATATATCAGCGCTACACACTCGATTTGTGAAGATATTGAAAAAAGAAAAATTCTTTTAGAAAATCTCCAAGACGAGGAAAATCCAAATGCAGATCATCCTAAGCTTTGGAAAAACTTTGCATTGGCAATGGGTGCTGACAAAGATAAAATCGAAGATGTTAAAAGAGAGTGGTTTACTAACGATATGATTGAAAACTTTTTCCATCAAGCGAGAAAATCATATGCAGAAGGTTTAGCATCTTTATACACTTACGAAAGACAAATTCCTGAAATAGCTGAAACGAAAATAAGAGGATTAAAAAACTTTTATGGAGTTACATCTAAGGAAGGTCTTGAGTTTTTTGAAGCTCATAAAGCTGCTGATGTAATTCATAGAAAAGAGTGTGAAAAACTTTTAGATGCTTTGACAGAAGAAGAAAAAGTCAAAGCAGAAAAAGCTTCTATGCTGACAGCTAGATATCTTTGGAATTTCTTAAGCGGCATGTCCTCTAAGCATAAAATTCAAGCTGCTGCGTAAAGATTCTTTATGACAGGCCAAATGAAAAACGATGGTCATGTCTGGGATAACAAAAAACCTACTGCTCAAATGCTTGGAAGATGGCAACCTTGGCACGCAGGTCACCAGAAACTATTCGAAGAAATCTTAAAAAAAACTGGGCAAGTAAATATTATGGTTCGTGATGTTCAAGGTGTCGATGATAATCCATTTGATTTTGAAACTGTAAAAAAAAATATTTTAGAGGCATTAAAGGATTATCAAGGAAGAATAAAAGTTACCTTGGTACCAAACATTACAAATATTTGTTACGGAAGAGGTGTTGGATATAAAATGGAAGAAATAGTTCTTGACGAAAAGACGCAGCAAATTTCGGCAACAAAAATCAGAGAGCAAATGAGAAAGGAAGGGAAGCTAAAATAATTGAGAACTATTCTCACTTGACCTGTATACTTCAAACTAATAAAATTATTTATGTTATCAATAAATCCATTTTCACAACTTGCAGCTTCAATACCAGTTTCATTCCTGCAGTTTTTTGTAATTGCAATGGTATTATTAATTATTATAGGAACAGTTTTAGATATGCTGCACAAAAAAAATGTAGTTTATTTTTTTAGAAATGCTCAAAAAGCAAAAAAATCTGCAAAAACAGAATTAAGCGCTGGAAAAAAAACAGCTGTAATTTTAAAAACAGTTGCCAGCGATATAGCAACTACGTCTGAACTTGGATTTGGAAAAAGAAGACTAGCACATGTATTAGGGATGTATGGAACTATTCTTTTTTGGATCACATCTGTTATTTTGATTTTTTAAATATTCTGATGGTGTTGTAGCGCCATCCTATATTCCTATTATTTGGCATGTTGGAGCAATAATGACTTGCTTAGGCGGATATTGGTTTTGGTTTTTTTTGAGAGTAGATGTATCAGCAGAGGCCCATCCTTGGTATAGAATTATTACTGCAGACTTATTTGTTTTAGCTTTACTTGCCTGTGCTACATTTGGATTAGCTTGGTCATTTACCCAGACAGCCGAAATGTCAGGGTTAAGTTATTTATTTTTAACTCTATTTATTATTTCAAATCTTGTTTTATTTGGAGGGGTTTACTGGTCTAAATTTGCACACATGTTTTATAAACCTGGAGCAGCTATACAAAAAAATTTAGCTGAAGCAGATGGCTCTAGAGACAATTTGCCTCCTCCAGCTGATGCACCAGAGCAATTTGGCCTTGGTATTAAAAGAGAGCAACCAAAACATTATTAACATTATGATTTATATAACTAGAAAATTATTTAAAGCTAATATAGAAACTGAGGGAAAATAATTATGTCTACTTTTGTATATATGACTAGATGCGATGGATGCGGGCACTGTGTAGATATTTGTCCTTCCGATATAATGCATATCGACGAAACTATTCGTAGAGCAAAAAACATAGAACCTAATTTTTGTTGGGAATGTTATTCATGTGTAAAAGCATGCCCTAATCATGCAATTGATGTAAGAGGATACGCTGATTTTGCACCGATGGGTCATAGCGTAAGAGTAAGAAGAGAGGAAGAAAAAGGAACTATTTCTTGGAAAATAAAGTTCAGAAATGGAACGGAAAAAGATTTTGTTTCTCCGATTACAACTAAACCTTGGGGAAAATTCATTCCAAAATTGGCCGAAGGTGATAAGCCTCGTCAAGGTGAAATGAATTCTCAAGTTCTATACTCTGAACCAGAGGGATTAGATACTAAGAAAGATTTACCTACAATCAGTAAAGACTCTTTTAAAAAAGGAGTTTATTATTAATGCCAAAAAGAAAAACCGTTTACGAAGATTGTGATGTTCTTGTAGTAGGCGGAGGTATGGCTGGAACAGGTGCAACATTTGAAGCCAGGCACTGGGGCAGAGATTTAAAAATTATTTGTGTAGAAAAAGCCAACATTGACAGAAGTGGTGCAGTAGCTCAGGGCTTATATGCAATCAACTGTTATATGGGTATGAGATGGAATGAAAACCAACCAGAGGATCACGTAAGGTATGCAAGAAATGATTTAATGGGCTTAGTAAGAGAAGATCTCGGTTATGATATGGCTCGACACGTAGACTCAACTGTTCATATGTTTGATGAATGGGGACTTCCTATGATGAAGGATAAGAAAACCGGAAGATATCAACGAGAAGGCAAGTGGCAAATAATGATCCACGGGGAAAGTTATAAACCAATCGTGGCAGAAGCTGCCAAAAAGTCTGCTGACAAAATTTATAACAGAATAATGGTCACTCATTTATTAATGGATGAAAATAATAAAAATCGTGTCGGTGGTGCAGTAGGATTTAACATGAGAACTGGAGACTACCATGTATTTAAAGCGAAAACTGTAATTGTAGCTGCAGGTGGAGCTTCACATATTTTTAAACCTCGTGCAGTTGGTGAAGGTATGGGAAGAACTTGGTATGCACCCTGGAGTAACGGTTCAGCTTATGCTTTACCTATTGCTGCAGGAGCTAAGATGACTCAAATGGAAAATAGAATTGTATTATGTAGATTTAAAGATGGTTATGGTCCAGTTGGAGCGTACTTCTTACATTTAAAAACTTACACTCAAAATGCTAATGGTGAAAATTATGAAAAAAAGTGGTACGACAAAACTAAAGAATTAGTCGGAGAGTATATTGATCATCATCCAACTCCTACTTGCTTAAGAAATCATGCATTTATTCAAGAAGTAATGGCCGGTGGTGGACCGATACACATGGTGACGAAAGAAGCTTTCCAAGATCCACACCTAGAAACAGTTGGATGGGAAAACTTTTTGGGTATGACAGTCGGCCAAGCAGTTGTCTGGGCTTCACAAAATATTGATCCTAAATATACAAATCCAGAATTAACCACTTCTGAACCATACGTAATGGGTTCCCATGCTACTTGTTCAGGAGCTTGGGTAAGTGGCCCTGAAGATATAGCTCCACCAGAATATTTTTGGGGATATAATAGAATGACTACAGTAGAAGGTTTATTTGGAGCTGGAGACACCGTTGGTGGAAGTGCACATAAGTTTTCTTCTGGTTCTTTTACCGAGGGAAGATTAGCTGCTAAAGCTGCAGTAAAATATATAGAGGATAAAAAAGCAGAAGAAATAAACGTAAGCGACAAACAATGTGAAAATTTAAAAGAAATTATTTACAAACCACTGGATAATTACACTATTGGAAGAAATGAAATAACAGGTGGAACTGTTTCACCTAGTTATATTTCACCAATACAAGGGTTACAAAGACTGCAAAAAATAATGGATGAATACGTTGGTGGTATTACGGCAAATTACATGACAAATGATAATTTATTAAAAAAAGGTCTAGAGTTATTAGATTGGCTCCAAGAAGATTTAGAAAATGTAGGAGCAGAAGATTACCATCAATTAATGCGGGCTTGGGAATTAAAGCATAGAACGCTTACTTCACAATGTGTAACTGAACATACTTTGTTTAGAGAGGAAACACGTTGGCCTGGTTATTATTATAGAGGTGATAAGCTTAAACTTGATGACGAAAATTGGCATTGTTTAACAGTCTCCAGAAGAGATCCAAAAACTGGTAAATTCAGTATGGAAAAAATGCCAGTTTACCACATAGTTGGTGACGACAAGAAAAAGAAAGCATCTTAAATTTCTAAAATGAGTCTGTTAGAAAAAAGTGATGACGAGATCATTAAAATTGCAAATCCTATTTGGTTAAATTTAGTAAAATCTTCGAACATTAAAGATTATGGAGGTTTTACTAAAGATTTTTCATCTCAAATGTTATATGGGGCAAATGAAGTGGAACTAGGTAAACAATGGGCAAGTAATAAATTACTTACAAGTCTCTCAGAAAAACAAGAAGTTTTAGGCTGTATTAGACGAGATAATTTTATTACTGTTTTATACAAGCAAAAAAGCAACACTGTTAAAGGTGAATTTTTAGGTAGATTAGTTTTAGGAATCGAAGGCGACTTAGTAAAAGTATTTGGAGCAACAATTTATTAATATTGACAAGGTCAATTTTGAAGCATACTTAGATGTATGCTGGAAATTTACCTTCCGATTGCTCAGGTCAATATAGACATCTTTTTATTATTATTCCTTAGTTTAGCCGTTGGTGTGTTATCAGGTTTGTTTGGTGTAGGTGGAGGTTTTTTAATGACTCCATTTTTAATATTTATGGGAATACCCCCAGTTTACGCTGTACCAAATGAAGTTAATAATATATTAGCAACATCAGTCTCTGGATCTTTAACACATTGGTATAAGAATACATTAGATTATAAAATGGGCTTAATGATTGTTTCTGGCGGTGTGGCTGGAACAATTTTAGGAATAACAACATTTACATTTTTTTCAGACATAGGAAAAATAAGCATAATAATTTCTTTGTTATATATGTATCTACTCGCAATTGTTGGGACATTGATGTTAATCCAAACTTATAGAGAAAAAGTTCTTCAACGTAAAAAAATTTCAATTAAACAAAAACTTCATGAACATAATTGGCTTCAAGGATTACCAATCAGAATGAGATTTCCAAAATCAAAATTATATGAAAGTGCTTTAACTCCGATTTTATTAGGTTTAGTTGTTGGTTTTGTAGCTGCGATGATGGGTATTGGCGGTGCATTCTTAATGGTTCCAGCTATGATTTATATTGTTGGAATGCCAGTTAAATTGATACCAGGAACTTCATTATTTGTTACTATTTTTATCAGTGCAATAGTAACAGTGCTACATGCATTCAACTATGGATCTATTGATTTATTTTTAGTTGTCCCACTCATACTTGGTTCTATAGTAGGTGTTCAACTTGGTCAAAAACTTGGTCAGTTTTTAGATAGCACAGAGTTAAAATCTTTATTTGCAATGCTTCTGATTTCGGTAGCTATTGCAATCGGTTATGACTCTTTTTTTAGAGATAAATCTAATTTTAACGGAGAAAAAATTATTAAAACAGATTTAAATGCTTTAGCAGAATTTACAGTAAACTTTGCAAGTGAAGCACCTTTCTTATATGGAACCCTTGCAATTTTATTAGCTATAGCTTTTGGTGCGCTAATAGCATTTATGAGAAAAATTTTAAGTCCGATTATTAGAAAAATGTTAAGTGACTTTAGAAAAAAAGAGGTTAAAAAAGAAGACGAAGTTAAATTCCCAGAAAAATAAAATATTTCAATTGCTCTATGCACTTCTATATAGCTTGGTCATTACAAACTCTCTATGACCTAAAGCTTCAGCACAAGTTAATCGTCCGTTAGCAACTCTTAACATAGTTTTTATAAGTTCATCACCTGCTTGAGATAAGTTCATTTCTCTTGATAAAATTTTTGAAACATCGCAGTCTACGTGCTCTTTCATAAGTTTTGCTGTTAAAGGATTAGCTGTTAGTTTTACTACTGGCTCAATAGGATTTCCTATAATGTTGCCTTGCCCTGTAGGGAACAAGTGTATATTAAATCCCCCTGCAGCTTGTAAAGTCACACATTCTGCTGCAGCTGAGGAAGTGTCCATAAAATATAATCCTTTACCTTTCTTAGGTTCTTCCGCTGGCTCTAATACGTCTATAAATTTTAAATTTCCAATTTTTTGAAAATTTCCAAACGCTTTTTCTTCTATAGTTGTTAAACCTCCAGCAATATTTCCAGCAGTTGGTTGACTTTCAGAAAGATCATTAGTTGCTTCTTTTAAAATAAAATCATTGTAAGCGCTCCAAGTTTTCATAAATTTTTCTTTAGCTTCAGGGGTTGCTCCTCTAGCTGCACAAACCTTTTCAGCGCCTGTCAATTCTGATGTCTCTCCGAAGCACAGATGAACTCCAAAAGGTTCTAATTTTTCCATCAAATTTCCTACAGTTGGATTTGATGCTAAGCCAGATGTTGTATCAGACTCTCCACATTTAACTGAAATCCATAAATCACTCAAAGGACACTCTTCTCTTTGTTTTTCCGAAGCCCATTGAGAAAATTCTTGAGCTTTTTTTGAGGCCTTCATTATTGTGCCAATGTCTCCAGTCCTTTCTATATGAAACCCTTCAACAGGCTTTCCTGTTTTTGCTATCTCATCTACAATTCTTTTTGTCCATTTAGGTTCAATACCTATTACAATTACTGCTGCAACATTAGGATTTTTTCCAGTTCCAATCATTGTTCTAAAATGTAATTCTAAATCTGCTCCAAACTGCAATCTTCCATATGAGTGAGGTAAGGCTATCGTACCTTTAATGTTATTAGCCACAGCTTCAGCACATGCGTTTGAAATATCGTCAACTGGAAGAATGATAACGTGATTTCTTGTTCCTGCTCTACCGTTCTCTCTTTTATAACCTAAAAAACTCTTTGGGATTTCCATTAAATTACCATTTTTTTGTTTTTACATTGTGAACATGAACATGTTCACCTTTTTTTATTGGTTTAACCACCTTGCCTATGTCATGACCATATTTTAGTATGGTATCACCTTCTTTTAAATCTTGTAGCGCAATCTTATGACCCAAAGGAACTTCATTCATTGAGCTTACTTTCACAGTTTTATCATTTTCCATGATCCAGGCGCTGCAATCTTGGCCTTTTTTTGTGGTTTCAATAACCACTACACCAACATTATCTTTTTCATCATGTATAATTAAATCAGGCTGTGACATAAAATATTTAATGGATATAGACTAAATTTTGATATATTGGAAGGAAGATTAATAATATATTTAAAAGGATTTTTATGGCTAAAATGACCACAGAAGAAGCTTTTGTAAAAGTTTTACAAATGCACGGTATCGAACATGCATTTGGAATTATAGGGTCTGCATTTATGCCAATTTCTCATATTTTTCCAGATGCTGGA
>CACHJN010000001.1 GCA_902580115.1 uncultured Pelagibacteraceae bacterium | reverse complement strand
AGCTGGGATTATGGCAAGGTAAATTTTTAAATCCAGAAAAATGGAGAAAGCTTAATTAATTTCTAGTATAAATTTATTAGTGATTCTCTTAAAAAAAAAAATAATTATTTTTTTATTCGTTGTTTTATCATCATGTTCTTCTATTCCAAAAAATACTCAAAATAGTTGTGCAATATTTGAGGAAAGGTATCTTTGGTATAAACACGCTAAAGCCTCCTATGAAAAATGGGGAGCTCCTATACACTTACAATTAGCTTTTGTAAAAAAAGAAAGCGACTTTAATTGGCTAGCTAAACCGCCAAGAAAAAAACTTTTTAAAGTTATACCCTTTAAAAGACCTTCATCCTCATTTGGATATTCTCAAGCTGTTAAGGGAACTTGGGAACAATATAAGAGAGAGACGAAAAATCCTTTAGCAACGAGAGCAAGATTTAAAGATTCAGTTGATTTTATTGGATGGTATATAAATAAAACAAACAAAATTTTAAAGATTTCGAAAAATGACGCTTATAGACAATACTTAGCTTATTATAAGGGTTGGGGTGATTATAAAAATTATTCTAAAGATAAGAAAGCTATTATTTATGCTAAGTCAGTAAAAGATATGGCCTCAAAATATAGAAAACAATTAACTATTTGTAAAAAAAATCTGAATAAAAATAAGTATATTATTTTTTGAGCTGCTTGTTTAATTCAATTTCAACAGCGTCAATTCTTTGTGTGTTTTTCCCAATAATAGAATAAATTGTTGGAATTACATACAAAGTAAAAAAAGTTGAAAAAAGCATTCCACCAAATATGGTTATTCCTACAGTAAGCCTGCTTGCAGCCCCTGGTCCAGTTCCAAGTATAAGAGGAAGCACCCCAATAATAGTTGAAAGACTCGTCATTAAAATTGGTCTGAATCTAATGGATGCAGCCTCTATTATTGAGGTCTCTAAATTTTTTCCCTCTTTTCTCAGCTGATTTGCAAATTCTACTATTAAGATTCCATTTTTGGCTGACAATCCAATCAATATAATTAAAGCTATTTGACTATAAATATTAAGAGAGGAGCCTACTACTAATATTCCTAATAAACCTCCCAAAATTGCTAGTGGTACCGTTAACATTATAGTTAAGGGATGTCTCCAGCTTTCAAATTGTGCGCTCATTGCTAAATATGCTGTGACTAGAGCTAATACAAATATGATGTATAATTCTGTATTAGTTTTTTTATACTCTTCACTTTCTCCTTTATAAGCAATCTTGGCCTCCGGAGTATTATTCTTAACAACTTCAACTAAAAAATTTAAAGCTTCATCTAAAGAGTAATCCCCAACTAATCTTGCTGAGATTGTCACAGCTTTCTGCCTATTATATCTTGCTAAAAAAGGTGACTGACCTTCTTCATCATATCGAATTAAATTTGAGACTGATACAAGTTTACCATTATTATTTGATCTAACAAAAACTTTGCTAATACTATCTGGCTCTTGTCTATCTTTAATGTCACCTTGAAGGATAATTGAGTATTCTTTTCCATCTTTAGTAAAATTTGTAACTCGTTTTGAACCGAAAATAGTTTCAATTGTTCTTCCTATATCCTCTGTTGAAACACCTAAATCAGCAGCCTTTTTTTGGTCTATCTGAACGTTAAGTTGAGGCTTATTTAAATCAAAATCATCCTGTATTGATGTTAACCCTGGATTTTTTCTAGCCTCTTTTTTTATGATATTTTTCCACTCTATCAATTGTTCATAAGTATTTCCTAAAATTACAAATTGAACAGGACTTTCAACACCGCCAGTTCTTATACCTTGGGGCATTATTGGAAATGCAAGCACACCTGGTACTTGAGAAATTTTTCCAAAAGACTCCCTCATTATTTTAACACCGTGTCGATCCCTTTTAGCCCAAGGCTCTAAAAGAACAATTATAAAACCACTATTTACCTGTTTTGCTGATTTTCCAAATCCAGGAACTCGCAATATTAATTTTCTGTATTCTCCTTTACCAACACTAGGTAATAAGAGATTTTCAATATCTTCAGCTTTAGATTTTGTAAAATTGAATCCAGATCCCTGTGGAGCTTTTACAATTACAAAAAAAGCCCCCCTGTCTTCCGGAGCGATTAATTCTTTTGGTGCATAATTAAATAAAAAAATAGTTAGAGTTAATACGATTCCCAAAAATGAAATTATAATTTTCTTTTTTCTTACCCAAGTTATTAAAGACTGTTTATATACTGAAGTTATATTTTTTAAAAATTTTTCAAATTTAATAACAATTTTTGATTTATTCATATTTTTCTTAAGAACTTTACTGCCTATCATCGGACTCAAAGAAAGTGCTACAAAGCTTGATATTACAACGGCCGAAGCTAAAGTGATTGCAGTTTGAGTAAACAAAACACCAGTGATACCTTTTATAAAAATAAGTGGAACAAATACTGCAACTAATACAACTGTAGTAGCTATGATTGCAAAAGAAACTTGTTTAGCTCCTTTATATGCAGCAACTAGAGGTGTATCTCCTAGTTCTATTCTTCTTACAATATTTTCTAGCATTACTATTGCGTCGTCGACAACAATGCCTATTGCTAAAACTAGTGCCATTAGTGTGAATAAATTTATTGAAAAATCAAAAAAGTATATTGCTAAAAAAGTGGATATTAAAGAAACTGGCAGAGCTATAAGGGGCACTACTAATGCTCTGATATTGCCCAAAAAGAGATAGATAATTATTGTCACCAATATTAAAGCAATAAATAAAGTCTTATAAACCTCTTTTATTGCAGCTTTTATGTAATTACTTCTATCAAAAGAAACTTCTAAAGATGTTCCAGGCGGTAGTCCAGGTCTTACTTCTTTAATCTTACTCTTTATTCCATTTGCAACTTTAATAGTATTTGCATCTGATTGCTGATAAATACCAATACCGACCACTTGTTTTCCATTTCCTTTAAACAAGGTTCTAGTAGACTCCGCTCCAAACTCAACTCTAGCAACATCTGAGAGAGTAATAATTGAACCATCTCTTGCTCTCTTAAGCGGTAATTTTTTATAGCTTTCTAAATCTTTATAGGCTTTATCTAACTTAATAGTCAAATCAACATCTTTAGACTCTATTCTTCCAGCTGGAAATTCAACATTTTCTTTTCTTAAAACAGCCTCCACTTCTTGTGTACTTAAATCTCTTGCTGCAAGAGCAAGAGGGTCAAGCCATACTCTTAAGGAAAGCTCTCTTTCTCCTCCTAGACGAACTCTTCCTACCCCCTCTACAGTTGAAAATAAATCCGTAAGATATCTATCGGCGTAATCAGTTAATTCTAAATCTGTCATAGTATCTGAGTTGAAAGACAACCACATTGTTGTTCTCATACCAGCACTTTGTTTGAAAATCTCAGGTTGTTCTGCTCCATCTGGAAGATTATCCAATACCCTAGCAACAGAACTTCTTACGTCATTAGCTACATCGTCTAAGTCTAAATTGTTTTCAAAAGTAAGAGTAATTCTAGAGCTTTCATCTTCACTAAAAGAATCTATAGTTTCTAACCCTGGAGTTCCTCCAACAAAATCTTCTATTCTTTGAGTGATCTGAGTATCAATGATTTCTGCAGAGGCACCTTTGTACTCAGTTTGTATAGTGACCACTGGAGGCTGAACATCTGGTAATTCGTCTGTAGGTATTTCATTAAAAGTAAATAAACCAAAAATAACTAAAACTAAGCTCATTACTGAGGCAACTACAGGTCTTTTAATTGATAAGTCGGTTAAAAACATTTTACTTTTTGGTACTGATAATTTTTACTTTTGATTTATTTCTTACTTTAGAGACTCCCTCTGAAATCACAAAATCCCCTTCTTCTATTCCTGACTCAACTGAAATCTTTCCAAAATTTCTATTTCCAATTTTGATATTTCTTTTTTCTGCAGTATCATTTTTTACAACGTAAACAAACGAGGTGCTCCCTTGAATTGTTACTGCACTTTCCGGTACACCTATCTGATTTATTTCATCGTATATTATTTTGACCGTCATAAGCTGACCAGGAATAATTTCAAAATTTTTGTTATTTACAGAAATTCTTGCTAAAATTGACCTAGTTGAAGGATCTATTCTTGAGCTTATTGAAGATACTCTGCCTTTAAATATTTTTTCGTTAAATGCCGAACTAGTTATTTCCGCCTTTAAACCTGGTCTTAATATTCCGACATAGCTTTCAGGAATTTTAATATCTATTACAATTTTCTTCAAATCATCAAGAGTTATAATTAAACTATCAGATCCTAAAACACCTTGGGCAATTTCTCTTTTACCAAGTTTACCTGCAAAATCTGCTACAACATTATTACTATTCTTCAAAGCGGCTATAATCTCGCCTTTTTTTACAAATCTATTTGTTATTCTTAAGTTACCTATTACATCATCTTTTTTAATTCTGTAAGTCTTTGAATTTTGGGCTATTGCAGTGCCAAATGTTTCTATGCTTTTATAAAATAGTGATTTTTGTACTTCTTTAACTATTACACCGGGCGCAGGTCTAGCACTGAATTTTTTTTTAAAATGTAAGCCTATAAAATGCCTAGCAGTAATTATAACTGTGATAGCTACAAAAAATATTATTATAAAAGTTTTTATTTTAGTTGATGTTTTCATTTTTATTTGAGCCCATACTCTGCCCAGGAACCATCATATATAACAGGTAACTTGTTACTAACAACAGTACTAGCCAGACCCAAGATACAGGCTGTTATACCACTTCCGCAGCTAAAAGCTAATTTTTCATTTAGGTTTATGTCGTGGTTTAAGAATATTTTCTTTATTTCCTCTTTTTTTTTAAAGGTATTATTTTCAGGGTTAATAATTTTTAAAAATGGAAGGTTTTTCGATCCTTTTACATTTCCTTTCTTCAAGTTCTTTCTTGGCTCCTCTACTAAACCCTTAAATCTTTTTTCTCCTCTAGCATCAACCAAACAAAATTCTTTTTTTTCAATATTTTTTTCAACCTGATTTAAATTTATAACCAAATTATTTTTTATGGATGCTTTATAATTTGTTTCTGAATAATTCACTTTTTTTTTAGTCAATGGTCTATCTTCCAATTTCCATTTTTTTAAACCACCATCCAAAACTGAAATCAAATTTATATCATGTCCAAAATATAAAAATGTGAACCAACATCTACTTGCACTTAATACATCAGAATTATCGTAAACGACTATATGATCACTATTTTTAATTCCTAATTTAGAAACTATTTTTTCCCACTCATCTAATTCAGGTAGCATATGAGGCAAAGAAATTTTTTGATTTGAATTTTTATCTAAATCAAAAAAAATAGAATTTTCAATATGATTTTCTTGAAATTCTTCAAGCGCATTACGATTTGAATTTGGCATATGCCAAGTCGCATCTAATATTTTTACATTACTGATATTTTTAGAAAGCCAACTAGTAGATTTTAAAGGATTCATCTTCGTGTTTTTTCAATATATTTTTGATGATATTCTTCTGCTTTACAATAATTTTTAATAGGAGAAATATTTGTTTCAATTTTATTATTAAATACTTTATTAAATTTTTCTTTAACTTTATTTGCTATTTCTTTTTGTTGCTCATTTTCGTAAAATATTTCACTCCTATATTGAGTTCCAATATCTGGAAATTGCATATCTTTTTGCGTAGGATCATGCAATTTAAAAAAGAGCTCTAAAATCTTTTCAAAGGATATGATATTTTCATCAAAAGACAGTTTAACAATTTCTGCATGGCCCGTGTTTCCTTGGCAAACTTCTTCATAGGTTACTTTAGATTTGTATCCTCCTGCATATCCTACTTCAGTGTCTATTATGCCCTTTTGATTTTTAAATTTTTCTTCTGGTTTCCAGAAACAACCCATTGCTAAGTAACATTTTTGCATAAGTAATTTTATATGTTATGAAGTGATGAGGATAATAAATTGCTTACTAAAAATCAAATAGGCGTATTGTACATGGTAGGAAGTGTCGTTTGCTTTTCTATTATGGATATTTGTGTAAAATGGCTAGATTATTATCCTGTTGGGCAAGTTTTATTTTTAAGATTTTTTATTGGGTTTATCCCAATTTTTTTTATTATACCCAAAGAAAAATTATTAAGTTTTTACAAAACTGCAAGACCAGGTCTTCATGCGTTTCGTGCTTTCACCGGTGCTGCAGCAATCATTGCACTATTCATTGGGTTAAGAGAATTACCTTTAGCTGACGTAGTGTCCCTAACTTTTGGAGGACCAATATTTGTTACAGTTGCTTCAATTTTCTTTTTATCTGAGAAAGTTGGAATAAAAAGATGGTCAGCGGTATTTTTAGGATTTATTGGAATGCTGTTAATAGTTCAGCCAGCTTTTATTGATTTAAATTTTTACTACATCACCCCAATAGTTTTTTGTATTTTCTTCGCTTGTGTAGCTATTAGTGTAAGGTCTTTATCTAAAACTGAACCAAATTATAGAATTGCTTTTTATTTTACCCTTCTTTGTTCAATCTTAGGGATAGCAACCATCTTCAAGGGAGATTGGGTTTTACCAACCAAAATAGATTTAGTAATTTTTATTATAATGGGTTTATGTGGTAGTGTTGCTAATTTATTACTTACTCAAAGCTACAGATTAGCAGAGGCTTCATTGGTAACCCCAATAAAGTATTTAAGTTTAGTTTTTGCAATAGTATTCGGATTTTTAATTTGGAGCGAAATACCAAAATTATTAACTCTTTTCGGTGCATTACTTGTCATAACTAGCTCATTAATAATTTTTATGAGAGAAAACAAACTCAAAAAACAAATTATAAATCCAAGATCATGAGTAAACCACCAAGGTATTGGACTAGAGCCAAAAAAATATTATCTAAAAGAGATAAAGTGATGGCTAGACTAATTTTGAACTATAAAGATGGATCATTAATTACAAGAAACGATGTATTCTTCTCATTATGTAAAAGCATAATTGGTCAACAAATAAGTATAGCCGCAGCTAATTCGGTCTTTTTAAAATTTAAAAAAAAATGTAACGGAAAAATAAATCCTAAAATTGTAAATAAGTTATCTGCATCAAGTTTAAAGAGATGTGGGTTGAGCAGACAAAAAACTAAAGGTATTAAAGAGCTTGCAAAAAAGACCTTAAGTAAAGAATTTAATCCAAACTTGATAAAAAACATGAATGATGAAGAGGCAATAGAGTATTTATCAAATTTGAGACAAATTGGCAGGTGGTCAGCAGAAATGATATTACTATTTACTTTTAATAGATCGAATATTTGGCCACTGCAAGACATAGGCCTTCTAAGAGCAATTTCAAATAATTATAAAAAGAAATATTTTCCTCCAAAAATTTTTTTAAAAAAACTTTATAAAAAATTTAGTCCTTACTGCTCTGTTGCCACCTGGTACCTTTGGCGATCAATAGATGATGAACCAATACAGTATTAAGTCCCTTCAACTGTTTGATGTTGTCTTATAGCATAACCTTTTAAAATTGAATGTGCATCTTGATATTCTTTTGAATTGTAAAAAGAATTTGCTGCCTCATAAGATGGAAATTCAATTACAACAGTCCTAGGGGCCTTTTCACCCTCATTATTTATTGACTTCCCCCCTCTTATTAAAAATTTACCTTTAAATTTTTCAACTGCTACTCTAGCTTTAACTGCATATTCTTTAAGCTTTTCCTCATTACTTATACTTTTATAAACACAAACTACATAACCTTTCATTTACAACTCCTTTAAAATAAATTAATTTTTTCTATGGCTAAGAAATTAATCATAGATTGGAAAGAATATAATCAAATAGTAGAGAAGCTTGCAATACAGATTTATGACAGTGGTTTTAAACCTAATTTATTAATAGGCATTATGAGAGGTGGAGCCCCAATAATAGATGTTCTAAGTAGAGTTTTTAAACTTAAATGTGCATATTTAGCAGTAGAGTCTTATTCAGGGGAAAATATCGAGGATAAGCAGGGAGAATTAATTTTTTCAAGAGAACTAAGTTCCACAGTCCAAGAAATGAGTGGTAATATTTTACTTTGTGATGATTTATCGGATACCGGTGTTACATTAAATAAAAGCATTGACTGGTTAAAAAAGTATCCACCTTTAAAAGGGAAAATTAAATCTATTAAGACCGCAGTACTTTGGAAAAAAGCTGACTCAACTTTTGAGCCAGATTTCTGTGCTCAAAAACTGAAAGATAACCCTTGGATAGTACAGCCGTTTGAAAAATATGAAGAAATAAGAATTGAGGATTTAAAAAAAAGTCAAGAATAAAAAGGGCTAGTTTCCCAGCCCTTTAATTATTTAAGCTACAGCAAAACTCGCAACACTTAACGCAGCTATCAACCAAATAGCTGGTGAAGTAGTGTTAAATTTTCCTGTGAAAATTTTAATTAATGCATATGCGATAAAACTCAAAGCTATTCCGTGACTAATAGAGTAAGTCAATGGCATAGCGATAAAAGCAACTACCGCAGGTGCTGACTCGGCTATATCATTCCATTCTATGTCTGTTAAGTTCCTAACAAATAATACAGCAACGTATAGCAAAGCGGCTCCATCTATTTCTTTGGGCAATGAAGTAGCTAAGGGAGAAAAGAACAAACATGCCAAGAATAACACTCCTATAACAAGTGATGTCATTCCTGTTCTTCCACCAGCTTTCACACCAGCACCAGACTCCACATAACTTGTTACAGTAGTTGTTCCCATAAATGCTCCCGCAACTGTGCCAACGCTATCTGAAAGCATAGCTTTATTTATGTCTTGTACTTTTCCATCTTTGCCGACTTTACCAGCAACATTTGCAACAGAAGTTAAGGTCCCAGCTGTATCAAAGAAGTCAATAAATAATAAAGTAAATATCACTGTTGACATTCCTGCCGTAAAAGCAGCTCCCAAATCAAACGCAAAAAGGTAAGTCATTGGTGGAGGAGTGCTTACTACTCCATTAAATTTAGCTAGACCAGTTACCCACGCTATAACACTGAAAATTAGTATTCCAATTATTATGTTTCCACGTATTTTCATTTTTTCCATTACAACCATGGATACAAATGCCAAACATCCAAGTAGAACCAATGGATTTTTGATGTCTCCTAAAGTTACTAAGGTAACAGGGTGATCTCCTACTACTCCCATAATTTCTAGTCCTATTATTGCAAGGAAACCACCTATCCCAGCTCCAATTCCTAGCTTCAAACTTTTTGGTATAGAATTGATTAACCAAGCTCTAATTGGGGTTAAAGAAATTAATAGGAACAATACCCCGGCAACTAACACTGCACCTAAAGCCTCTTGAGGAGTGTAACCCATTCCTGCTACTACTCCAAAAGCCACAAATGCGTTTATTCCCATGCCTGGCGCTAGACCAATAGGCCAAGTTTTTCCATAAAAAGCCATTATAAAACAAGCTATGGCAGTAGCTATTATTGTTGCAGTAAAGACAGCGCCAAAATCAAAAAATCCTTTTTCTGGTCCTGCAAATTCTCCAGATAGAATAAAAGGATTTAAGAACATTATATAAGCCATTGTTAAAAAAGTAGTAACTCCAGCTATAACCTCTGTTCTAAAATTTGTTTTGTGTTTTTTATATTCAAAATATTTTTCAAGCATAAAGCCTCCTAATAATTGTGCTTACAATGATTCTCTTAATAAATCTTTGAAAAAACCGTCTCTAATATAAAATTACAACCTATGATAAATATTTCTGTTTATAAAATTGATGTATATTCTACAAATAGTTGAAAATGAAAATACTATTAATATTTGTTTTTTTAATAATTAATCTAACTTCGTGTCAAACGGTAGCTAAAAAAATTGACGAAAAAGTTTCTGAAGAAGAGGCCCAATTAAGTAAATGGTTAAATAAATCAGAGGTTGAGCTTAAAATTGAGTTTGGAAAACCAAATAAAATTGATTTTAAAAACAATTCTAGAAACAGGTTTTACATTTACACTAAAGAAAAATTAAAAATAAAATGTGAAAGAATATTTGAAATTAATCAAGATAATAAAGTAATTGGTTTTACCAGTAAAAACTGTTTTTAATGACAGGCTATGTTAAATTTTTTAAGCCTCCAATAATTATAAGGCCATGGTGTTAAAAATCCTACTAAAAGCATTATTGGAATAACCCACCACACAAGTTTTGCTGAACCTACAATTAAGTAATCTGTTAAGTTCATTGCCAGCTCCATAGAAACCATACTAATAAGCGACATTCCGCAAGCAGTTTTAAAAGCGTCTATTAACTTAAACTTTTGTCTTAATAAAATTATTGTTTCAAGAATAATTGAAGTAATTATTCCATTAATTATTGCAATAAGCATCACTAAAAATACTGATAAAGAGTGAGGTGTTATCTGAAAATAATAAATAGTTCCAAAGTCACCTATAGAACATCCAATGAGACACCATAAAGTATTATATGCACTTTTGGACCAAGTAGTTTTACAAAACCAATCAAATTTTTTAGTTATTTCCATAATTAAAGTTTACTTGCGGAGTAATCTCCGCAAGTAAGGTAAACTTATTTTATTTCAATAAGTCTTTTTTTCTTAATTTCTGGTATGATTTTTTCACAAGAAATAGTCAGCAAACCATCTTTTAGTTCAGCACCATTTACTTTCACATCATCTGCAATTGTAAATGATCTAGCAAAAGATCTCTGTGATATTCCTCGATGAATAACTTCATCACCTTCTTTTTCTTCAGTTCTTTTAACGTCTTTTGTCTTAATGGTTAAAAGATTATCTTCATATTCAACTTCAACATCATTTTTGTTAAAGCCAGCAACTGCTACTTCAATAGCATATTTATCTTTGCCTGCTTTTCGGATGTTATATGGCGGGTAATTGCTTTGCACTACACTGCCATTCCCTAACATAGACTCGAATTGATCAAACATATCATCAAAGCCCACGCTAAAAGGTCTAAGTGAATTAAAGATCGAAAGATCCTTACTTGTCATATATCCTCCTTTGTTAGCAAGGTTAATGTTGATCCCATTTGGCAATCAACAAAACTTATATGGTAATTCTTTTTTTATTTTCAAGATGACATTAAAATTTTGGCGTTCTTTAAAATAAAACTGTATTCTTCAGCAAGTTCTTTTATGGCATTGTCCCTACCACTCATACCTCCATGCCCAGCTGCTTCCATTTTACACTTTAATAATTGTTCGTTTTCATCTTCTTTAACATCTCTTAACTTAGCGATATATTTTACGGGCTCCGAGTATAAAACTCTGTTATCAAATATTGAAGACGTAATTAACATTGGAGGGTATTTTTTTTTGCCCAAATTATTATATGGAGAATAAGATAGTATGTAATCAAAGTACTCTTTACTTTTAATTGGATTTCCCCAAAGTTCCCACTCAGCTGGTGTTAGTGGAAGTTTCTCATTTAACATCGTTGTCATTGTATCTACGAATGGAACAAGCAAAAGCATTGCAAAAAATAACTCAGGTGCCATATTTGCTACACTACCTCCTGTGAGTCCACCAGCGCTACCTCCGTAAAAACACAACCCACCTTTATGGGTATACCTTTGTTCAATCAAATGGTTTGCGCATGCGATATAATCGTGAAAGGTATTTTTCTTAAGTTTCTTCTTTCCTTCTGTGTGCCAATTGTCTCCTAAATCTCCTCCACCTCTTATATGCGCTATAGCAAATGTAATACCTCTATCAACTAAACAAAATCTTGATGAACTAAATGATGGGGAAATACTATGCTTATATGCTCCATAAGCATATAGCAATATTTTAGACATTCCGTCTTGTTTTGAACTTTTAAGTCTTACCAAACTTATGGGTATCATACGTCCATCATGTGACTTAGCTTTTATTCTTTCAACAACATATTTACTTGGATCATGACCTGAGGGAATTTCAACTTCTTTAACTAGTTTTTTTTCTTTTGTTTTAATATCGTATTCAAAAATTTTACCTGGCGTCGCCATACTTTCCCAACTAATTCTAATTTTAGAGGTATTTGTATCCTTTTGCATTAAGCTTGCTCCTGGGACACCAATAGGTTCATCAGAAATTTTTATTTCTTCTTCTTCATTTGTATTAATGTCTCTTACATATAACTTTGGTATCGCATCAGATTTTTCTGCTCTAATAATATAATCGTCTAAAAAATCTAAACCACCAATAACCGTCTCCTTCTTTGGTTGAACAAATTCCTCCAAATTTTCAATATTGTCTTTTTTACACCTTAAAATTTTGTAGTCTCTTGCATCTTCATTGGTATGAACATAGAAATAATCTTTCCATGAGTCTAAAGAATAACGCACGTCTTTTTTTCTTTTTTTAAATAGTTTTGGCTTTATGTCATTGCTAAACGACTCAAAAAAGTACTCTTCAGTGGTAATATGATCTGAAGTAGAAATTATGAAATATTTTTCATCTGATGTTAAACCAATACTGCATGTAAAAGTCTCGTCTTTTTCATCAAAAATAAGCTCATCACTTTCAACAGGTTTGCCTAAAAAATGTTTATAAATTTTCCTAGGTCTATGAAATTTATCAAGCTTGGAGTAGAAAAAACTTTTACTATCTAAAGACCAAGTAATACTTCCACTAGTATTTTCAATTTGATCGGGTAAATTTTTATTGTTAGTTAATTCTCTTAAATAAATAGTGTAGTATTCAGATCCTTTTAAATCCAAAGAATATGCCATATAATCATCATTATGAGAAACACTCACACTACCTAAGCCAAAGTACTCAGAGCCAGATTTTTTCTTTTCTAAGTCTCCATCAAAATAAATTTCTTCCGGTTTAGATTTATCGATTATTTGTCTTAACCTTTTTCCATAGTTTCCTTTGGCCTCAGTTTTACTCCAGTAATAATACTTTTTATCTTTAAATTTTAATGAAGTATCATCAAGCTTAATTTTTGATTTAATTTCATCAAAAAGTTTTTTTTGAAGATCTTTAACATCCCTAAAGTATTCTTCGGTTAATAAGTTATTTTCTTCAATATACTTTTTTACTTCAGGATGTAATTTATTTGGATTTTTTAAAACATCTAAAATATCAGGTTGATCGACCCAAGAATAATCATCTTTTAAAGTAGTATTGTGATACTTTTTCTCGCTCTTTATTTTTTTCAATTCTGGTATACTCATTGTAATATAATTATATGAATTGGTTTTTAATTGGAATTATCATATTTGTCATTGTTTATTTATTTCTTAATTGGTTTGCCAAAACTAGCACAAAAAAAATTGCCCAATTTTTAAAAAGATTAGCTATTGTAATATCTATCTTTTTGGCAGCAATTTTAGCAATAGGAGGCAAATATATATTTTCACTACCCTTTTTATTAATTCTTCTTAGTGGTTTAAAAATAAAAGGTTTTACGGCTTTACAATTATTTCAATTATGGAGACTAATACAAGTTCTGAGAAGCTCAGGAAGATTTGGTAATAAAAGTTCACAAGCAACCACAAGTATATCTATTGAAGAAAGCTACAAAATTTTAGGTTTAAAAAAAGGATGTTCTAAAGAAGATGTTTTAAAAACAGCTGCGAAATTACAAAAAAAAATTCATCCTGATATGAACCGAGATGTAAATAGCGAAAGATTAAGTCAACTAGTTAATGAGGCCAAAGAAAAGATTATAAAGTCTGACTTTAGTTAATCAAATATTTTTTAGCTTTCTCAAATACTTCTTCAAAAGAAATTTTTTCTTTACCTAAGGTATCATGACTTGTGCTTTCTAGAGTTTCACCAATCGGAACAATAGCGATAATGTTATCTGAATATCCACTATAGGAGTATGCAGGTGAGTCAACAAATATACTTATTGACTTAATTCCTAGAGCTGAACTTATATGCATGAAACTTGTGTCATTACCAATATAAAGATCGCAATTTTTAATGATGGGTAATATTTCTTTAATTGATAAGTTTTCTAGTGAGAAACAATTTTTACCTATCTCAGAATTTTTAATTTTATCAATTATTTGTTGATCCTCTTTACTAGCAGCAATAATAAACTTACAATTTTGAATTTTATTTAATTTGATTGCTAGATTAATATAATTTTCTATGTTCCATCTTTTCGTTGGTCCTGAGGCAGATATCCCAAGTACAATATTTTTAACATCTTTTGTTAAATTAAACCTTTTTTTAGCTTCAGCAATAGTTTTGGGATTTAATGTTAATTCTGGTTGAGTCGATAAAATTTTATTTACATAGTTTTCAGTAAATACTTTTGCTGTTTGAAATATGACATCTTTTGAAATAAAAAAGGGATACTGGTAAATTTCTTTAATTCCTGAAAATAAAGCCAAAAGTCTGTATCTTATTGATCCATTAAAGATAAATACTTTATCAAAATTTTTACTTTTAATTTCTTTGGAGAGCTTTGAAAATCCTAAAATTTTATCATTAGTGCTGTCTAAATTTATTACCTCATCCAAAAAATTTTCATCTTTGAATAATTCATTTACTTTAGAAGTTGTTTTAGCGAGTATGGATATTTTAACTCCAGTTTTCTGAGAAATAGCCTTAAGATAAGGTAGAAATATAAGCATATCACCTATGCCGTATCTAGTTTGTATAACAAGAACTTTCATTTTGAAATTTAATATTATAACTTAGATAAAAAAAATTAGGTAAGATTATGATAAAAAAAGGTGTATATGCTGCTACATTAAGTGTTTTGGATAAAAACAGCACTTTAGACGTTGAAGAAACAATAGCGCACGCCGAAAACATAATTAATGAGGGTTTACATGGTGTATTCTTTTTCGGGTCCACTGGGCAGAGTCAATTAATTTCTATGGCTGAAAAAAAAGAATTAGTTTCTAAACTTCCTTTTAGCAAACTTAAAAACAATTTTTTTCTAGGGACTGGGTTTAACTCATTAAATGATAATTTAGAATTTATAAAGTATTCTATGGAATATGAATTCAATACTTTTCTTATAATGCCACCCGCTTATTATAAGGGAAATACAGAAGATGGTGTATTTGAGTTTTATAGACAAATTATAAAAAGCGTTCCTAAAATAAAAATTATTTTATATAATTTTGAGAAACTAAGTGGATTTAAATTCGAACCAGACTTTCTAAAAAAATTAGTATCCACATACCCAAAAAATATAATTGGTTGCAAGGACTCCACTTATAATTTGTACGAGAAAATTAAAATAAAAGACTTTTTAATGTTTCCTGGGGACGAGTCCAAATTGCTGAAGGGTTTGGAAATTGGCTGCTCAGGATGTATATCGGCTATAGCAAATGTAACGCATAAATTGGCAAGAGAAGTTTTTGATGACTTTCAAAAAAATAGAACTCAAAAATCAAACCATAAATTGATCAATGTAAGACACACTTTTGATAAATATAATTTAATTTCTGGTTTACATAGCTTTATGTCTCTTCAAAATTCAAAATTTAAAAATTTATTACCTCCATTAACATTATTAAAATCAAATGACCAAAAAGAATTATTAAAAAAACTTGAAAGTTTAAAATTTAATTTTAACAAAAACCTTGCAGCTTAAAATATGATATTAGCAAAAGTACTGAATAAAATTTATAAAAAGGATGGAATAATTTTAGAGGACTCATCAGGCCAAAAATATATTATTGGCAATCCTAAAAAAGATAAACCAATAACTTTAAAATTATTAAAAAACAATCTAAAATGGAAGCTGATACTTGATCCAGAGATTGAATTCCCCGAGGCTTATATGCGGAACGAAATTGAAATTAAAAATGGGTCTTTAGAACAGTTTTTAATGTCTTTAGTAAAAAATCTGGGGAGAGAGGAGATTACTACAGCGAGTTATCTTTCAAAAAAGATTTTTGAAATAGCAAGACTAGTTTCAAATTTCAATTTGCCTGGTAGATCTAGAAAAAATGTTGAACATCATTATGACATTGGAGGTGAAAAGGGTGAAAAGCTATATGATATTTTTCTTGATAAAAAACATAGACAGTATTCATGTGGATATTGGAAAAAAGATACTGAAACCTTAGAAGATGCTCAACAGAATAAAATTGATCACATTATAAAAAAACTTAACATAAAAAATGGTGATAAAGTTTTAGATGTTGGCTGCGGATGGGGAGGTATGGCTTTAGAACTTGCAAAACAAAAAGGATGCGAAGTTACGGGAATATCTTTAAGCAAAAATCAAATTAACTATTGTAAAAAAAAAGCAAAAGAAATTGGTTTAGACAATCAAGTTTCTTTTGAGCTAGCAGATTATCGGGAGATAAATGGAGAATATGATAAGATTTATTCAGTAGGTATGTTCGAACATGTTGGTAGGAAATTTTATAATAAATTTTTTAAATCTATTAATAAACTTCTTAAAACAGATGGTTCATTCTTACTACATACTATTGGAGTCGTAGATAAGCCTTCCCCTCCTAATAAATTTATAAATCGTTATATTTTCCCTGGGGGAATCTGTCCGTCTTTAAGTCAAATTACCAAATCAATAGAAAAAACTGGACTAATAGTTTCAGATACTGAAACGCTAATACGACATTACGATAAAACGCTTTTAAGCTGGTTAGAGAGATTTACTGCTAAAAAGGATTTAGTAAAAGATATGTTTGATGAAAAATTTGTGAAAATGTGGTCTTTTTATTTAGCAAGTTGCGCGGCTGCGTTTAGATATAGAGACTTGGTGGTATTTCAATTACAAATTGTGAAAAATTTTGATTCTGCACACCCTACAAGAGACTATATATATTCTTAAAAACTGGTATTTAATTAATATCAGTTATGAAAAAGAAAAAGAAAAAGAAAAAAATTAAAAAAAAATCTAAAACTAAAAGAAAAGTAAAAAAACTTAGTAAATCTAAGAAAAGATCAAGACGTATTTTTAAAAACAAACCCAAGCGAGCGAAAAAAAACATTAAACGTAAAAAAAAATTTAAAACAAAAAAAAATATATTTTTAAAAAAATCTAAAAGCTCAAAGGAAACTTTTAGAAAAATTATTAGATTTGGAGATCGATTTAAATTTAATATAAAATTCAATTTTAACATTGATAAGGCTCTCCAAAATTTTTTTCAAGGAATATCAGATAAGATCAATGCTTTTAAACAAGTAATAGAAGAAGAAAGAGAGAAAAAAAAATTGGATGAAGTAAAAAAAATGAAGAAAGAAAAAGAAGATATAATTAGAAAAAATAAATTATTAAAAAGAGAAGAGTTAAAACTTAAACAAGAAGAAGTTCGCGAAGAAATAAAATTAGATAAAGAAAGAAAAATCGAGCTAAGAAAATTTATAAGAGAAGAACAGGCTCAAGTAAGAAAAGACCAAGCTGAAAAACAAAGATTGTTTTATGAAAAAATAAAATTAGAAAAAAAAATTGACCAGTTTAGAAAAAGAGAAGCTTTGGAGATAAAGAATTTGGAAAAATTTGTTTTAAAACAAGAAAGAGAAAATTACGGGGAAGTTCAAGAAAGAATAGAAAAAATCAAATTAAAATATCAAGCAATAAGAGATCAAAAAATTAGAGAAAGGATAGAACAATTAGGAATTGAAGTTTCAGATAAGGATACAAGATATGATTTATTAGAAAAAGAAAGGCAATTTAATATTGCCAGAGAAAAAATTGAAAATAATTTAGAGAGTTTTTACAGAAGTATGGCTTCATGCATTTTTCAGCTTAATAGAAGATGGCTACCAAAAAAAATGTCTTTACTCAGAGTAATTGATAGAAGATATGAAACTTCAGAGATATTTATTAAATTAGATGAGGAGCATGATGAAAACTGGATTATGCTTGTATATCTAAAAGATAATAATCCGAGTTCTAATATAGTAGTTGAAGATAAAACTAATCCTGAAAAAAATCAATCTAATGAATATAAGCCAAATGAAATATTTAAATTTTCAGATGCTCTTGTGGACTCTTTAACTTCAATGATAGACAGAGAATACAAAAAAAAATTAAATTAATCTAAAATTTCAGACAACTTTGTCACTTGTCCAATCTTAAAAATTATAGCATCATTTTTTTTGAAACCAAATTTTTCTGAATTTTTTTTAAATCTTTCTGGAGGTTCCATGATAGGTTCTAATGAAAGAATAACTGTTCCCCAATGCATACCAATAACTTTTTTACTTTTTAGATCTCTTGCTAGACTTAAAGCTTGTTCAGGATTTGTGTGGTAAACAGATTTATCTTTTTCAGGCATTATTGGAAAAAAATTATAGGCACCAATATTTATAAAAGTAATATCTATTGGGCCATACTTATCTCCAAGATCTTTATAAATATTCCCGACTCCAGTATCACATGCGAATAAAATTTTTTTATCCTTATATTCAATTAAATAATTTCCCCACAATGTTTTGTTTGTGTCAAATAGACTTCTTTTCGACCAGTGCACTGCTGGTAGAAGTGTAATTTGTAATTCATTATTAATTTTGATATTTTGATACCAGTCTAACTCGTTTACATCTTTAAAACGGTTAAAGTATTTTGATAATTTTAATGGGGTAACTACTTTAGCGTCTTTATGTGGAAAATTTCTAACTGCATTTACATCAAGATGATCGTAATGATTGTGTGTTAAAAGAAAAATATCAGTTTTGGGTATTTCCTCTAACTTTATAGCTGGTTCCACGTATCTTTTTGGACCGAAAATTAGCGGCCCTGTATTCTTTGAAAAAAGGGGATCTGTAATAATTGTATTATTACCCAGTTTTATTAAAAAAGTTGCGTGTCCTATCCAAGCCACATAATCGTTATTAAAATTTTCATTTAAGTCTTTCAGAACTTTACTTCTTGGGATTACATGATCTTTAGGAAAATCAATCTTAATTTTTTTTCTTTCTTCATTAAAAATTTTGTATGACCATTTAATATTTGGATCTCTTTTGGGCGATCCCTCTGGATTTCTAAAAGTTCCATCTGCTAAGTGGTGATACGGTTTCTCTGCCATAACGTTAATTGTGAGTATTGTATTTATAATAAGAAAATAAATTAAGAATAATTTCATTAATTCTTATTTTTTTTTGTTTTCTCATTTATCTTTTTTCCGTATTCCTGTATTTTTTTCCATTCATCCAATGTTTTTGAATCATTTTCAGATTTATTACTTATAATTAAAGGCATCATGATTAATATTATAAAAATTGAAATAATAGCAATAATAAGGGATAAAGACATTATCCCTTATTAGCACATTTTTGTTTTTTTTTTAAATAATTTAACTATTTAAACAATGTTTTTTATTGATTCTCTCATCGAATTCTTCAAGCGCCTCTTTTGAAACAAACCAGATAAAAGAGGACTCTTGAATTTGTTTTGAATCCGCGACAGTACATTTTTTGCCTAACTTGATTTTTGCTACATTACCACCGGCACAGTTTGTCAACATTAGAAGTAAAGCTGCAATAGATAATATTTTCATAATTATTTATTTAATGTCAGATTTGGTAAATTGGTTGTCATAAAATTGTTCAAAATAAGAGAGAAATTTAAGCAAGTTGAAGTTGTACAAATAAGAACATATATTCATCAAATGGACCATAAATATAAAGTGCGAATATATTACGAGGACACAGATGCAGCTGGAGTGGTTTTTTATGCTAATTATTTTAAATTTACTGAAAGGGCTAGAACAGAACTTATTTATGAAAAATTAAAACTCAAACATCTTGAGTTGAAGGATAAATTTGATGTCATTTTTGTGGTAAAGTCACTTTCATCAAAATATATAGCACCAGCCAAATTTGAAGATGACTTAACTATTGTTTCAAATATTGTAGAAAAAAGCCCAGTTAGACTAGTTCTTGAACAAAATATCGAAAAAGGCAATAAACTGATTTTTACATCAACAATTGAATTAGCTGTAGTTTCTTCAAAAGGTAAAATTACGAAGCTACCAGATCAACTACTGTCTTTAATTTAATTTTTTAATTGCTCTATTGTATTTTTTTTAAAAATTGTTAAGAATGTTTTGTGAAAGCAAATTCTCCAAATAAAGTGGCAATTATCATGGGTAGTAGAAATGATTATCCTGTCATGAAAAAATGTGAGCTAATTTTAAGAAAATTTAAAATTAAAAATGATGTTTTAATAGTTAGTGCCCACAGAACTCCTGAAAGACTTTTTAAATTTGCAAAAAATGCTCATAAAAATTATTCAGTCATTTGCGCAGGAGCAGGTCGCGCTGCTCATCTAGCAGGAATGTGCGCATCTTTAACAAAAATTCCTGTAATAGGAGTTCCAATAAAAGACAAAAAAACAGATGGGGTTTCTGCTTTGTTTTCAGTTGCAGAAATGCCAAATGGGATCCCTGTTGCCACAACTGCTATAAATGGAGCTCTTAATGCTGGGCTATTAGCAATTTCAATTATTGCTCTACAAGATAAAAAAGTAAGAATTAAACTTGAAAACTATAGAGCAAGACAAACTAAATCAGTTAAAAAAAGACCAAGATAAATGTTTAAATCTATTAATTTAGGAGTGATTGGTGGAGGTCAATTAGGCTCACTCTTGTGTTCTGCTGCAAAAAAATTAAAAGTTAAAACAATTGTATTATCAGACGATAAAGATGGACCAGCACAACATTTTTGTGATGAATTCATTTACAGCAATTATGATGATAACGTAAAAGTGAGAGAGTTTATTACCAAAGTTGATGTTGTAACTTATGAGTTTGAAAACATACCAGTAGATTTTTTAAATCTTATTCAGAAAGAGAAAAAAGTATTACCTTCTCCTAAAATAAATAAAATTGCTCAAAACAGAAAACTTGAGAAGACTTTTGTCAATGAACTAGGAATTAATACTACTGACTGGGTTTTCATTGAATCAGCAGAAGATATAAAAAAAAATCAGCACCTTTTACCCGGGATACTTAAATCTAATACTTTAGGCTATGATGGAAAAGGTCAGTTTGTTTTAAATTCATTAGAGGATGTTAAAAAAGATTGGTGTTTTACTAAAGACTATATTCTTGAAAAAAAAGTAGATTTAAAAAAAGAAATTTCGGTTGTTATTGCTAGATACGCTGACGGGACAATGATAAGTTATGAGCCAATTGAGAATGTCCATAAAAATCAAATCTTATATAAATCAAAAATACCTGCTGATATAAGTAATAAAATGTTTAAAAGCGCTATTAACAATGCAAAGAAAATAGCAGAAAACTTTTCATATGTTGGAATATTAACTATTGAGTACTTTATTACAAAAAAAGATGAATTATTGGTAAACGAACTAGCTCCACGTTTCCACAATTCAGGTCATCTCACTATTGAAGCTTTTAATATCTCTCAATTTGAACATCATGTAAGGGCTGTCTGCAGTCTAAAGTCAAAGCCGATTGAAAAAATTTCTAATGCAGAAATGTACAATATTTTAGGTTTTGAAATTCAAAATTATAAAAAAAAAACTTTTAAAAAGAACGAATTTTTTCACGACTATTTAAAAAAAGAACCTAGAGAAGGAAGAAAAATGGGTCATCTTACAATTTTAAAAGACTAATTACTGAATTGTTATCCTAAACATTTTCCTATCACCATTAAAAGCAGTTGCCGCATGAAGCATAGAGCGATTTGACCAAAGTGCAATATCACCCTTTTTCCAACTAAAACTATAAGTAAATTTCTCTTTTATTTGGTGAGTGGATAAAAAATTTATTAATTTTTCTTGCTCATAGCTCAAATTAGCTATTCCAACTATGTGACCTGGAGAACAATAAATAGTTTTTCTACCGTTAATTAATTGAACTAAGTTATGTTCAGACCTAATCTCTTTTGTTCCACTAGTCCCGTGATCTGCCATTCTTAATTTCCGCGTTTGAGCTATTTTTCCCTGAGAGGAAAAAACACCTTTTAAATTTTCAATTTTTTGTTTTATATCTTTAGGTAGCGCTTCATATGCAAGAAATTGATTATAAAACAAAGTATTTCCTTTTCCTTCTTCAGGCACATCTATTGCTTGTAAAAAAGTAAACTTTGGAGGGTTTGCTAAATATGAAGAATCTGTGTGAGGACCCTCACCAAAACTTTTTCCAGTATCAGTTTTTTTTCTTTCAATAACATATATATCCTTGAAATCTTTGTGTGGTTTAAGCATAGGGTATTTTGCTGGTTTTCCAAAATTCGATGAAAAATTAACATATTGCTCTGGATTTAAGCTTTGATTTTTAAAAAAAAGCACTCCGTATTTATTAAGTAGTTTTTTTATTTCATCTATTTGGTCTTTTTTTAATTCCTGTAAATCGGTGTAAATAAAACATCCTACTTTGTTATCTGTTGGTTCAAATTCTATTTTTGACATGTAAAATTGTAAACTAAATTATATCAATTTGGCAATGGGTTAATTAGTTCTTTAAAATTATTTTTCGGATTATTAATTTCAAGCCCAATTTGATAAAAATTAAGATTTGGTGGTTTAATAGATTGTAAAATTTCTTTGGCATTATTTTTAAGATTTAAATAATCATTAATTTTTGATTTATTAATTATCAATGGTTGGCGATGATGGATCTTAGAATTTTCACCTTCAGCCTCTCTCGTAATTATACTGAACTGATTATTTTCAAATATTCCGGCAAAGTACATTAAATCATTATCATCTTTTAATTTAAAACAATAAGGAACTTTTCTATTTTCCTCAGATTTTGACCATTCATAAAAATAGCTACAAGGTATCAATAATCTGTTAGTTGAAATTAATCTTTTAAAATATGGTTTAACTAAACTTTCTAATCTAGTGTTATGCAAAGGTCTAAAACCCTCTTTGTCTTTTGCCCAGCTTGGGAAAATACTCCAATGACTAAGCTCTAAAGCTCGTCCATTACTGTATTTTTTTATAACAGCAGCCTCTTGTCCAGGACTTATATTAAAATTATCTATACTGTCTACTTTTCCGATAACAGTTTTTACTATATCCGATGTTGCTTTAATTATATTGGTTTGTGCAAATCTTCCACACATTAAAAATCTATTTTACGAATTCTTTTATACGTTCTATCGTACTTTTTTTTGGGCCGTCATATTTAATTGAATAAGAGTTTGAGGTAGTTAAAACTTCAACACCTTTTGTAAATATAAAAATAAAAAATATTATAAAAAAAGCTACGAATATTTTTGCAGGATTATAGTTTCCTGTTTCAAAAACACTTTTTTTTTCGACGTTTGCTTTGTGGAAAAATTTAAAAGTTATGTATACAGCAATTATTAAACCAATGTGTGCTAATACAACACCAGCCCATCCCCAAATAAAACTTGTTAAGCTAAATACATATAAACTAAAAACAGTTGACCATACAAAAGATAATACTATTAAAATTTGAAGTCTGACAGTTTTTGGAAGCGATCTTAAATCATTTTTACTGTCGTCAAACATTATGTTTGCTGTTTCTACCATCCAATTTTTTAAACTTTCCATAACTGACTTATATACTTTTTATGTTGAAAATAAAATTCATAATTTCCTTACCAAACTTCTTACTTTGCTCATATGCTTTTCAAATTTTTCCTGCGACATTCCAGGCAAAACTTCATAAAATCTAATATAGTTTGTTTTCATACCTCCAAGCTTTAAAACGCCAGCTTTAATTCTTCTAAAAGGAATATTTTGAAACCAAGTTTGAATACTAAACCAATTCCCACCATAACTCATACTCATAATTGCTCTCTTATTTTTCATAGCGCCTGCAACAGGATATCCCCAGTTCCCCACCAATCTTTTGAAAGAAAAAAACCACTTAGGAGCAAGCACAAGATCAATCCAGTTTTCTAAAATTGCTGTTGCTCTTAAATTATAACAAGGAGAAATCATAAAGAGCACATCACTTTGTTCTAATCTTTTTCTATAATCTAAGATTTGTTCATTTGGTTCAGAACCATCATAAAAAGGTAAAGGTTTTTCCTCATGCAAATTTATCAAATCAATTTCATGACCAAGTTTTTTAGCTTCAGAACAAAAAGTGTCTCGAATTTCTTGATTGAAACTTTTATTTACATTGTGATGCCCATAAACAACAAATATTCTACTCATATAATTTTTTTATCATTTTCTAAAATAATCAATAATTTCCTGTACTCTAATAAATTTAACACCAAAGACAAATCCTAAACCAGCTCCATACCAAACTGCCCCAGCTAAACCATACCCATCAATACTTATGTCTACTTCATAATAAGTTTGAATTTTTCTAACAAAATAATAAAAAATTAAAGATCCAATTAATCCATTAATAAAAAAAAATTTATTTATCTTCTTCACCTTCAACTTTATCCTTCCAAAAAAATATACCAGTTCCCCCACCAATTAAAATGGCCGATATTATCCAAGCTGATTCGTGTTTCACAAATATTGTAATCACGCCTGCCAGAACTAGAAGTATGCCTAAATGTCTGTTTTTCATTATAAATCCTATATTGACATTTATTCATGTTATACAATAGAATTAATTTACCATCCACATGGTCAGAAAGTGGCTCATCTACATGAGTTAAAAGTAGGTTGAATAAACTAACAAGGAGAATGTATGGATAGACATACAAAATTGTTAAAAGAATTCAGCCGAAGTAAAACACAGGCTGAACTCTTAAATAAACTAAGCAAATCCAGAAAAGCCATCAATACTGGTAACTCCGGCACTTTTGGTTACAGGTTGAAAGAAGGAACCAACGCTGGAAAAGTTCTTAAACATTTAAAAAAGACTTCAGATAACATTTAACTCTTGTAGGGGTAGCTCCAGCTACCCCTCACAATCATATTAATGTATATTAAAATATGGATTCGTTAATTATAGTTTTAATCTTATTATTGGTTGTCATTAATATTGGAGTTATTTTCTTCTTAATTAAAAATAAGCCTGAAAAACTAGTAAACCCAGAGCAGACTTTTAAAGATGAATTTAATTCTTTTAAAGAGAGCTTTGGTCAATCTTTTGGCTCAATGAGCAAAGAGATTGCAAAAGATATGACGGGAGCTTTAACTAAAGTTGATGAAAAAGTTTCAGTTTTTAATCAGCAGGTCAGTGAGCTCAATAAAAGTCAGGACAATTTTAGTAGGATTTTAAGTGGTGTAAAAACATATGGAACTCTAGCGGAATTTGGATTAGGAACTCTTCTTAAAGACTTGCTTCCAGCATCTCAATTTATTGCTAACGCAAAAATGAAAGACGATACATCAGAGACAGTTGAATTTGCTATTAAACTTAAAGATGTATTACTTCCAATTGACAGTCATTGGCCAGTTGAAAAATATAAGGCTATTGATGATGCATACAATTCTAATAATAAAGAGGGACAAGCCGAGGCTAGGAAAGATTTAGCTGCAGCTTTTAGACTAAAAGCTAAAACAGTTAATGCAAAATATATAGCTCCACCTAAAAGCACAGATTTCGCAATTATTTATGTACCGACTGAAGGATTATTTTCTGAACTTTCAAGTTACAGAGATCCCAAAACAAAAGAGCTTTTATTGCAAGAACTAAGAACAAAATACAAAGTTACGATTTCTGGACCAAACACTTTGTCAGCTTTGCTACAATCTTATTATTTAGGATTTCAGACACTAAAAGTTCAACAACACGCTACTCAAATCTACACTGATTTAAGAAATATAAGCTCTAGGTTTGAAAAGCATTTTGATGGAATTAAAGATTTAAGAAAGAAATTAGAACAAGCACTTACCGTAACTGATGGTTTCGGCAGAGATGCTAGGTCAATAATGAATACGCTTGGAAATATTAAAGATCCACAACAAGTAACAGATTCCTTGAAAGAAAATCCAGAAAAGATAAAAGTACTTAAGTAGAAAAGAAAAATGTCTAACTTTGTCTTTTATGATTTTGAGACCAGCTCATCTAATAAACACTGGGGCCAAATAATTCAAATTGGAGCCATTTTGACAAATGATAATTTGGATGAACTTGATCGTTTTGATGTTAGGTGTCGATTAAGTCCTGGAATAATCCCAGAAGCGATGGCTCTTATTGTTAATAAGACTTCCCCCACAATGTTAAAAAAATCAAATCTTTCTCATTATGAAATGATTAGACAATTTGTTGAGACTTTGAAAAAATGGGGCAAAGCGACTTATATAGGATTTAATAGTATTGAATTTGATGAAGAATTTTTAAGAAGTACTCTTTTTCAAACTCTAGAATATCCGTACATCACAAGTACAAACGGCAATACAAGAGGAGATATATTAAGTTTGGCAAGAGCAGCTAATCTTTATTATCCGAATACACTTAAAAATTCAAAAAATGAAAAGGGAAATGATGTTTATAAGTTAGACCAAATGGCACCACTTAATGGAATTGAACACGGTGATGCTCACAGTGCAATTGGCGATGTTATTGCTACATTAGGTATAGCAAAGCTGATTGCAAAAAAAGCCCCCAATGTGTGGAAAGCAAGTTTGATGACATTAGATAAAAATCAAACTTTAGAGCTTATCAAAAAAGAAACTTATTTCTGCACCAATGAATATTTTTACGGCAAAAGTAGACCATATGTTCAAACATTTGTTTGCCAACATCCACAATACCAGTGGCCATTATGCTTTGATTTAAGGCACGACCCCAACATATATTTAAAAATGCCTATTCCGGAGCTGACGGCTGTTATGAAAAAACAACCCAAATTCATTAGGACAATAAGACATAATAAACATCCAGTTATAATGAATCCTCAATATGGGGAAAAATTTGATGAATACAAAATTATTGGCTCTTCTAAACTTCAGGAAAGAGCAAAACTAATTAAAGGAAACAATGAATTTGCAGAAAAAATTTCAACAATAAAACGTTTAGAATCTGAAGAAAAAGAACAATCCAAATCACAAGAAGATTTATACGAAGAAGAAAGTATTTACACAAAATTTACGACTGCAGAAGATAATAAAATAATGCCAGAGTTTCATAGTGTAAATTGGGATAAAAAATTATCAATAATATCTAAATTTAAGGACGAAAGACTAAAGTATTTTGGAAAAAAACTTTTATATATGGAAAAACCAGAATTATTATCAAAAGAGGATTATAATTTAATTCACAAAGATATAGCTAAAAAATTACTTAGCACTAACAATGAAAAGTGGAATACAATTCCTCGTACTTATGCGGAAATTGACACTTTACGTGCAAAATTTGAGAAAGAGAATCATCAAGATAAATTAGTTATTTTAGATGAAATTAACGCATACGTTGAAGAATTGGAAAAAACATATTTAAAAGTTTAGTTGACTTTAAAAAAAAAATAATTATTTAGATTGTATGCCTACAAAACCAGTTACAGACAATTCTTTTGAAACCGATGTCATAAAATCTGATAAACCCATAGTGGTTGATTTTTGGGCAGAATGGTGCGGGCCTTGTAAACAAATAGGTCCTGTATTGGAAGAAATCTCAGATGAAATGAAAGATAAAGTAATTATTGCAAAACATAACATTGATCAAGAACCTAACACACCAACAAAGTACGGTATTAGAGGAATTCCTACAATGCTACTATTCAAAGGTGGAGAACTTAAAGCGACTAAAGTTGGAGCAACTACTAAAAGTAATATTCTTGACTGGATAAAAGAAAATATTTAATTTTTATTTAAAATATTTCCACATTGATATAGAGAACCAAATAAACATATAATTTTTTTTTCTTTGGAAGATATTTTTTTTAGAACAGTATCAAAATTTTTAATTGATAATGCATCTATATTGTTCTGTTTTGCAATCTTAGCTAAAATCTTTGGTGGCATCGAATTTTTTTCACCGCTTATTGGTATAGTATAAATTTTTTTAAATATCCCCTTAAATTGTTTTATAAAACTAGATGGATCTTTATTTTTCATCATTGACCATATTCCATATTTAGGAGATTGAATTGTTTTTAAATAATCTGATAAGTTTTTTCCACTTACTGCAGAGTGACAACCATCGATTAAAAGTTTTTCTTTTGAGTTAAGTTTTTTGATTAATTTACCAGAAGATATATATTGAATTCTTCCTTGGAATTTTAATTTTGGTAAAGCTTTAGAGATTATTTTTTTATTGATACCAATATCTAGTGCAATCTTTATTGCCATAGTAATGTTATTAAATAATCCTTTAGAGTAAATATTTTTAGTTTTTAAAGGAATGAAATTATATTTATCTTTAAAGAAAAATTTTTTCTTTTTTTTTATTAATTTCCAACTTTTAGAATATATTTTTTTACTTAAATTTTTCCTCAAAATTGACTTAATTTTTTTTTCGTTCTGTGAGCTTTGTTTTCCTATATATATATTGGTAAAATTACTTAAAAAACCAACCTTTTGAAAAATAATTTCATTAATTGTTTTCTTCTTTACAAAATTTAAATGCTGTTTATTTATATTTACAATTGCTTGTATTAAAGGAAAATCAAAAACATTAGTAGAATCTTTTGCAAATAAAGCACCTGCTTCTACAAGGTTATAATCATTATGTCGCTTTGATGCATTAATAATATAAACTAAAGTAAGTACTTCAAAAATTGTTAATCTAATTTTTAAACCTTCAATTAATTTTATTGAACTTTTTATTTCGCCGTAGGAGAGATATTCTGATCCCATCCAAAATCTCTCTCTAATATCTTTTAAGCTTGGTGAAATGTATGCTGAGGCGGTTTGTTTATTTTCTTCAATAAAATACTTTAGCGTTGTTAAAACGGAGTACTTTCCATCAGAGCCAATAATATTAATAATATTTTTTAGCTTTCTTTCTGGATTTCCAAGTTTATTTAAAGCTTCTTTAATTCTTTTAAGATCAAAATTTACTGTTTTTTTGAATTGTTTTTTCTTAGCTAGCAGATTGTAGAGACTTATCGATTGCGATGGCATTTGATGCTTTTTTAGCCTGAGTCTCAGATTTTTTCAACATAACACTTAGCAAAGTTCCAATTGTTGAATTAAGATATTTTCTCTCAATTACTAAATCAATACCTCCATGACTCTTAACGTATTCTGCTGTTTGAAACTCTTCAGGCAAAGTTTCTCTTACAGTATCTTGGATTACTCTTCTGCCAGCAAAACCTATTGTCGCTTTTGGTTCTGCTATCATAATATCACCGAGCATTCCCCAAGAAGCTGTTACACCTCCGGTTGTTGGATCAGTTAATACAACAATATACGGAAGATTATTTTTTTTTAATTCATTTATGGCAAGTGTTGTTCTTGTCATTTGCATTAAAGCTATCGAGGACTCCATCATTCTTTGACCACCGCTACAACTAAAAAAAATAAGAGGCGTTTTATTATTTATTGCATGTTGTACACCTGTTATAAAAGCTTCTCCTGATGCGGCACCAAAACTTCCACCTATAAATCTAAAATCTTGGGCTCCTACTGTTACATCAATATTTTTAACTTTACCTTTCGCGATTAAAATAGCATCATTTTGGCCAGTCTTTTTTCTAGCATCCCGCAATCTATCTTTATATTTTTTATTATCTATGAAATTTAAGGGATCATCTACCGGTAGTGGTGTGTCGATTATTTCATAAACACCATTATCGAAAAATAATTTAAATCTATCTTTACATGAGAGCTTGTGATGTGCTCCACATTTTGTACAGCAATAATAATTAGTTTTAAAATCTTCTTTGTAAATTAGATTTTTACATTCACAAGAAATCCAAAGTGTCTCATCTGAAGAAGACGTTTTCTTTTTAAATAAAGATTTAATTTTTGGTTTAATAAACTTAGTTATCCAATTCATATAATTTTCTTTCTTAAATTATATACCATTTTATCCAGCACTTTGGCAGTATTTAGGCGTTTTTTTAGAGAATTTGTAATGGTTTTACATAATTGGCTACCCACTACGAGCCCATCAGCTTTCTTTAGCGAGGCTATGGTTTTATTAGTAATGCCGAAACCTATTACTATATTTTTTTTTCGATTGATTCTTTTAATCTTATTATAATTTTGAAGGATTTTTTTTGGAGAAACCTTAAGTTTTCCACCAGTAGTTGATAGCATTGAAATATAATAAATCATATTGTGAGAATCTTTTATAATCTTTTTCATTCTATCATTAGAAGTTGTGGGTGATAGCAATTGAATAAAATCTATAGATTTTTTTTTGCATTTTTTTGCGAAATTTTTGTTTTCAGGATAAGGCAGGTCAACAACTATAAGACCGTCTACTCCTGAAGCTTTGCAGTTTTTTAAAAATTTGTTTTCACCACTTTGATAAATTAAATTGAAATATCCCATCATAATCAATGGTTTTTTTGGATTATAAACTTTAAATTTTTTAACAATGTTAAAAACATCGTTTAATTTTATTCCATTTCTAAGCGCTCGATGAGAGCTTCCTTGAATTTGTCCACCATCAGCAATAGGAGTATTGTGAGGAAAGCCAAGTTCAAGAATATCTGCATGTTTTGAAATAGCATTTAATATCTTTAAAGAATTACTTTTAGTGTTGTCACCAGCAACAGTATAAGTAATTAAAGCTGTTCTTTTTTCCCTTTTACAATTTTTGAAAGCTATGGCAATTTTTGACTTCATCTTATATAAGATCCCAATTTTTGTTTAATAATATCCTTGTCCTTGAGGCTGTCTCCACAAGAATTCACTATTATAATTTCAGACGATTTTAATTTTGGAGCAAGTCGAATTGCTTCATAGAAAGCATGTGAAGGTTCAAGAGATGGTGAAATATTTTCTAATTTTGAAACCAATTGATAAGCTTTTAAAGCGTCTTCATCATTAACAGAGGTATATCTTGCTCTGTGCGTATCTTTTAAAAAACAATGTAGGGGTGAAATCCCAGGATAATCTAAACCTGCAGAAATTGAGTCTGTAGAACCAATTTGACCCTCTTTGTCTTGAATTACATATTGAGCAGCCCCATGTAAAATTCCAATTTTAGATCCATTAGTTAAAGGGGCAGCGTGAAGCTTGCTACTTTTAGGACCTCCTGCTTCAATACCAATAAACTCCGCATCTGTATCCATAAATTCATTCCAAAAACCCATTGCTGAACTTCCTCCACCCACACAGTTTAAAAGCTTCATTTTTTTTGGAATTTCTCCAAACTCTTCCTTCACCTGTTGAAAAAGTTCTCTAGATATCTGAGCAGTACTCCAAGCACATATCTTTATAAAAATATTAGGACCAACTGTAGATCCTACACACATATGTGTTGTATCACAATTAGAAACCCAGTATCTCATACATTCACTAACAGCATCAACCAATGTTTGGCTTCCTGTGGTAACAGGCACAATAATGGCCCCATTTTTTTTCATCGCTTGAACGTTTGGTCTTTGTCTCTTTATATCTTTTGCACCCATAAATATTTTACATTTAAGACCGAATTTTTTTGCCGCCATTGATAACATCTTTCCTGCATAACCTGCCCCTGTATCTCCAACGATAAATTTTTTTCCCGCTTTTTTTGCAATAAGGCAGTGCACAGTTGCGTTATATATTTTGTGAGCTCCACCATTAGCTTCTGACACAACTTTTGCGTATATTTGGGCACCTCCTAAATGGCTTGTTAAATTCTCTAGTTTTATAAATGGGGTAGGTACACCTATATAAGATTTGAAATAATAATCTCTCTCTTTTAAAAATTTTTTATCTTTTCTAAGTTTTTCAAACAATTTTGTAAGGTCGTCTATGGGTTTTTTTAATGTTTCAGGTATAAAATTACCACCAAACTTTCCCCCATACATAAAATTTTTATCATGTTGGTCTATTAGCGGTATGCTTTTTTTAATTTTCATTATTAATTTTTTTTATGTGTGTTATAAATTCTTCAATCTTTTTAATATCTTTTACTTGATTTGTTTCCAAAGCGCCAGATACATCAATGATATCAGCTAATTTTGATAAATCACTAAGTTTATCTTTTGTTATATTCCCTGCTATCATTTTTTCTCCTTTAATTTTAATATTTTTGATCCAACTATGGTCCCAGCTTAAACTTTTTTCGTAGCCTGTGCTGTCCCATAGAATGATATCTGATCCATCCTCCACCTTTTTGTAATTTTCAATATCACTTTTATTTTTAACCTGTATTGTCATTATTATTTTCTTTTTAAATTTGTTTTTTATCTCTATTAAAAATTTACTATCGTACTGACCATATAGCTGGAAATAATCAAGATTAAGTTTAGAGAATTTTTTAAATTCCTCTAGACTTGGATTTACCAAAACCCCTACATATTGAATTTTTTTTTTATATATACTTAAAAGTTTTTCAGCTTTTTCATAATTTATAAATCTATGGCTTTTAGGATAGTTTAAAATAAATCCACAAAAATCTACATCATTGTTAATACAAGTTTCAATTTCTATTGGATTTGAAAGCCCACAAACTTTTAATTTCATAGGTTTAATTTAATGAACTAATTAACTTTTGAATATTATTTTTAATGTTTCCTTTTATCAAGCTTCTTCCCATAACAATAGAAGTTGCCCCATTTTTAAAAGCTTCTTTTGGCGACATTACTCTTTTCTGATCATTTTTTTTTTCACCTTTTAATCTTATTCCTGGGGTAACTATTTCCATGTCTTTACAATTTTTTTTTATAAATTTTATTTCATGAGCTGAACAAACAATACCATTTAATTTAGCCGCTTTTGCAAGGGCAACTTGTTTTTTTACTAAATCTTTTATGGATTTTGTATGTCCAACTTTTTTAATTGTAGAATTGGAAAAACTTGTTAGAACTGTAACTCCTAAAATTTTGAGTTTTTTATTATATTTTTTCGCGGCTTTTTTTACTGTTCTAAGCATTTCAAGGCCTCCGCTAATATGGACAGTAATATATGAAACGTGTCTTAAGTCTCTTAGAGATTTTATAGATGCAAAGCTTGTATTAGGAATATCAAAAACTTTTATGTCTAACCATATATTCTTGGCTTTCGAATTTTCGATAAATTTTCTGCCATTTTTAGAGTAAAAAAATTCTAATCCAAATTTATAGCCTATTTTGTAACCGTTTATTTTTATTTGGGATTGCTTTATAATTTTTTTTACCTTTTGAACACTAGATGTATCACATGCAATAAAAATGTTTCTCATACTTATTTATTTATTAGTTCTTTAAGTCTTTTGCTAGCCCTAAATCTTATCCTATTTCTTTTAGGAACATAGATAATTTCTCCAGTTTTTGGATTTCTAGCTTGTTTTTTTTCTTTGATCTCTTTTATAAAAAAAGTTCCTAAAGATCTAATTTCTACAGATTTTTTGTTAAGCAAAGAGTCTTTAATTTGTTGAAAGAAAACCTCAAAGATTTTTTCAAGATTTTTTTTACCTATATTTTTGTTTTTGGCTTTTAATTTTTGGATTATTTTTGGTTTCGACAATTACTTATCTTTTTTTTTGGTGCTTTTTCTTCCTAACGCTTTTTCAAAAATACCTTTTAAAGTAGCTCCCGATTTAGTTGCTCCTTCTCCAAATTTAGCAACGAGGCTCTTTTCCTCATCAATTTGAGCAGCCTTTACACTTAGCTTTATTTTTCTCTTAATTAAATCTAATTCTGTAATTTTTGCATCAAGAGCATTTCCAGGTGAAAATACTTCTGGTCTAGCATCTGCTGAAGATTTAGCTAAATCTGCTTTTCTAATAGACACAATGATTTTTTTCTCATTATCTATAGATACTTTAACACCAGTCTTCATAACCTCGTGCACTCTAGTAGTGATGATATCTCCAACCTTCTTTTTATTTTCTTTAAACCAATCGAGAGGATCTTTATCTAAAGCCCTTTTCGAAAATCTTATTTTTTCATCTTTAACTTCTATAATTTTAACATCTAAAACATCATTTTTTTTATACTTATTTAAGTGCTCTTGTTTCTCATCAAAATTTATTTCCTTATAATGAAGCATCCCAACCAAACCAGAATCAAGTTCACCAAAAATAGCTTTGTCGGTAATATTTTTAATCTTAATTTTAACTTTTTGACCCACTGAATTCATTACTTTTGTCCATGGGTTATCTAATGTCTCCTTATACGATAAAGATATTCTTTTTGCATCCTTATCAATATTAATAATTTTCACTTTTACATTTTGTGATGGAGATAATACTTTACTCGGTTGAACATTTCTATTTTGCCATGACAACTCACTGTTATGTATAAGACCTTCGATTCCCTCATCAAGTTTAACGAAAACTCCGTAATCCATTAATTTAGTACATGTGCCTTCGTAAATTTCCCCAATTTTAAATTTCTTAGATAGATTTTCGTAAGGATCTTCAGTTAGAGCTTTAATCGAAGCCGAAACTCGGTTTGTTGTTTTATCTATTTTAGTAATTTTTACCTTAAGATTTTGACCGATAGTAACTAAGTCAGATGGTTTTTTTACTCGGCCATATGAAAGATCTGAAACATGTAACAAGGCATCTATTCCATCAATATCTAAAAATATTCCCCAGTCTGTGGTCGCTTTTACTTTAGCGTTTTCAACTATATCTCCTTCTTTTAAATTTTTTAAAGCTTCTTTAAGTTCAGCATTTTTACTTTTTTCTAAAACAGCTCTTCGACTAGTACAAACATTTCCTCTTTTTTTGTCTATTCTAGTTGCAACTACTTTAATAGGGACATTCATTAAGTGATCAACTTTTTTTAATGGTCTAACGTCTATTTGAGATGAGGGCATAAAAGTCGGAAGTCCATCTACAGTACATACATAACCTCCTTTAACTTTCCCTGTAACAAATCCTGTCACTTCTTCTTGTGTTTCAAATATTTTTTCCATTTTTTTCCAAGCAACCATTCTCTTGGCTTTTTCTCTGGAAATTACAATTTCTCCCTTGAAGCTTTCTATTCTTTCTAAATAAACTTCAACGGTTGAACCAACTTTTAATTTATCAAATTCTTTATCATGCTTAAATTCTTCAATAGGAATCATGCCTTCCATTTTAGCTTTACAGTCAACCACGACAAAATTTTTGGTTATTTCTGTTACTGTAGCTTTGATTATTTCGTTTTCTTTAAGCTTTCTCTCTTTGAAGTCCTCGTCAAGTAAAGACTTAAATTCTTTATATTTGGGGTTAGATACAGATTGTTTTTGTTCTTGCTCTGAGGACATATTAAATGTTCATCACTTTTTCTATATGTTTTGTCATTTTTTCAATCATTCTTTTTTTGTTCAACTTTCCGGTGTGGATTTCTAACGCATCTCTATGTTTGAGTAAAGGGCTATGTTTTCTACTTTTATCCCTCATATTTCTTAATTTTATTGATTTTTTTACTTCTGATAACTTTACTTTGTGATTTTTCTTTTTAAGATCTAGGAATCTTCTTTTGGATGCATTTTTTAAATCACAGGTAAAAAAAAATTTTACATTTGAAAAAGGTAATATTTCAGTAGATATATCTCGCCCCTCAATAATACACTTTTTGTATTTTTTGGAAAATGAAACTTGAAAAATTTTAAGTATGCTCCTTATTTTTTTTATTTTTGCAATTTTTGAAGTATGATCAGATATAATTTGAGAGTTAAGTTCTAATTTATTTAATTTGTTGAAATTTATTTTCTTGAACTCCTTTTTGAGAAACGAGATTTGGTTTTTTGGTTTTTCCTTAAGAATCAAATAGCTTGCATATCTGTAGAGCATTCCTGATGATAAAAATTTTAAGTTGTATTTTTTAGCAATTAATTTTGCACCTGTCGTCTTTCCACTTGCCGCACCTCCATCACAACTAATTATTAAATTTTTATAAATTTTTCTTTTCAAATGATCCACCTAGTTGTTTTACAATATTTAAAAAGTTTGGAGAAGAGGTTCTTACTGTTTCAAAATTTTTAATTCTCACTTCTAATCCAGTAAGTAACCCAAGTATAGCGGTCGACATACAAATTCTATGATCACCCAGATTGGAAACTTTCACTTTTTTAGTTTTATTTTCTTCAAATTTCTTACCTTTAATTAATAATTTGTCCTTTTTGAAACTTGAGAATACTCCAATTTGTTTAAGTATCTTTTGCATTTCTTTTATTCTATCACTTTCTTTATTTTTTAAATCTGAAATTCCAGAAAAAAAAGATTTACCATTTATTAGTGCCGCAATAATAAATAAGATAGGATATTCATCCGTAGTATTTAAATAATATTTTTTTCCGGCATTGATAGGCTTTAGAACACTACTTTTTACAATGATATCACCAATTTTTTCATTATTAATAATTCTTATATTCTTAAATTTAATTTTAGCGCCACTCTTTATTAAAAGTGAGTAAAATCCTATTCTAGTAGGATTTAAACCTACACTTTTAATTTTTAGATATGAATTATCTTTAAGTAAAGTTAAAGCTGTAAAAAAAGCTGCCGATGAGGGATCCCCAGGAACATTAATAGAAAATTTATCTAAGTTTTCTTTACCAAATATTTTAATTTTTTTTATTTTTTTATTACTAATTTTTATTGCTTGTTTATTTTTTTTAATCATATTTTCAGTATGATCTCTGCTTTTAAAATTTTCTATTATTTCTGTATCACCATAAGAATTTAAGCCAGCAAAAATTACTGCACTTTTGAGTTGAGCTGAAGTACCGGACTCATAAGATATACCGATTGGATAATTTGTAGATAAAATGCGAAGTGGAAAAAAAAATTTGTTTTTTGGAAAAAATTCTGCACCAAATTGTGTCATTAAGTTAATTAATTTTTTCATATTTCTCTTATTTAAAGAATTATCACCGTAAATTTTTAAGTTAATATTTGGCGTTGAGGTAATTATTCCTATAATTAATCTAGCAAGCGTTCCTGAATTTCCAAAATTCAATTTTGAACCTTTTTTTGCAATATATGAACCTAATCCTCTGCCAAAAATTTTATAAGTTTTATTTCCCAAATACGAAATTTTAACGTTTAACTTACGTAAACAATTTATAGTTGAGAACACATCTTCGGACTCAAGAACATTTCCAACAGAGGAAATTCCTTGACAAATTGATCCTATTAAAAAAGATCTTATTGAAATTGATTTATCACTGTCTACAATAATATTCTTTTTAAAATTTTTGATAGGTTTTTTTATAACCAAAGAAAATTTTTTTACTCTCATTAATTTGATGAATACTGATTACCAAAATATAATTGTATAGCTTTTGATGATTTGAGAATTTCATTTGGAGTTCCATCAGCAATAATAGATTGCTCACCAAGCACATATGCTCTATCTACTATATCGAAAAGATTTCTTACCTGGTGGTCAGTTATTAAAATAGAGCATCCATATGATTGAATTTTCAGAATATATTTTTGAATGTCTTGAACTACGATAGGATCTAGTGCAGCCATAGGTTCATCTAATAAAATTACTTTCGGTTTATTGATCATAATTCTTGCCATCATCAGTCTTCTTACTTCACCCCCAGAAAGTACATTGCTGTTCAGGGTTCTTAAATGCTGAAGGTTAAATTCATCTAACAATTTTTCAGTCATTCTTCTCTGTTCTTCAGTATTTTTTATTGTTAACTGACAAATTCCAAGAAGGTTATTGTAAACAGACATATTGAACACACTTCTCTGTTGGCTTAAATATCCTAATCCTCGTTTTGTTCTTTCATGAATTGGTATTTCCGAAATATCTTTATTGTTTATAATTATCTTTCCTTTGTCCGCCATGTGTTGTCCGATGATAATGTTATATAAAGTGGATTTTCCAGATCCATTTGGACCTAACAATCCCACTATCTCACCAGGGTGCATCTCCATTGAAATTTTTTTTAAAATTGGTCTGCCATCAAAAGATTTGCTTATATCTTTTAATTCAAAAATTGGTTTATTTTTTTTAAACTTTATTATTCTAAAACCTTTTTTCATTTTAATAAATTTATTTTCACTTGTTCATTACTATTCATTAAAAAATCAACTGATTGGTCATCAATGTTTAAGTTTAAGATATCTGAGGTAAAATTTCCATCTAAACTTTTTCCTTTTACATTTCCATATACTTTTATTAATCTTTTCAAATTAAAATAGTCTAAATTATCAGCGAATATTCTATTACTAGCTTGAACAACTTTTACTTCATCCCTAAACTGCATGTCATTAGTTTTATTGTTATATGTCCCTGATTTACCTGAAACTTTAAGAACTTTTCCATCTTTAAAATAAAAAGTTGCATTCATTCCAATCATTTTAACTAATTCCGGGCTCTCGTCGCTAAAGGAAGCAATATTTGACTTAAGTAAGTATCTATTTCCATTAGCATCGATACCCTTATATTCAACATCTTCAAAAAAATTTGATTCTCCAAATTTTTCTAGTTTTTCGTTTTCAATTAAAACCTTTTCAACTGCTTGTTCAGAGACATTGTCTCGATAGTAAAAAATATATAGTAATAATATTGCAACCATTAAAAGCGTGGCTTGAATTAGAAATAATCTTTTTTTTCTGTAGCTCATTTTACTCCAAATTGTAATATCGAATGTATATGGACAATACCTCTTAAATTTTTGTTCCTTTTTTTACTATTTAAACTTTTTTCTGAGGTTACTAGAAGACTTGTTATTTTTTTTTTATTCATAATTGACAATGCTTTTGAAGCTGTAGAATTTTCAGAAATAAAAACTGGATCAGAGTTCATTATTTTTTTTAAATCTGGAGATTTTAAATTGTATCTAAGGCTTCTCCGTGCATCACCATCAGTTAAAATACCAGCCACAAGATTTTTTTTCATAACTATTGCCAAACCAAGTTTATATTTGGTTATTTTACTTGAAGCTTCTTTAATATTACTTGATATTTTTATTTTCGGTATTCTTGAACCAGATACCATTATATCTTTAACTAGTAGGAGTGTTTGACCAATATTTCCTCCTGGATGAAATACTTTAAATCGCTCTTTAGAAAATTTAATTTTATTCATCAAAGCTACTGCCAAGCAATCACCCAATAATAAAGTAATACTTGTACTTGAAGTTGGTACCATTCCTGTGGGATCTGCTTCTTTTACACTTGGAATTAAAATTTTTATATCGCTTGCCTTTATTAAAGTGCTATCTGGTTTCGAAGCAATACCTATTATTTTAATATTAAATCTATTTGCATATTTTAAGATACTCGTAAGTTCTGTTGTATTTCCAGAATAGGAAAAAACTAAAAGCAAATCTTTCTTATCGATTTGTCCTAGGTCACCATGATTTGCTTCACTGGGACTTAAAAAAAAAGAGGAAATACCAACCGAAGATAGCGTTGCAGAAACTTTTCTAGCAATTAAACCAGACTTGCCTACACCAGCACAAATTACCTTGCCCCGACATTGATAAATTGACTCAACAGCTTTTACAAAATTATTATTGAAAACTTTATTAATTTTTTTGAGTTCAAAAATTTGTTTAGCCGCAGATTGTTTTGCTAGTTTTATATAATTTTTTTTATTCATTAGTGTTCAAAAATATCAAATTTAAAACCATTTTGGTCTAATTCAATTCTTGTATCTAAAAAATTTATACATCTATTATAAAGATCCATTCGTTTTTCCCTTATAAGCATTTTCTCCAATTGTTTTTTTATTTTATGTAAATAAATGACATCTCCAGCCGCATACTCTAATTGTTTATCGGTTAACTCATCTATATCTTTGTTCCAATCTGAGCTACCTTGTCTTTTATCTAAGCTTTTATTGCAAAATTCAAAAACTAAGTTTTTTAAACCATGTTGATCGGTATAAGTCCTTACAACTTTGGAGGCAATTTTTGTATCAAAAATATTTTTCATTTTACATTTTAAAAAATATTCTAATGCATTTTTATCAAATCTTAGAAAATGTCCTATTTTTAAAATTTTTTCATTTTCTAACAAAGACACTAAGTTTGGAGCTTTGTAGTTATTTCTATCGGGTTGAATAATGAAAACTTCCCCATCTTCTCCACAAATTTGTATTAAGCTTAATTTATCTCTCTCTGGTATTTTCAGTCCTGTTGCTTCAGTATCGATTGCAATACTTCCTTTAAATGAACTAGCTATTTTGGGAGTAATGTCGCCTTTTAATCTATGAATTTTTACCATATTATCTAATTACCATGAACAATTACCCAATAGCAACAATCCTTGGCGGTGGGGGATTTATAGGTCGTTATCTTGTTAAAAGTTTGGCAAATAAACACTATAGATGCATTATTCCTACAAGAAAAGCCTTTCAAAAAGGTTATCTAAAGACTCAAGCTCCTCCAGGATCGGTAGAGTTAATTGATTTCAATTCAAACAATTTTGATAAAATAGAGGAAGCCATCAGCAATTCAGATGTGGTCATTAATTTAATAGGAATATTATTTGAAAACAGAAAGCAAAAATTTACAAAAATTCACTCAGATATCCCAGATATTATTTCAAGATTATGTGAGAAGCATAAAGTAAAAAAATATATTCATGTTTCCGCAATAGGAGCCAATAAAGATTCAAAATCGGCATATCAAAGATCAAAATTTGCTGGAGAAGAAAAATCTCTTATGAACTTTAAAAATACCGTAATCATAAGACCAAGCGTTGTGTGTGGACCTGAAGATAATTTTACTAATTTATTTTCTAAACTAAGTTTTTCACCAATAATTCCAATTGTGGGAATAGATTATAAATTTCAACCGATAATGGTAACGGATGTGGCTGATGCTATAGTTAAAGCCATACAAGCAAAAAAGAACGAGGGAAAAATTTACGAGATAGGTGGCCCTACAGTAATAAGTTTCGGTGATATGGTAAAATCTATAATGAAAACTATTAATAAAAAAAGATTTGTTATAGAGATGCCTATGACGATAGCCAAAATACAAAGTTCAATTTTAAGCTTATTACCGATCCCACCAGTTTTAACGAGAGACCAATGTGAAATTTTATCAGAGGCTGATAATGTTGTTTCTAATAAAGAACTTACAATTAGTGATTTAGAGATAAATCCAAAAGACGTTGAACAAGCTATGGAAAAATGGTTGTGGCGTTATCGTGATGGAGGGCAATTCGCAAAAGCAAAATGAAGAGTTTAAGTTTATTATCAGGATATATTTTTTTAATTCTAGCCATTGCTAGCGGGATACTTTCAAACGGGTTTTTAAAAACAACTGCAGGTTTTACTAAATTTAACCCAACTTTATTTTGCATCTTAAGCATAATTTTTTGTATTTTCTGTTTATCAAAAGCTATGTCAGTAATTCCTGTAGGATTTACTTATGCAACTTATGGAGCGCTCACTATTACAGCAGTAACGTTATTTGGTATTTTTAAATACCAACAAACTCCGAACATCTATGGAATACTAGGAATAGGATTTATTGTTGTTGGAGTTATTCTCTTAAACACTTTAGGAAAACTTAAATCATGATGACATTAATATTTTTATCGTTAGCTGTAATTATTGCAATCGTTGTTATTCTAGTTTCTGCAAAATTCATTAAAGCCGGATTTGATGCTAGAGGCGAAGTAAAAGAGCAGCAAAGAAATGAAAATGTTAGTCAAGAAGATGAGGAGATTTTAGATAAGTTAAAAGATAAAAATTTATCAGAGGAAGATCTTAAAAATCTTTATAAAGAAATAAAGAATAAAGACAAAGAGGAAAAATAATTTGAGTAAAACTGAAGAGCTGAATTTTTTGAACGATCTTATAGATCAAGTTTTGGTAATTGATAAATCTAAAACAATATGTTTTGCAAATTTAAATGCAAAAAAACGATTTGGTGAAAATATATTAGATCAAAATATCTCAAGCATTATTAGGGACCCAGAATTACTAGATAATATTCAAAAATCTCTTAACGATAAATCTAGCTCAACAATAGATGTAGAAACAAAAAAACCTAATTATCAATATTATAAAGTAAGTGTTATGCCAGGACCTAAAAACATCTTTAATGCTGAAGAAACAGTAATAATTTTTTTCAAAGATTTTACAGACATCATCAAAGTTCAAAAACTAAAATCTGATTTCGTAGCAAATGTCTCACATGAATTAAGAACTCCCTTACAAAGTATTAAAATGGGTCTTGAAACCATTAATGATGGAGCTGCAAAAAATGATAAGGAAAATCAGAAAAAAATTATGCCATTGATAATGCAACAAGCAGCTAGAATGGAAAATATAGTGAATGACTTACTTTCTTTATCTCGAATTGAACTTCAAGAACATATAAGGCCTAACGACAATGTTGTTTTGGATGAAATTATAAAACATTCGGTTGATTTACATAAGGATCTGCTTCAAAAAAATAGTATTACTTGTAAAATTGAAACAGAAAATAAAAATACAGAATTTAAGGGCGATAGAAATAGACTAACAGAGGTTTTTAATAATTTAATAGATAACGCAATTAAATATAGTGAGAAAAATACAAAGATTAATATACTCGTTAAAACAAATGAAAATAACATTGATGTTATTATAAAAGACCAAGGCATTGGTATTCCGAGAGAACATATTCCAAAAGTTACAGAAAGATTTTTCAGAGTAAATCCAGAAAAAAGTAAAGAGGTTGGTGGCACTGGCCTTGGATTAGCAATTGTTAAACATATTGTTAATCAACACAGAGGTGAAATAGATATCTCAAGTGAAGAGGGAAAAGGTACTCAAATTTCACTCAATTTTCCTAAAAACTAATATCTACAACTAAAAAGTTAGCTTTGTAACAAAAGTTTAATAATTCTTTAATATTACCTTAATTGCAGCCACATATATCTACAAAAGTTAATTAAAAGGAGAAAAGTATGAAAACATTAAAAAATATAATTGCAATTATAGCAATTTTTTCTTTCGCATCATATGCGAATGCAAGAGACCAAATTAAAATAGTTGGCTCTTCTACAGTTTATCCATACGCTACAGTAGTTGCTGAGCAGTTTGGTAAAAAAGGTAATAAGACACCAGTAATTGAAAGTACTGGTACAGGCGGAGGCATGAAATTATTTTGTGCAGGAATTGGTGTAAATCACCCAGATATTACTAATGCATCAAGAGCTATTAAGTCTAAAGAGAAAGCTCTTTGTGAGAAAAATGGAGTTAAAGACATCATCGAAGTTGTCGTAGGGAATGATGGAATAACTTTTTCGCACTCTGTTAAAGCTAAAGATGCAGATTTTACAAAAGAGCAACTTTGGAGAGCATTAGCTGCTAAAGTAGATGTAAATGGAAAATTAGTTGAAAATCCATACAAAAAATGGAGCGATATCGACTCAAGTTTACCAAGTAAAAAAATCGAAATTCTTATAGCACCCCCAACTTCAGGAACAAGAGATGCTTGGAATTCTTTAGTTATGGTTAAAGGATGCACAAAAGCAGCAAAATCTTTACATGAAGCTAATGGTAAAAAAGCTAAAAAAGAATGTGCAAAAATGAGAGAAGATGGTTATGCAGTAGAAGCAGGTGAAAACGATACGCTGATTGTTCAAAAACTTGCAGCTAATCCAGATGCTTATGGTTTCTTTGGATACAGCTATCTTTTAGCAAACAAAGATAAAATTAAAGCAGCTGCTGTAAATGGAGTAAAACCTTCTTTAGAAGGAATTCAAGATTACTCTTATCCAATAGCAAGACCATTATTCTTTTATGTTAAGAAAGCGCATGTTGGCGTAGTGCCTGGTTTAAAAGAGTTTTTGGCTGAGTTCACTTCAAAAAAAGCAATGGGTTCAAGAGGTTATTTAACTGATATTGGTTTAGTGCCATTAGCCAGTGATAAATACAAAATAACTAGAACTGCAGCTAAAGATCTAGTCACAATAAAATTAAATTAATCGTTTGTTAATTAATGAAAAAAAGGCCGATTTTTCGGCCTTTTTTTTTGTTCTCAATTATAAGTTTAAACATTTAACAAAACTGTAACACTACTCATCTACACCTTCCTTGATGAATATATTAATTCTAACGATAATAGTATTATTCAGTTTATCTAGCTATTATTTTGGTCGCTCAGAGGCACGAAAATTAATTACCACAAATAAAATTAGACTTAATGCTCTTCCATCTTATTATGGATATTATTTAGCTGTTTGGTGTGGTTTACCAGCTCTAATTATTCTTTCACTTTGGTCCTTATTTGAACCGACAATTATAAAAATTCTTATTTTAAACAATTTTTCTAACGTGGAGTCGAAAGATTTATTTTATGAGCAAACATTGTCTTTTTTTAACGGGAATTTTACTGGAGAAATAACGAATGATATTAAAATTGCAGCTGAAAGATATACATCATTAAACAATATTGCCTATAACTCTAAAATAGCTTTATTAGCCTCTGTTTTGGTTTTTTCAACTTCGTATGCATTTAAAAAAGTTAAATCTAACAACAAAGCCAGAGATGATGTTGAGCTAATTTTAAAAGGATTATTATTTGTGTCTTCTTTAATGGCTATTTTAACCACTTTAGGAATTATACTTTCTTTATTGTTTGAGAGCTTAAAGTTTTTTTCTACAATAAATCTTTTTGATTTTATTTTTGGAACGTCCTGGAGTCCTCAAAGAGCGTTCGTAAGAGATGCCTCAACTATTACCCCTGAGGAATATTTAGAATTAAAAGATGCATTCGGTTCAGTACCACTCTTTGCAGGAACAGCTTTTATAGCATTTATTGCTATGTGTGTTGCAGTTCCTATAGGATTGTTCTCAGGAATTTATTTAGCAGAATACGCTAGTACAAAAGTTAGAAAATATTCGAAACCAATAATTGAAATTTTAGCTGGTATACCAACAGTTGTTTATGGTTTCTTTGCTGCATTAACTGTTGGCCCTTTTTTTAGGTCTATTGGCGAAAGTCTAGGTTTAACTGTTTCATCAGAAAGTGCTTTAGCTGCTGGGTTAATAATGGGTATAATGATTATTCCATACATATCATCTCTTTCAGATGATGTGATAAACTCAGTTCCTCAGTCACTAAGAGACGGATCTTATGCTGTTGGCGCAACAAAATCTGAAACAATTAAAAAAGTAATAATTCCTGCTGCTTTACCAGGTATTATTGGTTCTATTTTGTTAGCGGTTTCAAGAGCCATAGGTGAAACCATGATAGTTGTAATGGCTGCAGGGTTAGCTGCAAATTTAACAATTAATCCTCTTGAGTCCACAACAACAATAACTACACAAATTGTAATGATTTTAGTTGGAGACCAAGAATTTGACAGCCCTAAAACGCAGGCAGCGTTTGCTTTAGGATTAACTTTGTTCGTAGCAACGTTATTTTTAAATTATATAGCTCTTAGAGTAGTTAAAAAATATAGAGAAAAATATGAATAAAGAAGAAAGATTAAAAAAAAGACATAACTCAGAAAAAAGATTTAAATTTTATGGTCTTTTGTCAGTCTCTTTAGCATTAATTTTTGTATTAATTCTAATTCAGAATATTGCCTCAAAAGGTAGCTCTGCATTTAGTAGAACCACTATATCTGTTGATATATCTTTTGACTCTAAACTTCTTGAAATAGACGGACCCATTACAAAAAAATCAATAGAGAATGCAGAATTTTATGATTTATCCGTAGAAAGCTTATTGAAGATTTACCCTAGCAAAGATTCAAAAGAAGAAAGACAAGTTTTAAGATTATTCAGTCCAGATTATGAGTATGAAATAAAAAGATATTTAATAAAAAATCCTGATAAAATTAATCAAATAGCGAGTGTTGAACTAACGTCCTCAGATGATGTTGATCAGCTTAACAAGGGTAATTTTCCTAGAGATTTGCCAGAGGACAGAAGAAGAGTTTCAAACTTTCAACTAAATATTTATGACAATTTAGTTGAAGAAGGTAAAATTGGAAAGAAATTTAATGATTATTTCTTTTCAAAAGGAGATTCAAGAGATCCAGAACTAGCAGGTATAGGAGGATCTTTAATGGGATCATTTTTTACTATTGTAATTTGTTTATTACTGTCATTTCCGATAGCAATTATGGCTTCAATTTATTTAGAAGAATTTGCTCCTAAAAATAAAATTACAGACTTTATTGAAATTAATATTAACAACTTAGCAGCTGTACCTTCAATTGTTTATGGATTACTCGGGTTAGGAATTTTATTGAGTGTAATGGATTTTCCAAGATCTACCCCTCTTGTAGCAGGGATTACTTTATCGTTGATGACTTTACCAAGAATAATAATTCCATGTAGAGCTTCGCTTAAAGCAGTTCCGCCATCTATCAGAGAGGCTGCATTGTCAGTTGGTGCTTCGAAATTTCAAACTGTATTTCATCACGTAGTGCCTTTAGCAATGCCTGGAACTTTATCAGGAACTATTATTGGTTTAGCACAAGCACTTGGCGAAACAGCGCCTTTAATATTAATTGGAATGGTTGCGTTTGTTGTTGATATACCCGGCACCCCAGTAGATCCTTCAGCTTCGTTACCTGTACAAGTTTACTTATGGTCTGAACAAGCAGAGAGAGGATTTGTTGAAAAAACTTCAGCTACTATTATGATGTTATTAGGTTTTCTTATTGTAATGAACTTTATAGCTGTTTATCTTAGACAAAAATTCGAAAAAAAATGGAATTAAAAAACTCAAATATAAAAATAAAATCTAAAAATTTAAATGTTTATTACGGTAATAAACAAGCATTACATAATATTAATTTAGAAATTAATAATAAAGAAGTCACAGCTTTAATAGGTCCTTCTGGATGTGGAAAGTCTACTTTTATAAGATGTATCAACAGAATGAATGATACAATAGATATTTGTAGAGTAGATGGCTCAATAGAGATAGATGGTAAAGAAGTTAATGATAAAAATGTAGACGTTGTTACACTAAGAGAAAAAATTGGAATGGTTTTTCAAAAACCAAATCCGTTTCCAAAAAGCATTTATGATAACATTGCTTATGGTCCAACTATTCATGGAATAGGAGAAAAAAAAGATGAAATGGATAAGATTGTTGAAACAAGTTTAAAAAAAGCTGCATTGTGGGATGAAGTAAAAGATCGTCTGAATGAGCCTGGAACAGGTTTATCTGGCGGTCAACAACAAAGATTATGTATTGCAAGAGCTCTTTCGGTAAATCCAGAAGTAATACTTATGGACGAACCTTGTTCTGCATTGGACCCTATAGCAACTGCAAAAATAGAGGAGCTAATAGATGATTTGAAGAAAAGCTATACAATTGTTATAGTAACACATTCGATGGCTCAAGCTGTGAGAGTTTCACAAAAAACTGGTTTTTTCCATTTGGGAAAAATAATCGAAGTTGATACAACAGAAAAAATTTTTAAGAATCCAGCTAATAAAATGACACAAGATTATATAACAGGAAGGTTTGGTTAAATGTCAGATACTGGACATACAGTTAAGTCTTACGCAGAAGAAATGCAAAGTCTTAACGATGATTTGATAAAAATGGGTAGTCTTACCGAAAGTCAACTTGCTGACGCTATGGAGGCGGTAATTAAATTAGACAAAGAGTCCGTTGATAAGATTGTTCAAAACGATAGCAAAATTAATGCACTACGAGCTGCTATAGATAATCAAATCACGACAGTATTAGTTAAACGAGCTCCTATGGCTGTTGATCTAAGAATTACTATTTCAACAATGAAAATCTCGCACGATTTAGAAAGAATAGGTGATTTAGCAAAAAGTGTTGCAAAAAAAGTCACTCCTTTGCCAATTGATTTGCCGGACGAACTTGTAAACAGTTTAAGAAGACTAGGTGATTTAGTCCAGAAGCAATTGAAAGATGTCTTAGACGCTTACTTAAATAATTCAAAAGATAAAGCCATAGAAATTTGGAGAAAAGATGAGCAAGTTGATGATTTAACTAATTTAGCAATGAATGAAGTAGCTAATTACCTTCAAAAAGATAAGAAAAATTTGGAAATGGCTACGCATCTACTATTTGTAACAAAAAATATTGAAAGAGCTGGAGATCATATTACAAATATAGCAGAGTCACTTTACTACTTAATCGAAGGTGAATATTTGGAAGGTGCTAGACCAAAAGGCAAACCTATAGATAGCTAATGAGCGCACATATTTTTGTTGTAGAAGATGAAAAGCCCATACAAACCCTACTGCGATATAATCTTGAAAAAGAAGGATTTAAAGTTTCCTCAAGTGAAAATGGCGAAGAAGCTTTATCTTTAATTAAAGAAAAAAAACCTGACTTGATCTTGCTAGATTGGATGTTACCCGATCTTTCAGGAATAAAAATTTGTCAGTATCTTAAGCACGATAAAAAAGTTAAAGATATACCTATTATAATGCTTACTGCTAAAGGTGAGGAAGAGGATAAGGTAAAAGGTTTAGAAAGTGGAGCAGAAGACTATTTAACGAAACCTTTTAGCTTTCCTGAGCTGCTCGCGAGAATAAAAGCCATGCTTAGAAGGGTAAAACCAACTGTAGTAAATGAAGAAATTATTTATTTAGATTTAAAGGTAGATAGAGTAGCTATGAAAGTTTATCGTCAAAACAAAGAAGTATCTCTTGGTCCTAAAGAATTTAAATTATTAGATTTTCTAATCACTCAGCCCAAGAGAGTATATTCTAGAGAGCAACTTCTAGAGCAGGTTTGGGGTGAGGATATAAATGTTGAATCAAGGACAGTTGATGTACATATTACAAGACTTAGACAAGCTATTAATATAGATGGCTCAAAACCACTAATTCGTACAGTGAGATCTGCTGGATATTCTTTAGAAAATTAGCTGATAAAAACCAATTATAAATAAAGGTATTTGCAACCCAAAGTTTGTAAGTATTGCTTTATCTTTCGATAAAAAACCAGCTATAGTCCAGCCTACAACTCCAGCCCCGTGAAACATTATATTAATTGGATACATATTTAAGTTAGTTAATAAAATTCCTGTTAAGACTAAAAAAGTGCTTAACCATTTAAGGTATTTTTTTATGAAATTCATACAGTTAGATTACTGTTAACCTGCAGACTTAACTTTTTTCTCAATAAATTCTGGTACTTCATCATCCTTATCCAGAACATCCTCTTTTTGACCTTTAGGTTGAAATGCATATAAAACGTGTAATTTGCAATATGGAAAATCTTCTTCTGGTTTTCTACCGCAAAAATAAAAACTTTCTTCATTTGGATGACCTATGGGCCATTTACATGTATCCTCAGATAATTCTTCTAAAGATTTAGGGTTCTCAGGCTCAAAGTTTTTATCTAGTAATATTGATTGAAATTTTTGTTTTCTCGTTAGCGGTTGTTGAGAAGGTCTTCTTTGAATTTTATTCTGGCCTGAACTAGTTCCTGAAGTATGAGAACTTTTAGAAGGAGCTCTTGCTTCTAAATTTAATCTATGAGCTTTTCCAATTACTGCATTCCTTGTTGTGTCTCCAAGCATCTCAGCAATTTGACTAGCGGTATGACCTTTTTTCCAAAGTTCCTTTAATTTTTGTACTTTTTCGTCAGTCCAGCTCATAATTCAACTTATACTATATATAGTAGATTAGTAAAATATAATTACAGTATTTAGTGTTTGCGGGGCTTTTTCAAACATAAAAAGCTTATAGTCTGAGGGTAACTAGAGTTTTACACAGTTTTTTCATAATTTAAAGTTATAAGACTATTGATGGTTGAAATATCTGGAAAATATAAAATTGGAACAAGAAGATTTGGTTCAATAAATTGGATAGGTGCTTGGACACTTTATAAAAAAGAAGTGTTAAGATTTCTTATTGTTTGGATACAAACTTTATTTTCTCCACTCATCACATCTCTTTTATTCCTATCAGTACTATCTTTAGCAATAGGTAATGATAGAGGAGACGTATTAGGAGTACCTTTTATTGTTTTTCTTGCGCCAGGTTTAATAGCGATGCAAATTATTCAACAAGCTTTTTCCCATTCATCATCCTCGTTTATGATAGGAAAAATTCAAGGGAATATTGTAGATTTAGTTTACGCTCCTTTATCTGCTGGCGAAGTAACTTTAGCCGTAACACTTGCTTCTGTTACAAGAAGCGTACTAATTGCGATTATTTCATTACTGGTATTTTATCTGTTTATAGATTTAGAAATTAAAAATTTTACTACTTTAATAGCTTTTACTTTTTTATCTGCTTTTTCTCTCGGAGCTTTAGGAATAATCGCAGGACTTTGGGCTGAAAAATTTGACCACATGGCTACGGTCACTAACTTTATCATAATTCCTTTATCTTTTTTATCAGGTACTTTTTACTCAATAGAAAGACTTCCAGAAACACTACAAATCATCAGCAAGGTAAATCCTTTTTTCTATATGATAGATGGTTTCAGATATAGTTTTTTAGGACAATCAGATGGTTCTATTTTTTTTGGACTAATTTATTTATCGATCTCAAGTTTATTAATTTGGTTTATTGCTTACATATTGTATAAAAAAGGGTATAAAATTAAATCTTAAAAATGAGTGCTATTTTACAAACATATAACAGAAAAAAAATATCCTTTAAAAGAGGCAAGGGATCTTATCTTTATTCAAATAATGGAAAAAAATATTTAGATTTTGTTCAAGGTATTGCAGTAAATAGTTTAGGGCATAGCCATCCTCATTTGATAAAAGCTATAAATTCCCAATCAAAAAAACTTTGGCATGTATCTAATGCATTTAATATTCCAGAACAAGAAAAACTTGCTAAAAGATTGACACAAAAAACGTTTGCGAATTTTGTTGCCTTTCAAAATTCAGGAGCAGAAGCGACTGAATTAGCAATTAAAATAGCAAGAAAATATTTTCATTCAAAAGGAAAACCAAACAAAAATAGAATACTTTGCATAAATAACAGTTTCCATGGAAGAACTTTAGCTACAATTTTTGCAAGTAATAGCAAAAAAATGACCGAGGGTTTTGGTCCAAAAGTTACAGGTTTTGATCATTTTACATTTGGAAACCATAAAGATTTAGAAAAAAAAATAACAAAAAAAACTGCTGCAATAATGATTGAAACAATAATGGGAGAAGGTGGAATAAAAGTTATTCCAGATTTTTGTTTAAAAGGACTTAGAAAACTCTGTAATAAAAAAAAGATACTCTTAATTCTGGATGAAGTTCAATGCGGAATAGGAAGATCAGGTAAATTTTTTGCATTTGAATATGCAAAGATCAAACCAGATATTGTACCGATTGCTAAGGGCATAGGCGGTGGTTTTCCAATTGGAGCGTGTTTGGTAAATAAAAAAGTAGCCTCCACAATGAAACCAGGCTCTCACGGAACAACTTTTGGAGGGAATCCTTTAGCGATGAGTGTAGGTAATGCAGTTTTAGATGTAATTTTTAAAAAGAATTTTTTAAAAAATGTTAGAAATACAAGCAGATATTTCAAAGCAAAATTAAATAAAATTCAACTTCAAAATCAAAAAGTAATTAAAGAGGTAAGAGGAACAGGTTTATTATTAGGACTTCAGGTAAAAGTAAACCAAGCAAAATTTATTGAAAAATTAATGAGAGAAAAACTGCTTACCATCAGAGCTGCAGAAAATGTAGTAAGAATACTACCTCCCTTAAATGTATCAAAAAAAGAAATTGATCAAGCAGTGACAATTATTAATAAAGTATGTAAGAGTTATAAATGAAAAACTTTTTAAATATTGCTGATCATTCCTCATCTTTACTAAGAAATATAATTGATGAAGCCAAAGATAGAAAAAACAAAAGACAAGGTCAGAATAAATCTTCTATAGATAAAGATAAACCTTTGGATGGAAAATCAATGATAATGATTTTCGAAAAGCCATCTACGAGAACAAGAATATCTTTTGATTTAGCTATTAAGCAATTAGGGGGTTCTTCTATGATCTTAAATCCTGATGGAATACATTATGGTAAAGGAGATGAAAGTTTAAAAGACACTGCCAGAGTTTTATCTGAGTATGCAGATATACTTATGATAAGAACATCTTCTCATAAAAATCTGGATGAATTTTCAAAATATTCAACAATACCTGTAATAAATGGATTATCAGATCAAAGTCATCCATGCCAGGTTATGTCTGACATTTTAACCTTTGAAGAAAACAACGGAAATATTGAGGGAAAAACTATCTCATGGATAGGTGATGGCAATAATAATATGTCAAATTCATTTATAGAGGCCGCAGTTAAATTTAAGTTCAATTTGAATATTGGATGTCCAAAAAAATACAGTCCTAATAATAATATATTAAAATGGGCATCAAAAAATAAATCGAAAATTTTTATAACAAAAGATCCAAGAGAGGCTGTAAAGAACGCAGACTGTATAATGACAGATAAATGGATTTCTATGAATGATAAAGTAAATAAAAAAGAGAAAAAAAAATCTCTTAAAGATTATCAAGTCAATAATAAACTTTTAAAACTTGCTAAAAGTGATTGTATATTTATGCACTGTCTCCCTGTCGGTAGAGGGGAAGAAGTTACTGATGAAATAATTGATGGAGAAAAATCTGTAGTTTGGCAACAAGCCTCTAATAGAGTTCACGCTCAAAAAAGTATTATTAATTGGTGCTTAAACTAAGGTAAGGGTTTAGGACTTGAGCTTTTCGAGTTCATATATAAAATAACTGACGCTCTATCTTTCTCTTTTCTTAATCCTGCAAAAGCCATTTTAGTTCCTTTGATATAAGCTTGAGGTTTAATTAAATAAGAATTCATTTCTCCAAAAGTCCATTCTTTAGCATAGGCTTTCATAGCTTTTGAATAGTTATAATCATCTATTGCTCCCGCTGTTCTACCTATTACACCCCAAAGATTTGGACCGATTTTATTTTTTCCGTCCGCAGCTATCATGTGGCAAGCAGAACATTTTTTAAATACCTTCTCTCCATGAGCTAAATCGCCCATAGCCAATAAAGCCTTTATATCTACTGGCGCATCCACTTTTACGGTTTTTGTTGAAACTTCTTGACCAGAACTACTTTGATCAACTCCTTCCACTTTGTAGGCGGATATTTTAGGTTTTTCTACGTAAAAAAGAATATCTACTATTTTACCAATACCTATGATTATTAGCGCTGTAAGCAATATTGAGGCAATAATTTTATTTATTTCAAAACTATCCATAACTTTGATAAGTATTCCTAACGTATAACATGAGTTTGAATAAAAAACTCTAATTTAAAATACTTTTTTGCGTCTTTTTAGCCGCATAAATATATGACTGACAATGTAATTATTATTCCAACTAGACTAGAAGCAACTAGACTACCTAACAAACCGTTGAAGAAAATAAATAATAAAGAGATGATACTGCATGTACATCAAGCTGCCAAAAATGCAAATATTGGTGAAGTTATAGTTGCCTCACCTAATGAAGAAATCTATAAACTTATCAATTCAGTTAAAGGAATTTGTGTAAAAACAAAATCTAATCATGAAACGGGAACTGATAGAATTTTTGAGGTTTTTGACAAATATTTAAATCGAAAACCTCAAACGATTATTAATCTACAAGGCGATATGCCCAACATTCAACCTGAAGCTATACGAATGTTATCAAATTATATGAAAAAAAATTTATGTGATATTTCAACTTTAGCAAGCAAATTCAAAGATAAGTCAGAAATTGAAAATATCAATAATGTAAAGGTAATAGCCAAAGAAGCTTTATTAGATAATCAATTCCATGAAGCAATTGATTTTTTTAGAAAAAACAAAGGTGAAAAAAATGAAAATACCTATCACCACATAGGAATTTATGCCTTTACTAAAGAAGCTTTATTAAGGTATGTAAGTCTAGAACGAACAAAAAAAGAATTAGATAGAAATTTGGAACAATTAAGAGCCTTAGAAAACAATATGAAAATTCATGTTGGACATACTTCTTCTCCACCTTTAAGTGTAGATACCGAGGACGATTTAAAGAATATCCAGGAGTTAATGAAAGAATGAAAAAAAATAAAGTTGCTTTTCAAGGTGAACTTGGGGCCTATTCTCATATTGCAATTAATGAGCTTTTTGAAAACCCTGAGATAAAAACTTGTGCGACTTTTGAAGAAACATTTAAAGTTGCATATGAAAATTTAGACTACAAGATAGTCATACCTCTAGAAAATTCATTAGCTGGAAGAGTAGCTGATATCCATTATTTACTTCCAAAATATAAGCTACAAATTCATGCAGAACATTTTCAAAAAGTTGAGCATAATCTTCTTGCTAAAAAAAATTCTGAGTTAAAAGATATTAAATATGTCCGAAGTCACGCTCAAGCAATAGGACAGTGTCAAAAAATTATAATGGATAATAAATATAAAACAATAATTTCAGCAGATACTGCAGGGTCTGCCAAAGAACTTTCAGATGGAAATGATAATTCTATAGCTGCAATTGCATCAAAACTTTCAGCCAAAATTTACAATCTTAAAATTTTAAAAGAAAATATTGAGGATGAGAAAGGAAATGTAACAAGATTTTTAATAATGGGAAAAAATGTTCAACAACCAGATTTTGAAAAAGGAAAAAAATATATTACTACATGTATATTTAGATTAAAAAGTGAGCCAGCTGCCCTCTATAAATCCTTAGGTGGTTTTGCTACTAATCAAGTTAATATGACGAAACTTGAGAGTTTTTCTGTAAAAAATACTTTCGCCCAAACCAATTTTTATTTAGATTTTGAGGGTCATTTAGAAGAAAAATCTGTTCAAAATGCTATGGAGGAACTTGGTTTTCATACTGAAAGCTTAGATATTCTAGGCGTTTATGAAGCATCAAATTTCAGGCAAAATTAGTCCACAAAAAATAATTCTACTCTTGTAGTAAGCAAAAGTATCTTGATATAATCAATTGTGGTGGGCATCAGGTGGATGTTTCATTAACCCGGTCAGGTCTGAAAAGAAGCAGCCGTAGTGAAAACTATTCAGGTTGTTGCCTGCCTTTTAAAAATGAAAAATTATAAAATCCTAGCTTTAAAATACAGACCACAAGATTTTAAAGATCTTATCGGTCAAGAAGTATTATCAAAAACAATAACTAATGCAATTAAAGTTGGAAAAACTCCAAATGCTTATTTATTAACTGGAATTAGAGGCGTAGGAAAAACTACTACTGCCAGATTAATTGCAAAAGCTCTTAATTGTGAAAATAATGTATCTAAAAAAAATAATTGCAATCCAAATAACTTTTGTGATTCATGTAGAGACATAACAGAGTCAAGGCATATCGATGTTTTGGAAATGGATGCCGCATCCAAGACAGGAATAGATGATATCAGGGATTTAATTGAAAATTCGAAGTATAGTCCGACCAGCGCCAATTTTAAAATATTCATCATTGATGAAGTTCATATGCTTTCAAAACAAGCTTTTAACGGATTATTAAAAACTCTAGAGGAACCACCTCCAAGTTTAAAATTTATACTTGCTACAACAGAGGTAAAAAAAATACCAATAACTATTCTTTCGAGATGTCAAAGATTTGATTTGAAAAGAGTTAAAATAGATCAAATTTTTAACCATTTAGATGAGATATCAAAAAAAGAAAAAGGAAATATTTCCTCAAAAGCTTTAAGAATAATTGCCCAGGTTTCTGAAGGTTCAGTGCGAGACGGTATTTCTCTTTTAGATCGAGCAATTACCTTTCAGAATGCAAATTCAAAAAATGAGATCAATGATCAAGATGTAAGAAATATGTTGGGTTTGGCTGATAAGAGTAAAGTCATCAATATTCTTAAAGAGGTACTAGAAGGCAACTCAAGTAAAGCTATTGATATTTTAAAAGAACTTATTAACCATGGGATTGATGCAAAAAATTTCTTAAACGATGTTCTTGAAATCCTAAGTTTGATGAATAGAAAATTAAGTTTAGGATCTATTAAAAATGATAAAATTTTACCTGAAGAGGAAATAAATTTGATCAACCAAATTTCAAACGGAATAAGTATAGAGGACATAGGTCTTTTTTGGCAATTTACAATAAAGACAATAGATGACTTAAAAATAATTAATGATGAAGAAATTACTTTAGAAATGTATATTATGCAACTAGCACACTTAAAAGGAATGAACACTAGTCTGGTTGAAAGCTCAAAAGAAGAAATAACAAACCATAATGAATTAAAGAAAGAAGCCATTAAAGATGAAAAAGATTTTAAAGAAAATAATTCTCTGAAGATTAAAAGCCAACTTAAAAATACCGATCAGATAAAAAACAAAGCAATCGAACAACCAAAATTAAAGACTGAAGAACCTGTCAAAATAAAAATAAATTCCTTTGAGGATATAGTAAAATTAGCCGTCCAAGAAAATGAAATTGAACTGAAGTATGATTTAGAAAGAAATGTGAAACTAGTAAGCTTTAAAAATGGTACTATAGATATAAGTTTTAATGAAAAACTTAACAAAAACTTTATAAAAATTCTAACAGAAAAACTTTACAGCTGGACAGGTGAAAGATGGATTATTTCTCTTAATAAAAAAATTGGAGAAAAAACAATTTTTGAAAGAAAAGAGGAGTCAAGAAATAAGATAATTAACGAAGCAAAAAACAATGAAAAAATAAAAATGTTATTAGAAGCATTTGATGATGCTAATTTAATAAACGTTCAAAAGGATGACGAATAATGACTAATTTTAACGAAATGCTTGAAAAAGCAAAACTTATGCAACAAAAAATGAGAGAAGCACAAGATGAAATTAAAAACATTCAAGTCGAAGGAGTATCTGGAGGAAATTTAGTAAAGGTAATTCTTTCGGGAGACTACGAGCTAAAGTCAATTTCTATTAGTGAAAATGCCAAAAAAGAAAGTCAAGAAATTATTAATGATTTAATAATTGCTGCCTATAACAACGCTAAAGAAAATTTAAAAAAAAAATCTTCAGAAGAGATTTCAAAAATTACGGGGGGCATAAATCTGCCTTTTGATATAAAATTTCCCTCATAATGGATAATAATATTATCGAAATAGAAGAACTAATAAAACAATTTTCAAAATTACCTGGATTAGGACCAAAATCTGCCAAAAGAATTATTTTAAAATTAATAAACAATAAAGATAATATGATAAAACCTTTAGCAAAGTCTTTAGCGAATGTTTACAAAAAAGTGGTTAGATGTTCTAATTGTGGAAATTTAAAAATAATTGATAAAACTTGTTTATGTGAGACTGATACTAATTATGATAAAATTTGTATTGTAGAAAATTTAGCTGACATGTGGGTGATCGACTCTGCAAATATTTATAAAGGTCATTACCACATTCTAGGGGGTACAATTAACTCTCAAGATAACACTGAAAATAAAAATGATTTAATCAAATCGCTTATAAATAGAGTTAAAAAAAACAATTTAAAAGAGGTTATAATTGCAACAAGCGCGACAATTGAGGGGCAAACAACTGCTCACTATATAGAAGACTTGATTAAAAATGATAAAATTAAAATCACTAAATTAGCACAAGGATTACCTGTTGGAGGCGAAATAGAACAGTTAGATGATGGAACACTTTTTTCAGCTTTTAAAAATAGAGTTCCAGTTACAGATAATTAATTAAGACTCTTTTTCTCAAGCCTTTTTTGATGAAGAAGAGGCTCAGTATAACCTGACGGCTGAATCCTTCCTTTGAATACAAGATCGCAAGCAGCGGAAAAAGCTATAGAATTTTCAAAGTCATCAGACATTTTTTTATAACTCGATCTACCACCTCTAGCATAGGCAGGATCCTTTTCATTCTGATTATCTACAATTGTAGCCATTTTTTTCATTACATTCATTACTTGCTCTTTAGAGCATATTCCATGATGCAGCCAGTTAGCAATATGCTGAGAAGATATTCTTAAAGTCGCTCTGTCCTCCATTAAACCAACATTATTTATATCTGGTACTTTAGAACAACCAACTCCGTGATCGATCCATCTAACAACATATCCAAGAATACCTTGAGCATTATTTTCTAATTCACGATTGATATCTTCTACAGCCCAATTAGGTCTATCAGCTTTTGGTATTTCTAGTAAATTTTCAAAATTCGTTTTATTTCTAGATTTAATTTTTTTTTGTTCTTTAAAAACATCTACTTTGTGGTAGTGCATTGAATGTAAAGTAGCAGCAGTAGGAGAAGGGACCCACGCGCAATTAGCTCCAGACTTAGGATGTCCGATTTTTTGATCCATCATATTTGCCATTTGATCTGGCATAGCCCACATTCCTTTACCTATTTGAGCCTTACCTGAAAAACCGCAACTTAATCCAATATCTACATTCCAATTTTCATATGAGTTTAACCAGGTAGATTTTTTCATTTCACCTTTAAAAATCATTGGACCTGCCTCAAAAGAAGTATGCATTTCATCCCCAGTACGATCTAAAAATCCTGTATTTATAAAAACTATTCTGTTTTTTACTTGTCTGATACATTCTTTCAAATTAACAGTAGTTCTCCTTTCCTCATCCATTATACCAACTTTCATAGTAAATTTTTTTAAACCCAATGTTTCTTCTACCTTAGTAAATAATTTATCTGTAAAGGCTACCTCTTCCGGCCCATGCATTTTTGGTTTTACTATATAGATAGAACCAGTTCTTGAGTTATTTCTATTTTTGAAATCGTGTAACGCACACATTGTAGATACAAATGCATCCATAATTCCCTCTGGAATTTCTGAGCCATCTTTCAATGTGATAGCTGGACTAGTCATTAAATGGCCCACATTTCGATTAAGAAGTAAGGCTCTCCCGTGTAATGATATTTTCTTACCATCTTTTGAAAAATAAGTTCTATTCTGATTAAGTTTTCGTACAAATTTTTTTCCATTTTTTTCAATATTTGCAGTCAAATCTCCTTTCATGAGACCTAACCAGTTCCTATAGCAGTTTACTTTGTCCTCACCGTCAACTGCAGCAACAGAATCTTCATTATCAATGATTGTTGATATGGCTGATTCTACTATAAAGTCAGATATATTTGCTTTATCATTTTTTCCTATTGGGCTATCTGGTTTAATAATTATATCGAAATGAAGATTATTATTTTTAAGTAATATTGATGTTGGAGATGACTTATCACCATTGAAACCAATAAATTGATCTTCATTTTTTAAGTTAATTTTTTCACCGTTAATAATTAAAATTAATTTTTTGTTTTCAATCTCAATTTTTTCTATATTTTTCCAACTACTTTTATTTAAAGTAAAAATTTCATCAAGAAAATTTCTTACGTAAGTTATTACTTTATCAGCGCGTTCTTTATTAAAAGATTTCCCTTTTTCTCCAGGTATTACATCAGTTCCGTATAAAGAATCATATAAACTTCCCCAACGAGCATTTGCAGCATTCAATGCGTATCTAGCATTATCTACTGGAACCACTAGCTGGGGACCAGCGATCTTTGCAATTTCATCATCTACATTAGAAGTATCAATTTTGAATTCATCACCCTCTTTTACTATGTAAGAAATTGATTTTAAAAATTGAGTATATTTATTTTTATCAAATTTTTCTTTTGAATTAGCTAAATGCCACTCATCAATTAGTTTCTGTACTTCTTCTCTTTTTTTAATAAGTTTTTTATTTATTGGAGAAAGCTCATGTACTACTTTTGCAAATTTATTCCAGAAATCATCACTATCAATATCGGTGCCTGGGAGCACATCTTCATTGATGAAATCAAATAAAGTTTTGTTTATTTTTAACTCGTTTTTACTAATAAATTTCATATAGCACCAATCTTGCCCCATCTGTATCGGTACCTGAGAGATTTACTCCTTCGGTGAGAACATGTCTCTTTCCAGAATTGTATTTGCACGGTCCTTTTGCCTGAGAGTTTCCGGGGTGGTTGCTCCTTCGGCGCTACATTTAAGTAATCTCTCCCGTTTTTTTAATATTTTCGCCTAGTAAAACTTTAAAGTCAAATGATAATTGACCTCAGTTTATTGACAATTTATTGACTTATTTTAATTCTATTACAAAGCGAATTATTATAGAAATAAAATATGAAAAATTATCTTGAATTTGAAAAAGAAATAAAAAATTTAGAAGATGAAATGGAACTTCTTAAAAGCCCAGGTAATGAAAGTATTTCTGAGGTCGATACAAATAAAATAAAATCAACCCAGGATCAAATCAATTCAAAATTAAAAAATATTTACTCCAATCTGAACAGCTGGCAAAAAACTCAAGTGGCTAGACATGAAGACAGACCAAGAGCAAATTTTTATATCAAGAAAATATTTAAAGATTTCACACCTTTAGCAGGTGATAGATATTTTGGAGACGATCAATCTGTTACTACCGGTTTTGGATTAATTAATGAGAAATCTGTTTTAGTAATTGGTCAAGAAAAAGGAGAAGATTTAAACACTAGAATTGAAAAAAATTTTGGTATGATGAGTCCGGAAGGTTATAGAAAATGTATTAGACTAATGAAATTAGCAGACAGATTTAAAATTCCAATAATTACTTTCATTGATACTCCGGGAGCTTATCCAGGAATAGGAGCTGAACAAAGAGGCCAAGCATCTGCAATAGCTCATTCAATTGAATGTTGCATGTCACTTAAGGTTCCAAATATTTCAGTAATAATTGGTGAAGGAGGATCTGGAGGAGCAATAGCTCTTGCTTCATCTAATAAAGTTATAATGTTAGAAAATTCAATTTATTCTGTCATATCACCAGAAGGATGTGCCTCTATTTTATGGAGAGATCCTGGTAAATCCTTGGAGGCTGCTGAGGCAATGAAACTTTCAGCTCAAGACCTCCTGAAACTTGGAGTTATTGATGATATTATACCTGAACCATTAGGAGGAGCGCATAGAAATCACGATGAAATTGCTCACAATATAAAAAATATTATTTTAGAAAATTTAAATTATTTCGAAAACATGAGTTCAGAGGAAATTTTTGATCATAGAAAAAATAAATTTCTCAAAATTGGAAGAGAGGGAGGATTTATTAAATCCTCTAGTGACGGTGAAACTGGATTAGAGTTCAAAGAACCAGTTTTCCTTAAGATTAAAAGAATTTTTAGTCAAAACAAATATATTATATCTGCTTTAGGACTGGCTATAATTGCCTCAATAATTGCATTGCTTTACTAAATATTGTTGTAAAATTGCAATTTTTTCCAAAAAATAACAATTAATCGTTAATCAAATCTTGACAATTTTGATTTAAATCTATTAAAGGGCAATGTTAGTAATTATACTAACATTAGTTAAACAAATAAGGATAAGTAAAAACAATGAGTACACTAAAAGGTAAAGTTAAGTGGTTCAATGGAACTAAAGGTTACGGCTTCATTGAAAGAGAAGACAAAGAAAAAGACGTGTTCGTTCACTCTTCAGCTGTAAGAGAAGCTGGTTTAAAATATTTAAACGAAGGTGATGAATTAACGTTTGAAGTGGAGAGCACGGAAAAAGGTCCTGCTGCTGTTAAATTGCAGAAAACATCTTAATTCTAAATTTTCCAAATCATAAATTAGCGGGACTCACGCTATTTAGCCTACGTCCCGTTAATTAATTCTTGAAAAAGACACATTTATTTCTTAAATAGATACCAATGGTTAGAAAAAATACATTTCAAATTTATTCACATTCTCACAGAATGCACGCTAGGCTTTTGCTTAGCTAAATCATTACATATTTTAAAATATAAATTTATTAATAATTAATATAAAAAGGAGTTATGCAGCAGTAGCTCAGCTGGTTAGAGCACTAGTTTGTGGAACTAGGGGTCGGTGGTTCGAATCCACCCTGCTGTACCAAAAAATGAAGAAAGATAAAAAAAACAAACCCTCAAAAGAACTCCCGTTAGGGTTCGTTGATAGACAAGAAAAAGAATTAATCATACGTGATTTCATAATTTCTAATATCAAGAAAGTTATGATCAAGTATGGTTTTCAGTATCTCGAAACTCCAAGTTTTGAGTTTACGGACAGTATTGGGAAATTTTTACCTGACAAAGAAAGGCCAGATGAAGGCGTTTTTTCTTTTCAAGATGAAAAAAATTGGCTTTCTCTTAGATATGATTTAACGGCTCCGTTAGCTAGATATGTTGCAAAAAATTATTTGGAAATCCCAAAACCCTTTAAAAGATATCAGCTTGGAACTGTATGGAGAAATGAGAAACCTGGACCAGGAAGATTTAGGGAATTTTTACAATTTGATGCAGATTTCGTTGGTACAAAAAGTTTACAAGCTGATGCTGAACTATGTGTTTTAATTTCAGAAATACTAGAGAATTGTGGATTAAACAAAAAAGAATATATTATAAAAATTTCATCCAGAAAAATTACAGAAGAAATATTCAAAAAAGTAAAAATAAAAAACACTGCACAAAAACTAACTGCTCTAAGGGCTTTAGACAAAGTTGATAGGTTAGGTTGGGAAGGAGTTAAACAATTATTAGGAGAAGGACGAAAAGATAAATCTGGAGACTTTACTACTGGAGCAAATTTAAGTTTAGAAAGTATAAATTTGATAGAAAAAGAATTAAAAAATAAGTCACCGGAAACAGAAGATTTAAAAGAAATCTTGAAAATTTTTAAAGATTATAATTTTAGTAACTTTGAAGTTGATCCATCTGTAATAAGAGGTCTAGAATATTACACGGGTCCAATTTTTGAAGTGAACTTAAAATTTGATATAAAAAATAATAAAGGACAGGTCGTACAGTTTGGTTCTATAGGCGGTGGTGGAAGGTATGATAACCTTGTAAGCAATTTTGGTAATTACGACGCTCCTGCAACTGGTATCTCAATAGGATTAGACAGGTTAGTCTATGCATTGATGCAAAAAAAGGAATTTAAAATCAAGCAAACAAAACCTATTGTTATTTGTATTTTCGAAAAAAGCTTAATGAAAGAATATATTAGCTTACAAACAATTTTAAGATCTGAGGGTATAAGTGTTGAAATTTATCCTGGGGAAGGAAAGTTAAAAAAACAAATGGAATATGCAAATAAGATAAAATCACCAGCTGTTATTCTTTATGGTGAAAATGAAATCAAAACAGGTAAACCGACATTACGAAATCTAGTTTCAGGAAATGAAAAATCAATAACAACTAAAGAATTAATAAATGAGATCAAAAAAATTATCTGAACAAATTATTAAAACTTTTAAAAAAAGTGGATTTGAGCTGTCTGAACCAGATGTACTGTTAGATTCTGAGTATATTATAGAAAGATCTGGTGAAAAATTTAGAAGTTCAATGCTTACTTTTGAGAGTGAGAATGGAAAAATTATGTGTTTAAGGCCTGATCTTACAGTAGCATCTTCTATAAATTATTTACAAAAAAAAACTAAATCAAAAATTTATTATTCGGGCCAAGCTTACAGAAGATCAGAAAAGAAAAATTCTGATTTTATTAACGACCAGCTAGGAATTGAAATTTTTGGCTCTAAAAATCAAATACAAGATGATTTTAAAGTTATTTCAACAATTTTAAATTCTGCCAGGACAATTAAAAGCAAAAAAATCCAAGTTAAAGTGGGCGACGTAAGTTTGTTTAAAAGTTTAATAAACTCACTTGATATGCCTGAAAGATGGAAATTAAGATTAATAAGACACTTCTGGAGGCCAAAATATTTTGAAGATCTTTTAAAAAGATTAGAGAAAAATTCAGATATTGATGCTGAAAGTTTTGATACAGATAAGAAACGATTCTATGAAATGAGAAAGATGAAACAGGACAAAGTTATTGCAGGGAGATCAATTCAAGAAATATTAAATAGATTTGATAAAAAGATAAAAGATCCAAGAGCATTTAGCGAAGGAAAAAAGATTGTGAAAATTATAAGATCATTTTTAAAAATAAATTGTAAATTATCTCAATTAGAAAAAAAACTTTTAGAATTTACAAAAAAAAATAATCTTAAAAAAAATATTTTTAATGAATTAAAATCAATTCATAACCTGAAAAAACTTAAAGAAGATGTAAATTTTATCTCTAATTTTGGTAGAGATATAGAGTATTACACAGGCATAGTATTTGAAATTTTTGCAGGACAGAAAGAAATTGCTAGAGGTGGTAGATACGATGGTTTGCTAAAAAGTTTGGGGGCAAATAAAAAAATTCCTGCTGTTGGTGCAGCAATAAATTTGAAAAATATATGAAAGACGTAGTTACCATAGGTTTACCGAGTAAAGGTCGATTAAAAGATAAAGCAATATCTTTTTTTGAAGAGAGTGGTTTAAAAATATTACAAAGCGATAAAGAGCGAAATTACTTTGCAACTATTGAGAGTAAACCAAATTTAAAAATAATTTATCTTCACGCTAAAGAAATTATTCAAAGACTAGGCGATGGCACACTCGATCTTGGAATATCAGGTTTAGATTTATTTAATGAGTCCGAAAAAAATTTGCGAGATAAAATTATTATAAAAAATAAGCTTAACTTTGGAAAAGCTAATTTAGTCGTTGCAGTTCCAGATGATTGGATTGATGTTCAAACAATAGCAGATTTGGAGGAAGTATCTTTCGATATTAGATCTAAAAGAAATACAAGGTTAAGAGTTGCAACAAAATATCCAAACTTAACTAACGATTTCTTGCTATCAAAAGGAGTAACTCAATATAAATTGATACCAAGTCTTGGTGCAACTGAAACTTATCCTTTTATAGGATCTTCGGAAATTATAACAGATATTACTTCTACAGGTAAAACTTTGCTTGATAACAATCTTAGAGTACTAAAGGACGGACAGATTCTAAACTCGACTGCATGTTTATTTGTTGCAAAAAAAAAGGCCGCAAATTTGCAGCCTTTTTTAAATTCATTGGGTTAAGTGAAATTACATTCCCATTCCACCCATTCCGCCCATACCACCCATACCGCCACCCATTGGAGGCATAGCTGGAGCTGAGTCTTTTTCCTCTGGTTTATCTGCAATCATAGCTTCAGTAGTAATTAGTAAGCCAGCAATAGATGCAGCATCTTGAAGAGCAGATCTAACAACTTTAGTAGGATCAATAATTCCTTTTGCAAACATATCTACATATTCTTCATTTTGAGCGTCAAAACCTTGAGAAGATTTTTTTCCTTCCAAAAGTTTTCCAACAACCACAGAACCATCAACTCCTGCATTAGCAGTGATTTGTCTTACTGGGGCTTGAAGAGCTTTTTTAACAATATCAACACCAGCTTTTTGATCATCGCCTTTTACTTTAAGACTGTCTAAATCTTGTGCAGCGTAAAGTAGAGCACAACCACCACCAATTACCACACCTTCTTCGACAGCAGCTCTAGTTGCATTAAGAGCGTCTTCAACTCTATCTTTTCTTTCTTTAACCTCTACCTCAGTTGCACCACCTACTTTTATTACAGCAACACCACCAGCAAGTTTGGCTAATCTTTCTTGTAATTTTTCTTTATCATAATCAGATGTAGTTTCATTTATCTCAGATCTAATCTGATTACATCTAGCTTCAATATCTGATTTTTTTCCTTCTCCTGCAACAATTGTGCTATTCTCTTTATCAATTTTTACTTTTTTGCAAGATCCTAGATCTCCGATTTTTACATTTTCTATTTTTATACCAAGATCTTCAGAAATCACTTGTCCACCAGTTAAAATTGCTATGTCTTCTAACATAGCTTTTCTTCTATCTCCAAAACCTGGAGCTTTAACTGCTACTACTTTTAAACCACCTCTAAGTTTATTTACCACTAAAGTTGCTAGAGCTTCACCTTCAACATCTTCAGAAATTATCATTAAAGGTCTATTAGCTTGAACTACAGATTCTAAAAGAGGGACCATTGGTTGAAGATTAGTTAACTTTTTCTCCACTAAAAGAACCAGTGGATTTTCTAATTCAGTAGTCATCTTCTCAGTATTAGTTACAAAGTAAGGAGATAAATATCCACGGTCAAATTGCATTCCTTCAACTACATCAAGTTCAGTTTCTACACCTTTTGCTTCCTCAACTGTGATAACGCCTTCATTACCTACTTTTTGCATAGCTTTTGAAATCATATCACCTATTGATTTTTCTCCATTAGCCGAAATAGTTCCTACTTGAGCTACTTCTTCATTGGCTTTAACTTTCTTTGACGAAGATTTTAATTTATTGATCACATGCTCAACAGCTTTATCAATACCTCTTTTAATATCCATAGGATTCATCCCTGCAGTAACATATTTTAAACCTTCATTTACAATTGACTGCGTAAGAATAGTGGCTGTTGTAGTTCCATCACCAGCATTATCATTAGTTTTGCTAGCAACTTCCTTAACCATCTGTGCACCCATATTTTCAAACTTGTCTTCTAATTCGATTTCTTTTGCAACAGATACACCATCTTTTGTTGTCCTTGGTGCACCATAAGATTTATCCATAACCACATTTCTACCTTTTGGACCCAAAGTTACTTTAACTGCATTAGCCAGAGTATTAACACCTGTCAGCATTTTTGATCTAGCTTCGGTATCAAATTTAATAATTTTTGCCATTTTTTTTCTCCCTTTGTTTAGATTATTTTTTACCTTTTGAAATTCCCATTATGTCAGACTCTTTCATAATGCTATACTCTTTCCCGTCAATTTTTACTTCTGTTCCAGACCATTTGCCGAATAAAACAATATCTCCAACTTTAACATCCATTGGTGTTAGTTTTCCGTTTTCGTTTTTTGATCCTGGACCAACAGCAACAACCTCTCCCTCTTGTGGTTTTTCTTTAGCCGTATCTGGTATTATTATTCCACCAGCAGTTTTTTCCTCACTGTCTAGTACTTTTATTAAAACTCGGTCATGTAAAGGTCTAAATTTCATTTTAATCTCCTGTTTGTACAAGCAGATATGGTGAGTTTTATTGAAATTTCAAGAGAAGAAGACATAATTTAGCTAAAAGTCTTGATATTGCTATATTTTATTAACTTTTTTATAAGGTATTTAAAGGACAATTTATTTTGAAAAAACTAGGTCATTTGAAGAACATTTTTAATAATTACGATCATTTCATAATCGATCTTTGGGGAGTAGTCCATAATGGGGTTAAGCCGTATGAGGGAGCGATGAAAACAATTGAAGAGTTATATCATAACAAGAAAAATTATATCTTTTTATCAAATGCCCCTAGACCAGTTAAAGATGTAAGAAAATTTCTAATTGAAAAAATGCAAATAGATAAAAAATTTTTAAACAACATACTCACATCAGGTGAAGCTGCTATAAATTCAATAAAGAACTTCAATTATGGTAAATTTTTTTTTCATTTAGGCCCTGAGAGAGATAGTAAAATTTTTGAAGGTTTAGAAAATCATAAAACAAATCTAGAAAAATGTGATTATATTTTATGTACAGGTCTTTATGATAGTGAAATGAATAAATTGAATTATTATGAAAAATTACTTGAAAACAGTACTGCTAAAAAAATGATCTGTACAAATCCTGATTTAATTGTTGATAGAGGAAATACTCAAGAATATTGTGCTGGAAGTATAGCTAAAATATTTGAAAAAATAGGTGGAGAGGTAGTTTATTTTGGCAAACCACATAAAGAAATTTATAATTCAATTTTAAAAAAAAAAGAGAAAGCTTTAATTATTGGAGATAATTTAAGAACAGATATAAAAGGAGCTAATTTAATTAAACAAGACTCTCTATTCATAATTGATGGAGTTCACAAAAATGAAATTAAACAATTAGACAACTTAAGCAATATTTTAAAAAAATATAATGTTGAAACAAATTTCATACAAGAAAAATTAAATTGGTAAAAATGAAAATATTTAAAAGCACATCTATAAGTAACAATTATAAAAACTCAGTAATTGCTATTGGAAATTTTGATGGAATACATATCGGTCATAAAAAAGTTTTAAATGCTGCTTATAAAAAAGCAAAAAAAACGAAAAAAAAATTTGGACTTTTAACTTTTGAACCAGTCCCGGTAATGTTCTTTAATAAAAAGATTCTTAACCATAGATTAGATACACTAGATCAAAAAATCTCCAATCTTAAAAAGGAAAAGTTAGACTTTGTTATTATTCAAAAATTTAATAAAAAATTTTCAAAATTAAGTTATAAAGATTTTATTTATAAAATATTGTATAAAAAGATTAAATGTAAATACTTATATGTGAGTAAAAATTTTAAATTTGGAAATAAAAGAGAGGGTAATATTTCTAAATTAAAAAAACTTGAAAAAAAATTTCTTTATAAAACTATAATAACGCCTCCTTTAATGAAAAAGAAAAAAACTATTTCGTCAACAATAATTAGAAAACTATTAAAAAACGGTGAAATAAAAAAAGCTAATTACTTATTAAGTAGAAATTGGGAAATTGTTGGCAAAGTTATTAAAGGATCTCAAAGAGGAAGAAAAATTGGATTCCCCACATGTAATATTTTGTTAAAAAAATACATAATACCCAGGTTTGGTGTTTACGCTGTTAATGTAAAAATTAACAATATATTTAAAAAAGGTATTGCAAACATTGGATATAGACCAACATTTAATGGAAAAAAACTTTTATTAGAAGTAAATATTTTTGGAATTAAAAAAAACCTATATAATAAAAATATCAATGTGGTATTTAATAAATTTATTAGACCTGAAAAAAAATTTAATAATATAATAGAATTAAAAAATCAAATTAGAAAAGATATAAAACAAGCAAAATAAAATGTCTAAAGAAAATCTACAGCTTCCCAAAACAGCTTTTTCAATGAAAGCAAATTTGCCAAATAAAGAGCCAGATATAATTCAGCGTTGGGAAAAAATTGATCTTTATAAAAAGTTAAGAAAAAAATCTAAAGGAAAGGAAAAGTTCGTTCTTCACGATGGACCACCATATGCAAACGGTCATATACATATGGGAACTGCTTTAAATAAAATTTTAAAAGATATGATAACTAGGTTTCATCAAATGAATGGAAAAGACTCTATTTATGTTCCAGGTTGGGACTGCCACGGACTCCCAATTGAGTGGAAAATTGAAGAACAGTATAAAAAAAAGAAAAAGAATAAAGATGAAGTACCTATTAAAGATTTTAGACAAGAGTGTAGAGAGTTTGCTGAAAGCTGGATCGATGTTCATATTAAAGAGTTCAAAAGATTAGGCGTGGTTGGAGATTTTGATAATTATTACTCTACAATGAGTTTTGGAGCAGAAGCTCAGATAGTTCGAGAACTAGGCAAATTTCTTCTAGACGGAAGTTTGTATCAAGGTTTCAAACCAGTTCTTTGGTCGACAGTAGAAAAGACCGCATTAGCAGATGCAGAAGTGGAATATATGGATCACACATCAAACTCAATATATGTTGGTTTTAAAGTTAAGGAAACGGATAAAGATTTTTTAAAAGATACAAGCATAATTATATGGACAACAACACCATGGACAATACCAGCAAATAAAGCTTTGGCCTTCAATAGCAATATTGATTATTCGATATTAGAAATAGGTAATCTTCAAAATTTTAAAGAAAAAAAAATTGTAGTTGCAACAAATTTAGTAAAAGAAATTATTAATGCTTGTGAAATAAAAAGTTATAAAGAGATAAAGAAATTTAAAGGGTCAGATTTTAAAAATACAATTTGTAGCCATCCATTTTTAAAAATGAAATTTGACTATGATGTTCCTATGTTAGACGCACAATTTGTGACCCTCGAGCAAGGAACTGGAATCGTACACTGTGCACCAAGTCACGGCCCAGATGATTTTAATTTATGCTTAAAAAATAATATTCCTTCTCTTTACACGGTTGATGACTCAGGACTTTATACTAAAGAAATTCCATTTTTTGAAAAGACACATGTTTTTAAAGCTGACGATATCGTAATAGAGAAATTAAAAGAGCAAAAAAAATTGTTAAAAAATGATAAGTTAAATCACACCTACCCACATTCATGGAGGTCTAAAGCACCGCTTATTTATAGAGCTACACCACAATGGTTTATATCTATGCAGAAAAATGATTTAAGAAAAAAAGCTATCAAATCAATTAATGAAACTAATTTTTTTCCAAAGAAAGGAAAAGATAGACTGTTGTCTATGATAGAGGGAAGACCAGATTGGTGTGTTTCAAGACAAAGAGTGTGGGGAGTTCCCTTGCCGATTTTCATTAATAAAAAAACCAAAGAACCCTTAAGAGACCAAAAGGTTATAGATAGAATCGCTTCAATATATGAGAAACAAGGGTCAGATTGTTGGTTTACTGATGATCCTAAGGTTTTTTTAGGAGATAGTTATGATCCAAATGATTATGAAAAATTGAATGATATCGTTGAAGTATGGTTTGATAGTGGTTCAACGCATAGCTTTGTTCTAGAAAAAAGAAAAGATTTAAAGTGGCCTGCAGATATGTATTTGGAAGGTTCTGACCAGCATAGAGGCTGGTTTCATTCATCACTATTAGAGTCATGCGGAACTAGAGGCAAAGCACCTTTTAAAAGTATCCTCTCTCATGGTTTTGTTGTCGATGGCAAAGGTATGAAAATGTCAAAATCTATGGGAAATGTAATTTCTCCAGAGGATATTTTAAAAAATTACGGCGCAGATATTCTTAGAGTATGGGCTTCAGCATCTGACTATTCTGAAGATTTAAGAATAGATAAAAATATTTTAATACAGCACGCAGAGTCTTACAGAAAAATCAGAAACACCTTTCGATTTATGCTTGGAAATTTGAAAGATAATTTTGAAAAACAAGATTTTGAAAAAATTAATTTAATAGAATTCGATGAGCTAGAGCAATTTATATTACATAAATTATATTTAATAAGTAATTCTGTGACAGAGAACCTAAAAAGCTATAATTTTCATAAATTATATAAAGAGCTATTGAATTTTTGTGCACTAGATCTTTCTTCTTTCTACTTTGATATCAGGAAAGATGTTCTCTACTGTGATAGCTTAAATTCCAAGAAAAGAAAGAATTGTGTTACTGTTCTTAACATTATTCTAGAAAGCTTATTAAAATGGTTTGCACCAATTTTAGTTTTCACTACAGAGGAGATATACAGTTTAGTAGACAAAAAAAATGAGAGCATTCATGAAAGTAGCTTCATTAAGATACCTCAAAATTGGAAAAATGATAAACTTTACGAAAAATGGTCAAATTTATTTAAAATTAAACAAGAAACAAATGTTGCTATAGAGGAGAAAAGAGCAAGTAAAGAGATAGGTTCAAGCTTAGAAGCTGAAATTAAATTAATAATTAATAAAGAAAAATTCGAATTACTTAATGATATTGACTTGGCTGAATATTTTATAGTTTCTAAAGCAGAAAAAAAATTGTCAGAGAAAGATGAATTAAAAATTGAGGTTAGCAAAGCAAAAGGAAAAAAATGTGAAAGGTGCTGGAAAATCTTAGAAAATCAATGTACAAGATGTTCAAATTTAGCAGGAAGTAAGATCTGATTAATTATCAAAATATAAAAAATAAGATATTTAAAAAAGAAAATATTTATTTTCTCTCTTTTATTTTTATAATTTTTTTTCTAGATAGATATTCAAAAAATTTAATATTAAATCTTTTAGAAAATGAAAAATATCTATTTATAAATAATTATTTAAATTTAAATTTAGTTTTTAATACAGGCATAGGCTTCGGCCTTTTCAGTTTTAATAATGGGATATATTATAATATGCTATCAATTTTGATCTTTTTAATAATATTAGTTTTAATTTATTTAATGTTTAATTCTAAAACTGGTGACAAGATATTTTTTTCGTTAATAATTGGTGGAGCGATAGGAAATTTATATGATAGGATTGTTTACAAAGCAGTGCCAGATTTTATAGATTTTCATATAAAAGAATTTCATTGGTTCACTTTTAATGTTGCAGATATTTTTATATCATTTGGCATTATTTTCATGATATTAAATGAGCTTGTATTTAGAAAAGAAAAAAATGAAATTTAAATTCATAGTCTTGTTTTTGCTTTTAACTTCATGTGGTTCTTTTAATGAGGCCGGCAAAGCATTGAGAAACGAAAAAACTAGAACCACTGATGAATTTTTAATTGAAAAAAGAGGACCTTTGTCTCTCCCTCCAAAGATGGGAGAATTACCAAAACCAAGATCTGAAGATGAGAGAGATAAAAAGAATAAAAATATTTTAGAGACAGCAAATGAGGATGGAAATTCAAAAGAAAAATCTGAACTAGAAAATATTTTCTTAGAGGAGATCAGAAAAAATTAATGGTCATTAGTAATAATATAAATTTTGAAAGTTATGTCCCAGAAAACAAATTTAAAGATAAAAAAAACTTCAATAAAAAGATAATTGATGCCTTAATTAAAAAAACAAAAAAAGAAGTTGAAGAGAAGAAAAATGTTTTTTATTCTTTTTCTAAAAATTTTAAATTAAATTTAAATTCAGTAGACCTTAAAAAATATAAAAAATTTCAAAGAATTATTATTATTGGGATGGGAGGGTCGATATTAGGAGCACAGGCTATAAATTCTTTTTTAAAAAAAAAAACTAACAAAGAATTTATTTTTATAAATAATCTTGATCTTAAACAAATAAATAAATTAAACAAAAATAAAAATTTAAAAAATTCATTATTTCTAATCATATCCAAATCAGGAAACACGATTGAAGTTTTGTCTATTATTAACTCTCTCAAAAATAAAGCAAATTTTAGTTTTAAAAATACTTTAATTATTACTGATGATAAAAAAAGTCATATTAATAAGTTTGCAAATAAATTTAAAATTAAAGTTATTTTTCATCGAAAATACATTGGTGGCAGATACTCTGTTTTTACAGAAACAGCATTAATACCCTGTTATTTTATGGCCATAAATACCTTTAAGTTGAGAAAAGAAACTTTAAATTTTCTCTATAAAAAAAAATCGTCTTTAATAAAAAATGTAATTAACTTATCTAAAGTGTATAATTCAAAAAAAATTAATTCTTTAGTCTTATTAAGTTATTGTAAGGAATTAGATTATTTTTTACTATGGTGTCAGCAATTAATTGCTGAAAGTCTTGGAAAAAAAGGGAAAGGAATACTACCTTTTATTTCTATTGGACCTAGGGACCATCACAGCCTTCTTCAGCTTTATTTAGACGGTCCCAAAGATAATTTTTTCTATATATTTTCATTGAAAAATAAAAAAAAGAAAAAAAATTTTAGAGGATTATTTGTTGAGGCTTTAAATAATACTAATATTGACGAAGTTCTTGAGAATCAAAAAAAAGCTATGATTTCGTTGCTAAAAAAAGAGCAGATTCCCTTCCTATCAATTGAATTAAAAAAGAGAAGCGAAGAAACTCTTGGAGAATTATTTTCTTACTTTATTTTAGAAACAATATTTATGAGTGAAAACTTAAAAGTTAATCCATTTAACCAGCCAGCTGTAGAAAAATTAAAAATACTTACAAAAGAAAATTTTTTTAAAAAGAACCAAAAATAATTTTAGATCTTCCGTAATTCTTAAATAGATCAATTTTTAAAATTTTATCAAGCTCTTCCTCAGAATTTTTCTCACGGTGAATAATAATTTTGTGATTCTTGTTAAATATTTTTTTTTTCTTAATAAGATTAATGACCTCTATATAGGTATTATCTTTATATGGTGGATCAAGAAAAATTAAATCAAATTTACTTTTAATATTTGATTTTTCTAGATAATTTTCAATATCTAAAAATATTATTTCTGATTTATCAGTTAATTTTAGGTTAGCTATATTTTTTCTTAAAATAGAAAAAGCCAAAGGGTTTCTCTCAACAAAAACAACGTTTTTTGCATTTCTTGACAAACACTCAATTCCAAACGATCCAGTTCCTGAATATAAATCTAATATATTTGCATTATCTAAATTAAATTTTGTATTTTTTTCATGAACGATAATATTAAAGATATTTTCTTTGACGTAATCTCTAAGAGGTCTTGTAGTCGACGAATTAGTATAGGATATTTTTTTTCCTCTAAATTTTCCACTTATTATTCTCATACTTTTTTTATTACTCTCCAACCAATATCTTTTCTATAAAAACCTTCTTTCCAATTTATTTTTTTTATGTGTTTTATAATTTTTTTTCTAATTTTTAAAAAGTTTTTTCCTTTACAAACAACATTTAAAACTCTTCCACCGACAGATATAATATTTCCATCAATTTTTTTTGTACCAGCATGTATAATAAATAAATTTTTCTTATCTTTTAATTTTTTAATCTTTAAAATTTTCCCTTTTTTATAGTTTCCCGGATATCCCTTAGAACACAAAACAATCGTCATACATTTATTTTTTTCCCAGCTCAATTTTATTTTTTTCAATTTGTTTTTTAAAGAATAGTTAATTATTTTAAATAAATCGGTTTTAAGCCTAGGTATTATAACCTGGCATTCAGGATCACCCATCCTTACGTTGTATTCGATTAAATATGGATCATTATTTTTAATCATTAATCCAACATAAAGAAAACCTCTATAGAATTGTCTTCTGTCTTTTAACGCTTTTAAAGTCGGTTTTACGATTCTTTTAATAATTTTGATTTCCAATTCTTTATTTATTATTGGTGCAGGAGAGTATGCTCCCATACCGCCTGTATTAGGCCCCAGATCTTTTTCGAAAACCTTTTTATGATCTTGTGCAGTGCCAAAATTAATATAGCCATGTTTATCCACAATTAAAAAGTAGCTAGCTTCCTCTCCATCTAAAAATTCTTCGAGAATAACTTTTTTTGAACTTTTAAATTTACCTCTAAATATTTGGTTTGAAATTTCAAAAGCTTTTTCCTTAGTTTTACATATTACAACTCCTTTACCCGCTGCCAAGCCATCAGCTTTGACGACAACAGGTGAATTAAATTTTTTGATGGATTTTTTAAAATCTTCTTTATTCCTACAAATTTTAAAATTTGCAGTTGGTATTTTATATTTTTTACAAATTAATTTCATAAAAGCCTTTGAACCTTCAAGCTTAGAGGCGAATTTACTAGGGCCAAAAACTTTAATTTTATTTTTTTTAAGGAAATCCACTATACCTTTTACTAACGGTTCTTCAGGTCCAACTACAACTAAGCGAATATTATAAAGTCTGAGAGTTTTTAGTAATAATTTGAAGTTAAGAAAATTTATATCTAAATTAGTTGCTATTTTTGCTGTACCAGCATTACCAGGGATACAAAAGATTTTACCGATTTGCCGAGAGTCGTTTAACTTTCTACATAACACATCCTCACGACCTCCACTACCAATTAAAGCAATATTCATAATTAAAGAATTGTTATATATTATTTTAATAATGAGTGAAATAAAAGCAAAGTTAAAATATTTAGCTAACACCTTCGAAGTTATTGAGAGGGGCGATTACGTCGAATGCGCTGTATCAAAAAAAAAAATTTCACTTGAAAATTTAAATTATTGGAACGTTGATCTTCAGGAGGCCTATTTTTCACCTGCAGAGGTTAAGAAAAGATTTGAAAAATTAAAGTAATTAATTTTTTTAAATTATTTCCACCTATTATGTGTCAAAATCCATTGGCTAGGATCTCTCAATATGAGTTTTTCGATAGTATTATTAATTTTTTTTGTTATTAATATTTTATTTTTTTTTTCAATTTCTGAAATATAAATTGGATCTAATATTTCCATTTCAAATTTATCATCTTGGTTTCTCGAAATATAAATTGGCACAATATCACAATTAAAACGAGAAGATAATTGAGCAGGTAGAGTTGTCGTGTGTGCTCCATTATCAAAAAAATTTATTCTTGGACCTTCACTAACTCTTTGGTCGACCATCAAAGCAACACTATAACCTTTTTTTATATACTCCAAAGATTCTTTTACTCCGTTCAAACCTTTTTTAATTTGTTTTTGACAAACAAAAGTTTTACGCAAGTACTCCATAAATGGATTCAAAAAAATATTGTTTAAAGGTCGATAAATTGTTGCTAATTTAACCTGAGCTTTTGTGAGCTCCATGGACATCAACTCATAATTTGCAAAATGTCCAGAAATGAATATTACAGGCCTATTTTTTTTTACTATTTCGTCTATGACTTTTTTATTTTTAATAACAATATGCTTAGATTTTCTTTTAAATGAACCCAGATAAATATATTCTATAAATGTTTTCCCGTAGTTAGCCCACATTTTATTTATAATCATTTCCTTTTCTAATTTACTTATTCCAGGTTTTATCTTATCCAAGTTGCTATAAATAATATTTTTGGATTTAAAAAAATTACCAATTTTTTCAAAAATAAAAGAAAAAAAAATTCTACTTAATTTCAAACCTATAATTTTTGATATTAAATAAAATAAATAAACGATTATAGCCTGAAAAAAATAAAAAATTTTTTTTCTCATAAATTTCTCAACAATTCTTTTTCAAAACTTTTATAATTAATTATTTTAAGATTGATAGAGACAAAATTAATTTTTCTAAAACCTAATGTTTTTATTCTAAAAAAATCCTTTTCTGTAGTAATTAACTTAAGATCTTTTTCTTTAGCTCGTGATATTAAATTTTCAATTTCATTTTTCTTATAATTATAATGATCTGGAAATGAAATCTCCTCTTTAATTTTTAAACCACTATCTTTTAATAGTTTAAAAAAATTTTCTGGATTCCCTATACCAGCAAACGCTAGGAATTTCTTACCTCTTAATTTTTTTCTATTTTTAATTTCATACTTTGATTGATAAATTTCTATATTGTTAGAAACTGATTTTAACTTTTTTTCAAAAGCTAAATTACGTTTTCCATTAATTACTGCAATTCTACAATCGTTAATTTTTCCCAGTTGTTCTCTCAGTGGTCCTGCAGGTAATAAAAAACCATTGCCAATAAGGTCGGAACTATTAAAACAAACTATATTTAAATCTTTAATTATAGAAGCATCTTGTAGACCATCATCCATTATAATGACATTGCTCTTTCTTGATTGTGCTTCAAAAATAGATTGAATTCTTTTTTTGTCGAAAAAAAACTGCTTTACTTTACTTTTTGTGAAATTGATCTCATCTAAATGAGAATTATAATATTTTCTTACAATTGCTGGCTTAAATTTTTTCTTTTTAAGTAAGTTATAAATATAAATACTTAAAGGAGTTTTTCCAGTTCCACCTACAAAGATATTTCCCACACAGATAATTGGAATATTAAATCTGTTTTCAGTTACAAAATGAGATTTTAAAATATTAAATGTTAATGTAATTAAAGAAAATGGGAATAAACAAATTGATAAAAAATTAGTTTTATTCCAAAATTTCGGTTTTTTAAATTTCATTTACTCAATCCTAAAACTTCTTTAGTTGTTAGATCCAATATTCTTTCGCCATAGTTATTTAATTCTTCAATATTTTTTTTGTTAGAATTATTTTTGTTTAAAAAATCATGTAGTAAATTTTCTGATAAATCGATCTCATTTTTTACTTCGTAAGCAATATCTTTTTTATTTAAATAATCATATATTTCTCTAAAATTTGAAACATATGGACCATGATATATTTTACATCCACATTTAGCAGGTTCAATCGGATTTTGACCACCTACTTTTATTAATTTTTTTGAAAAAGATTTTCCCATCAAAATACTTTTACAATTATAAAAATACTTAGTCATTTCACCTATAGAATTAACTATTAAAATTTCAGATTTTTCTGATATTTCATTATAGTTTTTAATTATCTGACTATTTAATTTTAAATTATTACAAATTTTATATATTTCTTTTGACCTTATTATATGCCGAGGGATTATTATCGTTAATAAATTTTTAGTTTTTTTTTTTAATAATGTATGAGTTTTTAAAATTATTTCTTCTTCTCCCTGATGAGTGCTTGCTGCACACCAAATATGATGATTATTAAAAAGAGATTTTAATTCATATTTATTGCCCTTGTCAGTTACAGAACTGCAAAATTTTAAATTACCAATAAATTTTACTTTACTAGCACCTAAAGATTTTAAGTTCTTCTCGGACTCATTACTAGATGCTAGACATAAATTGTACAAACTAAACAATTTTATCGATAATTTAGAAAGCATTTTCCAACGTTTAAAAGTTTTCATAGTAATTCTTCCATTAAGCAACATCAGGGGTATTTTTCTTTCAGATATTTCTATTAGATAATTCGGCCAAATTTCCGAGTCAACGAATATAATTTTTTCTGGACTCCAATGATTCAAAAAGTTTTTAACTAAGTATCGAACATCTAAAGGAAAAAAACGGTGTTGAAAATTATTTTGATCTAATTCTTGTTTCTTTATAATTTGACTTGAAGTGAGAGTTGTCGTTGTAAGCAAAATAAATATTTTGCTATCATTTTTTATTATCTCTCGAATAAGTGGTAAAACACTATTTGTTTCACCTATACTAGCTGCATGTATCCAAAAAACCCTTCTTTCTCCTGGAAAATAACTTTCATTAATAGATATTTTTTCTTTAAATCTTTTTTTATCTTCTTTGTTAATAAACGTTCTAAGATAAATAACTATAATGAAAATTGGGAATAAAAAATAAGTCAAAATTCTGTAAAAGAAGATCATAATTTTTATTTCAATTGTTTTTCATACAATAATTTATAATAGTCACAATTTTTGATAAGCTCTTCATGATTTCCTGAGTCTATTAATTTTCCTTTTTTAATTACGAAAATTTTGTCAGCGTTATGTATGGTTGATAATCTGTGAGCTATAACTAATGTCGTTTTATTTTTTGTTAAGTTCTTAATTGCGCTCTGTACTATTTCTTCTGACTCTGCATCGAGAGATGATGTTGCTTCATCTAATAGAATTATTGGAGATTTTTTCAGTATTGCTCGAGCTATCGATAACCTTTGTTTTTGCCCCCCAGAAAGCCTTACTCCGTTCTCACCAATTATTGTCTCATGTTTTTGAGGTAATTCACGAATAAATTCTTCAGCAGCTGCAAACTTACAAGAGTTTATGAATTCTTCCTCAGATGCGTCAGCGTTAGCGTAAAGAATATTTTCCTTCACCGAGCTATCAAAAAGAATTACATCTTGACTTACTAAAGAGATTGATTTTCTAAGCGAATTTAAGTTTACCGACTTAGTATTTTGATTATCAATATAAATATCACCGTTTTGAGGATCATAAAATCTAGGCAGCAAATTAATAATAGTACTTTTCCCTGCACCACTATGACCTACGAATGCAGCCATGGTTCCACCCTTAATGCTAAAATTAATTTCATTTATTGCCTTATCATTAGAATTCTCATATTTAAAACTTACATTTGAAAACTTAATATTGCACTCTGAAGTTTTTAGATCTGGGAGTTTTTTATCATTATTGATTTTTATTGGTTGATCTATAACATTATAAATTCTCTTAGCTCCTGCTGCACCAGAGAATACCACCATATTGATTGTAGCTAATGACCTGATAGGTTGGTAGGCTAGCATCATTGCAGCTAAAAATGAAAAAAATTGATTGACCTGTAATTCTCCTGAAGAAATTAAAGAACCAGAAAAAAATATGAAACCAGCAATCATAAAACCCGTTAATATTTCCATCAAAGGTGTTGCTCTGACAATAATCGAAGAAATTTTTGCCGATTTGTTAACCATTTGTGTAATTATATCTTTAGATTTTTGGTATTCGATTTCTTCTTTTTGGTAAATCCTTATCATTTTTGATGCTTTTAAAATTTCAGATAAATGTGCTGTTAAACGACCAGAGATTTCACCTGCCTGAGAAACCGCTTTACCTATTCTTTTACCAAGAGATTTTGCAAGTCCAGCAGCTAAAGGCATCATTATTAATGCAAATAAAGTTAACTTCCAATTTTGATAAACCATTACTCCTACTAGAGCAATTAATGTCAACGAGTCTTTCATAGAATTTAGAATACCTGTACTACACAAAGAATTTACTTGCCCCGCATCAAAATTTATATTTGAAATAAACTTACCAGAGTGTTTTTTTTCTATAGAAGCGATGTCGGTATTTAAAATATAACGAGCTACTTTAGATTGAAGTTCCCCTGAAATCTCTTGACCTGTTCTGATAAGAAGTATTCTAGCTACATATAAACAAATTCCTTTCGATGAAAAAGCAACTATTATGGCCAATGGGATTGCCCAAGCATAAGTTTGATTATTTTCAATAAATATTTTTTTTACAGCTGGATCTAATAACCAAGCTATCGCCGAAGTGCTTATAGAAACCACTAAAGACAAAAATAGAGATAAAAGAATTCTGTTCAAATATCTATTGACATGATCTTTATACAATCTTTTTAAAATTATTTTAATTTCTTGAAATTTCATTTTATAAAGAGAATGTTAAAAAGGTTAAAAACAAGTAAAATCCTGAAAAATTATTTATTTTGAAAGCTTGTAAGCATGTTTTTGGCTTTTGTTTTTTGAAAATAAATATTTGATAAATTAAGGTTAGTAGAAAAGCAAATAAAGGGACTAAAAAATACAAAGTGTGTGTTTTATTTAAAAAGAAAAATAGCAATATTGTAAAACTTAATGAATAACAGATAATTACAAATTTTTTTAACATGGATTTAAATTTAATTGATGTCGATTTTACTCCTATGATTTCATCATCTACAATGTCTTGAGCTCCATAAATAGTGTCATAACCCAATGTCCAAAATATGGCCGCTAAATAAACAATAAATATATCAAAAGTTAAATAATTACTGATAGAAGTCCAAGCCATTATTATTCCCCAATTAAAGGTTAAGCCTAGAAAAAGTTGAGGCCAGTATGTAATTCTTTTCATAAAAGGATAAGAAAAAGCAAAAGTCATTGATGCTAAACCAAGTAAAATTGTTAAAAAATTAAATTGAATTAAAATTAAAAATGCTAATCCACAAAGCCCAATTACATAAGAAAGAGCTTTTTTGACTGAAATTAAATTAGCTGCCAAAGGTCTATTTTTAGTGCGTTTAACTTTTTTATCTAATTCTTTATCAATAATGTCATTTACAATACATCCTGCACTTCTCATCAGCACAGCACCAAAAAAAAACAGAACAATGTAATATAGAAAAGTATCTTGATTTTTATCTAGAGAATAAGCATATGCTAATCCCCAACTACAGGGCCAAAATAATAACAAATAGCCTATCGGCCTATTTAATCTTGTTAGATTAATAAATATTTTAAAATCTTTCATTTAAATATGACTTGTAAATACCAAACGTAATATACATAATCAATTTGATTCGTTATGGATATAGATTACACAGTTGCAGCTCTAATGTTTCCAGCAATTCCTTTAATGATGACCATGTACAGTAACCGATTTCATACATTAAGTGCTCTAATAAGGAAAATACACGATCAATATACTTTTGAAAAAAAAGTTCCTCCAGAGTGGGAGAATCAACTTCATGTTTTAAACAAAAGAACAAACTACTTGAAATATGTTATGGGCTTTGCATCTTTTGGTTTTCTTTTTAACATGCTAACAGTTTTACTGCTTTATCTAGATCTTGTTTTTCAAGCTAGATTAAGCTTTGCTTTTTGTTGTCTTTGTATGATTTTTTCGATATTTTTATTTCTACAAGAAGTAAGACTATCTAACGAAGCATTAAAGTACCATTTAAGTGACATGGCCTCAATGAAAAAAGATTTATAATTTTTTATTTAATAAATTCTTTTTAAATAAAGAAATGCCGTTTTTAATTTTATGATTGTAAGACTCCTTGAAGGTATTCAGTTGCCATCCTTTCATTCTAGAAATAATATCTTCTAAGTTTTTTGATTTCCATTCACTGGTTGTTTTCTCATCTTTCCATAAAATTTTTTCTTCATCGGTTCTTGCACAACCATAACAATATCCTGTTACTGGATCAGTTTTACATATACTAATACACGGAGAAATTATTTTTTTACTCATTAAGGAACTAAAATTGCTGGACCTAATAATTTTCGAGCTTCTAAGTCAGCATGTGCTTGTTTAGCTTCTGCTAACTTATATTTTTTTGATATCTTAATTTTTATTTTCCCAAATTTTATTTTTTCAAATATTGTGTCCGCACCTTCCTGAAGTTCTTTTCTGTTTGTAAAATATTGTGCAATTGAAGGCCTTGTTAAATATAAACCTTTTGGCTGAATATCTTTTGGCACATTTACAGGATCTAACGGACCAGATGCATTACCAAAACTTATCATCATACCCCTGGTTTTAAGACAGTTTAAAGATCCATAAAATGTTTTTTTACCTACACCATCGAATACCGCAGGTACACCCTCGTTATTCGTAATTTTTAAAACTTCTTTTGCAAAATCATCTTTAGTATAATTTATAACGTGTGAATAACCATTTTCTTCAGCAACCTTTATCTTATCATCTGATCCTACTGTTCCAATCACCTTTGCCCCAATGCTATTAGCCCACTGAGCAAAGATTTGGCCTACACCGCCAGCTGCTGCATGAAATAAAACTAATTCACCAGCTTTCAATTGATAAGTTTTTGTTAATAAATAGTTTGTCGTTAAACCCTTTGTTATTAAAGTAGCAGCAATTTCATGAGAAATACCATCTGGAACTTTTATAGCAATTTTTGCAGGAATTATTCTTTGTTGAGCGTAGGCTCCAAGCGGAATAGAAGCATATGCAATATTATCCCCTTTATTAAATTCAGTTACATTACTTCCGACTTCATCAATTTTTCCAGCAGCTTCTAAACCAATACCACTTGGTAGTTTTACAGGATACAAACCCGATCTATGATAAGTATCAATGTAATTTAAGCCGATGGCATGATTAGTGACTTTAATTTCATCTGGGCCAGGAGTGCCTACATTAACATCTTGCAGTTCTAAAACTTCAGGGCCACCATTCTTTGTTATAATTATTGATTTAGGCATGTGAACAGGAACGTACTTGAACTTTTAATATTTAGCAAATGTTCCGTTATTATAATCTTGAATAGCTTCAAGTATCTCTGCTTTTGTGTTCATTACAAATGGACCACCCCTTGCAATAGGCTCTCCAATAGGCTTGCCTGCTATAAATAAAAACTCTGTGTTTTTTTCTGCTTTAATTTTAAGTTCACTTCCCCGTTCTAATAAAATTAAATTTGAGTCAGTGGCCTTTTTGTGACTCTTTTTTCCAATTTTTAAATCCCCTTTTAGAATATAAACAAAAGAATTATGACCAGATGGAACCTCACATTTAAATTCTTTTCCCTCTTTCAATATTACATGAAAATAAATTGGCTCAACATTATGTTTTTTTTCCGGCCCCTCTACATTTGCATATTTTCCTGCAATTACTTTTACAGTTTTTTCATTATCTGAATGGACGCCAATTTCATTACCTTTAATATAAATGTATTCAGGTTTATTTTTTTTTAATTTAGCTGGCATATTTATCCAAAGTTGAAAACCTAATAATTTTCCTCCAGACATTGCCGGCATCTCTGAGTGGATAATTCCTCTTCCAGTCTTCATCCACTGAACATCTCCTGGAGCCATTGTTCCTTTTGCGCCAGTACTATCTTGATGTTCAAATTCACCATTCAACATATAGGTAACTGTTTCAATTCCTCTGTGAGGGTGGGGAGGAAATCCAGCAATATAATCATCTTTATTTTCAGATCCAAATTCATCTAGCATTAAAAAAGGATCAATATAATCGGCTTCTGGAGTTCCAATGCTTCTTTTTAGCTTTACCCCAGCACCGTCTGAAGCATTAATAGCTTTAATAATTTTTTTTATTTCAATTTGTGACATGAGTAAAATATATCTTAAGTTTAAACGATATCAAGTAGCTGCGTTAAGTTGCCAATTTCGTTTTTTGGATGATAATCGAGGTTATCGAAATAGGATTTATTTCTGTTTATCCAAACTGAGTTATATCCGTAGTTTCCACCCCCTGAAACATCCCATGTATTAGCACTTAAAAAAACTATTTCTTCAGGTTTTATTTTATACTTTTTAATTGGAAGATCATAAACTTTAGAGTCAGGTTTATAAATTTTTACTTGTTCTATAGAAAAAAGATCATCAAACAAATTATCTAAATTATTTCTTTTTACAAGCTCTTCGAGTAGTTCTGGTGTTCCATTTGAAAGAATTGCTAATTTAAATTTATTTTCTTTCAAATTTGTTAAAACTTTTTTTACTTCTGGATATGGTGATAAAATTTTATAAAGATTTAACAATTCTTTTTTCAAACTATTATCAATATTAAAAACTTTCATTGACTTATCTAAACTGTCTTCCGTTATTTGCCAGAAATCTTTATGTTTTTTCATTAAACTTCTTAGCCAAGTATATTCAAGTTGAGTAGTTCTCCAAAAATTTGCAAAACTTTCCCATTTATCTCCTATTTTACTTTTGCATTTTTCTGCTGCTGAGTTGACGTCGAATAGAGTACCGTATGCATCAAATACAATGGCTTTCGGTTTCATAGATTATTTTAAGTTATGTGATCCATCACACAACGGTTGATCCTTGGTTTGTTTGCAAGTACAGAAAAAAACTTTTTTAGATTGTTCAGCCTTAAAAACAAAAGGTGAAAATTCTGTTCCTTTATGAGATCCATCACAAAAAGGCTGTTTTGAACTTTTTCCACATGTGCACCAGAAGTACGATTTTCCCTCTACCACATCAACTCCTATTGGGTTGTCTCCTGCCCTTAGTGCTTTGATCATAAAGTTTATCCTTTAATTAATTCAATTTTGTTTTTAGTATATAAATTAATAATGAATATTAGATTATATCATCCTAATAGTATAGTTGAAAACTCCACAAATTTATTATCAAAAGAGCACACCCACTATGTCATAAATGTTATGAGATTAAAGCGAGGATCCATTATAAATTTTTTTAATGCTGATGGTGAATGGGAAAGTGAAATAGTCTTTTTAGAAAAAGAAAGAGTAGAAGTAAAATTTTTGAAAAAAGTAAAAGAACCTCAAAAGAAAAACAAAATTGAACTCGCTATCTGTTTAGTAAAAAAAAATCCTATGGAAATAATTTTGCAAAAAGCAACAGAGCTTGGTGTAAGCAAAATTATTCCAATAATCTCAGAGAGGACTGAAGTTAAAGAATTAAATTATGATAGAGCAAAAAAAATCGTTATTGAGGCTACAGAACAATCTAATCAAATGTTTCCACCAGAAATTTTAAAGGTAGTTAAATTAAAAGATTTTTTAAAAAATTTAGATCAAAATACTAAACTGTTGTTTGGTGATGTTAATTCAAAAGATAATTTGAGTATTGAAAAATATAAAAATTTTAAATCTTTAAATATTTTAATTGGTCCAGAAGGTGACTTTTCTCCATCTGAAAGAGAGTTTATTTTATCACTTTCTCAAGTTGTGCCATTTACAATATCAAAAAATATACTGAGATCAGATACTGCTGTTATAAGCGCTATTTCTCTAGTTAATTTTATCAATAACTTACCTTAATTGTCGCATTTATTGAATTTGTTAAAGTATTAAAAAGTTGTATAAAAAATAAAATGCATAAACTTTTACTTATAATAACTTTAGTAGTTTTCCCTATCAATCTCTTTGCTGAGCAACCAAAAGATTGGCAGCTTGGATTCCAGAAAGCCGCATCAGGCCATATGGAAGATTTAGTTTGGTTTCATGATTATATGTTGTTACCAATAATTACTGCAATAACAGTTTTCGTTTTATTCCTAGTTATTTATGCTTGTATAAGATACAGAGCAGCTAGAAATCCTGTAGCATCACAAACTAGTCATAATACTTTTATAGAAATTATATGGACATTAGTTCCATGTTTAATTTTAATTGTAATGGCAGTGCCATCATTTAAAATTTTGTATGAACAAGATGAAATTCCTCCCGCTGATGTTACAATTAAAGCTATAGGTTATCAGTGGTACTGGGGTTATGAGTACCCTGACGAAAATATAATTTTTGAGTCCTACATGATTGAGGAAGAGGACCTGAAACCTGGCCAACCAAGACTTTTGACTGTTGATAATGAAATAGTTGTTCCAGTAAATAAGGTAGTTAAAGTTTTAATTACAGCTAATGACGTACTTCACGCTTGGGCATTACCTTCATTTGGTGTTAAAAGAGACGCTGTGCCTGGAAGAATTAATGAAACTTGGTTCAAAGCAGACAGAACTGGTACTTTTTATGGTCAATGTTCTGAATTATGTGGAATTAAACATGCTTTCATGCCAATTACCGTTAATGTGGTTTCTCAAGAGGAATATGATAAATGGTTGGAAGAAGCAAAACAAAAATTCGCAAAAGAAGAGCTTGATTTAAATAAAAAAGTTGTAAAAAGAATTTTAAAGGGAGAAATTAAATAATGTCATCTATTACAGCAGATTCACACAGTCATACACCTACCGGTTGGAAAAGGTGGGCTTACTCAACCAACCACAAAGATATTGGTACAATGTATTTAATTTTTGCTATCGTAGCAGGGTTAATTGGTTCTGCTTTTTCAGTTTTAATGAGAATGGAACTTATGTATCCAGGAGATGGTATCCTTGGAGGCAATCACCATCTATACAATGTTTTAGTAACAGGACACGGACTGATTATGATTTTTTTCATGGTCATGCCCGCAATGATAGGCGGATTTGGAAATTGGTTTGTCCCTATTATGATTGGTGCACCGGATATGGCATTTCCGCGAATGAACAATATTTCATTCTGGTTATTACCTGTATCTTTAATATTATTACTTGCATCAATTTTTGTTGATGGACCTCCAGGTCAAACTGGAGTTGGAGGTGGTTGGACTATTTATCCTCCGTTATCTTCTAAGACTGGTCAGCCTGGTCCAGCAATGGATCTAGCAATATTGAGTTTACATATCGCTGGCGCATCCTCAATTTTAGGAGCAATTAACTTTATAACTACAATCTTAAATATGAGAACTCCAGGAATGACACTACATAAAATGCCTTTATTTGCCTGGTCGATTTTAGTAACAGCATTTTTACTTCTTTTATCTCTTCCGGTTTTAGCAGGAGCTATCACAATGTTGCTCACTGATAGAAACTTTGGAACTGCATTTTTTGAAGCGCAGACAGGCGGTGATCCAGTTCTTTTTCAACACTTATTCTGGTTTTTTGGTCATCCAGAAGTATACATATTAATTTTACCTGGTTTTGGAATGATAAGTCATATTGTTTCAACATTTTCAAAAAAACCAGTTTTTGGATATTTAGGAATGGCATATGCAATGGTTGCAATTGGTGTTGTAGGTTTTGTAGTTTGGGCACACCATATGTACACAGTAGGCTTAGATACAGATACAAAAGCATATTTTTTAGCTGCAACAATGATAATAGCTGTGCCCACTGGAATTAAAGTATTTTCTTGGGTAGCTACAATGTGGGGTGGATCTATTAGTTTTAAAACACCTATGCTCTGGGCTATAGGATTTATAGTCTTATTTACACTTGGCGGTGTCACAGGAGTAGTTTTAGCTAATGCTGGAGTAGATACTGCCTTACATGATACTTATTATGTAGTAGCTCACTTTCATTACGTGTTATCTTTAGGTGCAGTTTTTGCAATTTTTGCAGGATTTTATTACTGGTTTAGCAAAATGTCTGGATATGAATATTCTGAATTTTTAGGAAAATTACATTTTTGGTTAACTTTCATAGGAGTAAATTTAATATTCTTTCCACAACATTTTCTTGGACTAGCCGGGATGCCTAGAAGGTATGCAGATTATCCAGACGCATTTGCAGGCTGGAACTATGTATCATCGATTGGATCCTATATATCTTTAATTGGGGTCGGTGTTTTTCTATTAAACTTACTTTACTCATTCATTAAAAAAAGGGCTGCAGCTCAAAATCCTTGGGGAGAAGGTGCTACAACTTTAGAATGGACAATATCTTCACCTCCACCTTTCCACACATTTGAGGAACTACCAAAGGTAAAATAAATTGATACAAGCAAGCATTAGAGCAAAAAATATTAAGCAATCTAGCTTCTACATTGACTCATTTTTTAATTTAATGAAACCAAGAGTAATGTCATTAGTGTTATTTACTTGCATGGTTGGACTTATTATAGCACCAAAAAATGTAAGTTATTTAAATTCTGTTTTGTCTTTAATTGCAGTTGCATTGGGCGCTGGTGCAGCTGGAACTTTAAATATGTGGTACGAGTCTGACTTAGATGCCTTAATGACTAGAACGTGTTTAAGACCTATACCAACTGGTCAAGTAACAAAAAATCAAGCATTGTTTTTTGGTATTTTACTGTCAATAGGATCTATCTCTTTATTATATTTTTCATCTAATTTTATGTCTGCATTTTTATTGCTGTTAACCATATGTTTTTATTTTTTCATTTATACAGTTTGGTTGAAAAGAAGAACACCACAGAACATTGTTATAGGCGGTGCTGCTGGTGCACTTCCGCCAGTAATAGGATGGACTATTGCGACCGGTTCATTATCTATCGAACCTTTAATTCTATTTTTAATTATCTTTTTGTGGACCCCATCTCATTTTTGGGCATTAAGCATATATAAATCTAATGATTATAAAAAAGCGAAGATACCAATGCTACCCATAATTTATGGTATCGATAAGACAAAAAAAAATATATTTATTTATTCTCTTTTGATGTTGCCTACTATATCAGCCCCGTATTTTGTAAGTTTTCTATTTGAAATATATTTTTACCCAGCTCTAGCACTAACTATCTATTACGTTTATTTATGTGGAAGCCTTTTAAAAGTAAAAAAAAGCAAAGAAATAAATACTTTAGCTAGAAAAATATTTTTGTATTCTATTTTTTACTTATTCGTGATTTTCTTGTTAATTTTGTCTGACCATTTTTTTATGAGGCTTTATGGATAAAAAAAAGAAAAATATTATTACAGCTCTTTTGTTAGTTGCATTCATGTTGTTTCTATTTTTGCTGACCTTTTATAATATCGGAATATATAATAGGGAAATTTAAATGACCAAAAAAACCCTTACACCAATTATACTTGCTGGAATATTTTTTTTGATGTTAGGTTTATCTTTTGCTGCAGTACCACTTTATGATTTGTTTTGTAGAGTAACTGGTTTTGGGGGTACAACACAAAATGCTGAAAATAAAGAAATCCCTAAGATAGTTATTAATCAAGATTACAAAATACGTTTTGATACTAATTCAAATGGAGCCCTAGATTGGAAATTTTACCCAGAGAAAAATACTATAAGTTTAAAACCAGGAGAGGTACATACCGTAAAGTTTTTTGTAGAAAATGAGTCCAACGAACCTACCTCTGGATCTGCCACTTTTAATGTTTCTCCCTCACCTTTTGGGATATATCTTAATAAAATTGGCTGCTTCTGTTTTGAGAAACAAACGCTTAATCCAGGCCAAAAAAGGAATTTTGTATTAACATTTTTCTTGGATCCAAAAGTTGTAGATGATAATAAAACAAATAATATTTCTGATGTTACATTATCATTTACTTTTTTTTCATCAGATTATTACAAAAAGGAAAGCGCCTAAATGTCATCAGGAGAAAAAAAGCACGATTACCATTTAGTTGACCCTAGTCCATGGCCAATATTTACTTCGTTTGCCTGCTTAGTTTTAGCAGTAGGAGCAGTATATTATTTTCACACTAAAGCTTTATGGTTATTATTAGTTGGAACAGCATTATTAATATACGGATCTTTCATGTGGTTCAGAGACGTTGTAGATGAAGCAGAAAAACAAGGGCATCACACTATGGTAGTTCAAATAACCCATAGATACGGGATGACACTCTTTATTGCCTCTGAAGTTATGTTTTTCGTAGCTTGGTTTTGGGCGTTTTTTAATGCTAGCTTGTTTCCAACAGAGGCTATTGGAAAAATTTGGCCTCCCGCAGATATTAAAACTTTTGACCCGTGGGATATACCATTAATAAACACTTTAATCTTATTGTTATCAGGCACTACTGTTACCTGGGCACATCACGCGATGCTTGAAAATGATAGAAAAGCTCTAGTTAACGGTTTAATCCTAACTGTTTTTTTAGGTTTTGTTTTTTCGTGTTTCCAAGCTTATGAATATCATCATGCTTCATTTACCATAGATGGAAATATTTATGGATCAACTTTTTATATGGCAACAGGTTTTCATGGTTTTCACGTCATTATAGGAACAATATTTTTAGCAGTTTGTTTATATAGATCAATTAAAGGGCATTTCAAACCTGATCACCACTTTGGATTTGAGGCTGCAGCATGGTACTGGCACTTTGTAGATGTCGTTTGGTTATTTCTTTTTGCCGCTATCTATATTTGGGGAAGTTAAAAATACTTGAGGAAGATATCATTTAGTTTTTTTGTTTTTTTTTCCATAATACTTTTTTGTTCACTCGGTACTTGGCAAATTTATAGATTACAATGGAAACTTGACCTTATAAATGAAATTAATAATGGGCTTAATTCTCAACCTGTATTTTACTCAAACGCTAATGTGATTAATTATCAGAAAGTAAAATTTAATGGAGTCTTTGATTTTAAAAAACAAATATTTTTATATAGCTTGAATAACAAAGGAGTTCCTGGTTTCGATATAATTACTCCAGTTAAAACTAATTCTAACGAAATTCTCCTTGTTAATAGAGGCTGGATTAAAAAGGATTTAAAAGGAAATAAAAACATTGACAACATTAAATCAAAATCTTTTGAGGGCATTGTAAAGAAAATAACTAAACCTAATTTATTCAAACCTGAAAATGATATAAAAAATAATATATGGTACTCTTTAAAGTTAGAGGATCTAGAAAATTTTACAGGATATAAATTAAATAACTTCGTACTTTTTTTACAGAACGGTCAAAATAATTTAGTTCAGAATAAAAATGTAACCCCCGATTTGCCCAATAATCACCTCAAATATGCTATAACTTGGTACTCTGTAGCGCTTTCAATATTATTATATTTTTTATATTTTAGAAAAAAACAATGAATTATATAAGCACTAGAAATAAATCTTTAAATTTTGATTTTAGAAATATTTTTTTAAGAGGACTTGCTCCGGACGGGGGTCTATTTTTACCAACTGATATTAAAAAATTTAATGAGAAAGAATTGAAAGAATTAAGCTCTCTAAATTACATAGATTTGGGAGTTGAGATTATATCTAAATTTTGTTCCCCACCTTTAGATAAAAACAAAATTAAAATAATACTTGAAAAAGCCTATTCAAGTTTTGACACAAAAAACATTGTTAAAATGAAAAAAATAGATAACATTAATTTACTCGAACTTTATCATGGTCCAACTTTAGCATTTAAAGATATTGCTATGCAAGTGATAGGGTTAATGTATGAAGCACTTAATTTAAATAAAAAAAAGATAAATATAATTGTTGCAACATCTGGTGATACTGGTTCAGCAGCAATCGCTGCTTTAAAAGGAAAAAAAAATATAAATCTTTTTGTTTTGCACCCGCATGAAAAGATTTCTAATATTCAAAGAAAAATAATGACAACATGTGACTCTAGTAATATTTACAATATTGCTGTTAAAGGAAATTTTGATGATTGCCAGAAAATTGTAAAACAAATGTTTAACGAAGAAGAATTTAGAGAAAAAATTAATATGTCAGGCGTAAATTCAATTAATTGGGCGAGAATTATTTGCCAGATTGTTTATTATTTTTATGCGTATTTTCAGATGTCCTCAAAAGTAAACTTTTCAGTTCCAACTGGAAATTTTGGAGATGTATATGCTGGCTATATTGCAAAAAAAATGGGATTACCCATAGACAAGTTAATAGTAGCAACAAATGAAAATGATATTTTATGCAGAGTTATAAATTCTGGAGAATATAAGCCATCTCACGTTAAACCATCTCTTTCTCCAAGCATGGATATTCAAGTTGCTAGTAATTTTGAAAGGTTGTTATTTGATATATTAAATGGTGATGATCAAAAAGTAATAAAATCAATGAAAAGTTTGAATGAAAATGGTTTTTTCAAAATTAATGAAGAGGAAATTAAAAAAATTAAAAAAAATTTTGTTGCTGAAAAGATAAATGATGCAGATACTTTAAGAATTATCAAAGACTTTTTTATTAACTATGGATTTATTCTAGATCCACATACTGCTACTGCAGTAGGAGCTTCATATAAAATTAAAAATAATTCAAAAACCGTTGTCTTGGGAACTGCCCATCCTTATAAATTTTTAGAAACAATTAAATTGGCGATTGGAAAAAATGTAGAAACACCAAAACAGTTTTCAAATTTATTAAAGAAAGTTGAAAAATTTGAAATAATTGATAACAAATTAAATGATATTAAAAAATATATAATTGAAAAAATTAAATGAAAATTAAAGTTGGAGATAAGTTACCTAGTTCAGATCTTTTTTATCTGGATCAAAACAATGATGTAAAAAAAATTGATATACTAGATTTATGTAGAAATAATAAAACTATTATTTTAGGAATGCCTGGCGCATTTACTAAAACATGTTCCACGCTTCACTTGCCTGGATTTCTAAAAAATTATGAGTTAGCTCTTAAAAAGGGAGTAACTAAAATTGTTTGTATAGCGGTAAATGATCCAAATGTAATGAAAGCTTGGGGAGAAAATCAAAACGTGGGAACAAAAATTCTTATGGTGGGCGATCCTTTTTTGAAATTTACTAAGTCTATAGGATCTGAGGTAGATAAATCTGCCAAAGGTCTAGGAATGAGATCTAATCGTTATACAATGTTAGTAGAGAATGAAGTTTTAAAGAAGGTTGAAGAAGAAAGAGAAACCGCGACTTGTGAACTTTCTGGAGCTGAAAGTTTCTTGAAATCTATTTAGTTTTTGAAACTGCTAGCTTATCCACTAAGTCATTAAATCTATTTCCCGCATGAGCTTTTACCCATTTCCAACTAACGTTATGTTTTTGGCAACAATTATCTAATTTAATCCAGAGATCTTTGTTTTTAACTGGTTTTTTATTTGAACTTTTCCAATTATTTAATTTCCATTTTTTAATCCATTCAGTAATACCATCTTTAACATAACGTGAATCGGTATAAATTATAACTTCTGACTCGGTTTTGATTTTTTTTAAGGCCTTAATAGGAGCCATCAATTCCATTCTATTGTTTGTTGTTTTATTTTCACTTCCAGAAATATTATATTGACTTTTCCCGTCTAAAATAATTGCAGCCCAACCCCCTTTTCCAGGATTTCCTGAGCAGGCGCCATCAGTATAAATTTTAAACTTCATTAAAAGAAATAATCCTCAAAATTTTTTGAATTTTTGTGAAATTCCAATCTTTTTAAATACTCAACTGGATCTTTAATTTTGACAATTGCTCCCTCGACCGTATTAAGCGCATCAAACACTCTTGTAAGTAAAAATCTTAATGCAGCTCCTTGAGACAGAACTTTAATATTATTTTTTTCTTCCTCAGAAAGCTTCCTGATTGATGTGTACCCATCAATAAAACTTTTTGCTTTTGTAACATTAAAACTCAAATTTTCTTTAGATCCATCAAAACAAAGTGCGTTAAAACAAATGGCTATTTCAAATGCATAAAAGTCTTCACAAGAAAAATAAAAATCTATTATTCCACTAAATTTATCTTTAATAAAAAAAATATTATCATGAAAAAGATCAGCATGTATAATTCCTCGGGGTAAATTTTTCGGCCAGTTTTTTTCAACGTCACTAAGATTTTCCTCTATCAATTTTGGAAGATCCTTATGAATTTTTGAGCATTTATCTTTAACAGAGTCAAACAAACCTCTCCACGATTTTATAGATAGATCATTTTCTCTTTTAAACTCAAAATTCTTCGTTATTTCATGCATTTTTGCAACTTCAATACCGATTGATTTACAGTCAAGAGGAGACAAATTTTTTTTTGCTTTTCCTTCAAGAAAAGAAACTATCATTAATTTTTTACCTTCGAAATCTGTTATTGTAGTATTTTGTTTATTAATAATGGGTGCAGGGCATTTAAAATTTAAATTATTTAATGAGGACATAAGATTTGAAAAAAAAGGAAGATCTTCAGATTTTACTCTTTTTTCATAAATTGTTAAAATGTACTTTTTCTTCTCAATAGATAAAAAATAATTAGTATTTTCTATTCCTTCCTCAATACCTTTAAATTGATCTAGTTTACCTAAATTGTAATGAGATAAAATTTCATTAATTTTATTTTGATTAAATTTTGTATAGACAGCCATTAATTAAGTTCTTTTGGTAATTTAAAGACAACTTTTTCTTCAGCTACTATCACTTCCTCTATAGAGACTTTCCTATCTTTTTTAATATTATCTAATAATGTTTGCACTAATTTTTCTGGAGCAGAAGCGCCTGAAGAAATTCCGATAGTATTTGAATTGTCAATCTCACTGAAAGGTATCTCCTTTTCAGAATGCATCAGCTGTGAATTTTTACATCCAGCTTTTTTTGCAACCTCAACTAACCTTACTGAGTTAGAGGAATTGCGACTTCCAACAACAAAAAACATATCACATTTAGAAGCTATTTTTTTTACAGCTGACTGTCTATTTGTTGTTGCGTAACAAATATCTTCCTTAATTGGACCTTTAATTTTTGGAAATTTCTTTTTAAGACAATCAATTATTTCAGCAGTATCGTCCACTGAAAGTGTTGTTTGAGTTATATATGCTAAAGGTTTTTTAAAATCTGAAGATTTTAAAGCTTCGGCATCTTTTATAGTTTCAATTAGTTTTATAGATCCATTAGGAAGTTGACCCATAGTGCCTATTACCTCTGGATGGTTTTTGTGTCCAATAAGCAATATTTCAAAACCATTTTTATTTAACTGTTCCGACTCTCTATGAACTTTTGATACCAAAGGACACGTGGCATCAACGTAAGATAAGTTTTTCAACTTAGCTTCCTTTGGAACTGATTTTGGAACCCCATGGGCTGAAAAAATTACTGGTCTATTTCCATCTTTCACATCAGATAACTCATCTACAAAAATTGCTCCTTTTTGTTTAAGTTCTTCAACGACTTGTTTGTTATGTACTATTTCATGTCTTACATATACTGGGGATCCATATTTGTTAATTGATTTTTCAACAATCTCGATAGCCCTCTTTACTCCCGCACAAAATCCTCTCGGGGATGCTAAATAAATTTTAAGTTCTTTTTTCATTTTTTTCTAAAAGGTATTCAAGCAATATATGCGGAAAAGTCAAAGACGCCAAACCAATAAAAATAACCTTATATATAGCCTCATCAATTTTATATAAATTATTCAAAAAATATATGCTTATTAAAAAGATTAATCCGGTAACCAAAGTTAACGGAAGCGCCTTCATAATAAACTTTTTTAATCCTTTTTTAAAAGAACTGTCCATTTCCTTTATAAGCGTGAAAGAATGTCTAATAGAATGAAGAAAGCAAAAGTATATAGTAAAAGCTAAGACTGGAGTTAAAAAAAGATTTAATATTATAATAGAAAAAAAATCTAGTAACATTACATTTTTAAGTTCGATAGACTTTTCTAAAGATAAGTAGATATTCGAAATAAAACTTAATAATAAAAAAACTACTAATAAAAAATCGTTAAAAAATGAGCTCTCAAAAACATAAAAATTTAATATTGCAAAAATTTCATTTGTACTTTCCTTTTGAAATAATAGGGGAGCAATAATTACTGAAGATCCCTTAAAAAAAAATAAAATTTCATTCAAAGGAAAACGATTTTTTGGTTTAAAAACTGTGTCTTCTTTTCCAAAATGATAAGAAGCAAAAATTAAAAAAATCAATAAAATTAAATTAGGAAATATTAGCCAGGTAAATATTATTATCAAAGAAATAAATATATAACTGAAATAGAATAATATATTTGATTTAAGACCAAACAATTTAAAAAGCCTTTCACCTTTTATATTATCTAAAGCTCCGTGTGAGATTCCTACTATTAAGATTAAAAATAAACATAAAATTATTAATGTATAATTTAACTGTTGATAAATTGGACTCACAAGAATACAAAAATTAAAAAAAATAACTGAATGTTTAAAGTTTAAAGAACTCATCGATTTATTAATGCTTTTAAAAAAATTATCTTTGGCATCTTACTAATTATTTTCAAATCTTCAAAAATATTACTTTTATTGGATAAAAATTTTATCACTGTATCAGTTGAATTTTGAAACATTTTATGAAAAATCTCGGGCATTTTTTCCGGATTGTTTTTAAGGACTTTTAAAAAAATTTTATCAAGAAATTCATATTTTTTTCCTAAATGATATATATTTTTATTGTCAATTTTTTCTAAATTTTTCCTAAGATATCTACTGTGTTCTTGAATATTAAGAAAAGTATAGCCGGTGCTCAATCTAGTCATACCTCCAGCCGATCCGATATTAATTATTTTCTTATCTTTATTAACTGAGGGGTAAAATAAAGGTATTGCCCCTTTTTCAGTAAACTTTACTTTATAGTTTTTAATACCTAAGTTATGTTTTATATAGTCTTCTAATTGAAAATCATAATCCATTAAATTTTTACTTTTTAAATTTGAAAGCCATGTAGTTTCAATTAATGCTCTATTTTTAGAAAATGGGAGTGTATAAAAAAAATGCACATCATTTCTTTGGTCACAGTTAAAATCCATTAGATTTAAAACTTCATCATCAAACATATTTTTTTGGGTCTCTATTTCAATTCCTTGAAAATGTTGCCATAATTTTGATTTATCTGTTTCTCCTCCAAAAACACTATTAAAGATAATTGAATTGACTGAATTTATCTCACTCAAGTTTTTAAAAAAAACAATGTTTGAATTACTTGATAGTTTTGAATTTATTTTCTTATAAAATTTTCCACTATCAATACTTTGATATGGATATTTATTTGATTTTAACACCTGAGAATTTCCAGGTGTATTAATGGTGAAATTATTCCAATTTTTTATCACACAATCTTCAAAATTATGATCAAATACTTTCCAAAAAGACCAGGTTTTATCTCTATTATATTGATTACGATTTTCAATTATTGCTAAAGATTTTTCTTTCAATTTATTATTAACTTCAAGTTCATAAGCCAAAGATAAACCAGCGCATCCACCTCCAATTATGACGTAATCAAACTCTTTCATTTAGATTAATCTCTTCCTCCAAGACGTTATGATTTACTCGATTACCATGATTAATTTCTCTGACAAATAACAATTTAATGAAGTCAGAAATAGATAACAAAGTTTCGATTATTTTTCCAAATACAGAAACATAAATTTTTCCTGCTTTATTATAGTTTTCTATATTTTTTTGTTTAAGTATATAATCTCCAATTTTTCTATAAACCCTTCTTGCTACTAAAACTGAAAACCTTGATCTCATCGGGATGCTGCTTATTGAATTGAAAGACTCCTTATAAAATATTTCTGAATCTTTTATTGTTTCCTTTATTGAGGAAAAGTCAGACTTAATATATTGACGTTCACGATTTTTATCCTCATTAACGTCTCTTGCAATATTTGTTAGTTGCATTGCAATTCCAAGATCTATAGCTCCTTTAAAAGCCTCTTTATTACTCACTTTCAATATTTTTGACATCATCAAACCTACTGTTCCAGCAACTCTATATGAGTAAATTAGTAAATCTTTTTTAGAATTTATCTTCACTTTTTCTTGTAAATCTGTCTCTACACCATCAAATAAATCAATTACTACTTTTTTTGAAATATTCTCACTTTCAATTAAATACCACATTTCTCTAATTATAAGGTTATCAAAATTTTTCTTTACAAAATCTTCTTTAAATTTTAAAAATTTTTTTCTTTTTAAATCTAATCTGCTTTCATCATCAGCCAAATCATCTAAAGTCCTACAAAAATTATATAAAGAAGAACATTTATTAAAAGTTTTCTTAGATAAAAAAAAACTTGCCCAGTAAAAAGATTTTGCGTGTTTCTCTAATAAATTTGTCATTAAAATAATCTATCTAATACTTTTGCAGATGAGAGTACACCCGGCATACCAGCTCCTGGGTGAGTCCCAGCACCGACAAAATATAAATTTTTATATATTTCTGATTGATTATGAAATCTAAAATAGGCTGATTGAGAAAACTTAGGTTGAATTGAAAATCCTGACCCATGAAGAGTAGCTAAGTCTTTTTCAAAATAGTCTGGAGTTAAATAAAAATCGCTTATTACATTATCTTTAATACCGGGTAAAACTGATTGGTCCATTTTTTCTAAAATTAAATTTTTAAATTTTTCACCTTCTTTTGACCAATTAATATTTGATAAATTGTTTGGCACAGGAACAAGAACATAAAAGGCATCTTGACCATCGGGAGCCATACTTGAATCTGTAGCAGATGGTCTATGTAAGTAATAGCTAATATCTTCAGATAATGTCTTTTTTTCAAAGATTTTATCTAAATGTTTTTCGTACGAATTTCCAAAAAAAATCGTATGGTGAGCTACATCTTTATATTGTTTTTTTGATCCAAAATAATAAACAAAAAGACCCATTGAGTAATCCATTCTATTCATTTTTTGTCTGAATAAAAAATTATAATCATTTTTAGATTTTATTAAATTCTTGTAAACATTTGGTGGATCAGAATTACAAACAATATAATCACAATTTATTACTTTAGAATTGTTTATCTTTACTCCTTTGACAACATTATTATCTGAGATAATCTCAGTAACCTCTGCACTTTTAATTATATGAATATTTTCCTCTACCATTAATTTTTCTAGAGCTTTTACTACGTTACCGGTACCACCCATTGAGTAATGAATTCCCCATTTTTTTTCTAAAAATAAAATTAGAGTATAGATTGAAGTAGTTGTAAAAGGATTTCCGCCTACAAGAAGTGGATGCATACTGAAGACTCTTCTCAATTTCTCGTTGGATATAAAGCTTGAAACTAATTTGTAAACTGATTTGTAACTTTTCAAACCCAATAAAGCTGGAATTTGTTTTGCCATGAAAATAAAATTATTAAAAGGTTTGTCAGATAAATCAATGAAACCTTTATTAAATATTTTCTCTGTAAAATTTACTAATTTTTTATACCCTTGAAAATCATTCTTTGAAAATTTTTTAATTTCTTTTTCCATTAAATCATTATTGCCATTATAATCAAAAGTTTCTCCATCGCTAAATACAAATCGATACCACAAATCTAAAGGAACAATATTTACATAGTCAGAAATATTTTTGTTAAATAAAGAAAATAATTCTTCAAAAAGATAAGGAGCGGTAATTACTGTAGGACCTCCATCGTAGATGAAGCTTCCTTTTTTAAATACTCTAGCTCTGCCACCTAAGTCAGGATGTTTTTCTACTAAAGTAACTTCGTAGCCCTTTGCCTTTAATCTAAGAGATGCGGCTAAACCACCAAAGCCGGAGCCTATAACTATAATTTTTTTTGCCATTTTATTTTGGCTTATTTTAACTGGATTTCTTTTGAAGTGCTAACTTTGTTTCTTCTACACTTTGACTATAAATCTTATCTAACTTACTCTTATCTAAAGAATTAAGCATTAGTTTCTCTATACTTTCAAAAGCTATATTAATTGAGGTATTTTTTATATCTTTTATAGCTTGATTTTTTAATTGTTTTATTTTTTCTTCGGTATTTTTCTTTCTATTTTCAATTAATTTATAAAATACTTCATTTGATTTTATTATATTTTTTTCTGCGTTTTCATTAGCGTCTCTGATCATTTTATTAATTTGTGATTTAGAGTCACCGATTTTCTTTTCGTATTCAGCTAATTTATTTTTAGCTTCTTCTTTCAGTTTTTCAGACTCATCTATTTGTTTTTTTATTTGGTTAATATTTTCATCTAAAATGTTTCTAACTTTTGATGGAACTTTAAAGTAGATTAGAAGTACTACAAAAATTAAAAAAGAAATTGCTACCCAAAATGTTGCATCAATTATCATAAATATTTTCCAATTTTATTTTTTGATACTTCGTTGACTGCAGCTTTAATACTACTGTCATTTAATTTATCACCAGTTATATTTTCGATTATTTTTGATGAAATTTCTTCAGCAATAGAATTAATTGATTGACCAGACATCTTTTTTAGATCAATAACTTCTTGTTCGGCTTTCTTTATTTCTTTTTCAAGTTCTTTTTCAAACTTTTCTTTTTTTTGCGCAATATTTTTATCAAGTTGTTTTTTTGAGTCTGTTATAATTTTAATTACTTCTTTTTTTGCATTAGATATTTCTTTTTCATAGTCTAAATTTTTTTTATCCGCTAGTTCAGAAAGTTCTTTTGCTTCATCTAAATTATCTTTTATTTTTTTTTCTCTGTCATCCAGGTTGTTCTTTATTTTAGGAATAAAAAATTTAGATAAAGACAAATAAAGTGCTAAAAAAATTAAAATTAGCCAGAATGATTGTGAAAACCAATATTTCGAGTCCAGCTGAGGCATACCCGCCTCAGCTGCAAACAATAATGTTTCAAACCAAAAAATAAAAATAATTAAAGGTACTTTAAGCCACATATTTATCTTTAAAATGCAAATAAGATAATCAGTGCAACTACAAGTCCAAATAGTCCTGTCGCCTCAGCTAAAGCAAAACCTAAAAGTAAATTAGGGAATTGCTTTTGTGCAGCAGACGGATTTCTCATGGCTCCTGATAAGTAGTTACCGAAAATTATTCCGATACCAACCCCAGCACCTGCCAACGCGATTGCAGCTAATCCTGCCCCAATCATTTTTGCCGCTTCTAACTCCATTTTTCCTCCTTTTTTTTAATGGTGAAGATTAAGTGCATCATTTAAATAGATGCAGGTTAAAATTGCAAAAACATAAGCTTGTAAAAAAGCTACTAGTATTTCTAAACCTGTTAATGCAACTGAAAAACTAAGTGGTAACCATCCACCTAATAGACCCAAACTTATAACAAAACTTCCAAAAACTTTTAACATAGTATGTCCTGCCATCATATTTGCAAATAACCTTACAGAAAGACTAACAGGCCTACTTAAATAAGAAATTATTTCAATAATTGTTATTAATGGCAACAAAACTACCGGAACACCTTTTGGAACAAATATAGATAAATACTTAAAACCATGTTTTAAAAATCCAATAATTGTTACAGCAATAAATATAAATAGAGCCATCACGAGCGTAACTATAATATGACTTGTCACTGTAAAAGAATAGGGAAGCATTCCTATCATATTACAAAGCAATACAAACATGAACAGGGTGAATATAAAAGGAAAATACGGTTTAGCTTTTGATCCCGCTGTATCACTTATCATTTTTGCAATAAAATTATAAAATAGTTCAGTTACTAGCTGTAATCTTCCAGGTACTATTTTTTTTTGTTTTGATCCAAAATATAAAAATAAACAAATGGATAATGCGCTTAAAAGCATGAATAAACTTGCGTTAGTAAATGATAAGTCTACATTTCCTAATTTAATCTCAGGCCCAAGTCTGTAGACTTGAAACTGATGCATTGGATTAGCTGCCATAAATTAATTCCTTTATCAATTTTACCTTTGCATGTTATTAGCTACTCTAATAACATTAAGAATTCCTGCTATTACACCTATAAAAAAGAATGTAATAATAAACCAAGGTTTAGTATCAAACCAGTTATCTAAAATAAACCCAATAATTGTCCCAACCACTACAGCAGCTACTAATTCAGTACCCAGTCTGAAGGCCGAACCCATAAAAAGTCCTTTTTTATCGTCTTCGTTTGTATTTTTTTTTAAAATTTCTTTTTTTGCAATCCTGAGGCGAGTTTTAAAATCCTTATTGTCCATTTGTTTATGCCACAAGCTCTTCAGCTTTTTCCAGATCAACAGCAACTAATTGACTAATGCCTTTTTCGGGCATCGTTATTCCATATAATCGATGCATTCTTGACATGGTCAAAGCGTGATGAGTGATTATTATAAATCTAGTTTTCGTAATATTTGTTAACTCATCTAATAAAGAACAAAACCTTGTGACATTCGCATCATCAAGAGGGGCATCAACTTCATCTAAAACACATATAGGTGAAGGATTAACAAGAAAAACTGCAAAAATTAAAGATAAAGCTGTAAGTGCCTGTTCACCACCAGACAATAAAGTAATAGACTGTAATCTTTTTCCGGGCGGAGAAACAAACATTTCTAATCCAGCTTCTAGAGGATCATCCGAGTCAACTAATTCCAGCTTAGCACTTCCTCCACTAAAAAGTTTAGTATAGACTTCATTAAATTTTCTATTAACTTTTTCAAATGCATCTAAAAGTCTTTCCCTACCTTTTTGATTTAACTCTTCAATACTAGATTTAAGTTTTACTATGGCTGTATAAAGATCAGCCCGATCATCTTCCATTTTCTTTATTTCATCTTCAAATTTTTTTGTCTCTATATCAGCCCTTAAATTTACGGTACCCATTGACTCTCTTTCTTTTCTAATTTTACTAACAGTTGAAATTTGTTCATCTATAGAAGGCAAATCCCCAAGGTTTAATTCTGACAAAGATAATAGTTTAGATTCATCTGCAATATTTAATTCTGCGTTTATCGAATAAAACAAATCCTTTTTTCTTGTTGCAATACCTTCTAAAGTTGCTTCGTTTCTGGCTTTATCCTCCCTTAATATTGTTAATTTTTCTTGGACCTCTTTAATATTATCATTAATTTTGTTATACTTTTCCTCAGCAGACTTTAGCTCCTCTTCTAGCTCCTCACTTCTTTTTTTTGTATTTTCTAAATTTTGTATATTTTGACCTTTATTAGTAGCAATTATCTCAGGATTTTTTTGATTTTCTTTCATTTCATTATTTATCTTATTTTTTCTCTCTTGTAGATTATTAATCATTTTTTCAGAATTAACTTTTAAATTTTTCCAATTTTCTAACTCAATATCAATATTTTTAATTCTCTCTTTTCTTTTAATTGAATCGCTTTTAACTGTTTCGTTCTTGCTATAATTTGATGCATAAATTTCATGAGCTGATGTTATTTTATCAACTATTCCTTTAAGACTATTAAATAATTCTTTAGGAATTTTCTTCTCCTCTTCAACCAGTTTACCAATTTCAAAAATTAAGCTTGCAAGTTCTTTTTTTAAACTATTTAAATTTCTTTTGGATAGCTCTAAATTTTCATTAATTTCTATCTCAGTATTTCCAAACGTTTTTTCTGTTTTTAACAGTTCATCCTTTTCCTCTAAAATTCTTTTCTCATTTAGAGAAGAGTCTAAAGAAATACTTTTCTCCCTTTCTAAGTCAGAATTAATAATTGCCAATGAATTTTCCAGTTTTGTTGATAATTTTTTTATTCTTTTTTCTTCTTCCTCTAAATTAGTCATATCTAAATTTATCTTCTGAAGTTTTGCTAAGCTTTCTAGTTTTCTATCTCTTAGAGGAGCTAATTTTGAATTTTCTTCATTTAGTAATTCTGTATTATGATTTAAGTCTATTTTTATAGCACTTATTTCATCATCTTGTTCACTGACGTTTTCTAAGATTTCTTTTTTATTTTTTTCAATCTCAATTAACTTGAGATAATATAAACCTGCTTCTGCTTTTCTAATTTCTTTAGAAATTTCTTTATATTTTGTAGCCTCTTCAGCTTGTTTTTTTAAATTATCTAATTGTTTTTGCTGCTGTTTTTTTAGTTCATCAGCTCTCTTTAGATTATTCTCTGCTGCATTTAATCTTGTTTCAGCCTCGTGTCTTCTCACATGAATTCCAGCTATACCAGCGGCTTCTTCTAAAATAGCTCTTCTTTCAACAGGTTTAGCAGTTACTAATTGACCAATTTTACCTTGACTGATTAAAGAGGGAGAATGAGCCCCAGTTGATAAATCAGCAAAAAAAGTTTGAGCATCTCTAGCTCTCACTTCCTTTTCATTTAAATAATATTTTGAGCCTTTATTTCTCTCTATTTTTCTAGTTATCAAAATTTCATCTAATTTATGATACTGCTCGGGACCATCCTTATCTTTGTTGTCAATTAATAAAGAAACTTCAGAGAAATTTTTTTCTGGTCTATTTGATGTTCCTGAAAATATAACATCTTCCATACCAGATCCTCTCATGCTTTTTGCTGATGTTTCTCCCATACACCATCTTAAAGACTCAACTATATTAGATTTTCCACAGCCGTTTGGTCCGACTATTCCAGTTAAACCATCCTCGATATAAAAAGTTGTTTTATCGAAGAACGACTTAAAGCCGGTTAGCTCCAATTTTTTAAACTTCATACTGTTATAATAATTTATCTATTTGTCTTTTGAAAGATTTGAATTCGTGCTTATCCTCATATTTCTTATCATTAATGTAAATGGTAGGTGTAGAGGTTATATTATATTCTTTTTGCGCCTTAATTCTCTCATTTAAAATTAATTCTTGAGTTTCCTCATTTTTTAAACAAGCTCTTAAGTTACTCTCGTTAATTTTAGAATCAGTCCCAATTTTAACTAAAATATCATTTATTTTATTTATGTCTGAACCAACAGCCCATCTCTTTTGCTTATCATAAATTTTAGATAAAAGTTCAAATTTTGCATTTGAGCTCGGAGCGCATCTTACTACCTTTTCTGCATTTAGAGCAGCTAAATCCAAAGGAAAAGCATGGTGTTCAAATTTTACTTTACCTTTATCAATATAATCTTTTTTTAAATTCTCAAAAATTTTTTCGTGAAAAGATGCACAGTGAGGGCAGGTTAAAGAAGAAAAAACTTTGACAGTTACCTTTGCGCTATCATTGCCAATTTTTAAAATATTTCCAAAAGCTATCGTAGATACTAAAAACTGAGAACAAATAAATATAACAATTAAAATAAATTTATTTTTTTTCATTATAAGCACTTATTAATTTTTCTAATTTATTTTTTAAATTGATATCTTCAACCTTCTTCAAATTATCATCAAAATTTTTTTTTATTTTTCTTATATTACTTTTTTTTGATAAATTTGTAAATTTTGTACTAATTACCTTAATTTGAATATTTTTGATAAAAGAATATCCAAAATATGAGTTGATTTTGTCAATGATATTTTTTTTATTGTACTCAATATCAATTTCCTTACCATGAATAACGTTGAGTATTAGCGTTACTTCTTTTGAGTTGCCTTGAGTTTTTATATTAATGGGATAACATTTATTAGAAAAATCATTGCCTATAATTTTAGTCCAATTATCAACAATTGAGGATAAATTAAATCCATTTTTCTTTAATACTTTTTTTATTTGAAATGGTAAGGTATTTGATAAAGGTCTCAGACCTTGAATGAAATTTTTAGTTAAACTATTATTAATTTTTTTTTTATGCATTTGAAGTTTAATTTAACAAAAAAAGTTTTAGCTTGGTATGATAATAACAGGCGCACTTTGCCTTGGCGTGTTGGTAAAAAATCAAATAATAAGCTTTATTATCGTGTTTTAAGTGAATTCATGTTACAACAAACACAAGTAAAAACTGTAATTCCTTACTTTGAAAAATTTACAAGTAAATTTCGTAATCTTAATTCATTGTCAAAAGCAAATGAGAAAAAAATTCTTAAATTATGGGAGGGCTTAGGATATTACAGAAGAGCGAGAAACCTTTTAGCCACATCAAGAATTTTAGTAAAAAAATATAATTCAAAACTTCCACGAGAAATAGAAGAAATAAAAACTTTACCAGGTATTGGTGATTATACTTCAAATGTTTTGGCTGCATTGATTTATAATAAACCGACTTTAGCACTTGATGGGAATGTGAAAAGAGTTATTTCTAGAATACTTAATATGGAAGTGAGAAAAATAGATTTTAAAGAATTCAAAAAGATAAATAAAAAAAAAATATTTAACACAAACAGAAATTCAGATCTTGTTGAAGCAATGATGGAATTTGGAGCTTTAGTTTGCAATTCTAAAAATCCAAAATGTTATAGGTGTCCTATTAAAATAAATTGTAAATTTTACAAATCCTCAAATAAAATCAAACAAATTAAAAAAGAAATGACTAATAAAAATATAAATATTTTTTGTTATCTATCTAAAAAAGGTGAGATAGCTTTAACTAAAAAAAATAATACGGGCTTTTTAAATGAGTTTAATTTACCAAAAATTGAAAGTATCAAAAAAAATAAATCTTTTAAAAAATGGAAGTTGTTGTCAAAATATAAAAATTCTATTTCAAATAAAAAATTAAATATTAATTTGTATTATCAGTTCTCAAAAGATATACCCAATAATTATTCTTGGTATTCTATTAAAAGAAATAATGAGTTTATACCTTCATTTACAAAACAAATATTTAAACAGGTTTCAGTTTTATTTTAATGAAAAAAAAAATTGCGATTATTGGATCTGGAATTGCTGGTTTAACTTTAGCAAATTTTTTATACAAAGATAAAAATCATGACTTTATGGTATATGAAAAAAATGAGAGCTTACCTCTTGATGAGGGTTATGGCATACAAGTCTCAACTAATAGCGTTAAAATTTTAAATAAAATTAACTTTAGTAAAATTAATAATGAAAAAATATATCACCCAAATGGAATCGACCTTTACAATATACTAAACAAAAAAATATGTGATTTAGATTTAATTCAATTTAATTCTAATGATATCAAGTATACAACTTTGCAAAGGTCCACTTTAATTGAATTTTTAAAAGACGATATTTATACTCAGCACATTAGGTTTGGAAAACGAATAAAAGAGGTTTCTGAATTAAAGGGAAAAATTCTAATAAAATTTGATGATAATACAAATGACCTAGTAGATTATGTAATTGGTGCAGATGGAATTTTTTCTAATACGCGCACATTCTTTGAAAAGAAAAAAAATAAACCAGTATTTAAAAATGCTATTGCAATAAGAGCTATTCTTAAGACAGCATCAGGATTAGACATTGATCAATCAAAAATTAATCTGATGATGGGTAAAAATTGTCATATAGTAATTTACCCAATTAATCAAAATAAAGATCTTAATTTAGTTTGCATAGTGCGACATAGAAAGTATGACCCTGACAATATTAAATCTATACTTGATAAAGTTGTAAAACAAAATCCAAATTTAGCAAAAGCTTTTGAAGAAGATTTGAAATCTTGGCCGTTATATGTAACTCCTAAAATACTTCCATCAACTAATAGTAAAGTTTTCTATATCGGCGATGCATTTAATGGTTTTTTACCAACATTAGCCCAAGGCGCAGGACAATCGATAGAAAGTGCTTATGAATTATTTAATTTAATTAAAGAGGAAAGAAGTGACATACAAAAAATTTATTTTCAAGAAAGGTCAAAGAGAACAAAATTAGTAAGAAGAAGATCAAACTTTAATTTTTTTGTGTTTCATTTTTCAAGTAAATTCATGCAAACGATTAGAAATTTTTTTATGAAATTTTTAATAAAAAGAAAAAGTTTTATTAATTCTTATTTAGGCACAGTATATAAAAAATAAATTAAATTATTTTGTTCCTATTTTGTTCATATGATAAAGTAATTCTTGATTCGTTATGAAAAAATATAAAGTTATTTATGCAGACCCACCTTGGAGGTTTAAAAATTTCAGCGAAAAAGGTGAGGGCAGAAATGCTATATCTCACTACGATTGTTTAACTTTAGCCGATCTTAAAAAATTAAACATTAGTAGATATGCAGATAAAGATTGTGCACTTTTTATGTGGGTAACCGATCCAATGTTAGACCAGGGTTTAGAATTAATGAAATGCTGGGGTTTTAATTTTAAGACTGTAGCTTTTTACTGGGCTAAAACAAATACAAAAGTTAATTTAAATAAACTTTCAGCGGAGAAAGATTTTTTTACAGGCCTTGGTTATTGGACTAGGGCAAATGTTGAGCAATGTATTATGGGTACGATAGGAAATCCAAAACGAGTTGGCAAAGATGTAAAAAGATTAATTATAGATAAGAGAAGAGAGCATAGTCGAAAGCCAGAACAAACATATGAGAGAATTGAAAAGTTGGTACAAGGTCCTTACCTCGAATTATTTGCAAGAAAAACAAAATCCAACTGGGATTCTTGGGGGGATCAAGTTGGATTATTTGATAAAAAGAGTGCAGTGAAAACAAGAAAAAGACCTTCTAAATGGATCGAAACTAAAGAACAATTAAAATTAATTAGCTAATTTAATCGACTCACGCTTAAGCTCTTTAAATCTTCTTTTAAATTCTGATACAAAATAATTATAGTCCTTATCAACATGCACTTTAAGCTTGGCATTAAAATGCTGGTCCACTTCATTGCCATTAATCTGTAGAAATCTATAATTTGGAGAAAATAATTCTTGGTTCATATGTGAAATAATAAAGCTTTTATATTTTTTAATTTTTAATTTTTTTTCACTTACTCCATAATCTTTAAGCAACATTTTTACAGCTATTAAATTTTCAATTATTTTTTCTTGTTTTTCACTATCATGATGACCACCACCTCGTTTAATCTCATATGAATTAAGGATATTTTTATCCTTATCGTAAGTTAATAAATCTATTTGACGTGTTTTTTTTCTTTTTTTCCCAATTTTATAAGTTTCACCGTAAGGTAAATCAGTATTTATTACATCTTCGTTGTCTTGATCGGATGCTAGTTGCATAGCATGTTTCGATATTTTGAACTTTTGCTCTGACCAAACATCTAAATGCGGGCAGCAATTTTTTACTTGATTAAAATAGATTTTTTCTAAAATAATACCACTTCTGATGGTCACTGCGTGAAATATAAATGAAATTCTTTTATCGATCTCAGAATAAAGGGGTTCAGTATTATCTTTTAATTCTTTTCTTTTTTTCTTCTTTTCAAAATATTCTTTGGAAAATAACTCATCTAAGCTTTCATCACATATTTTTTTTATGTCAAAACTTGAAGACATTTAATCATTAACCAGCTTTATTTAAAAATTTTTGTCTTAAATTATCAATTAAGACAATCGATTTACCAACTTTACAATGCCAGTAAGTCCAGCCATTATAACTTTCTGCTCCCATAATTTTTGCTGCAACTTTGTGAATAGAGCCCTCAGACTCTTTATGTTTGATACTCCCATCAACCATAATTTTTGCATTAAATTTCTTTTTAGGATCAAATAAAACTGTACCAGGTTTTAGTATCCCTAACTCTACTAGTGAGCCAAAAGGTACTCTAGGCTTTGATTTATTATTTTCAATAGTATCAAGATAACTATCATCAATAACTTTAGTTTTTTTAATTCTGTCGCTAGCTGCTTTAAAATATTTTTTTTCTTTCTCTATTCCGAAGCAATTTCTCCCTAATTTTTTTGCAACAACAGCGGTTGTCCCAGTGCCTAAAAAAGGATCAAATATATTATCTCCTTTATTCGTGGTAGCCAGTATAATTCTATGAAGTAATGCTTCTGGCTTCTGAGTAGAATGAATTTTTTTTCCGTTTTTCTTTAATCTTTCTTTTCCATTACAAATTGGAAATTGCCAATCAGACCGCATCTGTAAATCGTCATTCAAACATTTAATAGATTGATAATTAAACGTATATTTTGACTTTTTACTTTTCGAGGCCCAAATAAGAGTTTCATGAGCGTTGGTAAATCTAGTGCCTCTAAAATTGGGCATTGGATTGTTTTTTCTCCAAATCACATCATTTAGTAGCCAATAATTTAAATTTTGTAAGTGGTAACCTAAACGAAAAATATTATGATAGGAACCTATTACCCAAATGCTTCCATTTTCTTTTAAAATTCTTTTGCATTCAGAAAGCCATGCTATGCAGAAATCGTCATAATGTTTAAAGCTGTTAAACTGATCCCATTTATCGTTAACTCCGTTCACTTTACTTGCATCGGGGCGAGTTAATTTTTTGCCTATCTGTAAATTGTAAGGAGGGTCTGCAAATACTAAATCAAAAGAATTATCTGGAATTTTCTTTATCTCTTTTAGACAATCACCGTTAACAATTTTATTTAATAAACATGACATAGGAAGATTCAACCTTAAATTGAATCACAGGTCAATTATTTTTACGTGAAAAAAAAGGTTTTTAGTTGCTTTAAAATTATTTTAACAACATCTTGTGTATGGGTTTGAAATTTTTTCTATGCATTGTTGTTAAACCATACTTTTTTAATCCTAATATATGTTGTTTGGTTCCGTAACCAAAGTTTTTATTCCAAAAATAGTTTTTATATTTTTTTGACATTTTAATCATTATTTTATCTCTATAAACTTTTGCTAATATAGATGCCGCACTAATACATTTAATTTTTTCATCTCCTTTAATTACAGTTTTACATTTATTAAAAACCTGGGGAGCAAATATACCATCTACGAGTATCAAATCTGGTTTTCTAGATAAGCTCAAAATAGCTCTTTTCATCGATAATAGCGAAGCTTGTAAAATATTTAATTTTTCAATTTCTTTGACAGAAGCCACACCCATTGAAAAGAAAGAGTTTTTTTTTATATTTTTAGACACTTCTATTCTTTGTTCAAAAGTAAGTTTTTTTGAGTCTTTTAAGTTTTTAATTTGAACTCCTTTTTTTAAAATTACTGCAGCAGAAACAACTGGACCAGCTAAACATCCTCTTCCAACCTCATCTACTCCAGCGACAATTTTAAACTTTTTTAGATTTTTCAAAATTTTTTTAATTTTTCTCTAATCATTTTTAAGTCTATCCAAGAGAACTTTTTTTGATCTGGTTGTCTTAAAAGATAAGCTGGATGAAAAGATATAATCGAATATATTTTTAAGTTATTGATCTCAATTTCATGCCATTTTCCTCTCATTTTTGAAATTACATCTGCATTCTTCAAAATGGCATTCATTGCTGTACTGCCTAAAAGTAAAATAATTTTTGGTTTTATAATTTCAATATGTTTTTTTAAATATGGAAGATATCTCTCCACTTCTTTCTCCGTAGGCCTTCTATTTTCTGGAGGTCTATAATTTACAACATTTGTAATATAAACATTTTTACGATTAAGGTTTATAGCATGAAGCATTTTATCCAGAAGCTGTCCTGCTCTTCCCACAAACGGAAAACCCTCTTTATCCTCATTTGCACCTGGACCCTCTCCAATTATCATTACCTTAGAATTAGGGTTACCATCAGAAAATACAAGATTTGAGGCATTTTCTTTCAATTTGCAATTCGTAATTTCACTTATTTTATCTCTTAACTTTTGTAAATTTAAAGCCTTATCTTTTTGAATAATTGGCTCCTTTTTATTGTATCGATTTATTGAATTTTTACTAAAGATTAAATTGTGGTTAATCAAACTATAGTATTTAATTAACTTGGTTAATTTGTTATTTATATTTTTTGACATTATGCTTAAATTTTTTAAACTAAAAAAATTACTTTTACAAACTCTCTTTTTATATATTTTTTTATTAACAAGCTCTGGTGTGAGTTTAGAAAGATTTTACAGAGGAGAATCCGTATCAAATTATTTTTCTGGAGTGGTTTCTTTAAATGATAATAAATATAAAGAATCTTATGATTTTTTTAAAAATTTAGAAAATCTTGAGGATGATCATTCTCAATTTTCTAAATCCTACATAGAAACTCTTATTAATAATTCAAAAATCAATGAAGCTTTTCGGTACTCAAAAAAACTAAAAAAAAAAGAGATGAATTTTTTTCAAAGCGATATAATTATCTTAAGCAAACTTATTAAGAATAATAATTTTGATAAGGCATATGATTATATGTCGTCTATTAGTGAAAATAATTATCCCACTTTACAAGAATTACTTAACCAAATTATATTCAGTTGGATAAAAATAGAAAAATCAAATTTAAATTTCAGTGAAGCAAATGAGGTTTTTCAACAGATAAGTCCAAGATATAAAAATATTAAAAAAATAAATGATGTTTTTTTAAACTGCTATTTTGATACAAAAAATGCTGAGGCACAATTTAAAAATTTAGTTAATGATCAAAATACAGACTTTTCGAGGTATACTTTTTTTTACATCGACTATTTGTTAAAAAAGGGTTTGCCCCAAAAAGCAACTTTAGTTTTAGAAGCAAAATTATTAGATGTTCCAAGAAACATATTACTTAACCAACTTTACTCTGATATAAAAAAAGAAAGACAAAATTATTTACAGAATAGTTTTAATTGTAAAAATATTTCACATATAATTGCTGAGTTATTTTACATCACTGCTAATGCTTTATCGTCTCAAAGTTTATATTCTTTCTCAAATTTCTATGTGAATTTAGCCAAATATTTAAACCAAAACTTTTTTTCATATAATACATTACTTGCTGAAAATTTCGTAATGGTAGGAGATTATGAAAAAGCAAATAAAATTTATCTTCTTCTAAAAAAATTTGGAGAAAATTATAGTTGGCATTCTTCAAAGCAGATAGCAAGATTAAAAAATGAAAAGCTAAAAACAAAAGAAGCTTTATTTGAAATTGAAAAAAGTTACAGGAATTTAAAGTCACCAAATCTTTATCAAACTTACGATTTTGCCCAATTTTTAAAAAATAATCAAAAGTTCAAAGAGTCTATTAAATATTACACCAAGGTAATCAAAAATATTTCAAAAGCTCATGAATTATATCCTAAAGCAAAAGATGGAAGGGGCATTGCTTATGAACAATTAGATGAATGGGCTAAAGCAGAAAAAGATTTTTTAGACTCTCTTGAAGCAAAACCGGACCAAGCATACGTTATAAATTATTTAGCTTATAGCTGGATTGAAAAAGGAATTAATATTGAAAAGTCACTTAAAATGTTGGAGAAAGCAAATCGATTAAGGTCAAACGATGGTTATATAACAGACTCTTTAGGGTGGGCCTTATACAAACTAAAAAAATATGAACAAGCAAAAGAGTACCTAAAAAAAGCTGTTCAACTTATGCCTTCAGACCCTATAGTTAACGATCATTTTGCAGATATTCTATGGGTAAGTGGAGAAAAGTTGCAGGCAAGATACTATTGGAAATATGTATTGAATTTAGAAGAAGCCGAGGAAGATCTTAAAAATAAAATTATGGAAAAAATTCTTAACGGCCCAACTTCAATAAATTAATGAGAGTCAAATCTTATTCTAAAATTAATTTAACCTTGAGAGTTTTAAACAAACTTACTAACGGAATGCATAATATTGAAACTAATTCAACTTTAGTCAACGTATTCGATGAAATAAATATCAAAAAAAGTAAAAAAGATATAGTTACTTTTAAAGGAAAGTTTAAAAATAATATTAACTTAAGAAAAAACAGCGTATTGGTAACATTAACAATACTTAGAAAATATCATAATTTGAGAGGTCATTATAAAATTGATATTAAAAAAAATATTCCAGTGTACGCTGGCCTTGGTGGAGGTACGAGTAACTCGGTGAGCATTGTAAAATATTTTCTTAAAAATAAGCTTAATAAAAAACAAATAAGTATTTTTGAAAAAAAAGTTGGATCTGATTTTAAATTATTTTTGCATAAATCTTCATTTCAAAAAAATTTACGAAACGTAAAAAAATCTAGAAATAGTATTGATTATTTTTTTTTAATCATTTTCCCAAATATTCATTGCAAAACAAAAAATATTTATAAAATGGTTAAAAATTTTAGCTCATCTTCAAAAAATTATTATTCAAAAAGATTAAATAAAAAAAAATTTTTTGAAGCAATAAAAAAAGATCATAATGATCTCCAAAAAATAGTTGAAAAAAAATATCCAAAAATTTCTCAATTGCTTAAATTTATAAACAATCAAAAAGGCTGCGCGTTCTCAAGGATGACCGGATCAGGCTCAGCTTGTTATGGAGTTTTTCAATCAAAAAAAACAGCTAAACTTGCCGTCACTTATTTGAAAAGAAAATACCCCAAATATTGGTGCGCTATTACAAAAACTATTTAAATTAAATTATTTATGATATATCAAGCAGAGAATTGGGGCATAGCCAAGCGGTAAGGCAGTGGTTTTTGGTACCACCATCCTAGGTTCGAATCCTAGTGCCCCAGCCAAAATAATGATAAAAATTATTAACAATTTAATCTCAAATATAAATAAGTATTTTTTCCCGTTTTATAATAATAAAGAAATAAAACTTTTGTTTCAAAACCTAGAAGATGGAGAGTCAAAGGACAAGGAAGTTGCTATGTTTGTTGGAGGCTGTGTGAGAAATTATTTACAGTCTAAAAAAATTGATGATATAGATATAGCCACAATTTTTACGCCTGATGAACTAAAAAAAAAATTACATAACTCCAAATTTAAGATTATTGAAACTGGCCTTGAACATGGATCAGTCACAATAGTTTTAGATAATAAAAAATTTGAATTAACAACTTTAAGAAAAGATATTAAGACAGATGGTAGACATGCTGAAATTGAAAATATTGATGACTGGAGGGAAGACTCCAAAAGAAGAGATTTTACAATTAATGCAATATACTTGAACAAAAAAGGAAAAATTTTTGATCCTCAACAAGGAATTAACGATCTTAATAACAATGTAGTAAAGTTTATAGGAGATCCTCAAACAAGAATTGAAGAAGATTTTCTTAGGATTATTAGATTTTTAAGATTTACAATACAATATAACTCGTCTGTAGAACAATCAACAGTTCAAGCTATTAAATTGAAATTAAACGGTATTAAAAGTCTTTCTAAAGAAAGAGTTCTATCTGAATTATTAAAAATACTTAAATTGAAAAATTTTTTTAAAATAATTGATAACAAAGAATTATTAAAGATATTTATTTTAGTTTTTCCTGAGTTTAAAAATATTCACAGATTAAAAAACTTTAAAATAATTAAAAATAATATTGAAATTTCAGAAATATTATTACTATCAATACTTTTGGTCGATTTAAAAGATAATCATGAATATTTTTCTCATAAATATAAAATATCCAATAAATTACATGAAAATTTAAATTTACTAGGTGGTAAATTTAAAGATGCTTTTAAAGATAAAGAATTTTTTAAAAAAAAATTAAAGAGTAACTTGTATAATATAGGTACTACAAATATTAAAATATTATTTTGTTTATATTTACTTGATAAAAGAAAAATTTTTTCAAAAGATGCGAGTTTTTTCCAATTTATAGACAAAATTTCAATTCCAAAATTTCCATATGATGGAAAATTTTTATTAAAGAAAGGTATTCAAGAAGGAAAAAAAATTGGAATAATACTTAAAGAAGCTGAAAAAACTTGGGTTCAAAATAATTTTAATTTACCTTATAAAGATTTTGAAGTTATTATTAAGAAAAATACTTCTTCAAACTAAATATAATCAACTTTTAAAATTTCAAAATTTCTCTCTCCAGATGGTGTTTCAACACTTATCATTTCTTTACAAGTTTTACCAATTAAAGCTTTACCAATAGGGCTTTTAAAATAAATTAAATTTAAGCTTATATCTGCCTCATCTTTTCCAACTAATTTATATTTAATCTTTTTTTTTGTTTCTAAATCTTCAACTGTTATAGTTGATCCAAATATAACTTTACCGTTATTATCTAATTTAGTCACATCAATTACATTTGCTCTAGCGATAGTGTCATTGATAGATAAAACTCTTCCCTCAATTTTGGCTTGTTGTTCTTTAGCTGCATGGTACTCGGCATTTTCTTTCAAGTCACCATGAGACCTTGCTTCTGAAATTGCTTCAACTATTTTTGGTCTTTCAATATTTTTTAAATTTTCTAATTCTTTTTTTAACTTATCTAAACCATCTTTAGTTATAGGTTCCTTTTCCATTTAATTTACCATCTTGCTTTCGGTGGCAATGACATTAAAATTGCATGAGTGTTTCCACCAGAATTTAAACCAAATTTTGTTCCCCTGTCATATAACAAATTAAATTCCACGTATCTTCCTCTTTTTAAAAGTTGTATATTTTTATCTTCACCATTAAATTTGAGTTTACTCTTTTTTTTAATAATATCTTTGGATATTTCAATAAAATTCATCCCTACTTCTCTAACAAATTTAAAATCTTTTTCCCAGTTCTTGTTCACGTAATCAAAAAAAATACCTCCAATTCCTCTAGGCTCATTTCTATGGGGAAGGAAAAAATACTTATCGCACCATTTTTTATATTTAATGTAATTTTTACTATTTTCCTTGCAAACTTTCTTTAGTTTTGAATGAAAAAATATTTCTTCTCTTCTATCTTTAATACACGGTGTCAAATCAATTCCTCCTCCAAACCAATTTTTTGATGTCACTATAAATCTTGTATTAAAATGAATTGCTGGAATTTTAGGATTTTTCATATGAGCAACTACTGAAATCCCGGAAGCCCAATACCTACCATTTTTCTGCGCTCCAGGAATATTCTTACGAAATTTTTTAGAAAATACGCCTGAAACAGTAGATTTGTTTACACCGACCTTGTCAAATATTTTTCCATTTCTCAATATTTTATAAGTGCCTCCTCCACCGTTATTTTTTTTATACCAATTTGTAGAAACAAATCTTTTTAAACTTTTTGAGTCTTTTTCAAAATTTTCAAAATGATTGCAAATTTGTTCTTGTAAATATGCAAACCATTTATCTGAGTATGTTTTTTTATCTTCTATATCCATATTAAAATTTTTTAATTTGCCTTAAAGCCTCTGCAGATGCAATTGCAGCAGTTACGGCTACATTTAAAGACCTAGTTTTATTAGAAATTGGAATTTTTAACTTATTTTGCAGTTCTTTGTGAACATAATCTGCCACTCCTTTACTTTCTCTACCCAAAAGAATTATGTCATTATTTTTGAATTTAAATCTAAATAACGATTTTTTTGCTTTTGTCGACATTAATATAACTCTTGATTTTTTATTTTTATTTAAAAGTTCTTTGAAATTTACATATCTAATAATACTACTCTGATTAATATAATCCATAATTACCCTTTTAAATCTAGGATCGTTTAAATTAAAACCACATGGTTCAATAATATGCAATTTTAATCCCAAGCAAGCGCAAAGTCTCAAAATTGAGGCAGTGTTTTGCGGAATATCAGGTTTAAAAAGAGCAATACTAATCATTATCAATAATATTATGTGTCATTCTGACCCTAGAAAATATTAATTTTCTGTCTTATTTAATAAATAAGAGTATAAACATCAATATGGATAAATCAGATAAAAAAACAACGAGAAGAGACTTTTTATTTACCACTAGTTACACAGTTGGTGCAGTAGGCCTAGGAGCCGTCATATGGCCTTTAATAGACCAAATGAATCCTGATAGAGCTCAAAAGGCTTTAGCAACCACTGAAGTTGATATAAGTCAAATTGAGCCTGGCAAATCTATAACTGTTTTATGGAGAGGCAAACCTGTTTTTTTAAAAAGGCGAACTCAGGAAGAAATTTTAGAAGCAAGATCAGTTTCTCTAGAAGATCTTCCTCATCCAGAAAAAGATGAAGAAAGAGTAAAAAGTGGAAAAGATGAATGGCTCGTTATGTTAGGAGTCTGCACACATCTTGGGTGTGTTCCGCTTTCAAATAAAGGAGATTACAAAGGATGGTTTTGTCCTTGTCATGGCTCGCACTACGATTTATCAGGTAGGATCAGAAAAGGCCCAGCACCTAAAAATATGGAAATACCAAAATATGAATTTGTTGATGCTAATACAATTAAGATTGGATAAAATTTATGAGTGAACAAGAATACGTACCAAAGTCTAAAGCTGGAAAATGGTTTAACGATAGATTGCCTTTGTTGTCATTGGCATCACATTTAACAGATTATCCAACTCCTAAAAATTTAAATTATTGGTGGACCTTTGGTGGTATATTAACTTTTTGTTTATTAACCCAAATTATTACTGGAATAGTTTTGGCGATGCATTACGTTGCTCACGCAGATTTAGCTTTTGCAAGTGTGGAGCATATTATGAGAGATGTTAATTACGGTTGGTTAATTAGATATATACATAGTAATGGCGCTTCAATGTTTTTCTTAGCAGTTTATATTCACATATTTAGATCTTTATTCTATGGGTCTTATAAATCTCCAAGAGAAATAATATGGATAATTGGCTTGATGATTTATCTTCTTATGATGGCTGCTGCTTTTATGGGTTATGTTTTGCCTTGGGGTCAAATGAGTTTTTGGGGAGCGACTGTTATCACGAATTTATTTAGCGCAATTCCTTTAGTTGGGGATAGTATTACTACATGGTTATGGGGAGCATACTCAGTTGATAATCCTACATTAACAAGATTTTTTAGCTTACATTATTTAATTCCTTTTTTAATTTTAGGTTTAGTTGTTCTACACATATGGGCATTACATGTACCAGGAAATAATAACCCTGTCGGCATAGACATTAAAAAACCATCTAAAGATACAGTTCCTTTTCATCCGTATATTACCATTAAAGATACATTTGCCTTACTTTTATTCATGATTATTTTTGCAGGATTTGTGTTTTTTGCTCCTAACGTTCTTGGACACTCAGACAATTATATTCAAGCTAATCCAATGGTTACTCCGGCACACATAGTCCCTGAATGGTATTTATTACCTTTTTATGCAATTCTAAGATCAGTACCAGATAAACTTGGTGGCGTAATTCTTATGTTTGGCGCAATATTCATTTTATTTGTGCTTCCATGGTTAGATACATCTAAAGTAAGATCAGCAGTATTCAGACCAATCTATAGACAGTTCTTTTGGATTTTAATAATAGATGTTTTAGTTCTTGGTTATGTAGGAGCAATGCCAGCTGAAGGTATTTACTTAGTTTTAGCAAGAGTTGGAACTGTTTATTATTTCCTTCACTTTTTAGTAGTATTACCAGTAGTTGGATATTTAGAAAAAACTGAACCTGTCCCTTTAAGTATATCCGAGCCAGTCCTATCAGGATCGGCTGATTATTCAATGGCGAAGAAGGATAATGAAAAAATTTAAATTATTTTTTTGTATACTATTATCTCTTACTATTTTTAACACTCTCAAATCCGCAGAACAAATCGATCCAATAAAAGTAGATTGGAGCTTTAAAGGTTTACTTGGTAAATTTGATAGAGCATCGTTACAAAGAGGATATCAAGTATATAATGAAGTTTGTGCTTCATGTCATTCTATGCAATATTTAAGTTATAGAAATCTTGGTGAACCTGGTGGTCCCGAATTTTCAGAAGAAGAAGTTAAAGCTATAGCAGCAGGTTTTGAGGTGACTGATGGCCCAGATGCTCAAGGGGAAATGTTTACCAGACCAGGAAGACCTTCCGATAAATTTGTAAGCCCTTACCCAAATGTTAACGCAGCCGCTGCAGCTAATGGGGGAGCTTATCCTCCTGATATGTCTGTATTGGTAAAAGCGAGAAAAGGGGGCGCCAATTATATTTACTCAGTTTTAGTTGGTTATGAAGATCCACCTCCTGGAATAACATTAGATGAAGGCGTTTATTACAACAAATATATGATTGGTAATAAGATTAAGATGCCAAATAATTTATCTGATGGTTTAGTAGATTATGCTGATGGGACAGAGGCAACAGTTGATCAAATGGCAAAGGACGTTACCACTTTTTTAAGTTGGGCTGCTGAACCAGAACTTGAAAGCAGGCATAAAACTGGAGTTAAAGTAATTTTATATTTGGTCTTATTGTCAATTTTAGTTTTTTTAAGTATGAAAAAAATATGGTCACGGGTTAACCCTGAAGTGTAAAACATCTCCATCTTTAACTATATACTCTTTTCCTTCTATTCTTAATTTTCCATTTTCTTTGCATTTTTCAGCGCTTCCATATTTAATGAAATCTGTTGCATCAACAGCCTCAGCCCTTATGAAATTTTTTTCAAAATCTGTATGAATAACTCCAGCGGCTTTTGGCGCAGAGGTATTCTTTTTAACAGTCCAGGCTCTGCTTTCCTCTTTTCCAGAGGTAAAAAAAGTTTCTAATCCAAGTAAATCATAACCTTCTTTGATAAGTTTACTAATACCCATTTTTTCAAGGCCTATCTCTCTCATAAATTTGGACCTTTCATCTTTTGATAGACTTGATAATTGATCTTCAATATCTGCACATATCGTAATTACCTTTTCTTTTGGATAAGATTTTTTAACATTAAATGTATGTTTATTTCCGTCTTTTAAGGTTACTTCATCAACATTACATACGATTATTTTTGGTTTTAAACTTAATAAACCTATTTGACTTAAAAATCCTTTAGACAAATTTTCTAAGGAATTAAGTTTATTTCCATTATTGAGCACCTCAAGCGATTTTTCTAAAATTTCTATTTCCTTATGAGATAGTAACTTTTTTTTCGATTTTTCTAATTTTTTTTGAACAGTTTCAATATCTGATAATGCAATTTCTGTATTAATAGTTTCGAGATCTTCCACTGGGTTAACTCTGTTATTAACATGTTGAATATTTTCACTTTCAAAGCATCTCACTAGGTGAATAATTGCATCTACCTCTCTAATGTGAGATAAAAACTTATTTCCTAACCCTTCTCCTTTTGATGCACCTTTTACTAATCCAGCAATATCTACAAAAGTTATCGTAGTATATATCTTTTTTTTTGAATTAGATAATTTTGCAAGGGTATCTAGACGGCTGTCAGGCACATCTACTACTCCAATATTTGGATCAATCGTACAAAAAGGAAAATTTGCAGCTTCAGCATTTTTTGTTGAAGTTAAAGCATTAAATAAAGTCGACTTACCCACATTTGGCAAGCCAACAATACCGCACTTAAATCCCATTTAAATTTTGATTAACTTTACTTGAAAATAAATCGATTTTTTTATCTATTAATGTTGGAACTAATTTTACTATACTTTCTGTAATCTCTTTTATCTTCTCTTCCTCATCATCTTTAAAATCTTCAAGAACATGACTATTAACTCTTTTCTTTTCTTTGGGATGACCTATACCAACTCTCACTCTCGAATAATCAGTTCCGATAAATTTGTCTATAGATTTAATACCATTGTGACCGGCACTTGATCCACCTACTTTAGCTTTAACTTTGCCAAAATCAATATCCAAGTCATCGTGAAAAACAATTACGTTCTTGGCGTCAATTTTAAAATAATCTATTAATTCTTTTATAGCGGTTCCGGAATTATTCATAAAAGTAAGAGGTTTTATAGCGTATACTTTTTTTGACTCTATACTACCAGTTGTTAGAAGGCCTTTAAATTTAGGTTTTTGTTTAGACAATTTAAAATGAGAATTGATTGCATCAATAATTTTAAAACCGATATTATGTCGGTTATTTTCACTACTAGGCCCAGGGTTTCCTAATCCAACAAGTAAAAGCATATTATTTATTTCTTCTCAGCAGGTTTTTTTTCAGCAGGTTTTTTTTCTGCAGGTTTTTTATCTGTAGATGCGTCTTTTCCTTTTTCATCTTTTTTAGCTTGGTCTCCGTCTTTACCAGCTGTATCAGCAGTTGCTTCCGCACCTTCAGCTGCTACTTCTCCCTCAGCACCTTCTGCTGTTTCACCTTCCGCTGGTTTTTCTGGCTCTTTTATGATTGTTGGTGCAGCTACTGTCGCTATTACAAAGTCTCTGTCTGTTATAACTGGGACGACATTTTCGGGTAATTTAACAGAAGATATTTTTATGCTAGTCCCTATGTCTGAACCAGCTAAATCTATTGTTATATCTTCTGGTATATTATCTGCAGGACACTTTAACTCAACTTTACGTCTGACTATATTTAAAACCCCGCCTCTTTTTAAACCTGGTGAGTCATTGTTATTGATAAACTTAACTGGAATTTCTATTTCAATTTTAGATCCAGAGACTACTCTCATTAAATCCAGGTGGATAGGTTCATTTGTTGTAACGTGATAAGCCACATCTCTTGGTAAAACTTTTTCTTTTTTTCCATTTAAATCAATTTCAAATACTGTTGATAAAAAAGATTCATTTTGAATAAAATTTTTTACATCCTTCTTTGCTATTGATATTTTTTCATTTGGATTTTTTCCACCATACAAAATGGCAGGAATAAAACCATCTAGCCTTAATTTATTTGTATAACCTGTTGTAGATTTTTCTCTTTTATTAGCTTTTATATTAATCATAAATAAATATATTTTGGAAAGGCTATTTAACTCAACTTTTAAAATAAAACAAGTGTTAATTAAACAAATCTGATACGGATGTAGAGTTTGAAATTCTTTTTATAGCCTCTGCCATTAATGATGATATAGATAATACCTCAATTTTATTGTTGTTTTTTATTTTTTGAGAATTGTCTATTGTATCAGTAATTATTAATTTTTTTATTTTTGACTTCTTAATTTTATTAGCTGCATCTCCACTTAAAACTGCATGAGTAATGAAAACATAGACTTCAGTAGCACCATTCTTTTTTAATGCATCTACTGCATTAACAATTGTGCCCCCACTATCAATTATGTCATCGACAATAATACAAGTCTTTCCTTTAACATCACCAATTATATTCATTACTTGTGATTTACCAGGCTTTGGTCTTCTCTTATCTATAATGGCTAAGTCTGCTTTAATTTTTGTTGCTAGACCCCTTGTTCTTTGAACTCCACCTACATCGGGAGAAACACAAATTAATTTTTTGCTTTTTAATTTTTTCTTAATGTACCTTGCAAACAAAGGAGTTGTAAAAAGGTTGTCTACTGGCATATCAAAAAATCCCTGTATTTGGCCCGCATGTAAATCCACTGTAACAACTCTACTCGCGCCCGCATTTGTGATTAAATTTGCAACTACTTTCGCAGAGATAGAAGTTCTTGGGACAACTTTTCTATCTTGTCTTGCATACCCGTAGTAAGGAATTACAGCCGTAATATTTTTTGCAGAAGATCTTCTGAGAGCATCTATACAAAGAAGTAATTCCATTAAGTTATCGTTGGCAGGGTGCGATGTTGACTGAATTACAAAGACACTGTTTCCTCTTATGTTTTCATTTATTTCAATATAAATTTCACCATCAGAAAATCTTTTAATATTTGTATTTACAAGTTTAAGTTTAAGCAACTTCGAAATTTCTTTGCTTAGTTTAGGATTACTTGTTCCAGATAAAATTTTCATGAAATGTAATTATTTATACAATTATTTTTAAACCTTTTCCAGTTGTTGTTGAAGATTTTACGTTAAAGAGCTTTAACAATTATTAATATAATGATTAATTTTGGCTAAACTTTGTCATAGTTATAACAGAAATACATCTACCATAATCATTTTGGCTAAGTTTTTGAGACCTTCTATAACTAAAAAAATTGCTCTTTTCTTTAAAAGTGTCTCTAGTGATGTTGTCAACTATTACATTTAACCTTACCAATTTATCATTAACGTATTTTCTTAAATTAAAAAATTTTTTATTTTTATGTTTCTTTATAAAATAAATATCATTCCTTTTCGATTTAGAAACAAATTTTTTATAAAAATCTGATTTAACCTCATAACTTTTAATTCCAATACATGGGCCTATAGCTGCATAAATTTTATTTTTTGAGTTTAATTGTCTAAATTTCTTAATCGTATTTTCAATAATTCCAGAAGAGGCGCCTTTCCATCCAGCATGAATTCCAGCAATTATTTTATTTTGTCTATCAAAAAGAATGATTGGTACACAGTCTGCCGTGACTACTCCTAAGGCAATGCCATAGATTTTTGTAACTATAGCGTCGGAATCAAATTTAGTAAATTTTTTATTTTTGTTATTAATTACAACGACTTTATTACTATGTGTTTGATACATTAATTTAAGTTTTTTACGATTAATTTTAATTTTTTTTGAAATTAAATTTAAATTTTTTTCTACATTTTTTTTACTATCTTTTGATCCTTGACCACAATTTAAACTTTTATAAATACCTTTTGAAAAACCACCTTTTCTTGAAAAAAAACAGTGATTAATGTTTTTAAATTTTTTTAATTTTTTTGAATAAAACATTACTTAAACCCAAGATTAAATTTTTTTTTGTTATTTGAAGCGAACAAAACCTTAAATAGTCTGCCCATTTTTTTTTCACCCAACAGTCTCTCAAGTCTATAATAAAGGTCAGACTTTTCATTAAAACTCATTTTTTTACTTAAAATTTCCGCCCTCTCTATTATTCCTAATTTTTTTAAGAAGAAACTTTGACTCACTATTTTGTTTGGAAATACTTGCCTTTTAAATAAGAATTTTTTTAAAAGATGGAAATTTACTAAGTATGTAATATCTGCTTGTCCAATATTTTCATAATAAATATTTCTTTTGTGAGATTTTAATGATTGCAAAGTATCTTTACCTGCTGCTGTTGTATATCCATAGTCAACCAACAAAATACCACCATTTAATTTTTGAATTTTTTTAATAATTAAATCCAAAATTTTTAGACCTTTTTGAGGATATTCGATAACTCCTCTTTTTCTAATTAAATTTAAATCTTTTAATTTTTTTATAATGCTTTTTTGGGTTTTTTTAAAAACAAATTTCTTGAATTTTCCTTTCTCAAATTTTAAAAATTTTTCGTATATTTTCGATTTTCTAACTTCAAATTGTTTTATGGGCACTGAGTCAAAAAATTCATTTCCAAAAAAAAGGACTGGTCCAGTTTTAATTTCACTTAAACTTTTAATCCAAAAAACGTTTTCGTCATTGATTAAATTTTTTTGTATTTTTATAAGTTTTGCACTTTTTTCAAATAAATATATTTTTACTGATCTTTTTAATTCTGGAAAATTTTTTAATACCCTACAAAATGTTTTACAGAAGGCACCATTTCCAGGACCCAATTCAACAAAAGAAAATTTGTTTGGTTTTCCAAGTTTAATCCAAAAAGAAATTACCCAAACTGCTATCATTTCACTGAACAAGGGAGATATTAATGGTGCAGTAACAAAATCACCCTTTTTACCAAAAGGATTAAATTTTGAATAGTAACCAATTTTTTTATCGTATAAAGCTTTCTCAATAAATTTATCGACTGGTTGAATTTCGTTTTGACTAATCATTTAATTTTAAAAAACATTATAATTCCTAATCCAAACATAAAAAAACTTAGTAAAGATCCCATGCTAAAATAATTCAAAATATAACCAATTTGTAAATCAGGCTCTCTAAAAAATTCTGAAAAAACTCTTAAAAATGAATATACTATTAAAAACAAAGCAGCACTTTTACCTTTTTTATAAGAAATTTTTCTTATGAAAAAATTTAAAATCAAAAATAAAAGCGCACCCTCAAGAAGAGCCTCATAAATCTGAGACGGATGCCTACCCTGGGAGTCAACCATCGGAAAAACAACTGCCCAAGGCAAGTCAGTTGGTTTTCCATAAAGTTCTCCATTAACAAAATTTGCCAACCTCCCAAAAAATATACCAACAGGTGCCACACATGATACTACATCTAATAAAACTAATTTATCAAAATCATGTTTTTTTGAAAAAAAAATTGTTGCAATTATTATTCCTAAAAGACCTCCATGAAAAGACATACCTCCTTTCCAGATGAATAAAATCTCTATCGGATTAAAGAGAAAATAACTAAAATTATAAAATAAAACATATCCCAACCTACCACCAATAACTAAAGAGATAATTGCATAAGTAATATAATCATCAAATAAATTTAACTGAAATTGTTTGCTCTGTTTTTTGTTAATAAGCAAAATAATTTTTTTTCCATACCACCATCCAAAAATTATACCAACTAGATAAGCTAAAGAGTACCATCTTAAAGATAAGATACCGAAATCAAAAATTATTGGATTTAAATTATGAATATACATAATAAAATTAATAACATAATTGAAATAATTTTACTTATCAAATATGATATGGTGTGTCAGATAAAGATAAAATATTAAAGACTTTATCAAGTCTACTAGAAACTGGAATTTTGACAGTGAATGATGTTAAGAAAGAATTAGTCACAAACTTAAAATTTAAAAAAGATGATATTATTGGAAAATTGGATCTCGTATCTAGAGAAGAATTTGAAATTCTTAAAAAGGTAGTCGAAAAGCAGGATTTAAAAATTAAAAAAATGTCAAAAAAATCTAAAAAGGTAAAGAAATCTTAACCTGCAATCCATCCATATCACTTTTAGATAATTGAATATTTCCTCCATGAGAATTTACAATATCTTCAACTATAGCTAAACCCAAACCGACACCAGATTTATTTAAACTTCTGCTTTTATCTAATCTAAAAAATGGCTTGAATACATTTCTATAATGTTCCACAGGTATTCCTGGTCCGTTATCATCAAACAAAATAACCACTCTATTTGAACTTTTTTGAACAGTTACTTTTACTTTTTCCCCGTATATCAGTCCGTTATTTATTATGTTTGTAAAACATCTTTCAAGAGCATTTTTTCTTCCATGAATAGAGATTTCATTTTCAATTATGATTTTTAATTTGGTATTATTAATTCTATTTTCAATAATTTTAAATATATCCCTCAAATTAATTCTTTCAGTGTTTTCTTTAGCTTGAGTTTTTGCAAATTGAAGATAGTCGTTTAACATATTTTCCATTTCATCTATGTCCTTTGACATATTATTTGAAATCTCTTTATTATTTACCATGGCTAATTGTAATTTTAATCTAGTGAGTGGAGTTCTTAAATCATGGCTAATGCCAGAGAGCATTTCAGACCTTTGATTTAAATGTCTGTTTATTCTCTTTGCCATTCTATCAAACTCGTAAGCTGCATTTCTAATTTCTCTAGCTCCTGAAGGCCTAAACTCATTAATGTAATCTCCTTTACCAAATCTTTGAGCTGCTTTTGCTAGATTTGTAATGGGCCTAGTTTGATTTTTTAAAAAAAGTATGGCAATTAATATTAAAATAATTGATGGCAAAGTAATCCATAAAACAAACAGCCGAACTGAAGAAGTGGCTATTCTTTCTTTCGGAAAAAAAAATTGTAAATTTTTATTTCCTGATTTTATCCTAACTTCAACAATATCTAAATAGTTAACAGTGTTAAACCAATAATTGTCACTTCCAAAAGTAGACTTTAATTCACGCCTAAGAGATCTATCCATTGGACTAAATCTTCTCTCAAATATTTCATCAGGCAAAGACTCTTCGATAGAATTTATAACAAAGTCAAAATTTTTTTTATAAACCTCAGTAATATAGCTAATTTGTTTTTTATCATCAGTATTATAAACATCGCTTAACGTTTTGATTTCACCAACAAGTGACCGAGTCATTCCTTTATTAGCTTTGATCCATATACTGTCAAAAAAAACTACTGTAACAATTAGTTGAAGTAATATTGTTGGTGCCGCAACGATTATTAAAGACCTATAAAATAAACCTTTTGGTAAAATCTTTTTAAAAAAATTATTCAATCCAGAGAACATATCCTGAACCTCTTATAGTTTGTAAATATTTTGGGTTTTTTGGATCAATTTCGATTTTTTGTCGAAGTCGTGTGATCATCACATCGATAGATCTTTCTTGTGATATACCGGACAACTCTCCAATCTTTGACCTTGAATAAGTTTTACCTGGATTAGATAACATTTCCATTAAAATTTTTTTTTCTGTAACATTAATTTTTTTGATGTTGTTATTAAGTTTTATATTCATTTTATTAAGGTCTACAATAGCTTCACCAACAGAATATTTATTTCCTAAATCTATCTTATTTTTTTTTGATATAATATTGTTTATCCTTAAAAGAAGTTCTTTTGGTTCAAACGGTTTTCCAATGTAGTCATCAGCTCCAAACTCAAGACCTTTAATTCTATTTTCAACTTCTCCCTTAGCAGTAAGAAGAATAATTGGTGGACTATCTTTAGCTTTTATTTCTTTGGTGAGTTCGTACCCATTTTGACCTGGCATCATGACATCTAAAACAATTAAATCAAATTTGAAATGTTCCAATTTGGTTTTTGCTTCATTAGAGTCTTTAGCTGTTGAAACTAGAAAGTTATTATCATCTAAGTATTCTTTAAGAAGACTTCGAATACGGTTATCATCATCTACTACAAGTATATGATTTAAATTATCCATTTATAATTTTTTTCAAAACCTCCTTAAATTTAATAACAGACTCTGGTTCGGAATTTTTAAGCGCATTAAATATTCTTTTCTTTTGTCTTTTATAAATTGTATCAAAAAAGATTTTTCCCTCTTTATCAAGATACAACTTCTTTTTTCTCGTGTCAGTATCATCTTTAAGCTGTTTAATCATTTTTGTCTTTAATAGATCTCTAATGACCCTATTTATACTCTGTTTTGTAATTTTAAGTTTGTATATTAGTTCTCCCAAACTTATACCTGGGTTACTTTCAATTAAATTTAATGCTCTCAAATGCGCAGGACCAAAAAATTTTCTCGATAAAATATCTTTTGGATCAGAATAAGTTTCTCTATACGCATAATAAAGCAATTGTATAAAGTCTTTGATTTGCTCATCTTTCAGATAAAGTAAGTCTTTCATAATTGGTCAGCTATATTGACATATTCTTATAAGAAATATACTTTTTAAAATCAAAAAAAAAGATATATTATTTTTTTCTATGGAAATGATACCTTACGACAAAAGATCTGGTAAAATCTGGTTTAATGGTAAAGCAGTAAACTGGAAAGATGCTCAAATACATGTCTTAAACCATGGGCTGCATTACGCCAGCTGCGTTTTTGAGGGAGAAAGAGTATATGACGGAGAAATATTTAAATTAGAAGAGCATACAGATAGATTATTTTATTCAGCTAAAAGAATGGGAATAGCTGTACCATATAATCAAAAAGAAATTAATGAAGCTTGTAAAAATATTGTAAATATTCAAAAAGTTAAAAATGGATATGTGAGACCTGTTATTTGGAGAGGAAGTGAAATGATGGCAATATCGGCGCAAAAAAATAAAGTTCATGTTGCTATCGCAACATGGGAGTGGGGATCATACTTTGATCCAAAATTAAAAATAGAGGGAATTAAATTGAACATTTCAAAATGGAGACGACCAGCACCTAACACTATTCCTTGGGACACTAAGGCTGCCGGGTTATATATGATATGCACCTTGTCAAAACATGAAGCGGAAGAACAAGGATTTACCGACTCCTTAATGCTAGACTTCGAGGGAAATATTGCTGAAGCTACAGGAGCTAATATTTTTTTTAAATCAGATGATGGCCAATTACATACCCCGATACCTGACTCATTTCTTGATGGTATCACCAGACGAGCAGTCATAGAGATAGCTAAGTCAAAAAATATCAAAGTAAATGAAAGGAAAATTTCTCCAGATGAAATGGAAAAATTTGTAGGATGTTTTTTAACAGGCACAGCAGCAGAGATTACTCCTGTTTCTAAAATTGATAAATTTGATTTCAAAGTTTGTGATCTTATTAAAAATTTAAGTGATAGTTACCAAAATATGGTAAGAAAAAAATCTGCTGCTTAAGGTTTATCATCTTCACTTAGAGCATGATCTATACCTTTAATCATATAGCCATACCCTGTATATAAAGTAATAGCTGCCGATAGCCATAAAAGGATGATACCGATAGTCTGAGCATTATAGTCTTGAAAATTTATAATCTTATTTCCAAAGTCTCCGGTTAAAAGAACAGCTATTGCAAACATCTGTATAAAAGCTTTTAGCTTTGATAAACTTGTTACAGGCATAGATATACTTCCTTTAGCTAAGAATTCTCTTAAACCAGAAATTATAATTTCACGTGTTATAATTATAATAGCTGCGATTACTTCAAAATTTTTTATTGTGCCGTTCATTATAAGTAAAAGTAGGGCAGTAGAAACTAGAATTTTATCAGCAATAGGATCTAATAATTCTCCAAGTTTAGATTCTTCTTTAAATAGTCGAGCTAAGAGACCATCTAAGTAATCTGTGAAACTTGCCAATACAAAAAGAAAGAAGGGAATTAGATCACCAAAAAAACCTGGTAAAAAAAAAGTAAAAATAAATATAGGAACTATTATTATCCTTCCTATTGTTAATATATTCGGAATCTTAAATTTCATTTTTATTCGTGAAAGTAGTCATATATTCTCTTTGCTATACTTTCTTCAATACCTTCTACAGATTTTAAATCTTCTAGGCTAGCAGATTCTACTGATCTAGCTGATCCAAAATGATTTAGTAAAGATCTTTTTCTCTGTTTTCCTATCCCATCAATTTGATCTAATAAAGATTTACTCAATCCTTTTTTCCTTTTTGCTCTATGAGTGCTTATTGCAAATCTGTGAGCCTCATCTCTTAGTCTTTGTATAAAAAACAACAAAGGATCATTTTTTTTTAAAATAAATTCTTTATTGTCATGATAGATTTTTTCTTCCCCAGCATTCCTATTTTTACCTTTCGCAACAGCTAATATTGGCAAATCATGCAAACCTAATTCATTTAATACTTCTCTACTTACTGAATATTGACCTTTTCCTCCGTCGATTAATATTAACTCCGGCAAAGTAAGAGAGCCAGATTTCTCTTTTATTGCTTTTGAAAATCTTCTAAATAAAACCTCTTTCATCATACCATAATCATCATTCTTTATTTTTTCATTTTTTATATTAAATTTTCTATATCTTTTTTTAACAAAACCTTCATTGCCAAAGCATATTAGAGCTCCAATGGAATCACTACCTTGAATGTGACTGTTATCATAAACCTCAATAAGATTAATATTATTATTTAAATTAAACTTATTAGCTAAATTTTCTATTAAATTGTTGTTACTTTCGGTTTGATAAAGTCTTTGAGTTAAAGCTTGTTTAGCATTTTTTTCTGCTAATTTTGATAAATTAACTTCATCCTTACTTTTTGCTTTTTTTATTAAGACATCTCTTTTTTCTTTTTGTGAAAAGGCTTTTTCTAAAAGTTTTAAATCTTGAATTTCAGTATTCGTTATTATCATACTTGGTATCACTTTATTTTCATAAAATTGGGTTAAAAAAGAAGTCATGATTTCTTTTACATCATCATCGGTATCGTGCTTAGGATAAAAAGCTTGATTTCCCCAATTTTGTTTGGACCTAAAAAAGAATATTTGTATACAAGTTTTTCCTGACTCCTTATAAATGCTTATGACATCTGCTTCATTTAGATTTGTTTGATTTATTTTTTGCGAGGTCTGGATTTGGGTTAAGGCTTTAATTCTATCTCTCGCTATTGCGGCTTTTTCAAAATCTAAATCTTTACTTGCTAGCTCCATGTCTTTAGATAAGGATTTTTGTATTCTTCTTGATTTACCAGAAATAAAATCTATAGCATCCGATACTGTTTTTTTATATTGAGACTCTTCAATATTTCCAACACATGGACCAGAACATCTTTTAATTTGATATAAAATACATGGCCTCTCTCTATTTTTAAAAACAGTATCGTCGCAAACTCGTATTTGGAAAATTTTTTGTAAAATTTTAATCGTCCAATTTGCAGATCCTATTGAAGCAAAAGGTCCAAAATAATAACCATTTCTAGATTTTTTTCCTCGAAGTTTAGTTAGTTGAGGCCACTTATCTTTGTGACCAATATAAATATATGGAAAGGATTTATCGTCTCTTAACAAAATATTAAATCTTGGCTTATGTTTTTTGATAAGGTTAGCTTCTAGAAGAAGAGCCTCACTCTCGTTGTTAGTAGTAGTTACTTCAAGGTTATGTGTTAGAGAAAGCATTCTTTCTGTTCTTATTGGTAAGTTTGTATCTGAAACGTAACTTTTGAGTCTATTTGGAATATTTTTAGCCTTTCCAATGTATAAAATTTCTCCAGAAACACTAATCATTCTATAAATACCGGGATTTTTCGGTATAAGTGGAATTTTTTCTTTTATAACTTTCTTTCCTAACTCTAAACTATTATTCATCTCTACTTTTTGACACCTCTATACCTACAGACTCTGTATTCTTGATTATATCTAACTTCTCTAATTTAAGATTAACTTTCTTAACTATCTTACTTTCAAAAATTATATCGAAAATATTTTCTGCTAAATCTTCTAAAAGCTCATGGTGTTTCTTTTCTGTAATATATGTTATTTTTTTTATAGTATCTTCATAATTTACAATGGATGACAAATTATTATTATTTGGCTTAATATTTGAATCAGTCGAAATATCAATATTAAATCTCACTCTCTGCTTCTTAATTTTTTCAAAATCATGAAGTCCTACTGAAATTTTTAGTATCAAGTTTTTAATACTTACTTTTCTTTTATATTTATATTTTTTTTTATCTTTAAATCTAATTATTTTCATTCTTTTACATTAATTATATCAGGTGTTAACCATGCCAGTCTTTGGCCGCTATCAACATTTATTATTTCTCCTGTTATATTATCGTTTTTTATAAGAAATTTTACTGTTTCACTGATGTTTTCTAAATCCACTTGCTTCTTTAATAAAACCGATTTCCACTGTTTTTTAAAATGAGACTCTGTTTGTCTTTTATTCTTAAGAGTTGGCCCAGGGGATATAGCATTTACTCTAATATTAGGAGCTAATTTCATGGCTGAAGTTATAGTAAGTGTTGCTAAAGCCGATTTACTTAAAGTGTAGGATAGAAAAAAAGGTGTTAATTTTTCAATTCTTTGATCGATAATATTAATGATTATCCCATAGTTTTTTTTTACATATTTTTTAAAATTTTGAGTTAATAAAGCTGGTGCTTTTAAATTAATATTCATGTGTTTTGAAAAGCTTTTATCATTAAGGTTATTGAGGTTATCATTTTCAAAAACTGAAGCATTGTTAATAAGGCAGTCTAAACCTTTCATTTTATTAAAAGCATCTTTTATTAATTTTCGTACATGATTAGAATTATTTAAGTCAGCCTTAATTAAAAATACATTGCTACCTAAATCTTCTAATTCTTTTTTTAATTTATTAGCCAGATTTTTCGATTTATTATAGTGAATTGTGATATTAATATTGTAACTTGCTAAACTTTTCGCAATAGCAGCTCCAACTCTTGTTGCACCACCTGTAATAATTATCTTTTTGGCTTCCATTTTTTTATTGCTTTTCTAGGCTTAGTGCCCGGCATCCCCATTGTTGATCTCCCTTTAGGGTATACTTTATTTTTTAATTTGTACTGGTTTATTTTTGGATTTAAAGATATCTCTAGCTCACTTGCCTCTAATTTTCTTATTTCATCACGAATTTTGGCAGCTTCTTCAAATTCCAAATTAGCAGCGGACTCTTTCATTTTTCTATTAAGAGCTTTTAAATGTTTCTTAAGATTTCCACCAACGTTTGAACCCTCGCTTATTTTTACATAGTCTTTCTCATAAACTGACTCTAAAATATCACTGATTTCTTTTTTAACTGACTCTGCTGTAATTTTATTTTTTTTGTTATATTGTAGTTGCTTATTTCTCCTTCTGTCAGTTTCTTTGATAGCCTTATCTATGCTTTTTGTAACTTTGTCTGCGTATAAAATTACCTTTCCATCTACATTTCTAGCAGCTCTTCCTATTGTTTGAATTAAAGATGTTTCTGATCTTAAGAAGCCCTCTTTGTCTGCATCAAGTATTGCGACCAGTGCGCATTCAGGAATATCCAACCCCTCTCTTAATAAATTTATTCCAACTAAGATATCGAATACACCCATTCTCAAATCTCTTATAATTTCTATCCTTTCTAGTGTATCGATGTCAGAGTGCATATATCTTACCTTTAACCCATTTTCATGAAGATACTCAGTTAAATCTTCAGCCATTTTTTTTGTTAATGTTGTAGCTAAAATTCTAAAACCTTTTTTTACGATTTCTTTTGCCTCGTGCATTAAATCGTCTACCTGAGTTTTTGCCGGCCTTATTTCTACGGGTGGATCTATCAAACCTGTTGGACGAATAATTTGATCTATAAATTCATTCTTTGTTTGTTTCAATTCCCATGGTCCAGGCGTAGCAGATACGAATATTGTTTGAGTTCTCATCAAATCCCATTCTTCAAATTTTAAAGGTCTATTATCCATACATGATGGAAGCCTAAAACCATATTCAGCTAATGTACTTTTTCTGGTTCTGTCACCTTTGTACATTCCATTAAGCTGTGGCACAGTGACGTGACTTTCATCAACAAAAATAATTGTATTATCAGGAAAGTATTCAAATAATGTCGGGGGAGGTTCTCCAGGTTTTCTTCCAGACAAAAATCGTGAATAATTTTCAATTCCAGCACAAGTGCCTGTAGCCTCAATCATTTCTAAATCAAATTTTGTCCTTTCTCTTAATCTTTGTGCCTCTAATAATTTGTTGTTATCCTGATGTTTTTTTAATGTAATCTCTAGTTCTTTTTTAATCTCTTGAATAGCCTGATCGATTGTTGGTTTAGGAGTAATATAGTGACTGTTAGCATAAACTTTTATAATTGAAAAATCATTTGTCTTATCTCCAGTTAAAGGATCAAATTCTTCGATTTTTTCTAATTTATTTAAATTTAAACTTAATCTCCAAGCTCTATCTTCTAAATGTGATGGAAATATTTCTAAATTTTCTCCCCTAACTCTAAATGTTCCTCTAAAAAAATTTTGATCATTTCTTTTATATTGCAAGTTAATAAATGCCCTAATTAATTGATCTCTGTCATACTCATAGTTTTTTTTAAGAGTTATAGTCATTTTTGAGTAAGCCTCTACAGATCCAAGACCATAGATACATGAAACACTTGCAACAATTATTACATCATCTCTTTCTAATAGTGACCTAGTAGCTGAATGCCTCATCCTATCTATTTGTTCATTAATAGATGCCTCTTTTTCTATGTAAGTGTCAGATCTTGGAACATAAGCTTCTGGAGTGTAATAGTCATAATAAGACACAAAATACTCAACAGCATTATTTGGAAAAAAACTTTTAAATTCTCCGTAAAGCTGCGCGGCTAAAGTCTTATTTGGAGCAAGTACCAAAGCTGGTCTATTGGATGCTTCAATGACTTTTGCCATCGTGAAAGTTTTTCCAGAGCCTGTAACACCAAGTAAGACTTGTTCGTTTTTTTGACCTTTAAGATTAGCAATTAGTTTTTTGATAGCCTGAGGCTGGTCTCCAGCAGGTTGAAAATTACTTTTTATTTTAAATTTAATACCTCCCTCTAATTTTTTATTTATAGAGTTGTTAGTATTTTCTAAATCTAATATTTTTTCTTGATACGTATTTTGCATTCTGTGATATTAATAATTAAAAAAAACATTATAAAATTCAATGAGCATAATTTCCAACAATTTAAAACGTATAAAACCGTCGCCTACCATTGCAGTTACCACAAAAGCTAGGGAAATGCGGGCAAGTGGGAAGGACGTAATAGGATTAGGTGCTGGAGAGCCAGATTTTGACACCCCAGACAATGTTAAAGAGGCCGCTATAGAAGCTATCAAAAAAGGTGATACCAAGTACACAGCAGTTGATGGAACCCCAGATTTAAAAAAAGCAATTGTTGAAAAGTTTAAAAGAGAGAATAATTTAAACTATACAGCTGACCAAATTACAGTCGGAACTGGGGGCAAACAAGTTATATACAACACCTTCATGGCAACATTGAATAAAGGAGACGAGGTAATTATACCTGCGCCTTTTTGGGTTTCTTACCCTGATATGGTTTTGTTAGCTGGTGGTACTCCTAAGATCATAAAGTGTGAAGAAAAAGATGGCTTTAAACTTTCAGCAAAAAAATTAGAAAAAGCAATATCTAAAAAAACAAAATGGCTTATTTTAAACTCCCCATCTAATCCGACTGGAGCAGGATATACAAAAAAAGAAATAGAGAGTTTGTCAAAAGTATTACTTAAACATAAAAAAATTTTGATTTTAAGTGATGACATTTATGAACATATTAGATACGAAGGCTTTAATTTTTTTACAATTGCTCAAATTTCAAAATTAAAAGAGAGAACTTTGACTATGAATGGAGTAAGTAAATCTTACGCCATGACAGGTTGGAGAATTGGTTATGCGGCGGGTCCTAGAGAAATAATTAATGCAATTAGAAAGATACAATCTCAATCTACTTCAAATCCTTCATCTATTAGCCAGGCAGCAGCAGTGGAGGCATTAAATGGGCAACAAGATTTTATTAAAGAAAGAGCAGAAGCATTTAAAGAGAGAAGAGATTTTGTAGTGAATAGCTTAAATAGTATAAAAGGAATTAGTTGTTTAAATCCAAATGGAGCATTTTATGTTTTCCCAAGCTGCAAAGGGCTCTTAAATAAAAAAACTAAACTTAAAACTGATACTGAATTTGTTCAAAAATTATTAGAAAAATCTATGGTTGCTGTAGTACAAGGATCAGCCTTTGGATTAGATGGTTATTTTAGAATATCATATGCGACTTCTATGGAAAATTTAAAAAAAGCCATAACAAGAATTAAAGATTTTTGTGATAGCTTAAATAACTAATTTTGTCTTAAAATTCTTTTAGCTACATCTGTTTTTTTTACCCATGGCTTTGGAATAGATCCTACTCCTTTTAATGCCGCATAATATGCACCAATAAAGTTTACTCTAGAACAGTTACATCCTCCTGCTTTAATTGTTTTTAAAACAGCGCTTTTATAACTAGAAGAGGTTAAAATAGAATGAATTGAACTCTCAAAAGTACCAGGATAACTACAAGCCATTCCAAGTTTTTTTACTACTTGCGGATGAGGTTTTTTCTTTAATTTCTTTATTTTATTAATATTCTTGATAATGTTTTTAAAATATGAATTGTTTTTATATCTTGAAGTAAATTCTTTTATAGGATTTTTTGAACCTTTAAGAGCCATATCTATTAAATGAAATTTAGCTAAAGCATACTTAAGACTAATTTTTGAAACTGTGACCAAAGAAATAATTTTTTTTAAATTTTTAAAACCATAACCATATAAAAAGTAAGGTAGCGCAGCACAGAAACCATCAGACTCATTTACTTTTCTTCCTCCTGTTAATTTTTTCCCCCTTTTAATATTTTGAACTGTTTCGATTATATTTTGATGTATCCAAGGACCTTTAATTATTCCACGCCAGTCTTTAACTTTTCTATATTTTGCTCTTAAACTATAATTTTTCCAATATATGCTTCCAGGACCAAAATTTTTTATAATATTTTTTTTGAATCTGCCCTCGATATTTGTATGTCCCTCAATTAATGTTTTGAACATGACTTGACCAATATCGTTGTAACCAGAAACTTTACCAGTTTTAATGCTATAGAAAGGACTTTTATTTTTTTTTAAAAAAGTAAAATCTTTTTTCCCTCTAATATAATTCAGTAATTTTTTTTGATTATATACCCAATGCAAAGGTCTCGCAGCTGCATCAGCAACAGTAGAGCCTAAAAATACATGTAAATTGTTTTTCACTTTATTTACTAGATAAATGCTTTTCAGCTTCCAGTGCAGCCATACAACCCATGCCAGCAGCAGTGACTGCTTGTCTAAAAATTTTGTCTTTCACATCTCCAGCAGCAAATACTCCTGGTATATTTGTAATAGTTGAGTCTGGTTTAGTAATCAAATAACCTTCTTTATCCATTTTTAATTGATCTTTAAACAAAGCCGTAGCAGGGTCGTGACCTATTGCTATAAATAAACCATCAACTTTAAGCTCAGATGTTTTATTAGTTTTGACATTTTTTATTTTTATTCCATTAACTCCTTTGGGCTCGTTTGTTCCCATAACTTCTTCAATTACACTATCCCAAATGATTTGAATTTTTTTGTTAGCTTTAAGTTTTTCTTGTAATAATTTTTCTGCTCTTAATTCATTTCTTCTATGTATCAAATGAACTTTAGAGGCAAATTTAGTTAAAAACATTGCTTCCTCTACTGCAGCGTTTCCACCACCAACAACTGCAACTTCTTTTTCTTTAAAGAAAAAACCATCACATGTCGCACAAGCAGATACTCCAAATCCCCTAAATTTTTGTTCAGACTCTAAATTTAACCATCTTGCTTGAGCGCCTGTGGAAATAATAATGCTATCTGCAGTATAAATTTGACCACTGTCGCCATGAGCTGAAAAAGGCTTTTTTGAAAGATCAACTTTTTTAATATGATCTTGAATCATCTCGGTACCAACAGCTTTCGCTTGGCCTTTCATTTCTTCCATCAACCATGGTCCTTGAATTACTTTTGCAAAACCCGGAAAATTCTCAACATCTGTTGTTGTTGTAAGTTGTCCACCAGGCTCGGACCCAAAAACCAATATTGGTTTAAGAAGGGCTCTGGCAGCATATATCGCTGCAGTATAACCTGCTGGTCCTGATCCAAGAATCAACACTTTTGTATGTTTAGATGATTTATTATTCATTCTAATGAAGGTATATAGTAACAAATGTCAAAATTAAAAGCACTCCTTTTAACGCAAGGTATGCACGGTATGGTTAGTCAGGTTGAAGGCTTAGCAAAAGCTTTAAATTTAAACTATAAACATCAAGAAATTAAACTTAAAAAGTTTTGGAATTTTATACCACCATTTCTTACACCTATATCTATGAGCGTTTTAGAGAATCAATTTATATTCGATTCGAAAGTAATTATTTCTTGTGGAAGAAAAAGTGTAATCCCTTCTTTAGCTTTAAAAAAAAAATACAAAGAAAAAATCTTTACGATTCATATTCAAGATCCAAAAGTTTCACTAGACAAATTTGATTTAATCATTTGTCCTGAGCATGATAATATAACAGGCAATAATATAATTAAAACAACCGGAGCAATTCATTATCTTTCTGACAAAGAAATTTCAAAAGAAAACAATTATTTAAAGATTGATAAAGAAAATAAAAAAATAATTGCTTTTATTATTGGTGGGCCAAATAAATATTACAATTATTCAGAAAAAGAGATTGATTTTTTATTTAACAAAATAAAATCTATTTTTACTAGAGATAAATACAAATTGGTTGTAATACCTTCTTATAGGACTCCATCAGATATTATTAAAAAAGCTTTTAATTCCTTTGGTCATGATCATATGGTTGTAAAAGATGTAGATAAAAAAGCTTACTTATCTGCGCTTTCAATTTCAGATTATATTGTTGTAACTTGCGACTCTACTTCTATGATTTCTGAAGCTGCAATAACAGGAAAACCAATTTATGTGGCACATATGAAACCAAGTAAGAATAATTCAAGATTTCAAAAATTTTTCTCCCAATTTAAACAATTAAATATAATAAAAGATTTGACAGATAAAATTGATTTATGGTCTTATAGCAAACTTGACGAGGTAAACAGAATATCGCCTTTGATTAAAGAAAAGATGAAAAAAAATGGAATTATTTAAGTCATTAGAAAACAGAACTAAATCTTTCAACGATCCTTTTAAACACTTTGAAATTAATCAACCATTAACCAAAGAAGCTATTGAGGAAATTAGTAATGCAGATATTGTTGACCCTAAAAAAGAAAACTTAAACTATGACGGTACTAGAGCACTTGATGGCGGAGACGGTGCTTTTCGTTCAGGCATTAAAGATGGAGGTAAGGCAAAAAAAATAAGATGTTACGTAACTAAAGAAAATGCAAATCAATTTCCACACCTTAGAAATTTTATTGAGGAGCTGAGATCCCCTAAAGTTTATAATAAAATTGCCAGCTTAATAGGAAAAGATTTACGTAATTCTTTCGTCAGACTAGAAGTTATTTGTGATAGAGAAGGTTTTTGGCTTAAACCCCATTGTGATATTAAAGAGAAATTAATGTCCTCAATAGTTTTTATCAACCTTCATAATGAGTCTGAAAACTTAGGAACAGATTTCTACGATACTAAATTAAACAAAGTAAAAACAGTTCCTTATAAACATAATTATGGATATTTCTTTACTAGTGGACCAAACTCTTGGCATGGAATGGAAAAAAAAGAAATTAAAAAGGAGCGTAGATGTATTCAAATTAACTACGTTACTTTCGAAACTGACTGGAAAGTAAAATAAATTTTAAATATCCTGCAGAGAAGTTACTTTAATCTCTTTATTTTTGAGAGACTTAATACCTTCAATACAAACTTTTGCTGTGGACATATTTGTACAATAAGGGACTTTATTTGCTAAAGTTGCTCTTCTTAATGCTAAAGCATCATTTAGTTGTTTTTCACTATTTCCACCACCAGTATTAATTACTAGAGCAATTTTTTTTGCATTAAGAACATCGACAATATGTGGCGATCCTTGATTGACCTTATTTATTTTTTTACATTTAATTCCATGCTTATTAATGTATTCAGCTGTTCCCCCAGTACCGCAAAGTTTGAAGTTAAGTTCATTTAACTGTTTTGCCAAATCTACACCTTCGTTTTTATGGCTATTTTTTAGTGATATAAATGCTAAACCTTTTGTAGGAAGCGAGTTAGAAGCTGCCATTTGACTTTTGGCAAAAGCCATACCAAAATTTTCATCGAAACCCATTACTTCTCCGGTAGATTTCATTTCTGGACCAAGTATAAGATCACTATTTGGAAATTTATTAAATGGGAATACTGCCTCTTTTACCGCAAACATTTTTTTTGTTTTACTCCTTAAATTAAATTTAAATAATTTTTCACCCGCCATTACTCTAGATGCAATTTTGGCTAATGGAAGATTTTTTGCTTTAGATACAAATGGTACAGTTCTGCTAGCCCTAGGGTTAACTTCTATAACGAAAATTTCATCGTTCTTAATTGCAAATTGCACATTCATAAAACCCTTTACCTTAAGTGCTAGGGCTAACTTTTTTGTTTGGCTCTCAATTTCTTTAATCAAAAAAGGTTTAATAGAAACTGGAGGCAAACTGCAAGCCGAGTCACCGGAATGAATTCCTGCTTCTTCAATGTGCTGCATGATACCTGCAACAAATACTTGTTTGCCATCTGATAGTGCATCAACATCTACTTCCATTGCATTATCTATAAATTTGTCAATTAAAATTGGATTTTTTTCTGCCGCCTTAAATGCCTCCTGTACAAAATTCTTAAGTTGCTTTTTTTCATGTACAATTTCCATTGCTCTTCCTCCTAAAACATAGGAAGGTCTAACCATAAGCGGTAATCCAATTTTTTCAGCTATTTTTATTGCCTGTGAAAATGTTTTTGCTATTCCACTTTTAGCTTGTTTAAATTTTAATTTATTTAAAAGATTTCTAAATCTATCTCTATCTTCAGCTAAATCGATTGAAGTATATTGAGTCCCCAATATTGGAAGTTTGTTTTCATGTAAAAACTTGGCCAACTTTATAGGTGTCTGTCCACCAAATTGAGTTATGACGCCTACCAAGTTTCCTTTAACTTTTTCTCTTTTAATAATATTAAAAACAAATTCTTCTATTAATGGCTCAAAATACAATCTGTCACTCGTATCATAATCTGTTGAAACAGTTTCAGGATTACAATTAACCATTATTGTTTCATACCCAGCTTTTTTCAAGGCAAAACTAGCTTGACAACAACAGTAATCGAATTCTATACCTTGGCCAATTCTATTAGGCCCACCTCCAAGAATAATAATTTTTTTTCTATTAGATGGATTTGCCTCACACTCAGAATCAACGGAAAAATTTCTCTGATAAGTAGAGTACATATATGGGGTAAAGGATTTAAATTCAGAGGCACAAGTATCTACTTTTTTATAAACAGGAAAAATTTTCAATTTTGATCTTATTCTTCTGATATTATTCTCTGTGGTATTAGCTAATTCAGAGAGTTTTTTATCTGAGAAACCTATTGATTTTATATAATTAAATTCATTAAACGTTTTTGGTAAACCGTTTTTTTTAATCTTATTTTCTTCAGCTACAATTTCTTTTATTTGATTTAAAAACCAGTTATCAATTTTTGAAAGTTTTTGTATTCTTTTAATATTGATTTTTTTTCTAAAAGCTTCACCAATTAGCAATATTTTATTAGGTATGTTTTCTGCAAGCTTTTTTTCAATTTGTTTGACTTTTAAATTGAATATTTGATCTACACCCGAAAAACCAGTTTCAAGAGAAACCAAAGCTTTTTGTAAGGACTCCTTAAAGTTTCTTCCTATAGCCATAGCTTCACCAACTGACTTCATAGATGTGCCTAAAACTGCGGCAGATGTTGAAAATTTTTCAAAAGTAAATCTTGGGATTTTAGTTACAACGTAGTCTATTGTTGGTTCAAAAGAAGCTGGAGTGACTTTAGTAATCTCATTTTTCAACTCATCTAAAGTATAACCTACAGCAAGTTTTGCAGCTACTTTAGCAATTGGAAATCCAGTAGCTTTTGACGCTAAAGCAGAAGATCTTGAAACTCTTGGGTTCATCTCTATGATAACCATTCTTCCATCTTTAGGATTTATTGCAAATTGAACATTTGAACCTCCAGTTTCTACTCCTATTTTCCTTAAACAAGCTATCGATGCGTTTCTCATTACTTGATATTCTTTATCTGTAAGAGTTAATGCAGGGGCGATAGTTACCGAGTCACCAGTATGAATTCCCATAGGGTCAACGTTCTCGATCGAACATATAATTATACAATTATCATTTTTATCTCTTACCACTTCCATTTCAAACTCTTTCCAGCCCTCTAGACATTCTTCCACCAAGACCTGGTTAACCGGAGACTCATGTAGTCCATTTTTTAATATTTTAAAAAATTCCTTTTTATTTTTTGCTATTCCTCCACCAAGTCCACCTAGGGTAAAAGCAGGTCTTATAATTGCTGGAAGACCGATTTGTTTAAGAGCGTTTGAAGCTTGACTAAAATTATTTACAATTTTTGACTTAGGCAGATCTAAGCCAATATCAAGCATATTTTTTCTAAATTTTTTTCTATCTTCTGCGTTTGAAATAGCTCTAGAATTTGCACCAATAAGTTCAATTTTATATTTTCTAAGAATTCCCTTTTTTTCTGCCTCCATAGCTAAATTTAATGCAGTCTGACCTCCCATTGTTGGAAGAATTGCGTCTGGTTTTTCTTTAGCTAAAATTTTTTCTAAAACTTTTAAAGTTATAGGTTCAATATATGTTTTGTCTGCAACATCTGGGTCTGTCATGATTGTTGCTGGATTAGAGTTAATTAAAATTACTTTATAACCTTCATCTTTTAAAGCTTTACAAGCTTGAGTACCAGAATAGTCAAACTCACAAGCTTGTCCAATAATGATAGGACCGGCGCCAACTACTAAAATTTTTTTAATATCTCTTCTTTTTGGCATTTTGTTTCATGGTTTTTATAAATTCTTCAAATAAATAAACACTATCTTGTGGTCCCGGATTAGACTCAGGATGATATTGAACTGAAAAAACTGGTTTAGATTTAAGTTTAATCCCCTCTATACTATTATCAAAAAGAGACTGGTGAGTAATTTGAATATTTTTTGGCAAATTTTTTCTTACTATCTCAAAACCATGATTTTGACTTGTTATTTCAACATTTCCTTTTATTAAATTTTTTACTGGGTGATTAGCACCTCTATGTCCTAAATTCATTTTTTTTGTTTTGGCTCCCAAAGTTAAACCTAATAACTGATGACCTAGACAAATTCCAAATATAGGCAGTTTCATCTTGATAAGTTTTTTTATAATTGGAATTGCATATCTTCCAGTTGCCGCTGGATCTCCAGGACCATTCGACAAAAATATACCATTTGGTTTTAATTTTAAAATATCATTAGCGCTGGTTTTACACGAAACAATTGTAACCTTGCAATTAAAGTCAGAAAAATATCTTAGGATATTTTTTTTTATTCCATAATCTATTGCTACTACATGTAAATCTTTCTTTTTATTTTTTATAAAACCTGATTCTTTTTTCCAAGTTTTAAAATCTTTCCAAACATAACTTTTTTTGGTTGTAACTTGTTTTGCTAAATCTAAATTTTTTAAGCCGCTCCATTTTTTTGTAGCTTTCAAAGCTTTTTTTAAATCAAACTTACCATTTTTAAAAAAAACCACTGTACCTTTAGGGGCACCTTTATCCCTTATGAAATTGGTTAAATTTCTTGTATCAATACCAGTTATTCCAACTATCTTATTTTTTTTTAACCATAAATCTAAATGCTTTAAAGAACGATAATTGCTTGGATCAGTGATCTCGGTATTAAATATTACACCCTTTGTCCAAATCTTGTCAGACTCATGATCCTCTTTATTTGTTCCAACATTACCCACATGAGGAAAGGTAAAATTAATAATTTGCTCTGCATATGATGGATCTGAAATTATTTCTTGATAGCCAGTGATAGAAGTGTTGAAGCAAACTTCTCCCGTTGCATGCCCTTCATATCCTAAACCAAAACCTTTAAATATATTTCCATTTTCAAGAACTAAAATAGCGGTGCAATTGATCTTTTTAAGATTATTTTTTGAGTATATATTTTGATCAATCTGTTTCAAATACAACTCATGAGTTAAAGTAAAAAACTTATAAACATGATTTTGCGAAACATATGAAAAACTTTAAAAATCGTCAAGAAAGATCTTTTTATTTTAAATATAATTTGTGATTAAACTTACTGAAAAAAAATGTCTCTAGAAAAAAAAATAGAAGAAAAATTAAACGAAAGTCTCAAAAATAAAGACAAAACAGTCTTTCCAACTTTGAGACTTATAATATCAGCGATAAAAGATTTTAAAATAGCTTCTAAAGTTAAAGAGGGTTCTTTGAAAGATCAAGAAATCATCTCAATATTAAAAAAAATGAACAAACAAAGAAACGATTCGTGCGAAGCTTACAAAAAGGCTGGGAGACAAGATTTGTTAAAAAAAGAAGAAGAAGAAATTTCTATTATAAATAATTTTTTGCCAAAACAAATGAACGAGGAAGAAAGCAAAAATATTTGCAAGAAAGTAATTAAAGATTTAGGAGCGACTTCTATTAAAGACATGGGAAAAGTAATGGGAGTTCTAAAAAAAGATTATGGAGACGTATTAGACTTTTCAAAAGTAAGTAATTTAATTAAAGAAATTTTAAAATGACAATGAAGTATCCAAAAGAGTATTTAGATGAAATAAAACTTAGAGTTAAAGTTTCTCAAGTAGTTAGCAAATATGTTCAATTAAAAAAAAGAGGTAAAGAATTCATAGGACTTTCTCCATTCAAAAATGAAAAAACACCTTCTTTTACAGTTAACGATGAAAAAGGATTTTATCATTGTTTTAGTACAAGTGAACATGGCAATATTTTTGATTTTTTAATGAAGACCAGATCTATGAGATTTGGTGAAGCTGTCAAAGTTTTAGCTTCAGAGGCTGGAATGGAAATATATAAGTTTACTAAATATGATAAAGAAAAAGAAAGAAGATTTAATGTTTACAAAAAAATTATCAAAGACTATGGTGAATATTTTCAAAATCAATTATTTGATAAAAATAATTCATTTGCATTAAATTATTTAAAAGAAAGAAAATTGTCTAATGAAGCAATTAAAAAATTTCAATTAGGATATGTCCCCGCTAATAATTTTTTTGAAGAACTTGCAAAAAAGTATTCTATCGAAGATATAAAATCATCTGGCTTATACTATTTGATTGAAAAAAATCAAAAATATATTGATAGGTTCAAAAATAGAATTATTTTTCCTATTTTCAATTTATCAGGAGACATAATTGCATTTGGGGGCAGGATAATAAAAGGTGATAATTTAGCAAAATATATTAATTCTCCAGAAACTGAATTTTTCAAAAAAGGTAGACAATTGTTTAATTTGAATTTTGCTAAAGATGAAAGATCTAATTCAAAAGAAGTTATTATTGTTGAAGGATATATGGATGTAATATCTTTATATTCTAGAGGAATAAAAAATGTGATTTCAAACTCTGGAACTGCTTTAACAGAGAGCCAGATAAATTTAATTTGGAAATTTTTCTCTGATCCTGTCATATGTTTAGATGGAGATAAAAGTGGTCAGCAAGCAGCACTTAGAATAGCTGAAAGATTATTTCCTTTAATCAATGAGGAAAATAGAATTTTTTTCTCAATTCTCAAACAAGGAAAAGATCCAGATGATATTATCAAAGATCTCGGCAAAGAAGGATTTTTACAATTTTTACAAAATAAAACTATTATTCAATCTTTCATTTGGGAAAATTATTTAAATAAAATTAACACTAATAATCCGTACGAAGTAACAAAATTTGAAAAACAAATGCGAAAGTTGTGCTCTACAATAAAGGATAGTACTTTAAAAAAATACATTTTAGAGGATTTCTTAAGCAAGATTAACAAACTAACACCAAATATAAACTCTAATATAAATTTTGGTTTCTCTAAACGAAAAAGTTTTAAGGTGTTAAATGAAACAAAAAAAATACATTTGCAAAAAAGAGATCTTACTAGAGAAAATATAATCGAATTTTCATTACTTTTTATTATGATATTTTATGGGGGAGCAGTAATAAAAAATATAGATAATATATCATCAGTAACTTTTTCAAATACTGAGAATGAAAACTTGAAAAATAGCTTAATAAATTTGATAAAATTGGACAAAGCTGAAAAAGAAATTGAAAATGAAGCAATTAAAATTAATTCTAGTTTAGTTGAGAATATTCGTGAAAATTCAAATTTGAAATTAATTGTTAATAAAAAAAATTACGATCAAATTAAAGAATTATTTGAAGACTTCACAAATGATCTACTTGAAACTCAAAATAAAAAAAAAATAGAATCTCTAGAAAAAAAATTAATTAATAATATGGAAGAAAAGGCTTTTACAGAGTTGCTGAAGCTTAAAAGTCAAATAAATAGGGAATAATTAAAGATAGATTTTTAATATTTAGTGTTTATATATATTTCACTGTTAAATTCAGCTTATGGGCGAAAAACTTATTACAAAATCTTTTGAGAGGATCCTTGAAAAAGGAAAAAACCGGGGGTTTATAACTTATGAGGAACTCGGTAAATCGTTAGGAAAAAGAGGTGGATCTTTTGAAAATACTGAAAGAGCTTTTTTAATAATTGCAGACAATAAAATAACTTTAGTAGAAAAAAAATCAGAATATCAATCAAATAAGAAAAAAGAATCATCAAACAATGTTGAAGAAAAAACATCCGAGAAAAGTGATGATCCTATTAGAATGTACCTTAGAGAAATGGGAGGAGTTGAGTTGCTATCCAGAGAGGGTGAGATAGCCATTGCTAAAAGAATAGAAGCTGGAAAAGATGTAATGATTAATGCACTAACTCAAAGTCCTATAGTCGGAAAAAAGATATCTGAATGGAAAGATAAAATTGAAAACCAAGAAATGTTGGTTAGAGATATTATTGATATTGACTCTACCTATGAAGATTTTGAAGCATCAAATGACGAAGAGGTGAAAAGTAAAAAAGATCCTGAAAAAAAAATTAAATCGAAAAGTGATAAGAATGAAAATGATAAAAACCCCGAGGACAAAGGAGAGACTATTGAAGAAGATGAATTCAATCTTTCGCTTGCAAAAATGGAAGAGGAGATTAAACCAAAGATACTTAAATTATTAGAGTCTCTGAATAAAAATTACTTAAAATTACAAAAGTATCAAAAAGAAAATTTAGAATGTATTTTATCTGGAAAAGAACTTTCAGTCTCTAAAAATAAGAATTTTAAAAAAATTCAATCTATTTTGGTTGATAATTTTAAAAATCTTCAAATTGCCCCAAATGTTGTAGAAGAGTTAGTTCAATCTCATTACAAAGAAAACAAAAAAATAGTTTCTTTGGAAGGAGTATTATTAAGACTCGCAACTGACAATAAAATTTCTAGAGAAGAGTTTTTAAAGTATTATATAGGCAATGAAATAAATCCGAAATTTGAAACTTTTCTGAATCAAAACCCAGTTTGGAAGTCTTTTTTCAAAAAATTTAAAAAGGATTTCGCTGAAATAAGGGATAGATTAGTAGAATTCAGTAAAAAGATTGGTCTTTCAGTTGGAGAGTTTAAAAGACTAGTAAGCAGAATTCAAAAGGGAGAAAGAGAGTCCAGAATTGCTAAAAAAGAAATGGTTGAGGCAAATTTAAGATTAGTAATTTCTATTGCCAAAAAATATACGAATAGAGGTTTACAATTTTTAGATTTAATTCAGGAGGGAAATATTGGTTTGATGAAGGCAGTAGATAAATTTGAGTATAGAAGGGGTTACAAATTTTCTACATACGCTACTTGGTGGATTAGACAAGCAATTACAAGGTCAATTGCTGATCAAGCCAGAACAATTCGTATTCCGGTTCATATGATTGAAACTATTAATAAAATTGTTAGAACTCAAAGGCAAATTATGAGTGAATATGGTAGAGAGCCAACTCCTGAGGAACTTGCAAAAAAACTTGCCATGCCATTAGAAAAAGTTCGCAAAGTTTTAAAAATTGCAAAAGAACCTGTTTCTCTTGAAACTCCTGTGGGCGATGAAGAAGATAGTAGTTTAGGAGATTTTATTGAGGATAAAAATGCTTTACAGCCCTTAGACACTGCAATTCAATCAAACTTAAGCGAGTCAACAACTAAAATATTAGCGTCTCTTACACCTAGAGAAGAGAGAGTTTTAAGAATGAGGTTTGGAATTGGAATGAACACAGACCATACGTTAGAGGAAGTAGGACTGCAATTTTCTGTAACTAGAGAAAGAATTAGGCAAATTGAGGCTAAAGCCTTAAGAAAATTAAAACACCCAAGCAGATCAAAACAACTAAAAAGTTTTCTCGAAAAATAAAAGTATTTTTATTTAACAAGCCTTGAGTTTCAAAGTTTGCTTTTAATTTTTTCAAATTTTTTTAAAGCGGCTGATATCGTCATATCCATATCGTAATATGCATAATCAGCCAAACGTCCTCCGAAGGCAAATTTTTTCCTTTTGTTTAAATACTCTTTATATTTTCTATGTAAATTTCTATTTTTTTCATCATTAATCGGGTAATAAGGTTCGTTAATATTATTTGAAGGATATTCCTCAATTATCAAAGTTTTTTCTTTTTTAAAAACTTCTCTCTCCGGATGTAAATGTTTTGGCTCGTGAATTCTTGTATATTTTTTATTTAAATCAGGATAGTTTATCACAGAAGTTCCTTGATAATCTTTAACATTAACTATTTTTTTTTTAAAATTGAGAGATCTCCAATCTAATTTTCCAAATTTGTAATTTAATAATTTATCTAGAGCTCCAGTATAAATTGTTAAATATTTCGGTCGAATTTTAAAATTTAAACTATATTTTTTATTTAAAGAAACTTTAATATTTTTATTTTTCAATAAATTCCTAAATATATCTGTATATCCATTTTTTGGGATTCCTTGCCACTGTGTCTGTTCGTAGTAGTCCTCATTGTAACTTAATCTGATTGGTAATCTGTTAAAAATACTACTTGGTAAAAATTTAGGGTCTTTTTTCCACTGCTTCTTGGTATAGTTTTTGATAAATGCTGAGTATAATTTATCACCTATTTGAGATTTAGCTTTATCTTCAAAATTTTCATAGCTTTTTTTTTTATATTTTTTTGTTATTTTTTTTAAAAAAACACTTGCCTCCTTTGGTGAAAAATTTTTATTAAATAGAGAGTTAATAGTTTCAAGATTGATTGGCATTTGATAAATTCTTTTTTTATGTTTACTTAAAACTTGGTGCCTATAATTATTAAATTCTGTGAATTTGTTTATGTATTCCCAAACTTTTAAGTTAGATGTATGAAAAATATGCGTCCCATACACATGGTACTCAATACCAGTTTCTCGATCAATTTTACTGAAGCAATTTCCACCTATATGATTACGTTGATCGATTATTAAAACTTTTTTGTTAAGGACATTCGCTATTCTCTCAGCTAGTACACAGCCATAAAAACCCAATCCTACTATTAAATAATCCGTCATATTTAAAATTTTGTTATTCTAAAAATAATTAACTCAAAAAAAGATTTAAGGCAAAATTTAATTAAATTTAAATTTACTAAGACAACTTTACCTGTAATCCTTTTCTTATGCTTAACAATTTCGGTACGACATCTAAAGTACTTAAAAGCAAATAAACTTAAAAACACATTAGGAATTTTAGTTTGACTTTTAATTGTCTTCATTGAGTCTTTTAACACATCAAAACACATCAATCTAAAAGGAACATTCACATCTTTTACATAAACTCCAAAAAAGACTAAATTTATTACTCTGAGTATCCTGGTTAGAATCAGCCTATGGAGAGGATCGTTTCTCATTTGCCTGTAACCAATAATAAAATTGTAATCTTTTCTTTTTTTCCAAAAATTAGTAAAATCACTAGCATAAAATTGATCATCGCTATCAACTTGAAAAATATATTTTGGTTTTAATTTTAGTGCTTTTTTATAACCGAATGTCACTGTTGGACCATGCCCAGAATTTTTCTTATTAATTAAGATTATTTTTCTAGTTCTTGATGACTTTATTACTTCTTTTGTCTTATCAGTAGATCCGTCATTAATAATTATAATTTTAAAATTGATATTTTCTAGTTTTTTTAACCATTTTTTAATGACATTCTTAATAATTTGTTCCTCATTAAAAACGGGAATTACTACAATTAGCTCTAGTTTATTTTTCATTTTAATTAGTAATACTACAATATATTATTAATAAAATTCTTAATTTGAACTCACTTTAAAACCCTTGTATATATTAACTTATTACGAAGGGCCTGTAGCTCAGTTGGTTAGAGCAGTACACTCATAATGTATTGGTCCCAGGTTCGAGTCCTGGCGGGCCCACCAAAAATTAACCAGATACAAATTCTTCTAGTTTTTTTATTAGAGCGTTAACGTCATTGTTATTCGAATTCAAAATTGAGGCAAATTCCTCTTTTTGAGTTCTCGCTAAACTTAAACCTTCAACAATTAAATCTCTTATCAAAGGTTTTTGAGGATTTTTTGTATAAACTCTCCAATCAACTTTTATCTCTGGAGACTTTACACTTTCAACTATTTTTGATTTTACGATAGTATAATTCGAGCTTTTTTGCTCCGATTCTATTACCTGAAATTTTTGAGAAGAGTAATCAGTAAGTCTAGATGTTAAGCTTTTTAAGAAATACTTTTGAAAAATTACTTGATAATTATTAATTGTTTTTTCATCTAGCTCTTTTCTAATTTTGCCCAATGTGTACAGACCTAGAGCTTTAATATCCACATTCTCTGTTGCTATTTTTTCTATAACTGCATTTTTTTCTTCAACTGTTGTCGACTTATCAGATAAAGTTTTAATAGCGTCATCAACAAGTTCTTGAATAAAAATCTTTGGTTCTGAATTATAAGTTACTGCTAAGAGTGAATTACAATATAGAAAAAAAAATGATAATAGAAAAAATAATTTCTTTTTCATTGAAAAAGTTTTTACTTGTCTAATTCACCCCAAGTATCATCGTCAGAACTTGATTTGTTTTTAATTTTTTTCGTTCTATCTTGAAGATATAAACTTTTAGTTGCAGCATAAAGATCAATTGAATTTTTTTCTAAACTTTCAAAATTTGTCATATTTTCCCCTCTAAAATCGATTGCGGTCGCAGCTTTTACCCCAACATAATCTAATTTATTGCCCGATAAACTTTTAATTTCTTTTTCGTGCCAAGTCACTCTTGCAAACGCGTCTAAGTATTGATTATCAGCAATCATTCCAAATGAGTCTCTTAATGTAGTTGGGCCTAAAATCGGCAAGACAAAATAGCATCCTCCACCAACTCCATATGATCCTAAAGTTTGACCCAAATCTTCTTTTTGATTTTCTAAACCTAAAGCAGCAGCAGGGTTGCCAAATCCAAGAATTCCAATTGTGGTATTCACTACAAAGCTACCCGTAGCATGACCTGCCAGACGTAATTCACCTTGAAGGAGATGGTTCGGTATAGAAAGTAAAGTAGCTATATTTGATGTAAAGTTTCCAGTACCATTTCTAACCGGCTCAGGAAGTTTATTATAAACTTTAGCCACTGGTTCTAAAACGATATTATCGAAACCTTGGTTGAATTTAAATATTCCTCTACTCACTTTTTCGAAGCATTCATTCTCTGCTTCAGCATTGGCACTTACTGCCAACAAAATGTTTAGCACAATTAGGTAAAATATAACTTGTAATTTTTTAAGTCCCATAATGGCTATATATATAAAATATTCAGATATTGCACATAAATCATGCCTTTATTTTATAAGATTTTACATATAAATTTGGCTAATTTTAAGAAGATACATGACAAATTTATGTTGCTAAAAGTAAATAAATCATTGAATTTTTCAAGAAAAACTAGATCTTTAAGAGATATTCGTTATTTAATAATTCATTACTCTGGAATGCAATCTGGGCGTGTATCTATGGATAGACTTAAAAATCCTAAATCGAAAGTCAGTTGCCATTATTTCATAGAAAGGAATGGAGGTATTTTTAGGATGGTAAAAGATAATAAAATAGCTTGGCATGCGGGTAAATCTAAATGGAAAGATTTAAAAAACTTAAACAAATATTCTATTGGTATTGAAATTCAAAACAAAGGTCACTTTATTAGTTACCAGAATTTTCCAAAAAAACAAATTTCTTCATTAATTAAATTGATTAAATTACTCATGAAAAAATATAAAATTAAGAAAGAAAATATTTTAGGCCATTCTGATATTGCGCCCCTTAGAAAGCTAGACCCTGGTGAAAAGTTTCCCTGGTATTTTCTAAGTAAAAAGGGTGTTGCTATTTGGTATCCTCAAAAAAAACTTAAAACTCATGATGCTGATTTTAAAAATATGAGGAAATTTTTTTTCAGAAATATTTATAAAATTGGATATAGGTTTTTTAACTTATCAAAAAAATCTAATAAAGATCGGAAGATAATAATGGCTTTTCAAAGAAGGTTTTTGCCTGAAGAGGTTAATGGTAAAATAACTAAAAAAACTCTTAAAATTAGCCAATTATTGGCTTAAAATCTTAATTTTACTTGATTTTCATCATTATAAATACTATTTAACTTTTGCCAGATAATTGGATAGTCGCTATCTATTTTGATAGAGGAAAGTCCGGGCTCCTTAAAGACAATTTGCCAGTTAACGGCTGGCGAGGGCAACCTCAGGGCTAGTGCCACAGAAATAAACCGCCTAATCAAGGTAAGGGTGAAACGGTGTGGTAAGAGCACACCGGGTTTTTGGTAACAAAAATCGCTAGGTAAACCCCAGATGGAGCAAGGCTAAATAGGGATGACACTGCGTATAACGCTAAAAACAGTCTTTAGTTTGTCATCCGGGTTAGCTGCTTGAGCATATTTGTGAAAATATGCCTAGATAAATGACTTCTTAAATGACAGAACCCGGCTTATAGATTATCTGGCTACCTAAAATAACTTCATCAAAATGTTCCTTTTTTGTACTTTTATCAATTAAAACTATTATATTGACTAACCCGTCAAATCCCATATGATCCCAAATAATCCCAAATTGGAGGATTTATTGATTATAAAAAGAAAAGAAAGAAAATTAAAAAAGTATGTTTTTATCAAGTTACGAAAACAAAATAGACAAAAAGGGGAGGGTGTCAGTGCCTGCATCATTTAGATCCTATTTAACAACCCAAGGTTACAATGGTTTTGTATCATACCCTTCCTTTAGCAACCTAGCTTTAGAATGTTGCACTCAAGAAAGAATTGAAAAATTATCTAACTCAATAGACACATTAAATCCTTTTGAAGAAAAAAGAGATTATTTTGCTACTTCAGTTTTATCTGATAGTTCTAATCTAATTTTTGATACTGAAGGCAGAGTGCAATTTCCAAAAAAACTTTTAAATTTTGCAAAAATTAAGAGTGATATTTTATTTGTGGGTTTAGGTAAAACTTTCCAAGTGTGGAGTCCTAAAAATTTTGAAAAATTTAAATCTTTTGCAAGGAAAAAAGCCTTACAAAGCAGATCAACACTTAAATGGGATAATAATAACTAGTAATAAAAAGGAGGGGTATATGAGCATAAATATTGGAGGTGGCGAATTAAAAGAATTAAAACCAAGAATTTTGGTAATGGGAATTGGTGGAGCAGGCGGCAATGCAATAAATTCTATGATCGAGTCTGGAATGCAAGGAGTAGAGTTTGTTGCAGTAAATACTGATGCTCAAGATTTAAGAGTTAACAAAGCAGACTCCAAAATTCAAATTGGAATGAACTTGACAAAAGGACTTGGTGCAGGCGCAAAGAATGACATTGGTCAAGCTGCAGCTGACGAGTCATTAAATGAAATTGTGAGCTATATACAAGGGAGCAACATGATTTTCATTACTGCAGGCATGGGCGGTGGAACAGGTACTGGAGCTTCACATGTAATTGCAAGGGCAGCTAAGGAATTAAATATTCTTACAGTAGGAGTGACTACACTTCCTTTTGCTTACGAAGGACCGAAGAGAATGCGGAGAGCAATTGAAGGATTAGAAGAATTAAAAAAACACCTAGATACAGTTATTGTTGTTCCAAACCAAAATCTTTTCAAAATAGCAAATGAGTCAACTACATTTGAAGAGTCTTTTTCACTGTCTAATGATGTTTTAAAACATGGAGTTCAAAGCGTAACGGATTTAATGGTCAGACCAGGAATGATAAATTTAGATTTTGCAGATGTTGAGACTGTAATGAGTGCAATGGGCAAAGCTATGATGGGTACTGGTGAGGCTGAAGGTGAAAATAGAGCGATGGCTGCAACTGAAATGGCTTTAAATAATCCATTAATAGATGAATATTCTCTTAAGGGAGCCAAGGGGCTTTTAGTTAATATTACCGGAGGAAAAGACATTACTTTATTCGAGGTAGATCAATCCGTAAATAAAATTAGGGCTGAAGTTGATCCTGAAGCTGAATTAATTTTTGGTGCAATCAAAGATGATAATATGGATGGAAAGATTAGAGTATCTATTGTTGCTACTTCATTAGATGGTCATAAACCTGAGTCAAAAACTGTTTTGAATATGGTAAATAGAATTCAAAATAGAAATCCAGGGTATTCTGACAATATTTTTAACAATCCAAATATTGAACGGAATACAATTAATTCAATAGAGGGAGCTACAGCATTGAAACTTGATGAGCAGTTGGAAATTGATACATCTCCTCAAAAAATTGATGATGTAAATGTAGAGAAAAACATGAGTGAAAATACTAAAGCAAATCAAGATATTAGTTCCCAAGGTATTTCAATTGAAAATGCATCTTATATTGAAAACAATCTTGATGTAGGCAGTACAATAGAGAGTAAAAAACTTTCTGATGAGGAATATACTCCTGAATTATTTTCTAAAGAAAAAAATGACTTAAGAGAAGATAGTCTTCAAATCGATGATGAACATCCTCAAAATGATAGATTATTTGATCAAAACTCTACAGATGATGAAGAGTTTGAGATACCTGCTTTTTTAAGGAAGCAAAAGTTTTAATGCAAATTTTGATAAATAATGAAATTACCCCACACATCACTGGAAGCAAAACATCTTCCAGTGATGATCGATGAGGTTGTAAAAATTTGTAATCCTAAAAATGGCGGTAATTTTATGGACTGTACTTTTGGGGCAGGAGGATACTCAAAAGAATTTCTTAAATATCAAGCAGCAAAAATCGTAGCCTTTGATAGAGATAGTCAAGTCATTGAAATAGCAAAAAAATTACAGAAAAAATTTGAATCAAGATTTATATTTCACAACAAAAAATTTAGTGATTTAGATCTGGTATCTATAAAAAATTTTGATGCAGTTATATTTGATCTCGGTTTATCTTCAATTCAATTAGACGATCTATCAAGAGGTTTTTCTTTTAAATCAAAAGATGAGTTAAATATGGTTATGGGACAAACTAAAATTTCTGCCAAGGACGTTTTAAATACTTACAGCAATCAAGATTTAAAAGATATAATTAAGACCTTCGGAGATGAGGAAGACGCATCTAAAATAGCTAAAAATCTTGTTAGGTATAGAGCCCAACGGCAAATTAATACAACCGATGAATTCGTAAAAATTATAAAACAATCCAAAAAAAAGAACTATAAAAAAAAAATTGATGAATCGACAAAAACTTTTCAGGCAATTCGAATTTTTGTAAATCAAGAGATATCTGAGCTAATAGAGGGAATAATTAAAGCGACTAAAGTTTTAAAGCCAGGAGGAAAACTTATTGTAATAAGCTTTCATTCAATTGAAGATAAAATTATTAAGTTTTACTTTAAAAATTTCTCAAAAAATCGCTCACGTTCGAATAAATATTTGCCAGAAAACAACAATTTGTCATTATTTGAAAATTACAAAAACAGTATAATTCAAGCATCGTCAAAAGAAATTAAGAAAAATCCAAGATCTAGATCTGCTAAATTACGTGTTGCAGTCAGGAGCTCAGAAGAATTCAGAGACCCCATAGAACTTAGAAAAAAATTTAAATATTTAACTGATTTGGAGAAAAGAATTGCCTAACTCAAAACTAATAATTTCAATTTCAGTTTTTTCTTTTTTATTATTTTGTACTTCAATTATTAAGAATAAAACAAGAGTAATTGAAAAAAAAATTATCCACTATGAAAAGATAGTATCTAATTTAGAAAAAGAACTTTTCGAGAGTCAATTAGATTATCATTATTTAACTTCTCCAAAATTATTGGATGAGAAAATATCTTTCCTAACTAGTGACCAATACCAATCTATGAGTTTTTCTAAAATTTACCTGGACTATAACAGCTTCATTCAAGAACAAAAAAAAATTTCAAAAAAATAAGCTATGAGAAAAAAAAAGAAAAAAAATATCATTAGCTCTAAACAACAGAGCTTTTTTTTCGAAGATTATTTGAGTACAAATCAAATATTTAAAAAAGAAAAAAATTTTAAAATTAGTGAGGATAGAATATATATACTTTTCTTTTCTTTTTTTTCGCTTATTTTAATTTTTTCATTAAAGATTATTTTTATTTCATCCCAAAGCCTAAGTTATATCGAAAGCAAGAATTATAAATATAATTTCAACCCTGTAAGAAATGATATTGTAGACAGAAATGATATTTTACTTTCAAGAAATATTACAGCTTATCATGCAGCAGTTAAACCAAATTTAATAAAAGATAAAAAAAAATTTTTAGTAAAAATCAAATTAGTTTTACCAGAGTTAGATACCAAAAAATTAAATCAAAACTTAAATAAAGATAAATACTTTTATTTAAAAAAAAGACTCACTGATATGCAAAGAGAAAAATTATGGAAACTAGGCGAAAAAGGTTTAATTTTTGAACCTTTCCAGACTAGAGTTTATCCTCATTCAGGTCTCTATAGTCATATAATTGGTCAAACGGATTATGATAATTATGGTATTTCTGGAGTTGAAAATTATTATGATAATTATTTAAGAGATAAAAAAAATACTAACAAGCCATTAAAGCTATCACTAGATACAAATATCCAGTACCTTGTAAAACAGGAATTAGAGAAAGCATTAGAAACTTTTAGTGCTAAAGGTGCCGCATCCGTGATAATGGATTCTGAAAATGGGGAAGTATTATCATTAGTTTCTCTTCCAGATTTTAATATTAATAAAAGAGTCGCTGTTAGAGAAAAAGAGTTTATGAATAAAATTACAAAAGGTGTTTTTGAATTAGGATCTATTTTTAAAACTTTTACAATAGCTTTGGCATTAGAGGAAGAAATAGTAGAGCCAGAAACAGTTATTAAAAACATAAAAAATAATATCAACTGCTCTATACATAAAATTTCAGATATTAAACAATTTCCAGAGTCTATGACAGTAGAAGATATACTTATTCAATCTTCGAATATTGGAACACTCAAAATAGCTAGAAGAATTGGAGAAGAAAAATATAAAAAATTTTTAAATGATTTAAATCTTCTTAGTAGTCCAAAATTTGAATTAGATGAAATAGGAAATCCCATTCCGTTTGATTGGAACAAATGTAAACTAGAAACAATTTCTTATGGACATGGTATCACTACTACTCCGCTTCAAGCAGCTGCAGCATATGCTAGTTTGATTAACGGAGGAAAACTTATATCGCCCACACTAGAAAAAGATAAAAATAAGAATTTGGCTTATAAGAGAATAATTTCTGAGGAAACCAGTAAAAAAATAAAAAAAATATTAAGAAAAGTTGTAACTGATGAAAAAGGTACAGCAAGTTTAGCAAATATTTATGGATATAAAGTTTCAGGTAAAACTGGAACATCACAATATTATGATAATGAAAATAAAAACATTAATACTTTTATATCGTTTTTTACCGTATCCAATAAAAATTATGTTCTTCTAGTAATGCTTGATGACCCCCAGATTGCTAAAAATCTTGTTTATGATTATAGAGGGGTAAAAATTAAAGGAACTAGAAATGAAGCAGGTTGGAATGCTGTATATTCATCGGGCAAAATTATAGAAAAAATTGGACCTATTTTAGCCATAAATAATAAAGAAGTTCCTAATCATCATGTTGTTGAAAAAACTAATTAAAAATTGCCCAAAAAAACTTTCAAATATAAAAGTTAAAGGATTATCTTCAGACACAAGAAATCTTAAAAAGGGTGAACTTTTTTTTGCTTTAAAAGGATCTCTAAATAATGGAGAAAAATTTATGTATCATGCTCTCAAAAAAGGAGCGTGCGCAATTATATCCTCAAAAGAAAATAAAAAAAACTTAAAAATTATTAAAGTAAGAAATGTTAGGGAGTGCCTAGGAAAAATTTGTTCAAAATTTTATTTTAATAAACCTAAAAATATTATTGCGGTAACTGGGACTAATGGTAAAAGTTCAGTTGCTGATTTTTTTCATCAAATTTTTTCAATTAATAATTTACCAGTAGCCACAATTGGGACTCTAGGAATAAAAACAAAAAAAAATAAAAAAAATAATTTAACCAGTCCAGACGTTATTTCTTTACATAAAGAACTTAAAATTTTAAAAGAAAAAAAAATTGATAATGTTTTAATAGAAGCGTCTAGCCATGGTTTAGATCAAGGTAGACTAAATGGTATAAAACTAAAAGCAGGAATTTTTACAAATTTAAGCCAAGATCACTTAGATTATCATAAATCTTTAAAAAATTATCTTAGAGCCAAATTAATACTTTTTGAAAAATTATTAACGAAAAATAGTTATGTTATTACAGATAAAAATATTCCTCAATTCAAACAAATAAAACAAATATCACAAAAAAGACAATTAAGAAAAATATTTGTTGATAAATTAGAACAAGAATATGACTTTTCGAAATTTAAACTAATTGGAAATTTTCAAAAGAAAAACTTAATGATGGCTATAAAGGCCTGTGAAGTCTTAGGATTAAACAAAAAAAAAATTTCTAAATGTTTTGAAAGATTGAAAAGTGTGAAGGGCAGGCTAGAATTAGTAAAAGAATATCCTGATCAAACAAAAGTATTTATAGATTTTGCTCATACTCCAGAAGCAATTAAAACTGCAATAAACTCTCTCAAAACGCACTACAACAGAGATGTTACAATAGTTTTTGGTTGCGGTGGTGAAAGAGATAAAAATAAAAGAGGAAAAATAGGAAAAATAGTAAATCAACTTTGTAATAAAATTTTTATAACAGATGATAATCCTAGAAATGAAAAACCAGAAACTATAAGAAAAGAAATCATAAAACATATTAAAAAAGAAAAAGTTTACGAGATAGGTAACAGAACTTTAGCCATTAAATCTGCGGTAAAACAATCAAGACCTGGGGAAATAATTTTAATAGCAGGAAAGGGTCATGAGAACATCCAAGACTATGGAAAAAAGAAATTTAAAACTTCAGACTTTGAGATAATAAAAAATTTAAAAATGACAAAAAAGAAAACGAAATTTCTAATTAACTCACAGCAAAATAATTTCATTTTAAATAAAATTTTAAATAAAAAATTTAATAAAGGTTTTTTTGGAGTTTCTATAGATTCTAAAACAGTAAAAAAAGGAAATCTATTTGTAGCAATTAAAGGTAAAAAAAATGATGGCCATAATTTTATAAAAGAAGCTATTTTAAAAGGTGCAAATAATTGTGTTATATCAAAAAATTTTAATAAAGTTTCAAAAAATAAAACTATTAAAGTTTCTAATACTTACAGCTTCCTTAAAAGATTAGCAATTTTGAAAAGAAATTATACAAATGGAAAAATAATTGCAGTTACTGGTAGCTCTGGCAAAACATCGGTTAAAGACCTAATAGGAAATTTACTTAAGAATTATGGCGAAACTTATTTTTCGCCGAGATCATTTAATAATTCATACGGAGTACCATTAAGTTTATGTAATCTTGAACAAGAACATAAATATGGTGTTTTCGAAATTGGGATGAGTAAAAAAGGAGAGATAGACAATCTCTCAAAAATTGTAAAACCGAATATAGGTATTATCACTAATGTAGCCGAGGCTCATATTGAAAATTTTAAAAATTTAAATCATATAGCTAAAGCCAAGGGAGAAATAATAAATAATATTTCTGCGTCAGGAAGCCTAATAATTGATAGAGATAGTGAATATTATAACTTTTTTAAATCTTTAGCTAAGAGAAGAAAAATAAAGGTTGTTTCTATAGGTTATGATAGCAAATCAGATGTAAAAATAGTTAAGGTAAAAAATTTTGCCAGATTTAAATTAGTCAAAATTAGATCATTTAAAAAAGAATATTTAATTAAAACCAAAGATCAATTAATAAAAAATATAGCTTTTGCTATTGCAGCTTTAGAAATTTTAAAATTAGATGTTAATAAAGTAAAAAATAAAATTAAAAATATTAAAATCCTAGAAGGAAGGGGTAAAGTATATAAGATTAAATATAAAAATTTAATTTTTAATCTGATAGATGAAAGTTACAATGCTAATCCATTATCAATGAAACAATCTATTTTAAATTTATCTAACTTAAAAAATAATAATCATAAATATATTTTGTTAGGAGACATGCTGGAATTAGGAAATAAATCTAAAATGTTACATAAGAAACTTTCTCCTATTATTAATGACTCAAATATAAATAGGTTATTTGTATACGGGGATCTTATTATGAATACTTATAAAAATGTAAATAAAAATAAACGAGGCAATGTTTTACAAGACAAATCTGATTTTAAAGAAATATTACTTCCAATTTTACAAAATAATGATTATTTGATGATTAAAGGCTCCAATGCTACAGGTTTGAATAAAATATCGAAGAATTTAACCGAAGGAAGAATTAATGCTATTTGAATTTTTAACTTCACTTATTGATAAATATTCTTTTTTAAATGTATTTAAATATCTTACCTTTAGAACAGGATTATCATTAATGACTTCACTGATAATTGTTTTTTTAATTGGCGGTCCACTAATTAAATTTTTTTCTAAAATGGACATTACAGGACCTATTCGACAAGATGGACCTATTGACCATATAGTAAAAAAATCTGGCACACCAACAATGGGTGGAATTATTATTATTATAGGAATGTTATCAAGTACTTTACTTTGGGCAGACCTTAAGAATATTTATATCTGGTCATTAATTTTTATTTCGATAAGTTTAGGAACTTTAGGTTTTATAGATGATTTACTTAAAATAAAATATAGAAATTCAATTGGATTAAATTCAAAACTCAAATTTTTTGGTCAATTTATTATTGGTTTAATAACATTGTTAATATTAATTCATATTTCAGATCATGAATATATAAACAATATTTATTTCCCATTTTTCAAAAATCTAATTTTAGATCTTGGAATATTTTTTATACCATTTGGTTTATTTGTTATTATTGGATCTTCAAACGCTGTTAATTTAACTGACGGACTAGACGGTTTGGCAACCGTCCCCATCATGCTAGTGGCACTATCTTTTACATTCATAAGTTATGTAGTGGGTAATATTATTTTTTCTGAATATTTAAAGATACAATATATCCCAGGAGTTGGTGAAACTGCAATTTTTTGTGGAGCCATAGTAGGATCTTGCTTAGGTTTTCTTTGGTATAATGCACCACCTGCAAAAATTTTTATGGGAGATACTGGGTCTTTATCTTTAGGAGGCTCTTTAGCAGCAGTTGCGATAATCGTTAAACATGAAATAGTTCTTGCAATAATTGGAGGGCTGTTTGTTTTAGAAACTATTTCTGTAATTATACAAGTAATTTCTTTTAAACTGACAGGTAAAAGAGTTTTTATGATGGCACCTATTCATCATCATTTTGAAAAAAAGGGGTGGGCAGAGTCTACAATAGTTATTAGATTTTGGATTATTGCTATTATTCTCGCTTTAGTCGGACTAGCAACACTTAAATTAAGATAATGCGTGCATCATTTAATTTTAGAAGCAAAAGTTTCGCTGTCTATGGTTTAGGTTTAACAGGTAAATCTGTAGTAAATTTTCTTAAAAGAAACAAAGCAAATAAAATTTTTACTTGGGATGATAAATTCAATAAATCAAACGTAAAACTTAAGAATATTTTTAAATTTAATTTAAACCGGGTTGATTATATAGTTATGAGCCCTGGAATAGATATTCAAAAATCGAAATTTAAAAAGCTATTGTTAAAAAATAAAAAGAAAATTATAACTGATTTAGATTTATTTTTTTTAAGAAACAAAGTAAAAAAATCAATCATTATCACAGGAACAAATGGCAAATCAACCACTTGTTATTTAGTTCATCATATTTTAAAAAAAAATAAAATTAAGAATAAATTAGCAGGTAATATTGGAAGACCAATATTAAATCTAGAATTCATAAAAAATGACATATATATTATCGAAGCGTCATCTTTTCAATTAGAGTATTCTCAGTTTATAAAACCATACTGTGCTGTAATATTAAATATATCTCAAGATCATTTAGATTGGCACGGTTCAAAGAAAAAATATGTAAATTCAAAAATTAAAATTTTTAACAACCAAACAAAAAGTGATATTGCATTTTTAAGTGATGATAATTTAAAAAAACTCTATCAAAATAAAAATTTTTCAGCAAAATTAAAATTTATAAAAAACAATCCAATTAAATTTAAAACCATTCCCAATAAGTATCTCCAACTTAATACCAATAAAGATAATGTAAAATTTGCATATTTTATAACGAGACTTTTTAAAGTTAACAAACAAAACTTTTTAAAGTCTCTGAAGTCCTTTAATGGACTATCCCATCGGCATGAGATCTTCCTAAAGCTTGGTAATCATACTTTTATTAATGACTCGAAAGCTACTTCTTTCGAGTCCACAAAATTTGCTTTAGAATCAAATGAAAATATTGTTTGGATCATAGGTGGCCAGCCAAAAAAGAATGACAAAATAAATATCAATCAATTTAAAAAAAAAATTATAAAAGCTTATATCATAGGTAATCATACTAATTATTTTAAAAATCAAATTAATAAAAAAATTAAATTTGAAGTTAGTAAGAATTTAAAAGTAGCAGTAAATAAAATTTTTAAATCTTATGACAAAAAGAAAAAGGTTACTATTTTATTTAGTCCTGCAAGTGCTTCGTATGATCAATTCAAAAACTTCGTTGAAAGAGGTGAAAAATTTAAAAAATTGGTAAACTATAATGCTAAAAAATTTCATTAATTCTGAAAGATTAAGTGATTATTGGAGAAATATTGATAAAAATATTTTATTTAGTTTTTTAGCTTTATTTTTTTTAGGAGTTTTCTTCTCATTTTCTTCAACTTCTTCGCTTGCTGGGGAAAGATTGAATAAAGATTTTTACCATTATTTTTCAAGACACCTAACATTTTCCATATTAGCAATTTCTATAATGTTTATCATCTCTTACATTAAAATTTCTTTTTTAAAAAAAATAATTTTACCAATGTTTACAATATCATTAATTTTGTTAATTTTAGTTCCTTTTTTGGGAGTAGAAATTAAAGGCGCTAAAAGATGGTTAGATTTGTTTTTTTTTCGTCTACAACCTATCGAGATTATTAAACCTTTTTTTGTATTAATTACAGCTAGCTTAATAAGCAGCAGCAAAGAAAAAAATTCCAATTATTCATATTTCCTAAGCTTACTAATTCTTACAGCGATAATAATATTACTTTTAAATCAACCAGATATTGGCCAATCAATTTTACTTATAACGACTTGGTTATCTATTGTGTTTATTTCAGGAATAAAAATAAGTTATATTTTGCTCTTGTTTGGTTTATTAATTATTTGTTCGATCGCAATTTTATCAATATTTCCTGAAAAGTTTGGTTACATAACTCAAAGATTAAATACTTTTTTTGATCCAACCAAAGGGGATAGCTTTCAAACAGACAAAGCTTTAGCCGCAATTAAACAGGGTGGGCTTAAAGGCCAAGGTATGGGAGAAGGAATTTTAAAAGATAGTGTTCCGGAGGCACACACTGACTACATAATAGCGGTTATAACGGAAGAATTTGGTTCTGTAATATCAGTATTTGTAGTAACTATTTTTTTATATATTTCATATAAGATAATTAAAAATTGTATTAAAATTTCTGATGAAAATTCAAAAATATCACTTTGCGGTTTATCCTCTTTATTAATTTTTCAAACTTTCATACATATTGGTGTAAATACAAGTTTATTACCAACAACAGGCATGACCTTGCCTTTTTTAAGTTATGGAGGATCCTCATTAATTGGTAGTTCAGTTTTAGCCGGAGTAATTCTAAACTTTACAAAAAACAGATTTAAATATGAGTGATAATAAAAAAATAATAATTGCTACAGGAGGTACAGGAGGTCATATTTTTCCAGCAGTAAGCTTAGCTAGTTATTTAAATAAAAATAGTTTTAACTCAATTTTGACAACTGATGAGAGAGGTTTAAAATTTATAAATATTCAATTTATAAAAAATACTAAAATAATTGATAGCTCATCATTAAACAAAAAAAGAAAATTTTTCTCTATTTTTAAAATTCTAATAGCTTTTTTTAAGTCAATATTTTTCTTAATAAAAACGAAACCAAAATTTATTTTCGGCATGGGTGGATACGCTTCTTTCCCAGTGTGCTTTGCTGGGATCGTATTAAGAATCCCTTTAATAATTTATGAAAACAACTTAATGATAGGTAAATCTAATAGATATCTAGCTCCTTTTTCAAAAAAAATTTTAGTTTCTTACAAAGATATTGAGGGAATAAATTCAAAATACAAAAAGAAAATTGTTATAATAGGAAATATTTTAAGAGAGTCTATTTTTAACAATTCAAAAATTAATAAAAAAGAAACAGAAAACGAATTAAAGATTTTGGTGTTGGGAGGCAGTCAAGCTGCAAAGATTTTTGCAGAAATATTACCAGATATATTTGTAAATTGTAAAAAAAATGGAATGAAATTTAAAGTTTTTCAGCAATGTTTGGAGGGTCAAAAACTTGAGCTACAAAAAAAATATAACAATAGCAAGATAAATTTTGAACTTTTTAGCTTTACTTTTGATATTTTAAAATATTACAATTTATCAAATTTAGTAATTACGAGAGCAGGATCTTCAGCTCTTGCCGAACTTTTAAACTGTGAAATTCCTATAATTTCAATACCATTAGCTTCTTCCGCAGAAAATCATCAATTAAAAAATGCTAAATATTTTGACGACAAAGGTTTTGGTATAATGGTTGAAGAAAAAGATTTGAAAAATAAGCTATTTAATTTGCTTCAGTCAATACATAAAGATAAATCAATGCTAAATTTAATAAAAAAGAATCAGAAAAAACACTCTGATAAAAATGTTTTTATGAATATTAAAGAGGAGATAGCTAAATTATTTTATGAAAATTAATATTGGTCAAAAAGAAACTATTCATTTTATTGGCCTGGGAGGAATAGGTATGAGTGGACTTGCTCAAATTATGAAAATTATGGGTTTTAAGGTTCAGGGAAGTGATATTAGCATGAATAAAAATATTGAAAATTGTAAAAAATTGGGAGTAAAATTTTTTTTAGGACAGAAGAAAAAAAATTTAAAAGATGCAACAATACTTGTCAAATCTTCAGCAATTAAAATTAACAACCCAGAAGTTCAAGAGGCAAAAAAAAGAAAATTACCTATCTATGAAAGAGTAGAAATGCTCTCAAATATTGTATCATTAAAAAAAAACATAATTGTTTCTGGCTCACATGGAAAAACAACAACAACATCATTAGTTTCAAAAATTCTTTTAGAGTCTAAACTTGATCCAACAATAATAAATGGGGGTGTCATTAATTCACTAAAAAATAATGCAAAACTTGGTAAAGGAGAGTGGGCTGTTTTGGAAGCAGACGAGTCTGATGGTAGTTTTTTAAAGCTTCCTATTAATTATTCTATCGTAACAAATATTGATAAGGAACATATTGATTTTTACAAAAACTATAAAAATTTAGAAAATAGTTTCATAAAATTTATTAATAAAACGCCGCCGATTGGAAAATGTATAATTTGCATAGATGACAGAAATATTAAAGAAATCAAAAAGAAAATAAAAACTAAAAATATATTAACATATGGTTTTAATGCAATTGCAGATTACCAAATAATTAACCCTCAATATAATAATAAAAATTGTAAATTTGATCTTGTAGTTAAGAATTTTTTAGGAAAAAAAATGATCATTAAGAATATAATTCTTAATCTCATTGGTAAACACAACATACTAAATTCTGTTGCTGCAATTAGTGTATGTTTAAATTTAGGAATTAGTATTAAAGTAATCAAAAAAGCGTTATTAAAGTTTACAGGCGTGCAAAGAAGAATGACTAAAATATTCGAAAAAAATCAAAATGAATTTTACGATGATTATGCTCATCATCCAACTGAAATTTATTCTGTGCTTGAAGGTATTAAAAAAGTTGCCGATAAAAAGAAAATAACTTCAGTCTTTCAACCACATAGGTTTAGTCGAGTAAATTTATTAAAAAAAGAATTTTCAAAGTCATTTAAGTATTCAGACAGAGTAGTATTATGTCCTATTTACGCTGCGGGAGAAAAAATAAATAAAAATTTTGATTTAATTAAATTCGGCAAAATGATTTCGTTAAATTCAAAAGTTGATGTAATTCTTATTAAAGATGAAGAAAATTTTAGAAATTTTTTTAAAAAAAACTTGATTAAAAATGAAATAATAATTGGCATGGGAGCAGGATCAATATCAAATTGGATGAGAAATTTAAAAAAATCTTTATGAATTTAGAAAAAAGTGAACTAAAAAAAAAATTTGGCAAAAACATAATTTTTGATGCAAATTTATCAAAATATAGTTGGTTTAATCTTGGAGGCCCTGCAAAAATTTTATTTAAACCAGAAAGCATTAATCAACTTGTCAATTTTTTAAAAATTATAAATAATACTTTTAAAATAATATGCTTAGGAGCAGGATCCAATACATTGATAAGAGACGGGGGATTTAGCGGAGTAGTAATTAAATTAAGTCCAAAATTTTCTTTTATAAAACAGGAGAGGGATAAAGTTTTGGAAGTTGGAGCAGGAACTTTAGATAAAACTTTGTCAAGTTATGCAGCAGAAAATTCAATTGTAAACTTTGAATTTTTATCTTGTATTCCAGGTTCTATCGGAGGGGCAATTAGAATGAATAGCGGTTGTTATGGAAATGAAATTTCAGATATTTTGATCTCAGTTAAAGGAACAGATTTTAAGGGAAAAATTATTGAAATAAAAAGAGAAGATATAAAATTTTTTTACCGTGGCACTAATTTACCAGAAGATCTAATAATTTTATCTGCTAATCTTCGCGCTGATCTCGGGGATAAAAATTTGATACATGAAAAAATTAAAAATTTTTCTCAAAAAAAAAAAGAAACCCAACCAAGTCAAATTAAAACTTGCGGAAGTACTTTTAAAAATCCAAAAGATAAAAAAGCCTGGAAATTAATTCAAAACTCAAATTGTAATCTAGTATCATTTGGTAAGGCCAGTATATCGAAAAAACATTCTAACTTTTTTGTAAATGAAGGAGGAGCATCTTCAGAAGATATTGAAAAATTAATTAACTTTGTAAAACAAAAAGTATTTGAAAAACACGGAGTAAAATTGGATTTAGAATTAAAAATAATTGGTGAAACAGTTAAAAATGGCTAAAAAAAAAATCTTAGTAGTTTTAGGTGGAAATTCAAGAGAGAGAGAAATTAGTATAAAAACAGGTAAAGCATGTATATCTGCTATTAAAAGACTGGGTTTCAAAGTAGAAATATTTGATCCAAAGAAAAATTCATTTTTTGACATTAAAAAAAGTAATTCAGATATAATTTTTAATGCTCTTCACGGTGAGGAAGGAGAAGATGGCTTTGCACAGAGCTTTTTTGAATATTCCAAAATTCCTTATACTCACTCCGGTGTTTTGCCATCAATGAATGCGATGAATAAAATAATTTCAAAAAAAATATTTATAAAAAATAAGATAAAAACACCATTATATGTAGTAATAAAAAAAAAAAATTTCAATTTTTTTAAATTTGAAAAGACCACAAAAACTAAAAAACTTGAATACCCATTAGTGGTAAAACCTAATAACGAAGGATCAAGTATTGGTGTTAAAATATGTAATGATAAAATTACCTTAAAAAAAAATATTAAAGTTTTGTTAAAAACTTACGATACTTTAATAGTGGAAAATTTTATTGATGGTCAAGAAATTCAAGTTGCTGTTTTAAATGGCAAAGCATTAGGTGCTATAGAATTAAAACCCAAAAGAAAATTCTATGATTATAAAGCAAAATATCTTAAATCAGCAAAAACTGATCATATAATGCCTGCAAATATTTCTAAGAAAAAATATGGTGAAGTTCTCAGAATTGCTGAGCAAACACATAAAATTTTAGGATGTAGAGGTGTTACTAGATCTGATTTTAAATTTATAAATAATAAGTTTTATCTTTTAGAAACTAATACACAGCCTGGAATGACAGATTTGTCTTTAGTACCTGAGATTGCCAGTTATAAAAAAATTTCTTTTGATAAACTTGTGTTAAAACTTATTTTAGATGCAAGCTTAAATAAATGAAAAAATTTTCAATTATTTTATCCTCAATACTTTTAATAGTAACACTTACAACATTTAACCCCAATTATTTTAATTTAAGTTTTAAATTTTTTAATATTAAAAAAATTGAAGTGAAAAATCTCAGAGTTTTAAATAATAAAAAAATAAAAAATATATTTCTAAATGAATTATATGGATCAAGTTTATTTGTTCTGGATGAAGAGAAAATTGATAAAATTTTAAAAGAAAATAAGTTAATTGATTTTATTGAATTTAGAAAAATTTATCCTTCAAAACTTCAAGTAATAGTTTATGAAAAAGAAACGATAGCGATTATTAATTATAAGCAGAAAGTATTTTTTTTAACAAAAAATGGAGAGGAAATTGAATTTTTCAAAAATCCTGTACTAGAAAAATTACCAAATATATTTGGAAAGCAAAAAAACTTCTTGGAGATTTACTCAGTTTTACAAAGACTTGACTTCCCAATTTCAGAGATAAAGTCATTTTATCATTTTGATATTGGTAGATGGGATATTATACTAAAAAACAATAAAGTTATAAAACTACCTGTAAAAAATTTCACTTACAGTTTAAAAAATTATTTAGAACTTAACAAAGAAATTAATTTTGAAAAATATTCTATTTTTGATTATAGAATTGAAAATCAACTCATCTTAAATTAAATGATTAAATTAAAAAAAAATAATCTTTTTTTAGAACTTAACGACGAAAATTTATTTGTTGTAGTTGGAGAATATGACGATGAGCTTAATTTTAAAATAATAGAAAAAGAAATTTTTTCTCAGTCTGGGTTTAAAAATGGAAAAATAGTTAATTTAGACTCTAGTGTAGAAAATCTAAAAAAAATAATAAGTAAGATTGAGGATAGATCAAAACTTTTTTTTTCAGATATAAATGTAATCATTAATCAAACTGATTTTGATTGTCTAAATGTAAGTGGTTTCAAAAAGTTGAATGGAAATCAAATTTTATCAGATGATATTTCTTACATTTTAAATAATTTAAAATCAAAAATAGAAGAGACTGAAAAAAATAAAAAGATAATTCATCTTTTTAACACAAAATATCTTTTAGACAACAGAACAGTAAAAAATTTACCAATTGGCTTACATGGAGATTTCTATTCTCATCAATTAACTTTTTTCATGATAAATAATAATGATCTTAAAAATATTGAATCTTTCTTTAACAGATGCAATTTAAGTGTAAATAAGATAATTTTAAAGAGTTTTACTGACGGTATTAAAATTATCAATAAAGAAAAAAAAGATACGTTTATAAAAATTAATCTTGGTAAGGATGAGACTCAAGTCTTATTTTTTTATGAATCTGCATTTTGTTTTTCCCAAAGATTCAATTTTGGATCAGACATAATCTTAAAAGATATTTCAAAGGTTTGTTCACTTGAAATACAAAATGTTCACAGAATAATTTCAGAGTCTAGTTTTGAAATTTCGGATCAGAATATGTATGTTAATAAAAAATATTTAGGTGAAAACAATTTTAGAAAAATAAGTTTAAAAAATATAATTGAAATTTCATCCGCAAGAATTGAAGAGATTGTAAATATTATATTTAATAAAAATAAACATCTTAAAAGTTTAAAAAATAAAGAAATTCCTTTGTATTTTGATTTTATTGACAAGAATATTATTTATAAATTTAAAGATATATTTGAAAAACAATTTGTTGATTGTCAGTTGAATTTCGATAAGTCAAAAGACGAAGATCCGTTCGCATCTTTAAGAATATTTGGTGAATTGCTTAGTAAAGGATGGGTGAAGGAAGCAATACCCTTTATAAATAAAAAAAAAACTTGGATTTCAAGGATTTTTTCAGGGTTCTTTGAGTAAAATTGTTTTTTTTTGAAACATTTTTTGTTTTAAGAACATCTTTCTAATTTTATATACATTTACAATGTCATCTAATAATCAAAATACTATTAATAGTCCGATAAAATTAAACGGTATTGGTTTGCACAACGGAGTAAACGTTGAGTTAGTAATCAAGCCCGCGAACGAGAATTTCGGAATACAATTTTCTAGAGTTGATATTGACAAAAACCAATTAATATCTGCAAATTTTAAAAACGTAGTTGAGCCTATATTGTGCACAAAGATTGCAAATGAAAACGGAATAACAGTTTCAACCGTAGAACATTTAATGGCCGCTTTTTTTGGTGAAGGTATAGATAATGCTTTAGTTGAAGTAGATGCATCAGAAATTCCGATTTTAGATGGTTCTGCTAGCGATTTTGTAGAGGCAATTAGATCTGTAGGAATAAAAAAACAAACAGCTTTAAGAAAATTTATAAAAGTTCAAAAAAAGGTAGAGGTTAAAGAAGGCAAAAAGTTTATATCTATAGAACCTTCAAATGATTTAATAATAGATTTTGAAATAGTTTACGATAACCCTTTAATCAGAACTAGAAGAAAAGAGTTCAAATTAAACAAAGACAAATTAAATGAAATATATAACTCAAGAACTTTTTGTCTTTATGAAGATATTGATTTTATTAAAAGCCAAGGTTTAGCTAAAGGGGGATCGTTAGAAAATGCGATCGTGGTAAAAGATAACGAAATATTAAATGAAGATGGTTTAAGAAATAGGCATGAATTTGTAAATCACAAAATATTAGATTGTATTGGTGATTTAATGCTATCTGGAAATAGAATTATTGGACATGTTATTACTTCTCAGGGAGGTCATGCATTAACAAACAAACTACTCTTAAAATTTTTTTCTGATAAATCTAATTGGACATTAAATAGCATCGATTCAATTAATAAAAATGCTCAAATAAAAGAAACATTAAAAAAACCAATAGCAGTAAGCATATAAAATTAAACAAAATTTTACCTAATTTAATTTATTTGATATGAATAAAAAATGTATCAAAAAATATTTTTAATTTTTTTTCTTTTTTTATTTACTGCTGAGTGTTCCAAAAAAAAGGAGGACTTATCTATAAAACCTCCTGATGAAAAAGAGTCTTATAGAATATATAAAGAAGGTCTTGATGCATTGAATAATGGAGAATTCTTTTTTGCTGCCCAAAAATTCTCAGAAGCAGAGAAAATTTTACCTATTATAGAACATTCAGCAAAATCATTATTAATGTCAAGTTATTGCTATTACGTTATTAATTTTCATGACGAAGCAATTGCATCTTTGGAAAACTATTTAAGAAAATATCCTGCTGATGAAAATGTTCAATATGCATCGTATTTGATTGCTCTATCCAATTATGAACAAATACTTGATGAAAAAAAAGATTTAAGACCGCTTTTAGAAACAAAAAAAATTATACAAGAATATATAAAAAAGTATCCCAACAATGATTATACTATGGATTTAAAATTTAAATTAGGTTTAATTCAAAATCAATTAGCGGCCAAAGAAATTTATGTTGCTAAGTATTATATTCAAACTCAAAAATGGATCCCTGCTATTAATAGATTAAAAGTTGTAATTAATGATTATGAAGAAACTATATTCATAGAGGAAGCTTTGCACAGATTAGTAGAAATTTACTATAATCTAGGTTTAATTGCAGAAGCTGAAAAAACAGCACAAATTCTCGGTTACAATTATAATTCTAGTAAATGGTATGAAAATTCTTATGCATTATTAAATAAGGATTATCGTAAAGAACAAAAAATTTTGGAGAAAAATTCTAAAAAAGAGGAGCGAGGTTTAGTAAGAAAAACAATAGATAAGATACTTAATAAATGAAAAAACAAGATATACAAAAAAAATATGACAATAAAAAAAAGCTATTGTTAAAATATAACCATCACTATTTCAACTTGGACTCCCCTTTAGTAACAGACTCTAAATATGATCAAATCAAAAGTGAAATTATAAAGCTAGAGAATGATTTTCCTTATCTTGCAACAAAAAACTCCATTCAAGATCAAGTAGGTGCTCCAGTAACAAAAAAATTTAAAAAGATTAAACATTCAATACCAATGCTCTCTCTTTCAAATACTTTTGATGTAAATGGCATGGAAGATTTCATAAGTAAAATTTCAAATTATTTAAATACCAAAAATAAAAATTTAAGTTTTTCATCTGAATTAAAAATAGATGGAATTTCTGCTTCTCTTACTTATGAAAATGGGATTTTAGTGAAAGGATTGTCTAGAGGTGATGGTATTACAGGAGAAGATATTTTAGAAAATTTAAAAACAATAAAAAATATACCGAAAAAAATAATTGATAAAAATCTTCCCAATGTATTAGAGGTAAGGGGTGAGGTCTATATTGGCAAAAAAGATTTTAAAAAATTAAAAAAAAGTTTTGCAAATCCTAGAAATGCAGCAGGAGGATCTTTAAGACAAAAAGATTCTAGAGAGACAAAAAAAATTCCTTTAAATTATTTTGCTTATGGATTTGGTGTGATTAAACCTATGGTTTATAAAACACAATCTGAATTTATTACGAAGTTAAAAGGTTGGGGTTTTAATGTAAATCCATATAATAAATTAGTAAGTGGGATTGAGGAAATTGAAAAACAGCATAAAAATATTGAGTCTATAAGATCTTCACTTGATTACGATATAGATGGGATAGTATATAAAATCGATGATTTAAATTTACAAAGAAGACTTGGCAGCACCTCAAATTCACCAAGGTGGGCTACAGCTTACAAATTTTCTTCTGAAAAGGCGATATCAACAATAAAGAATATATTAATTCAAGTTGGAAGGACAGGCGCTATCACGCCTGTTGCAAAAATTGAACCTGTTACCGTTGGAGGAGTTGTAGTTTCTAATGCTACTTTACACAATAAAGATGAGATAGATAGAAAAGACATTAGAGTTGGTGACACAATAGTTATTCAAAGGGCAGGCGATGTAATCCCCCAGGTTGTTTCTGTTGACTTAAATAAAAGAAGAAAAAATTCAAAAAAATATATCTTTCCAAGTAAATGTTTATGTGGAGGGAAAATTCATACAGAAATTAACTTATCAACGAATAAGGAAGACGCTGTAAGAAGATGTATTAAAGGTTACGATTGTTCCTTTATAGCGAAGGAAAAGTTAAAACATATTGTCTCAAAGGAAGCCTTTAATATTGATGGTTTAGGAAAAAAAGTTATTGAACAATTTTGGGAATTAAATTTAATAACTAACCCATCAGACATATTTGAACTAAATTATGATAAAATATCGCAATTAGAAGGGTGGGGTGACCTTTCGGTTAAAAATCTGAAAAATGCAATTAATCAAGCTAAAAATATTTCTCTGAATAGGTTTATATACTCGATAGGAATAAGACACATTGGTCAAGAAAATGCGAAAATTTTAGGAAGTTTTTTTAAATCAATTGAGCAATTTTCTAATATGTTTAAATCTAACAGAGATGAGATACTAAGAAATTTGAGTGATTTAGATGGGATAGGTGAAACTCAAATTATTTCTCTTAAAAATTTTTTTAAAAATAAAAGAAATATTGAAATTGTAAAAAATTTAATAACAAAGTTGAATATACAAAATTTTAAAGAGACAAATAAAAAAGGAAAATTGAGCAATACAAACGTAATGTTTACTGGAAGTTTTAAAAAAATTAGTAGATCAGAGGCTAAAACCTTGACTGAAAATTTAGGAGGAAAAGTACTTGGATCAGTTTCTAAAAAATTAAATATTTTGGTTGTAGGTGACTCAAAACCTACAAAAAAAAAAATTGACAAAGCGAAAGAACTTAATGTCAAAATTTATTCTGAGACCGAATGGTATAATTTATTAAATATTTGAACAGGACTTTTGTAATAAAATTAATTCTCTTTCATTCATATATTTTTTAAGCTTTTTATAAACATTTTTATGATACTGATTAAGCCAAGTTATTTCTTTTTTATTCAATAATTTCTTTAATATTAAACTTTTATCAATTGGAGCATAAGTAAGATTATCAAATTTCATTCCTTTTTTATATTTTTTTGTATAAATAAGATTTTCAATGCGTAAACCAAAATTATTTTTTTCATAATAGCCTGGCTCATTGGAAAGCACCATTCCTGGTTCAAATTTTGTTTTATTAAATTTAGAAATTGATGGTGGTCCCTCATGAACATTTAAAAAATAACCAACACCATGTCCTGTCCCGTGAGCGTAATCTAAATTTATTTGTCTTAAATCTTTTCTAGCAATTTTATCTAGGATTGATCCAGTTGTATTTTTATTTAATTTAAAATTAGATAAATTTAGATGTCCCTTTAGTACTCTGGTAAAAATTTCTTTAACTTTTTTACTTTCAGTGCCCAAGGAAATTGTTCTTGTTACATCGGTAGTACCAAAATGATATTGTCCACCTGAGTCAACTAAATAAATATTTCCTTTTTCGAGAACTCTATTAGTTTTTTTTGAGGCATTATAATGTACAATAGCACCATTAGGACCTGTGCTAGAGATTGTAGGAAAGCTGGGAAATTTAAATTTTTTAAATTTTTTTTTAAAATTTAATAATTTTTTTTGAGCTGACAATTCGGTAATCTTTTTCTTTTTAAAATTATTTTGTATCCAAAATAGAAATTTCGTTAAAGCAGCACCATCATATTCATGAATTTTTTTTGTATTACTAATCTCAACGTTATTTTTTTGGGATTTAAGGAGATATATAGGATCAGTAACTTTTGGAATTTTATTATTCTCTTTTATAATATTCTTATAAAAAACTGAACATGTTAAATCATCTACTAAAAAGTTTTTATATTTTATTTTTCTTAAAAATTTATCTAATTCATCTATTTCGAGAATACTTATAAAATTAAGCTTTTTTTTAAATTTTGTATCTATTTTTTTTAAATCGCAAAATAAAAAAACTTTCATTTGATTGTCGATTATCAAGTAACAATTGGGAATTGGTGAAAAATTTGAGTCATGTCCTCTTATGTTTAATAGCCATGCCACATTTTCTGATGATGTTACAAACATTAAGTCAATTTTATTTTTGAAAAAAAACTTTTTTAAATGATTAATTTTACTTAAGCAATTTTTTCCAGCTATCGATTTATCTAAAATATAAAATTTTTTTTTAGATATTTTAGTCTGCTTCTTTTTAATAAGATTGATTAAATTATTATTTACGGCTATACATTTTATTTTAAGTTTTTGAGATAATTGATCTATTGATCTTTCATTAAATAACCTTGGATTAAATCCTATTTTTTTATTTTTTAGATCAAGATTTAATTTTTTTTTTGAAAAAGGCAGTGTGATAACTTTAAAAGCCTTTCCACTTTGTATATCAGCCTGCACAGTGTATCTTCCATCAACAAATAGAAAATTTTTTTTTTTTAAAATTAAAGCTAATCCGTATGAGCCTGAAAAATTGGAAATGTATCTTAAGTCGTCTTTATGATATGGTACATATTCACCGAAAAATTCATCGTTTTTTGGTACTAAATATCCATCTAAATTGTATTCTTTAAATTTACTCTTTAATTTATTTATTTTTTCCATTTAATTAATTTTTTTTTAAGTCTATCCCATCCTGGACTTCTATATTCATCACCAAGTTCAATTGAGTTATCTTGATTAAAATCAAATTCATCATCTTTTTCTTTTTCAAAGATTTCATTTTTTTCAATATTATCATTTGGTAGTTCATTGATGAATCTTGATGGAATGGCATCCATCCAATCTCCCTGATAGGCTCTCCTCATAGCGAAAGATAAAAAAGCTTCTTTTTTTGCTCTTGTTATCCCAACATAAGCCAATCTTCTTTCCTCTTCTAAAGCAAAATCACCTTTTTCTTGTAAAGATTTTTGGTGAGGAAATAAACCCTCTTCCCAACCTGGCAAAAAAACTACATCAAACTCTAGTCCTTTCGCAGCGTGCATCGTCATTAAATTTACTTTTTCACCTTCCCACTCTTGATCAGCAGAAGTTGCTAGAGACACATGTTCTAAAAAATCTTGTAAATTGTCATAATCTTGCATTGCCCTTAGCAACTCTTTTAAATTTTCTAGCCTATTTTCATTTTCTAAATCTTTTTTATTTTTTAAAGTAGATGAATATCCAGACTCATCTAAAATTAATTTTAATAAATCGTAATGTTTTATTATTTTTGCTTCATTTCTCCATTTTTCTATCATTTTAATCAAAATAGAGAATGATTTTTTAATTTTTGGTTTTAATTGATCTAATTCAATTAAATTAATTATTGCGTCTTCCAAACATAACTTTTTTTTTGATGCAAATTCGTATATCTTTTTTAATGTAGCATCTCCTATACCTCTTTTGGGTGCACCAATAACCCTCTCCAATGCTAAATCATCAAACTTTTGATTTACAATTCTTAAATAACTTATGGCATCTTTTATTTCAGCTCTTTCGTAAAATCTTATCCCACCTAGAACCCTATAACCTAAGCCAATTTTTAAAAATCTTTCTTCAAACTCTCTAGTTTGATAAATTGCTCTCACAAGTATGCTTACGTTGTTTAATGAATATTTTTCTTTGATTATCTTCTCCAAAATATCACTGACCCCTTCAGCCTCGTCTTTTCCACTGTTATAACAATTTAGTTTTACAAGTTCACCAGTAGAGCCATCAGACCAAAGTTTTTTTCCTAATCTACTACTGTTATTTGAAATTAAACTAGATGCTGTTTCTAATATATTTTTTGTTGAACGATAATTTTGCTCTAATTTATAAATCTTACAATTAGGATAAATTTTATCGAACGTTAAAAAATTCTTAATTTCAGCACCTCTCCAGCTATAAATTGACTGATCGTCATCTCCTACACAGCAAATGTTTTGATTTGAGTTGACTAGTAAATTTAACCATTTATTTTGAATAAAGTTAGTATCTTGAAACTCATCTACTAAAATATACTTAAAATTTTTACGATATATTTCTGCAATATCACTGTTATTTTGAAACAATTTTACTGTAAATAAAATTAGATCACCAAAATCCATCGCATTCAAATCTTGAGTTTTTTTTTGATAAATAGAATAAACTTTCAATATTTGGGACTCAAGAGAATTGCTCTGTTTTACTTTAATTTCATTATACATTAAGCCTTTGTTTTTCCAGTTATCTATAAATGAAATTATAAATTGGGGTGAAATTTTTTTTGCGTCAATATTTTCAGCCTCACAAATTTTTCTAACCAATTTTTTTTGGTCATCTGTATCAAGAATTGTAAAATTACTCTTGAAACCAATTGCTTCTGCGTGTCTTCTCAAAAATTTTACACTTATAGAATGAAAAGTTCCCAACCAAGGTACTGCGTTATTTTCCCCTTTAATTAGATCAAGAACTCTATTTTGCATTTCTTTCGCAGCTTTATTAGTAAAAGTTACGCACAAGATTTGATTAGGCCAAGCTTTTTTTTTACTTATTATATAAGCTAACTTTGTGGTTAGTACTCTTGTTTTTCCTGATCCAGCACCAGCAACAATTAGATTTGGTCCCTCAGTGTCTAATACAGCCTTTTTTTGTACACTATTTAAGTTATCTAATAATTTATTTTCAGATGACATGACTTTAAGATAACTTTTATACACTACTTAATATAATAAAAAAGATGATAATTAATACCTTTGTTTAATGGTGTAATAGAACTTATTTAGGCTTAGTCATTTGAATTGGATCCATAATCTTATCATACTCTTTTTCCGAAATAAGATTTGTTTTTAAAACTTCTTCTTTTAATGTAGTTCCGTTTTTATGTGCTGCTTTAGCAATTTTAGCAGCATTATCATAACCTATATTGGGAGCTAGTGCTGTAACAATCATTAATGAATTATCAAGTAAGCTTTTTATTCTTTTTTTATCAGCTTTAATTCCTTTAACACAATAAAGAGCAAAAGTTTTAGATGAATCCGCCATTATCTCAATAGACTGAAGAATGTTGTGAATAATTAAAGGTTTAAAAACATTTAATTCAAAGTGACCATGAGAGCCTGCCATAGTTATTCCATTGTGATTGCCAATAACTTTCACACAGACCATGGTTACCGCTTCAGACTGTGTTGGGTTCACTTTTCCTGGCATTATTGAAGAACCAGGTTCATTAGATGGTAATATTAACTCTCCATATCCTGCACGTGGCCCAGATCCGAGAAATCTAATATCATTAGCGATCTTCATTAAACAAACTGCTGTAGTATTCATAGTACCAGAAAAATTTACAATCGCATCATGAGCTGCGAGTGCTGCAAATTTATTCTTTGCTGGTTTAAAGGGTAATTTTGTAATTTTTGAAATTTCTTTAATAATTTTAGTATCAAAATTTTTTTTTGTATTTAATCCAGTTCCGACCGCAGTACCACCCTGAGCGAGGTAATAAATTTCTTCTAAAGCATCCTCAATTCTATTTATACATTTTTTAAGTTGTGCATGATATCCTGAGAATTCTTGTCCCAAAGTTATTGGTGTTGCATCTTGTAAATGTGTTCTTCCAACTTTTACAATTTTTTTAAACTCTTTTACCTTTTTAAGAAGCTCTTTTTCTAGTATTTTTAATGAGGGTAAAAGTTTTTGTTTAGTTTTTATTGCAATGGAAATGTGCATTGCAGAGGGAAAAACATCATTAGTTGATTGTGATTTATTTACATGGTCATTAGGGTGCACTGGTTTTTTTGTTCCAAGTTTTCCTCCAAGCATTTCTATAGCTCTATTTGAAATAACTTCATTTACATTCATATTAGTTTGTGTACCAGATCCTGTTTGCCAAACTTTTAGAGGAAAATGATTGTTTAATTTTCCTTTTATCACTTCTTCTGATGCTTTAACTATATATTTTGAAATTTTAGCATCTAGATCACCATTATTTTTATTAACTATAGCTGCAGCTTTTTTTATTATTGCGATAGATTGTATAACTATTGGTCTTACTAAAAAATCACCAATGTTAAAGTATTTATTAGATCTTTCAGTTGAAGCACCCCAATACTTATCACCAGGTACTTTGATTTTTCCTATACTATCAAACTCGTTTCTATACTTCATTTATGATTCTCTGATATATTATTTTTATATTTAAATTAAAAAAATATAAAGGCGGAAATATGAGTAATTTTGAAAAAGTGGGAAAATTCATGAAAACTTTTGGTCAAGAAGTTAATAATAAAGCAAAATTTCCAGAAGAAAAAATCGTTAAGCTTAGATATGATTTAATTGCTGAGGAACTTGAGGAGTTTAAGGTTGCCATTAAGGAAAAAAATATTAAAGAAGTTGCAGATGCTTTAACAGATATACTTTACGTAACCTATGGCGCAGGACATGCGTTTGGTATAGATTTAGATAAGTGTTTTCAAGAAGTGCAGAATTCCAACATGAGCAAACTTGGAGCAGACGGAAAGCCCATTTATAATGAGTTTGGGAAAGTGATGAAGGGACCAAAATATTTTAAACCTAATTTAGAAAAACTGATAAATGAACGATAAAATTTTTTGGATTTTAACTGGAATTGCTTTGGGATTGTTATTTTATTTAGGGGACAAATATATTTTTTAAAAACCCATATTTGACCAATTATCTTTATCTTTAAATCTCTTTAACTCTTCTTTTGAGGTTGGTCTCAAAAGATAATAAATTAAGAACAAGACTACAATTACAAATATTATTTCCATAGTTTTAATTTAAATAATTATTCCCTTAATTCAATGCGACTAATTTCAACAGTTTTTTTTTTCTTTAATATTATTCAAATGTTCTGCTCTTTTCGCTGCTGCAGTAATTGCTTGATCTATATTTTTCATTGATACTCCATATCCTGGTATAAAAAATAATATTGCCCCAATATTGTGAGGTTTATCCATTTTCTTTGCCTCTTTGGCCTCATCGGCATATTTATTTGCTAATGAAATTTCATTGCTTAACTCTTCACAACTTAAACTATTATCATTTGGCCCAATTACATTGACTATTGTTGGGTTAGCGCAAGAAACGCAATAAAAAAATAAAATCAAAATTAAAAAATTATTTTTCATTATCAGCGGAGTTATGTTGCCAGGTACCTTTTAACCCATTGTTGCCAGATACCCTTTATCCAGTCTCTAGAATCCTTATATACCAACAAAGTCGTTATTGCAAAATTCTGAAATTTGAAGAAAATTAATGGTGTCTTTGTGATAAGATAGTGAATTATGAACTTAATACTTGTTGCTTTAGTCTCAGTTATTTTAGCAACTGGAGTTTTCAATACTGATCCTAAAGATAGCGAAGTAAATAAAAAAACTGAGATAATAGTAAAGGAATCTTCAGAAACGAAACCACCTGAGGAAGAGGTTAAAGCTGAAGCACAAGCCCAGGCTGAAGCGGAAGC